>DATNFA010000099.1:0-5403 GCA_035606615.1 Steroidobacteraceae bacterium
CACGGTCGTGATGTTGAGCCGGGCGAGTTTCTCGGCGAGCGATTCGCCGACGCCGCGCAGCGTCGTGACGGGGCGCAGCTCCGACGACTCAGCGGACGTGCGCTGCGTCGCCGGTGCGGTCACTCCAACTCCACCACGCAGTCGATTTCGACGCGCGCGCCCTTCGGCAATCCCGCGACGGCGACAGTCACGCGCGCGGGATACGGCTCGCTGAAATACTCGGCCATCACTTTATTGAGCGTGGGGAAGTCGGCGAAGTCGAGGATGTAGACGGTGACCTTGGTGACCTGCGCGAAGCTGCCGCCCGCCGCACCGACGATCGCCTTCAGATTCTCGAACACGCGCCGCACCTGCGCTTCCATCGGACCCTGTACCAGCTCGGCGGTCGCCGGATCGAGCGGAATCTGTCCCGAGCAGTACACGGTGCTGCCGACTTTGACGGCTTGGGAATAAGTGCCAATGGCTTTCGGCGCGTTCGCAGTCGCGATGATCGAACGGGGCATGGACATCCTCTCTTTTGGCCTCTGTTAGGCCAGCATGCGCGTCACGCGCAGCACTTCCGGCATTTTGCGCAGATTCTTGATGACGTGTGCAAGGTGCTTGCGGTCGCGCACCTGCAGATCGAAGACCAGCGTGGAGGCGTCGCCGTCGCGCTCGTCGACGGCCACGTGCTCGATGTTCGTTTCGGTAGTCGCGATGTTCGAGGCGATTGCCGCGAGCACGCCCATGCGGTTCGCGACATCGATGCGCACTTCGACGTTGAACAGACGGTCGACGTTCGGCTGCCAAGTCACCGACAGCCACTTGTCAGGCTGTTTGCGGTAGTTGCGCAGGTTGCCGCACGCCTCGCGGTGAATGACGACGCCGCGGCCGCTCGACAGGTACGCCATGATCGGATCGTTCGGGATCGGGAAGCAGCAGCGCGCGTAGCTCACGACCATGCCTTCCGTGCCCGCGATCGTGAGCGCCGAGCCGTGCGACGGCTCGGTCCCGATTGCGACTGCAGCGGCATCGGCGGGCAGCAGCCGGCGCGCGACCAGCGGCGCGAGCCGCTCGCCGAGGCCGATTTGCTCGAACAGCTCTTCGGGACTCTTGAGATTGAATTCCGTCGCGACGCTCTGCAGCCGTTCCTCCGGCACCTTCTTCAGCGCGACGTCGAGATCGGCGAGTGCTTGCGTCAACAGGCGCCTGCCGAGCTCGACTGCCTCGGAGTGCTTCAAGCCCTTCAAGTAGTGACGGATTGCAGCGCGTGCCTTGGCGGTGACTACGAAGTTCACCCAGGCAGGATTCGGCGTCGCGCCCTTCGCCGTGATGATCTCGACCGTCTGGCCGTTGCGCAGCGGCGTGCGCAGCGGCACGAGGCGGCGATCGACCTTGGCAGCGACGCAGTGATTGCCGATATCGGTGTGCACTGAATACGCGAAGTCGACCGCAGTCGCGTTGCGCGGCAGGCGGCGGATCTCGCCGCGCGGCGTGAACACGTAGACCTTGTCCGGGAAGAGGTCGAGCTTGACGCTCTCCATGAACTCTTCGGAGCTGCCGCCATGCGGCATCTCCATCAAGTGCTGCAACCACTCGCTCGCGCGGTCGCGATAGCTTTTGCCCTGGTCCTCGCCGGTTTTGTATTGCCAGTGGGCCGCGATGCCCGACTCGGCGATGCGATGCATGTCGTCAGTGCGGATCTGCACTTCGATCGGCATGCCATTCGGGCCGAACAGCGTGGTGTGCAGCGACTGGTAGCCGTTGATGCGCGGGATCGCGATGTAATCCTTGAAGCGGCCCGGCATCGGCCGATACAGGCCGTGCACCAGGCCGAGCGCGCGATAACAGGTGTCGACCGAATCGACGACGATGCGGAAGCCGAACACATCGACGATCGACGCGAGCGGCGAGCGCTTGCGCCGCATCTTTTGATAGACGCTGTAGAGGTGCTTCTCCCGGCCCTCGACGCGGCCTTTCACGCCGGCCTTCTCGAGCGCGCCGCGCAAGTTGTCCGCGATCTTGCCGACGAACTGCTTCTGATTGCCGCGCGCGCGCTTCAGCGCTTTTTCGATGATGCGGTAGCGTCCCGGATACAGCGCCTTGAAGCCGAGCTCCTCGAGCTCCGATTTGATCGAGTGAATGCCGAGACGATTGGCGATCGGCGCATAGATCTCCAGCGTCTCGCGCGCGACGGTACGCCGCTTCGCCGGCGGCACCGAGCCGAGTGTCCGCATGTTGTGAGTGCGATCCGCGAGCTTGACCATGATGACGCGGATGTCGCGCACCATCGCCAGCAGCATTTTGCGGAAGCTCTCGGCCTGCGCCTCGGCGCGGCTGCGGAACTGGATGTGATCGAGCTTGGAGACGCCGTCGACCAGCTCGGCGACGTCGGCGCCGAAGCGCTCGGCGATCTCGTCCTTGGCGGTCGGCGTGTCCTCGATTACGTCGTGCAGGATCGCCGCGATGATCGTCGGCGCATCCAGCCGCAGGTCGGCCAGGAGATCCGCGACGGCGACGGGGTGAGCGATGTACGGCTCGCCGGAGAGGCGCTTCTGGCCTTCGTGCGCCTCCGCGCCGAACTCGTAGGCGTCGCGAACGCGATCGACCTGCGCCGGCGGCAGGTACGTTTCGAGCTTATTGAGGAGCTGCGTGACGCCGATCGAGCGTCTTCCAGTCGGCAGGAGCCCCAGGATGGAAGACGCGTAGTCCATGACTGCGACCGGCAGGCCGACCGGATGAGGGGTGGATCAGTCTCCCAATCCGAGGTGCGGGGCGCGCAGCTCGCCGGACATTTCGAGTTCCGGCATCGTCTCGGGCTGCGGTCGCTCGGCCTCTTCGAGAATCTCGGGTCCGATGTGGCCGGCTGCGATCTCGCGCAGCGCCACGACCGTGGACTTGTCGTTCTCCCAGTCAACCGTCGCCTCGGCGCCATTGGCCAGCTTGCGCGCGCGCTTCGCGGCAACCAGGACCAGTTGGAACAGATTCGGCACCTGGTGCAGACAATCCTCGACGGTGATACGAGCCATGAGCGAAAAACCTTCGGATCGGGAATGCGGGTTGGGCAGTATACAGCGGAACCTGCAGTTCCTGTACCATCCGCGCCCTGCACGAAACGGGAGCGGATATGAACGGGCGAGCGGCCGCAATCGCGGCCTGGGTAGCGGTCGGGCTCGTCGGCATGGCCGCGGACGCGAACGCCGACGGCGATGCCGGTCGGGGCAAGGTCCTCGCATACACCTGCCACGGCTGTCACGGCGTGCCGGACTACAAGAACGCCTTCCCGAACTACAGCGTGCCGAAGCTCGGCGGCCAGAACGCGCAGTACCTGATCACCGCTCTGAACGGCTACGCCGGCGGCGATCGCCCGCACCAGACGATGCACTCACAGGCCGCGACGCTTTCGGAACAGGAGCGCGCCGACATCGCTGCCTTCCTGCAGGCCGAAGTCGTCCAGCCGGTCAAGCAGGTCATCGGCACGCCGCCGCCGGCTACGCAGACCTGCGTGTCGTGCCACGGCTCGGACGGCGCCAAGACCATCGGCCCCGAGTATCCGATCCTCGCCGGACAGTACCCTGACTACATCGTGCACGCGCTGCAGGATTACAAGAGCGGCAAGCGCAAGAACCCGATCATGGCCGGCATCATTACCGGCGTGGACGAGAAGGACTTCGAGGCCATCGCCGAGTTCTTCGGCCGGCAGCCCGGCTTGTGCAGCACCGACGAGCTGCGCAAGCACGGCAAGTGCGTCCGCGACAGTGAATAGCTTTCGCGCATTCCGCATTCACCAGGAAGGCGGCAAGATCGCCGGGCGCCTGGAAACGATCGGGCTGAGCGATCTCGGTCCCGGTGAGGTGGTCGTCAAGGTCGGTTACTCGACGATCAACTACAAGGACGCGCTCGCTGCGACCGGTGCCGGCAAGATCCTGCGCAAATACCCTCTGGTCGGCGGCATCGACCTCGCCGGCGCAGTCGTCTCCTCGCAGCACGCCGAATTCAAGCCGGGACAGAAAGTCCTGGTGAACGGCTGCGGCCTGTCCGAGACCCACGACGGCGGTTACGCCGAGTACGCACGCGTGCAAGGCGACTGGGTCGTGCCGATCCCGCCCGGTCTCGACGAATTTCAGTGCATGGCGATCGGGACCGCGGGTTACACCGCTGCGCTCGCGATCCATCGCATGGAGCAGAACGGTCAGCGTCCGGAAGGCGGCGACATCGTCGTCACGGGCGCGACCGGCGGCGTCGGCAGCCTGGCAATCGACATGCTCGCGGGCCGCGGCTACAAGGTCGTCGCGCTCACCGGCAAGCAAGCTGCGACTGCCTATCTGGAGAAGCTCGGCGCCGCCCGCGTCCTGTTGCGCGAAGGGCTCAACCTCGGCTCGCGGCCGCTCGAAGAAGCGCAGTGGGCCGGCGCGATCGACAATCTCGGCGGCGACGTGCTCGCGTGGCTGACTCGCACCACGAATTTCTGGGGCAACATCGCCAGCATCGGCCTCGCAGCGAGCCCGGAGCTGAAGAGCACCGTCGTGCCGTTCATCCTGCGCGGCGTGAACCTGCTCGGCATCAACTCCGTATATACGCCACGACCGCTGCGTCTCGCGGTGTGGCAGCGTCTCGCGAGCGACCTGAAGCCGCGTCACCTCGACGCGATCGTCACGCGCACTATCAGTCTCGACGAGCTGCCGCAGGCGTTCGAGCCGTACGTCAAAGGTGCGGTGACCGGGCGCGCGGTGGTGAAGATCGGTTGACGTGTCCCTCGACGTCCTGATGTCAGGCGCCGCGGAGCTCGGCATCCCGCTGAGCTCTGACCAAGCTGCCCAGCTGCTGCGACTGCTCGATGAGCTGGACGACTGGAACCAGCGCATGAACCTGACCGCGATCCGCGAGCGCGGTCAGCAGATCACCAAGCACCTGCTCGACAGTCTCGCCGTGCACAGCTACCTGCGCGGCGCTCGCATCGCGGACATCGGCACCGGCGCGGGCTTTCCGGGCCTGCCGCTCGCGGCCGCGCTGCCCCAGCTCGAGCTCACGCTCATCGACTCGACGGCGAAGAAGCTGAAGTTCGTCGAGCATGCGGCGCAGACTCTCGGCTTGCGCAACGTGCAAACCGTGCACACGCGCGCCGAGAATTATCGGCCGAAAGAGCGCTTCGACAGTGTCGTGTCGCGTGCCGTGGGTCCGATAGAGACGTTCGTGAAGTGGTCAGGACATCTATGTGTCGGCGGCGGGCGACTCCTTGCGATGAAAGGCCGTTACCCGACAGACGAGTTGGAACACATTCCTAACGGATGGAAACTTGCGGCAGTCCATCGGCTTAACATCCCAGGTCTGGACGAGCAGCGGCATCTTGTGGAACTCTGCCGCAGCCACGACAGAGCCTGAGGCCGGGAGCCACTCGTCCGCTTCAGTCATGCACCGCATTCT
>DATNFA010000100.1:0-5877 GCA_035606615.1 Steroidobacteraceae bacterium
GCCGTCGTTGAACAGGATCTGCGGGTCGAACACCATGATCATGTACACGCCCGCGAACATCTTGAACATCTCTTCGTTCAGCAGGAAGTTGATCGAGGAGATCGACTGCGGATCGGTGCCGGCGAAATCGAAGATGCACACGTCGCCTTCGCGCCACATCGCGCAGGCGATCTTGTACGGACCCATGCCGCGACCGTCGTCGCAGATGTAGTCCTCGAAGTACTGCCGCTTCTCCGGCACCGTGCGACGAATCAGCTCGCGCATCGCGCGCTTGTTGCGTTCGAGCATGGCGTCAAGCGCGGAGTAGAAAACATCGTCGCCGAAGCGCTGCGCGATCTGCAGACAGCGCAGCGATGCAGTACGCAGCGCGGCCACGATCGCGTTGAAGTCCGAGAGATTCCAGTGCGGCAGGCGGCAGTTGTGCAGGATGATGCGCAACACGTCCTGCTGCAGCTCGCCGCCCTTGTAGATCTTCACCGGCGGCACGCAGATGCCTTCTTCGTAGATCTGTCGCGCATCGGTCGGCAGGCTGCCCGGCACTTTGCCGCCGACGTCGGTCATGTGACCGAACATCGCCGTCCAGGCGAGCAAGCGGCCTTCGCGGAAGATCGGCATGAGCATCAGCCAATCGTTGGCGTGCGAGATCGCACCGTTCACCGAGTACGGGTCGCTGGTGAAGAAGATGTCGCCGTCTTCGATGGTGCCGTCGTAGCCCTGCAGGAAGCCGTAGATGAACGAGCCGAACTGGCCGACGACCATCTTGCCTTCGACATTGGCGATCATCGGGAACTCGTCGTGCTGCTCGCGGATGCCGGGCGACATCGCGGTTCGGAACAGCACGGTGTCCATCTCGAAGCGCGCGTTGCGGAGCGCGCTTTCGATGATATCGATCGTCACGGTGTCGACGTCGAGCTTCTTGTACGGCTGCGAGTTGCGTTGGACTAATTTGGCGGACATGGGGGCACCTACTTCACAGCCGGATGCGAATCGGGATAGATGAGGATGTTGCCGTGGGGGTCGACGTGGCCGCGATGCTCCGGCAGGATCACCGTCGTCGAGTCCATCTCCATGACGATGGCGGGCCCGGCCATGACGTTGGCGGCTTCGAGCTTCGCGCGATCGTAGACGCGCGCCGTGAGGCTCTTGCCTTCCATGTAGACGGCTTGCGTTGCCACTTCCGCGGCTTTTGGATCTTTGCCACCGCGCTTCACGGCCGGCCGTTCGATCTGGATGCTCTTGCCGCGCACTGCGGCGCGCAGAGTTACGAGCTCGTGATCGAGAGATAGCGTGAACGTGAACAGGCGCTTGTGCTCAGCATCGAACTTCTCGCTGATCGCAATCAGGCCGCGTTGCTCGAGCTCTTCGAGCCGCACGTCGACGCTGAGACGCAGACCCTGGCCGCGATAGCGGACTTCGACCTGATAGCTGGTCTGCATGTCCGCGGCAGCTACGTTCTCCTGCTTGAGGCCATGCGATGCATCGGCTGCAAGATCGCGCAGGATCTGCGCCACTTCGCCCGCGCCGATCTCCTTGAACGTCCGCACGAACGTTCGCGAGCGCTCGTCACGCACCGCTGTCGTCGAATCCCCGAGCGCGCACAGCACGCCGGGACCCGGCGGAATGATGGCGGGCCACGATCCGAGCAATCGCGCGAGTGCGTTCGCGTGGAGGGGGCCTGCGCCACCGAACGCTATCAACGCGTAGTCGCGCGGATCGTAGCCCTGCTCGACAGAGACCAGTCGCAGCGCGCCGGTCATGTTCTCGTTCACGATGTTGTAGATGCCGAGTGCCGCTTGCTGCAGCGACAGGCCGAGCGCATCGGCGACCTTCTGCACTGCCGTCGCCGCAAGCTTGCGATCGAGCACCATCTCGCCGCCGAGGCGTTGCATCTCCGGCAAGTAACCGAGCACGACGTTCGCATCGGTCACGGTCGGCTCTGTGCCGCCCTTGCCGTACGCAGCCGGCCCCGGATCTGCGCCCGCGCTCTGCGGACCGACGCGCAGTGCTTTCGTCAGCTCGGGTACGTGTGCAATCGAGCCGCCCCCCGCGCCGACGGTGCGGATGTCGACCGACGATGCGCGCACGGTCACGTCGCCGACTGTCGTCTCGCGACGCAGCCGCGGCTCGCCGTTTTGGATCAGCGCGACGTCAGTCGATGTGCCACCGACATCGATCGTCAGCAGATTCGGAAATCCTGCCTGCGAGGCGACCCACAACGCTCCAGTCACACCGCCCGCGGGACCCGACATCAATAGATTGACGGGAAACTCCTCGGACGATTTCGCCGACGCGAGCCCGCCATCCGAGCGCAGGATGTGCAGCTTGACCGCATCGGTTTTCGCGGCGAGCTTCTCCGTCAGATTCCGCACGTACCGCGCAACCCGCGGCCTGACATACGAGTTCGCAACAGTCGTCACCGTGCGCTCGTACTCCTGCATCTCCGGCACGACCTGCGACGACAGTGACACGGGAATTCCCGGCAATTCCTCGCCGGCGATCGCGAGCACGCGCTGCTCGTGCGCATCATTCGCGAATGCGTTGATGAGCGAGACTGTCAGCGCTTCGATGTTCTTCTTGCGCAGCTGGCGCAGATCCTCGCGCAGCTTCTGCTCGTTGAGCTTCTCGACCACTTCGCCTTTCGCGCTGACGCGCTCGTGCGCTTCGATCGTGCACGCCAGCGGCGCCATCGGCAGGCTCTTGTTGTAGATCACCCAACCGCCGAGTCCGCCCGGCACGTAGGACCGCGCGATCTGCAGCACTTGCCTATAACCACGCGTCGTGACGAGCCCGCACTTCGCGCCGGTGCCCGTCAGCACCGTATTGGTCGCGACCGTCGTGCCGTGCATGACGTGATCGATCTGCTTCGGCGAAATGCTCGCCTTGCTGCACACACGCTCCAGGCCAGTCAGCACGCCGATCGACTGATCCTGCGGTGTGCTCGGGACCTTCGCGGACCATGTGGCGCCGCTCGCCTCGTCGACCAGCAACAGGTCGGTAAACGTGCCGCCGACATCGACGCCTAATCGGTATGACACTGCAGTGCTCTCTTCTCGTGGGTGATGCGGGCGCGTCAGTGCGCGGCCGCAGTGCGGGGGAAGCCCCCGGCCTTGGTCAGCATCGCGGGCACGGGCCGGCCGAGCTGCGTCTGCAGCCACTGCGCCGTCTCGATCAGTGACGGCAGCGAAACGCCGGTTGCGACGCCGCTGCGCGTGAGCATGTAGAGCAGATCTTCGGAAGCGATGTTGCCGGTCGCTGCCGGCGCGAACGGACATCCGCCGATGCCGCCGATGCTCGAATCCAGCGCGACGACGCCGTTTTCAATCGCAGCCCAGGCGTTGGCGATTCCCGTGTTGCGCGTGTTGTGGAAGTGGCAGCGCCAGCGCATGCCCGGCAACTGCACACGCGCGCGCCCGAGCAACTCGTGGATCTGCGCAGGAACAGCGACGCCGATCGAGTCGGCCAGGCAGATCTCGTGCGGCTCGCCCTCCGCGACCCGTTGCGCGACTTCGATGACGCGCGCGACGGGCATCTCACCTTCGAACGGACAGCCGAACGCAGCCGAAATCGTGACTTGAGCTCGAATGCCGGCAGCTCGCGCGGCGCTCGCGACTTCGAGCCAGGTGTCGATGGACTCGTCGGTGCCGACGCCCTGATTGCGGCGATTGAATGTGTCGCTCGCAACCACGACCATGCCGACTTCGTTGCAGCCGGCGGCCGCCGCGCGATCGAAGCCTTTGCGATTCATCACCAATCCGATGAAATGGGCGTCGTGCGGCCGGTTGAGACCGGCCAGCACTTGCTCGGCATCGGCCATCTGCGGGACCTTGCGGGGGTTGACGAAGCTGGTGACCTCGATGCGGCGCAGGCCGGAAGCCAGCAGACGGGTGATGAGTTCGATCTTGGTGGCCGTGGGGAGGATCAGCGGGTCGATCTGCAGACCGTCGCGCGGACCGACCTCGACGATTTCGACTTGAGTCCCCATGGCGGCGGATCGTATGCAATCTGTGACCGGATTGGCAAGAATCAGGCAAAACTCGGCAAGCAAAGAGTACGATCGCATGCAATCCGCACCTTAATGGTGCAGAGCGACAGAGAGGACGGATATGGCCCAGGCAGTCGATCGGGCGTACGCGATGGTCCGCGAAGGCATCGTGCGGGGTACCTACCCCGCCGCCGTGCGGATCACAGAGCAGGAGATCGCGGACGCGCTCAGCGTCAGCCGCACGCCGGTGCGCGAAGCACTGCGGCGTTTGCAGGCGGAGGGATTCCTCAAGGTGCTGCCGAACGTCGGCGCGGTCGTCACGCCATGGACGGACCGGGATACGCGCAACGTCTTCGAGTTGCGCGCGCTCTTGGAGCCGTACGGTGCGGCCCGCGCGTGCGAGCAGATCACGCCAGACGGCATCGCGACGTTGCGGCGACTCGCCGAGGAGCAGTATCACGAGTCGGCAACGCGCGCCGATGGTCACATCGAGCGCATCGGCCAGCTCAACAGTGCGTTCCACCGCGCGTTGCAGGATTTCTCCGGCAACGCGCGGCTCGTCACGTTGCTACCAGCGCTACTCGAAGCGCCGATGATGCTCAAGACGTTCGCGAAGTATCAGCCGCAGCACCTGCTGCGCAGCGCCTCGCATCACCTCGAGATCGTCAGCGCGCTGGAGTCGCGGGATCCGGAATGGGCCGCATCGGTCATGCGGTCTCATATCCTTGCTGCGCACGCGGCGCTGCGGGACGATCCGGAGTCGTAGGCTCTGTGCGATCCGTCTCGACGTCCACCACTTCAGACGGCAGCGGCTTCCAGATCTTGTCTTTGTAGATCGTCAGCAGCACCGCGATGATGATCGTCGCGGTTCGTGCGCCGTTCGAAACCCAGCCGCCGAGCGCCGTGTCGTCGACCGCGAACACTTCCCACCAGAGATTCATCCCGGCGTGCAAGCCGAACACCGGCCACACGTTGTCTTTCCATTTCATGTACAGCCAGCAGAACAGGATGCTGCCGGTGCCTGTGATCGCGACGATGCCGAGCAGCTCGTTGAAATCGTCCGACTGATACAGATGCGCGATCGCGAACAGCACTGACGGGAACAGCGAGGCCACCCAGAAGCCGAGCCGCGCGCGACGGTAGAGTTGCCGGAACAGGAAGCCGCGAAACAGCACCTCTTCCGCGAACGGCGCGATGAAGCACAGCACGCCGACCGTGAGAAAAGTCATCTTCGGATTCACGGACGACGTCAGCGAGAACGTGATCAACATCGGCAAAGTGGCGATCGCCGCAAACGCGAGTCCGCGTCCGACTGGCTTCGTCAGTCCGAGCTCATGCGCCGCGCGCTTGAATCCGAGACGATGCATGACGGCGACAGCGAGCAGGCACGTCGCGACTTCGAAGGTGTTGCGAATGCTGAGGACGACGAGCCATTCGCTGATGTACTGGCGCCAGCCGATCCACTTCAGGAACAGACCGTACTGGTCGATGAAGGCAAAGACGAGGATCGCGATCAGCGCGTACCACCATTTGGAACGAGGACTTTTCATTGCGAGACTCCCTGGCTGGCCGGCTCGGCCAGCCGTTGGGACGTCGCACTGCGCAAGAAGGTTGCGCTACGCGATCCGGCGGAGCTTGCGCTTTTTGAAGTCGATGAGGATCTCGCGCGCCGAGTTGTGCCCCGGCGCGCCGGTCACACCGCCGCCGGGATGCGTTCCCGACCCACACATATATATGCCTGGCAACGGGCCGCGATAATTGCCATACCCCAGCATCGGCCGCGCCGAGAAAATCTGATCCAGATTCAGCGCGCCGTGGAAGATGTCCCCGCCGATCAGTCCAAACGTTCGCTCCAGATCGAGCGGGCTCATGATCTGCCGCCCGAGCACCGACGC
>DATNFA010000101.1:0-69085 GCA_035606615.1 Steroidobacteraceae bacterium
CGGCCGCCGCTATCCGACCGGCACGCGCCTGTTCGGCAAGGTCACGAACATCGCCGACTACGGCTGCTTCGTCGAGATCGAGGAAGGCGTCGAAGGCCTGGTGCACGTGTCCGAGATGGACTGGACCAACAAGAACGTGAATCCCTCGAAGGTCGTGCACATCGGCCAGGAAGTCGAGGTGATGGTGCTCGACATCGACGAGGAGCGCCGCCGTATTTCCCTCGGCATCAAGCAGTGCCAGGCGAATCCGTGGAAGGAGTTCAGCGACAACTACAATCGTGGCGACAAGGTCACGGGCCAGATCAAGTCGATCACCGACTTCGGCATCTTCATCGGCCTGTCGGGCGGCATCGACGGCCTGGTGCATCTGTCGGACATCTCCTGGGACGTGCCCGGCGAAGAAGCCGTGCGCAACTACCAGAAGGCGCAGCAGGTCGAGGCGATGGTGCTGTCGATCGATCCGGAGCGCGAGCGCATCTCGCTTGGCATCAAGCAGCTGGCGAAGGATCCGTTCTCGGCCTGGATCGCGGAGCATCCGAAGAACTCGATCGTCAAGGGCTCGGTGCGCGAGGTCGACGCCAAGGGCGCGATCATCGACCTGGGCGGCGGCGTGGAAGGTCACTTGCGCGCTTCCGAGCTGTCGCGCGACCGCGTCGAAGACGCGCGCACGGTCCTGAAGGTCGGCGACGAGGTCGAGGCGAAGTTCACCAACGTGGATCGCAAGAGCCGCACGATCGCCCTGTCGATCAAGGCGAAGGAGATCCACGAGGAAGCCGAAGCAGTGCAGAACTACCGCACCGGCGAGACCTCCAGCGGCACTAGCCTCGGCGACCTGCTGAAGGAACACATCGGGGGCGGAGAGAACTAGCCGCGAGCCGGCAGGCTGCAGTATCCCTGCAGCCTGCAGCTTTCTGAAAAAGAACAACGGGCCCGAGCATGACCAAATCGGAACTCATCGAGCTCATTGCAGCGAAGCAGAAGCACCTGCCCGCCAAGGACGTCGAGCTGGCAGTGAAGCAGATCCTCGAGATCATGAGCGACGCGCTCGCCCAGGGCGGGCGCATCGAGATCCGCGGCTTCGGCAGCTTCTCGCTGCACTTCCGTCCGCCGCGCCAGGGTCGCAACCCGAAGACGGGCGAGACCGTCGCGCTGTCGGGCAAGTACGTGCCGCATTTCAAGCCGGGCAAGGATCTGCGCGAGCGCGTGAACGACGGCGCCGGGAGCCCGATCCGCGACTGAAGAGAGGCGTAGACTGTAGGCTGCCTACAGCCTTCAGCCTGCTCTTCTTTATGGCTCGCATTCTCTTCTACTTCTCCGTTGCTCTCGCTGCATTGGTCGCGCTGCTCGTCAGCGCCATGAACGCTGGACGCGTCGACGTCGAGCTCGCCTTCCTCCGTATCGCCACGCCGCTCGGCCTCGCGCTGGTCGTCGCATTCGTCTGCGGTTTGCTCGCTGGCCTGTTCTGGCGCGTCTATTGGGTTGCCGAGCTGCTCGACGAGCGCGGGCGACTGCGTCGCGCATTGCGCGCGGCCGAGACGCGCGCGCGGGCGCTGGCGGCCGCCGACGAAAATGCAGTTTGACCTGTCGCTCGACCTCGTCGTCGCGCTGTTCGTCGCAGCGGCCGCGGGCTGGCTCGTGGCGCAGTTTCGCTTTCGCGACCGTACGCCTCCCGCTCCGTCATCGCCGCCGCAGCCCGAGCGCACCAATGGGTTGCGCAGCCAGGAGCCGCCGCGCCGCCTGAACGAGGACTACCTCAAGGGCCTCGGCTTTCTGCTCAACGAAGAGCCGGACAAGGCGCTCGAAGTCTTCCTGAAAATGGTCGACGTCGACAACGAGACCGTCGAGACCCATTTCGCGCTCGGCAGCATCTATCGGCGCCGCGGCGAGGTGGAGCGCGCGATCCGCATCCACGAGAGCATCATGGCGCGCCCGTCGCTCAGCGACGAGCATCGCCTCGAGGCGATGTTCGCGCTGGCGGAGGACTATTTCCGCGCGGGCCTGTTCGATCGCGCCGAAGTTTCGTTTCGCAAGCTGGCGGAGACCGAGACGCGGCGCGTGGCAGCGCTGCGCTACTTGCTGCGCATCTACGAGCAGCAGCGCGATTGGGATCACGCGATCGCGATTCACAATCGCCTGACCGCGCTCGCCTCGCCGGAGCAGCCGACGGCGATCGCGCACTATCACTGCGAGTTGGCCGAGCAGGCGCGCGAGGGCAAGGATCTCGACGCTGCCCGCGAGCACTTGCATCGCGCGCGCGAAGTGCAACGAAATTTTCCGCGGGGCGCGCTGATTCGCGCGGACATCGCGCTCGACATGAACGAGCCCGAGCTCGCGGCGCTGCTGTGCCAGCGCTTCGTCGAGCTGCATCCGCGTTTACTCGCGCTGGCGCTGCCGCGTGTGTTGCGCGCGGCGCGTGGCGCCGACGCGGGCGATATCGAGCGGCGCTTCAATGCATGGATTCGTCCCGAGCCCTCGGCGCGCGCCGAGCTCGCTTACGCCGCGATCGTTGCGGGCTTGGAGCAGGAGCCGTTCGTACGCGATTGCTTGCCGGACCTATTGCGCGAGGATCCGAGCCTCGGCGAGATCGTCCGTTCGGTCGCCGGAGATCCTGGCCAGCTCACGCTGCAGCAGCGCACGGACCTGGCGCTGAGTCTCGGGCGCATTCTGCGTCGAACGCAGCGCTATCGCTGCGTCGATTGCGGTTTCGCGAGCGCATCGCACTTCTGGCAATGCCCCGGTTGCCGCGCCTGGGATGCATTCGCGCCGGTCGCGTTGCTCGATGTGACACCGGGCGTCCAGCGGCGCTGATTTTCTCCGCGAACTGACCCTTTATTCCCGCTCAACACTCTCCCGAGTCGGCGCATCCTGCATCGCCGAACCCGGTAATTGTTTCAACGCTAAGGAGAGCTTCATGTCCAAACTCATTCAGGCCCTCATCGTCGCCCTGGTGCCCGTGCTGGTCTGGGCGGGACCGGTCGACATCAATACGGCCGACGCCGCCACCATCGCGAAGGAATTGCAAGGCATCGGCTTGAGCCGAGCGCAGGCGATCGTTGCATACAGAGAGAAGAACGGCGCGTTCCGCAGCGCCGACGAGTTGCGCAAGATCAAGGGCATCGGTGCCAAGGTGCTGGAGCGCAACCGCGCCAACATAAAAGTCGACGGCAAGGCCGAGGGCACGCCTCGCAAGAAGGTCGAGTAGCGCCCCGCGCCCTGTCTTCCGGGTATCATCGCGCTCCTGCGAGTTACGACGGAGGTGCGCGGTGACCCAGGCGCAAGAGATCAGAACAGCGGTTTTTCCAGTGGCCGGACGCGGCACGCGGTTCTTGCCCGCGACCAAGGCGAGCCCGAAGGAAATGCTGCCCATCGTCGACAAGCCGCTGATCCAGTACGCCGCGGAGGAAGCGCTCGCTGCGGGTGCACGCAAGCTGGTCTTCATCACCGGCAGCTCGAAGCGCGCAATCGAGGATCACTTCGACACCGACGTCGAGCTGGAGCAGGCGCTGGAGGCGCAGGGCAAGGCTGACTTGCTGAAAGCGTTGAAGGACATCGTGCCGGCATGGGCGAGTTGCATCTACATCCGGCAGCCGTCGCCGCTCGGTCTCGGACACGCGGTGTGGTGTGCCAAGCCGGTCGTCGGTGACGAGCCGTTCTTCGTGCACCTTGCCGATGATTTGATCGACGGGCCGACGCCGTGTCTGCGCCAAATGGCCGGGGTGCACGCGGAGCGTGGCGGCAGCGTGCTCGGTGTGGAGACAGTGCCGCGCTCGGAAACGGACAAGTACGGCATCGTCGCGACCGAAGAGCGCGAGGGCCGCGTCAGCCGCGTCAAGCAGATCGTCGAGAAACCGCGGCCGCAGAATGCGCCGTCGACGCTTGCCGTGGTGGGACGTTACCTGCTGTCACCGACGATCTTCGCGAAGCTGGAGCAGACCGGACGCGGCGCCGGCGGCGAGATCCAGCTCACCGACGCGATCGCCGACCTGCTGGCGGACGAGCCGGTGTACGCGTACGAGTTCGAAGGCAAGCGCTACGACTGCGGCAGCAAGCTCGGTTATCTGCAGGCGACCGTGGAGTACGGCCTGAAGCACGAAGCGCTCGGCGAGAAGTTCAGCGAGTACCTGATCGGCCTCGCTGCCAAGTTGAAGTAGCGGCTAACAACAAGAGCATCAGCCAGCCCAGGCTGCCGCCGCCGCCGCCTCCACCCGAGGGTTGCGCCGCCGGCGGCGTAGTCGGCGGAGGAGGCGGGATGGGCGTTGCCATTGCGACATCCGCCGTGTCCTGCACTCCCTGGTTGTCCGTCACCGTCAAGCGCAGCGTGAATGTGCTCGTGTCGGACACCTGCACGGTCGTGAGCGGTTGCGATGCATTGCCGAACGTCGGTGTCGCGCCGGTCACTGCGATCGCCGTCCATTGATAGGACGCGATGGTGCGACCGTTCGACGCGAAGCTGTCGCTTGCGTCGATGCCCGTTGCGACGCCGACCGTGATCGAGCTCGACGCATTCGCAATCGCGAACGGCCGTTGTGCTGCGAGCACGGCAGCGTTCGTGTTCAACATTCCCGCGCCGCAGGTTTGCGTCGTGCAGATGCATTCCTCGGCCTGCGTGTCGCCAGCGGGCACGTGGCAGACGGTCGTCGTTGTCGAGCTGCTGGTCGCAAACGGCGACGCGGAATCCTTCAACAGCGCGATGTACTGCGGCGGCGTCAGTTGCGCATTGACGCCGTGGAGCAACGCGGCGGCGCCGGCGACCAGCGGTGCCGAAAAGCTGGTGCCGACGTTGATGTTCGCGACGTGATCCGTGTATCCCGATGCGCCTGGCGTCGTGGTGCCCAGGTTCACCGCGGCGGTGATTGGGAACAGGCACGGCGCACCTGGCGTGACGGGAGTGTTGACGCAATTGCCGCCCGGTGCCGCAAGGCCGGTGCCCGGGCCCAGGTTGCTGAAGCCGACCTTGGTGCCGGCGTGACGAATGCCGGCCACGCCGAGCACGCCCGTGCAGTTGGCCGGTGCTGACACAGGACCGCCGTCGTTGCCGACTGAGGCGACGATGAGCACGCCTTGTGCAACGATCTCGTTGACGGCCTGTTGATACGCCGCGGAGCACGTGCCCGAACCGCCCAGGCTGAGATTGATGATCTTCGCCGGGGTCGGATTGTTCGGCGCACCGGTAACCGGGAGGCCCGCAGCCCAGCGCATGCCGGCGATGATGTCGCTATCGGTGCCGCCGCATTTGCCGAGCACCCGCACCGGCAGGATCAGCGTGTTCCAGCCAGTCCCGGCGACCCCTTCGGCGTTGTTCGTCAGTGCGGCGATCAGGCTCGAAACACGGGTGCCATGCCAGGAACTGTTCACATGGTCGCTGCCGGGCGCCGGCGCGCATGCCGGAATGTTGAAGGGTGGTTGCGCCAGCTCGGCCGCCGTCATGAAGTCGCCGGGGTCGCTGGCATCGGCATCGCGGCCGTTGCCGTCATTCGCGAACGGCACGTTGAGAATGAAATCGAAACCGTCGAGGAGCTTGCCGGCCTGCGACACCCGCAATAGATCCGGATGCTCGAAGCGCACGCCGGTATCGATGACCGCAACGACGGTCAAGTTGCTGCCGACCGTTACGTCCCACGCCTGGTTCGCGCGCGTGGCCGCAATCTCGGCGCTCTGGAAGTACCACTGATCCGCGAACAGCGGATCGTTGGGCACGGCGTGCGGCCAGCGATGTCCATCGGCAACCGCATACTCGACGTTCGGATCCGCCGCCAGGCGTTCGAGCAGCGGGTTCAACTCGTTTTGGTCGAGCGCGCGATCGAGCTGCAGTACGTCTGTCTCGACGGCGATCTGCTGCTTGCGCTGTAAGCGCATCCCCGCGGAAGTACCCAGCTTCTGCATGCGACTGTTGACGGTGGCCGCATTCGCAGATGACCCGTCGCGCCACTTGACGATGATCTGATCCGTAGGCGGCTGCGCCTGGGCAAACGCAGCCGAGGCGCACATGAACAGCGCCAATCCAGCAACGATGCCCCTAGTGACAACGCTCATAGCCACTCCTAATGATGCCGCGCGCTCCAAAATCGTCGCGCGTGCGTGGTTCACGCTTGCGTACCGTGCCGCGGAACGGCGACACCCACGCCCGCCTTACGGGTGAATTACTGTTCATTTGTCCGCACAATCAGGCCCAACGGTTTCAGACGCTCGTTACAAATTGCGACTCACTCCAGTCAGGGCCAACCATGAACGACAGTGCACCGGTGCTCCGCAGCCTCGAAGACGGCGTCCTTACGCTGACACTCAACCGTCCGGATGCGCTGAACGCGCTCAATGCTCCGCTGGTCATCGAGCTGAAAGCCCAGCTGGAGAGCGCGGCGCGCGATGCCGACGTCGGGGCGATCGTCCTGCGCGGCGCGGGCCGAGGCTTCAGCGCCGGCGGCGACCTGCGCGAGGGCGCTACGCCGCGCTGGCATGGCGATGCCGCGAATGCCCACGAGGAATGGCGCGATTCGCTGCGGGGCGCGATGGAAGCCTCGCGCCTGCTGCATCAGATCCAGAAGCCGACCATCGCGATGATCCGCGGCCCGGCGGCCGGCGCCGGCCTGTCGCTGGCCACGGCGTGCGACCTGCGCATCGCCTCGACGACCGCGATCTTCACGACGGCGTTCGTCAAGGTCGGCTTCTCCGGCGACTTCGGCATCACCTATTTCCTGACGCGCCTGGTCGGCACCGCCAAGGCGCGCGAGCTCATGTTCCTGAGCGACAAGCTCGACGCCGCGGAAGCGTTGCGCATCGGCCTGGTCAACCGCGTCGTGCCGGACGAAGCGCTGGAGGCGCAGACGATGGCCATCGCGCGGCAGATCGCCAGCGGCCCGCGCATCGCCAACCGCTACATCAAGCAGAACCTCAACGCCGCGGAAGAGGGCCGGCTGGAAGCGATGTTCGACATGGAAGCGACCAACCTGACCCGTACGCGTTTGACGCAGGACCACGCGGAGGCGGCGAAGGCGTTCCTGGAGAAGCGTCCGGCGGTGTTCAAAGGGAAGTAGCAGTCGGGCTAAAGCCCGACCTACAGGTCTGCTTCAAGCGTAAGTAAGGAACTTGTAGGTCGGGCTTCAGCCCGACATCCTTATTTTCCGTGATCCAGCGCACCTTTAGTCCCTTGCGGGCGCCTCGCCCACCTCTGTAGCATCGCCCGCCAACAATTTGACAATACTCAAGGAATGAGTACAGCGGGGCGGGGGCCGGGGTTCCTCGATGTACCAGATTGCGATCATCGGCGCCGGGCCCGCCGGGTTGAGCGCCGCCGCTCGCGCGGCGGAGCGCGATCGCCGCGCTCATAAAGATGGCAAGGGCAGCACGCCCAGCTACGTGCTGCTCGAAGCCTTCAACGCCCACGCCAAGACGATCCAGCGCTACCAGAAGGGCAAGCACGTCATGGCGGAGCCGGGCTTCCTGGATCTGCGCAGCGACATGCAGTTCAGCGCCGGCAGCCGCGAGAAGATCCTCGCCGGCTGGGGCGAGGGCCTGCAGAAAGGCGGCGTGAACGTCCGTTACGGTGCCGAGGTCCGCAAGGTCACGGGCAACAAGCACGCCTTCAACCTGCAGCTCACCACCGGCGAAGTCGTGCAGGCCGCGCACGTGGTGCTCGCGATCGGCCTGGAAGGCAATCCGCGCAAGCTCGGGGCGCCCGGCGAAGACCTGGAGCGTGTTCAGTATCAGCTGGACGATCCCAAAGAATTCCGCGACGAGACGATCCTGGTCGTCGGCGCCGGCGACGCGGCGATCGAGAACGCGTTGGCGCTGGCCGAGCAGAACGACGTGTGGATCATCAACCGCGGCAAGGAATTCAGCCGTGCCAAGGACGCAAACCTCAACGCCGTGGTCGCGGCCATTGCCGACCAGCGGCGCCGCCTCAATTGCCACTACGAAGCGAGCATCAAGAGTGTTGCGCCCGGCGCGCCCGGTGCGCCGCCGCTGACTGTCGTCATGCAAACCGCGACTGGCGAAAAGACAGTCGAATGTCATCGCATCATCGC
Organism: Steroidobacteraceae bacterium; assembly: GCA_035606615.1. Taxonomy (GTDB): domain Bacteria; phylum Pseudomonadota; class Gammaproteobacteria; order Steroidobacterales; family Steroidobacteraceae; genus Steroidobacter. Next base: position 8,022 of record DATNFA010000101.1, read on the forward strand.
GCGGCTCGGCGCGATGCCGCCGCGCAAGTTCGTCGAATCGATCGGCATCAAGTTCCCGAACGAGCGCAACGACGCGATTCCCGAGCTGTCGCGGCACTACGAGAGCAACGTGCCCGGCGTGTACGTGATCGGCTCGCTGGCCGGCTACCCGCTGATCAAGCAGGCGATGAACCAGGGCTACGACGTGGTCGAGTTCATCAACGGCAACGACCTCAAGCCCGCCGATCACCCGCTGCTCGAGTATCAGTTCCACGGCCTGCCGTTCGAGCGGCCGGTCGACGAAATGGTCGAGCGCTTCCAGACGCTGATCCCGATGTTCCGGCAGATGAACGGACTGCAGTTCCGCGAGCTGATCATCGAGAGCGACGTGATCGTCACCTACCCGGAAGGCGCCGAGCACGAAGACGCGAAGCGCAAGATGAACGTGCTCGCCAAGCAACTTTCTGCGAAGCAGCCGCAGCCGCGCTCGACCCGCATCGTGCGCGAGGGCGAGGCGATCTACTCGCCGGGCGAATTCGGCACTTCCTTCTTCACGATCGTCGACGGCGAAGTGACTCTCGAAGGCGCGCAGCCGCCGCACATCCGCACGCGCCTGGGCCGCGGCGAGTTCTTCGGTGAGATGAGCCTGCTATCCGGGCGGCCGCGCTCCGAGAAGGCGATCGCCGGTCCGGGCTGCATCCTGGTCGAGACGCCGCGCCGGACGATGGTCAAGCTGATGAACTCCAACGAGGAGGTGCGCAGCGGCATCGACTGGATTTTCGTGGTGCGCGAGCTGCAGCGGCACTTCGCTCCGTTCGCGACGCTGAAAGACCTGCGAGCCATCGCCGCGCGTGTGACGTTGCGGCGCTTCAAGGCGCGCGAGGTGCTCTTCAAGGAAGGCGAAGTCGGCGATTCGCTGTTCGTGCTGCGCTCGGGCGGTGTCGCGCTGTCGCGCGGCAAGGGCAGCGAGCAGATTCTCGTGTCGGAAGTTCGCTCCGGACATCTGGTCGGCGAGATGGCGTTGATGGGCGATCCCGTGCGCCGCGAGACCGCGACGGCCACCGTTGCCGCCGACGCCATCGAAATCAAACGCAAGGAATTCCTCGAGCTCGCGCGTCGTGAGGATGCGCGGCTCGATCCGCTGCAGAAGGACGTCAGCAAGCGCGTGATCGACAACGCGCGCATGCAGGTCCGGCCGGAAGCGGGCTCGCTGATGAACTTCCTGATGCGCGAAGGCCTCGGCGAAGCGACCAATGTACTGGTCATCGACGAGTCGCTGTGCGTCGGCTGCGACAACTGCGAGAAAGCCTGCGCGGAGACCCATGGCGGCGTGTCGCGACTCGATCGCGAAGCCGGCGCGACCTACGCGAACGTGCACATCCCGACTGCCTGCCGTCATTGCGAGCAGCCGCATTGCATGAAGGATTGTCCGCCGAACGCGATCCGGCGTTCGGAGAGCGGCGAGGTCTACATCAACGATTCGTGCATCGGCTGCGGCAACTGCCAGGCGAATTGCCCGTACGGCGTCATTCGCATGGTGTACGACGCGCCGAAGAAGCGCGGCCTGCTGTCGTGGATGATGCTAGGCGGCACCGGTCCCGGCGAAGACCCGGCTTACAAGCCGAGCGCGGCCGCGAAGGAGAAAGGCAAGAAAGCAGTGAAATGCGATGCGTGCGTCGGCATGGACGGCGGGCCGGCGTGCGTGCGCGCCTGTCCGACCGGCGCGGCGATCCGCATCGGGCCGGAGCAGTTCGTCGATCTGGTCGAGGAGCGGAAGCGGTGATCCACCGCAATCTTCTGCTCTTTCGGGGAGCGCGCTACCTGTGGTGGTCGCTCGGCTTGCTGGTCCTATCGGGCGTGCTGTACGCGACGCAGGGCAAAGTTCAGCCGCCGAACGGCGGCACCTGGCAAGGCTACGTGCTCGGTTCGATCGGTGCGTTGCTCATTCTCTGGCTCACCTTCCTCGGCGTTCGCAAGCGCAGTTACAGCTCGACGATGGGCAGCGTGCAGGGTTGGACGTCGGCGCATGTCTATCTCGGCACGGCGCTGCTGATCATCGCGACGCTGCATGCCGGCTTTCAGGTCGGCTGGAATCTGCACACGCTCGCGTATGCCTTGATGATCATCGTGATCGCGAGCGGTTTCTTCGGGCTGTTCAGCTATCTCAATCATCCGGCGCTGATCTCCAAGAATCGCGAAGGCGGCAGCCGTGCCGAGCTGTTCGCGGAGTTGTTCGAGCTCGACAAGCAATCGCGCATGCTCGCACAGAAGTGCGCGCCGGAAGTCGGCATTGCGGTTGCGAGCAGCATCGAGCGCACGACGCTGGGCGGCGGCGTCTACGCGCAGCTGTTCAGCGGCGACGAGTCGTTCTTCGTGCGCGGCGCCGGAGCGCCGGTGCGTAACGCCGACCAGCAGGTCGTGATCGATTTCGTTGCCGAACGCTTGCCGCGCGCGCAGAAGGGCATCGAAGCCGCGAACCTGCAGCAGCTCATCGTGCTGCTGTGTCGCCGTCAGGCCGTGCTGCGACGTATCCGCCGCGACATCCGCTTGCACGGCTGGCTGAAGATCTGGCTGTACTTCCACATCCCCGTGACGTTCGCGCTGCTGTTCGCGCTCACGCTGCACATCGTGTCGACGTTCGTCTACTGGTGATGCATGGAAGCACTGCTGCGAGAGCTGCACGAAGGCCCAGACGGAATTCCCGAATACCGTGATACGGAGATCTCCGGCGCCGAGCTGACGATCGGCAGCGCCGCCGATCAGCGCATCCAGTTGCTCGGCCGGGCCGTCGCGCCCGAGCATGCCGTGATACGCAAGTCGGGCTCGAAGCTCGAGCTCAGTTGCCGCAGCGGGCAGCGCGTACGAGTCAACGGCGAAGAGCGCAGCTCGACGCGCCTGGAAATCGGCGACGTCATCGAGCTTGCCGGCCATCAGCTCACGATCGCAGAGGCGCCCGGCGGCTTCGACGTCGCGCTGGAGCTGCGGCCGAACGAGAACATCGACGCGAGCGAGTTCGAAAGCGCGTTCCGTACCGATCTCAGGCAGACGTGGATGTCGAAGCGGCCAGCTGCGTGGCTGCTGATCGCGATCGTGCTGATCGCCGGCGTCGTGCTGCCGGTGACCGCGATCGTCATGCATCATGCGCAGCGCGAAGTTCCAGCATGGGTCCCGGGCGATGAGTTCTGGAACAGCGGTCCGCTGAGTCCGGCGCATCAGCAGGCAGCGGGCGTACGCTGCGATACGTGCCACCGGGAGCCATTCGTCCGCGTGAAGGACGAAGCGTGCCTGAGCTGCCACAAGACGATTCACGATCACGTTTCGTCCGAGCACCTGGCGTTGACGCAGCTCGGTCCGACGCAACGCTGCGCCACCTGCCATCGCGAGCACAACGAGCCCGCGAGCTTCCTGGTCAACAGCAGCGACTCGATGTGCGTCGACTGTCACCAGGGTTCGCAGCAGAAGTTCGGGAAGCTGCACGTGGAGCCGGTCAGCGGCTTCAGCGCCAAGCATCATCCGGAATTCAAAGCGCAGCTGCTCAAACCAACCTCAGTTCAGGCCGGCGCCGGATTCGAGTTCGAATGGAAGACCGAGATCGCAGCGCTGGACAAGGCGGTCGAGCAATCGAACGTGAAGTTCTCGCACAACCAGCATCTCGATCCGGACCGCGTGCTGCGGCGGGGCGATAGCAAGCCGCTGAACTGCGGGGACTGTCATCGTCTCGAGCCGGACGGCGAGCACTTCGCGCCGATCACGATGGAGAATCGCTGCGCCGAGTGTCACGAGCTGACCTTCGACCCCGGCGCGCCCGAGCGCCAGCTGCCGCACGGCAAGCCGCGCGAAGTCGTGCTGACGCTGCAGGATTACTTCACGCGCAAGTTCTCCGATCCGAACGCCGGCCGCCCGACGCGCGAGCGGCGCCGCCTGCCCGGGCACGACGAAGAAGAGCAGACCTGCACGGGCGCGCCGTTCGATTGCGCGATGCGCAGCGCGCATGCCGAGATCGAAAACCAGTTCACGCGGCGCGGCTGCGTCGGCTGCCACATGGTCGTGGACACGAAGAGCGAGAGCGATTTCGACCGCTTCCAGGTCTACCCGATCCGCTTCGCCCGCGATTATTTCCCGGCGGGCCGCTTCGATCACCGCAGTCACCAGATTCAAGGCAAGCTCACCGGCGACGCAGCATGCCTGTCCTGCCACAAGGCGAAGGAATCGCAGGACAGCAAGGACCTGCTGCTGCCCGCGATGAGCAAATGCGAGGAGTGCCACGGCGATCGTCCGGCCGTCGAACGGGTGGCCGTGCAATGCGTGAGCTGTCACTCTTACCATCCGCAACCGGCAGTCGCTGTCGAGGCGCCAAGATCATGAAGAAGACGCCCTTGTTGCCCGCGTGGTTGTCGTTGTGTGTGACGGCGTTGCTCGCCGCATGCTCCGGTGGCGATCCCGTCGCAACGAGCGCTGGCTCAGATCCGACTGCTGGATGCAGCGGCGCGTGCGGCGCCTCGACCACGAGCCTGACAGTCGCGGATGTTCAGCAAGTGCTCGCACAGGCGGTTGCCGAAGCTCAGGCGCGCAGTGTCAGTGCGACGATCGCTGTGGTCGATCGAGTAGGCAACGTGCTCGCGGTTTATCGCATGGGTGCCGCGGCGACGCGGTCGGTGACGATCACGACGAGTCCTGGTGCCGCGGCCGTGAGCGGCGGACTCGAAGGTATTCACCTGCCTGTCGCGCCGGCGCCCGTGAACATCGATCACGCTGCTGCGATCGCGAAGGCGATCACTGGCGCCTACCTTTCCTCGGAGGGCAACGCGTTCTCGTCGCGGACCGCGAGCCAGATCGTGCAGGAGCATTTCAATCCACGCGAGCAGTTTCAGCCGTCCGGGCCGCTGTTCGGCGTGCAGTTCAGCCAGCTTGCGTGCTCCGATCTCATGCGCGCGTTCGATGGCGTCGGACCGAGCGTCGGTCCGCAGCGCTCGCCGCTGGGGTTGTCCGCGGATCCCGGCGGTTTCCCTCTATATAAGAGTGGCACCGTAGTCGGCGGCGTCGGTGTGCTGGCCGATGCGTTCTACACGATCGACAAAGACATCGCCGACAGCGACGCCGACGTCGACGAAGCGATCGGTTATGCCGCGACGTTCGGCTTCGCCGCACCCACCGATCGACGCGGCGACCGGATCACCGCGGATGGCAAGACGTTCCGCTTCAGCGACGTGGACTTCAATCAGCTGCGCAGCAATCCCGGATCGGCGCCGGCGTTCACATCGATCGCAGGCTCCGTTGGCGCATTGATATCTGTGCCCGGCTACTTCGACGGCGTGATCCGCGCAGGCACGACGTTCGGTCAGCCCGCGTCGGGCATTCGTGCGGATGGCGACGTCAACTATCCCGGTCGCGACGCATTCGTGCTGGTCGATGCCGCGAACGCGCTGCGTTATGCGCCGCGCGCCGGGACCGATGGCGCATCGCTCGGTGGCGCAGTGCTCACGCAGAACGAAGTGCGCACGGTCCTTCAGTCAGCACTCGATATCGCGAATCGCGCTCGCGCGCAGATTCGACGGCCGGTCAGCTCGCAGGCCCGCGTGACGGTCTCGGTGGTCGACACTCAGGGCGAAATCCTCGGTATCGCCCGCACGCGTGACGCGCCTGTGTTCGGCACCGACGTGTCTCTGCAGAAAGCGCGCACCGCGGCGTTCATGTCATCGACCACGGCAGCTGCATTCCTTGCGACGTTGCCCGATGCGAAATACCTGACGACGACCGACACATCTGTCGGCGTCACCCGTTCGATCGTCATCAACAGCTACGTGACCGGGCTGCGCAACTTCCTCGGCAACGGCAATGCGTTGGCGGACGGTATCGCATACAGCGATCGCGCGAACGGTAACCTGTCGCGGCCGTTCTTCCCCGACGGCATCGACAACGAAGGTCCGGGGCCGCTCAGCAAAATGGCGGGCGAGTGGAGCCCGTTCTCGACCGGGTTGCAGCTCGACGTCACGATCAACGCGATCCTGCAGCACGTGCTGTTCGTCGCCGGCGTGCCGGTTCCGGATGTCGCTCCTGGCTGTGCAGGTGTGCAGCTCGCCAACGATCTCAGCAGCGTCGGCCAGACGATCGCCGGCGTGCGGCTCGGCAACGGACTGCAGATCTTCCCGGGCAGCGTGCCGATCTATCGCGGCAGCACGCTCGTCGGTGCAATCGGCGTCTCGGGCGACGGCGTCGATCAGGACGACATGATCGCGTTCCTCGGCTTGCACAACGCTGGCCAATCGCTCGGCACGATCGGCAACGCGCCGACCAACAGCCGTGCCGACACGGTGATCGCGCAGGGCGTACGACTGAGATACGTGCAATGCCCGCAGGCTCCATTCCTCGATACCGCTGACGACAACGTGTGCGAGGGGAAGTGACATGAAACAAAAATCGTTCATGGCACTTGCTCTGGTCCTGTTGGCGACGACGGCCACTGCCGCCGAAACGTGTTACCAGGACGACACGGGCCGCATCGTCAAGCGTCGTCGACCCGGCTATACGGAAGTCCCGTGTCCGGAAGAGGGCGCGCAGCCCGGACAGACACCTTCTGTGCAGCCCAATGCACAGCCACAGGAGGACAGCGGACGCGCGCCGCGCCGTCAGGTGATCCAACGCGCCCCGCCTGCATACGTTTCGCCGATTCCGCGCCCGGGTCTGGCGGACTACGTCGCCTCGGTGCCGGTGCCCGATCGTTGGCGCATCGTCGACACGCTCGGTTACAAGGAACGCTGGTTCGATCCGTACAACCGCAATACGTTGAAGGCCGATCGGCCGGTGCACGGCGACGACTGGTTCTTCAATCTCGGCGTCATTTCCGACACGGTTTACGAGCTGCGCGAAGTGCCGACGCCGGTCGGCGGCATCTCGACCGATCGCCCCGGCGGGATTGACGTGTTCGGCAGCGCCGACCAGTGGGCGGCAGTCGAGAACCTCGCCGCCGAGTTCGTCTATTACAAGGGCGACACGGTCTTCAAGCCACCCGACTACGAATTCCGCTTCACGCCGGTCTTCAGCTACAACTACGTCGAGCTCGAAACGCTGCAAGGCGTGAACGCCGATGCGCGCGACGGCAAGACGCGCGACGATCATCACCTCGGCATCCAGGCGGCGTTCGTCGACAAGCACCTGCGCAACGTCTCCGACAACTACGACTTCGACAGCCTGCGCATCGGTATCCAGCCGTTCTCGTCGGACTTCCGCGGGTTCCTGTTCCAGGACAATCAGCTCGGCGTGCGCTTGTTCGGCACGCGTCACAACAATCGCTGGCAGTACAACATCGCGTACTTCCGCCGGCTGGAGAAGGACACGAACAGCGGCTTGAACGACCTCGAACAGAGCCTGCGCGATGACGACGTGTTCATCGCCAACCTGTATCGCCAGGACTTCCCAGTGCCCGGGTTCACCTCGCAATTGACGCTGGCCTACAACCGCAATCGCGAGAACGAAGACGCGTACTACAACCAGAACGACTTCATCGAGCGTCCGGCCTCGCTCGGCCGCGAGGTGCCGCGCGAGTACGACGTCGGTTATATCGGCTACAACGGCGACGGGCACTTCGGCCGGCTGAATCTCACGACTTCGATCTACTACGCGATTGGCGAAGAGACACCGGGTGTGTTCGTGCCGGCGAAGGTCGACATCGGCGCGCTGTTCGTCGCAGCCGAGCTGTCGATGGACTTCGACTGGATCCGGCCGCGCATCTCGCTGCTCTACGGCAGCGGCGACGACGATCCTTTCGACGATCGCGCCACCGGCTTCGATGCGATCTTCGAGAATCCGCAGTTCGCGGGTGCCGACAACAGTTACTGGATTCGGCAGGCTGTCCCGCTGATCGGCGGCGGACGCGTCGCGCTGTCGAGCCGCAACGGCGTGCTCGCGAGCCTGCGCTCCTCGAAAGAGGAGGGGCAATCGAACTTCACCAATCCCGGCATCCTGCTCGCAGGGCTCGGCGTCGACATGGATCTGCTGCCGACGCTGCGTGTCTCGCTGAATGCGAACACGCTGTACTTCGACAAGACGGAAGTGGTCGAGGTGGTGCGCAACCAGGGTCCGGTCGACAAGCACATCGGCTACGACGTGTCGGCGGCTCTGACGTGGCGGCCGATGATGTCGCAGAACATCGTGCTGCGCGCGTCGTACGCAACGCTGCTCGCGGGTGACGGGTTCGATGCGCTGTTCCCGGACGAAGACCCGGGCTACTTCCTGCTGAACGCGATCTTCAGCTACTGAGGTCGGCGATGAAGAAGCAGAAGAACAAAGTACTCGTGGCGCTCCTCTGGGGTGTGGCCTTGTGTGTGGGCCAGGCTTCAGCCTTGCTCGCCTCAGAGGGCGAGCACGCAGTCGAGCGCAAGTACGTCACAGCTCCATCGTCGCCATCGAGCCAGACCGACGAATCTGTGCAATCCAAGAGCGCCGGCTGCCTCACCTGCCACACGCAAACCGACGCCAGCACGATGCACCTGAACCCTGCGGTCAAGCTCGGCTGCACCGATTGTCACGGCGGCAACAGCTCCATTCGCCTCGCGAGTGGTGCGCAGCGCGGTAGCGACGCATATGGGAAGGCATTCGAGTCCGCCCACGTCTTGCCGCGCTATCCGAAGTCGTGGCACTACCCGTCGAGCGCGAATCCCGAGCGCACGTACACGCTGCTCAATCGCGAGAGCCCGGAGTTCGTCCGCTTCATCAATCCGTCCGATTATCGTGTCGCGAAGGAAGCGTGCGGCGCGTGCCACATGGAAGTGATCGAAGCATCGGTGCGCAGCCTGCATTCTACGGGCGCGATGCTGTGGGGCGGCGCGGCGTACAACAACGGCATTCTCGACTTCAAGCAATACATCCTCGGCGAGGCCTACGACCGTGACGGTAACGCGATCGTGCTCAAAGGCCCGAAGATTCCCGATAACCTCATCGACGCCGCCGCGATCGCCGGCATCCTGCCGCAGCTCTATCCGCTGCCGACCTGGGAGTCGCTCAAGCCCGGCGACATCTTCCGCGTGTTCGAGCGCGGCGGACGCAACATCGCGAACCTGTTCCCCGAGACCGGCCTGCCGAATTCCAACGGTCAGCTGCAGCGAATCGAAGAGCCGGGCCGGCCGGACTTCCGCCAATCCAATCGCGGGCCGGGCACGGGCGCACGCATTTCCGTGCCGGTGATCAACATCACCAAGACGCGCCTCAACGATCCGTTCACGTGGTTCATCGGCACCAACGACCAGCCCGGCGACTATCGCCATTCGGGCTGCGCCTCGTGTCACGTCGTGTACGCGAACGACCGCGATCCACGGCATTCGAGCATCTACGCGAAGTTCGGCCACGACGGCCGCACGCAGACCGTCGATCCGACGATCAGCAAGACGGAGTCGGGGCATCCGCTGACGCACACGCTCACGCGCTCGGTGCCGACCAGCCAATGCATGATCTGCCACATGCATCAGCCGAACATGTTCCTGAACAGTTTCCTCGGCTACACCATGTGGGACTACGAGTCCGACGCGCCGCGCATGTGGCCGCAGAAGCAGCAGTACCCGACCTCAGAGCAGATCCACGACGTGCTGGATCGCAATCCCGAAGCCGCCGCCGCGCGCGGCAAGTGGGCCGATGTCGGCTTCCTCAAGCAGGTCGCCGACCTCAATCCGCAGATGAAGGACACGCAGTTCGCCGATTATCACGGTCACGGCTGGAACTTCCGCGCGGTATTCAAGCGCGATCGCAAGGGCAACCTGCTCGACGCGGCGGGCAGCGTCGTGAGCGACGACGATCCGCAGAAGTTCAAGAAGAGCGTGCACCTCTCGTCGATCCATGTCGACGTCGGCATGCAATGCGTCGACTGCCACTTCTCGCAGGACAATCACGGCAACGGCTACATCTATGGCGAAGTCGCGGCCGCGGTCGAGATTTCCTGCAAGGACTGTCACGGCACGGCGATGGAAGTGCCGAACCTCTACACGTCCGGTCCAGCCGCTCTCGGCGGCGGCACGGACATGACGACGCTGCGTACGCCGGACGGTCGGCGGCGGTTCGAGTGGGTCGGCGACGCGCTCTACCAGCGCTCGATGATGGATCCGAACCTCGAATGGAAGATGAGCATCGTCAAGAACGCAGTCGACCCGACCAGCCCCGACTACAACGAGAAGGCCGCGCGCGCGAAGCTGATGAGCCGCAACACCTCGACGCTGCAGTGGGGCAAGGACATCAAGGCCGACAACCTGGCGCACACCGACGCGAACATGGAGTGCTACACCTGCCACACGTCGTGGACGACGAGTTGCGCCGGCTGCCACCTGCCGATCCAGGCGAACGAAAAGACCGAGCGCCACCATTACGAAGGCGGCGAGACGCGCAACTTCGCGACGTACAACCCGCAGGTCGCGCGCGACGACATGTTCCTGCTCGGCCGGCGTGAGCCGGCCGCCGGCGGCAAGATCGCGCCGGTGCGCTCGACTTCCGCGCTGGTTCTATCGTCGACGAATTCGAGTCGCGAGCGCATTTACGTGCAGCAGCCGCCGATCGCGGCGAGCGGCTACAGCTCGCAGGCGTTCAACCCGCACTATCCGCACACGGAGCGCAAGACCGAGACCAAGACTTGCAGCGACTGCCACCTGTCGAAGGACAACGACAACAACGCGATCATGGCGCAGCTGCTGGCGCAAGGAACGAACTTCGTCAACTTCGTCGGCTACAACGCGTACGTCGGCGGCGACGGCGAGATCAGTGCGGTCACAGTCACCGAGTGGGATGAGCCGCAGGCCGTGATCGGCAGTTATCTCCACAAGTACGCGTATCCGGATTGGTTCGCGCAACACGAGAAGAACGGCCGCAAGCTGCAGCACGGCTATAGCCACGGTGCGGGCGATGCGCAGTGCTTGCAGTTGCGCGGCGAATATCTGTATGTCGCCGAGGGCAGCGGCGGCGTGCAGGTCTACGACGTCGCGAGCATCGGCAACAAAGGTGTTTCGCAGCGTGCGATCACCGCGCCGTTCAGCCCGCTCGGCCACGACACGCACATCGGCTCGAAGGACGCGACGTGCATCGCGCTGCCGACGAACCAGCCGATCCATCCGCCGCGCAATACCGGCGACAAGATGCGCAAGGCGAACCTGGAGCAGCCGTTCCATCCGATGTACAACTACGCGTACATCACGGATGCGCAGGAAGGTCTGATTCTCACGGAGATCAACACGCTCGCCGACGGCGACCCGCGCAACAATTATCTCAAGCGCGCGCTGACGTGGAATCCGAACGGTGCACTGAATGGCGCGCGTCACATTGCGGTTGGTGGCTCCTACTTGTACATCGCGACCAAGCGCGGCCTCGCGATCGTCAGTGTCGACGTGCCGCTCAGCCCGCAGCTGATTGCCGAGGTGCCGCTCAACGACGTGCGCGCGTCGACCCTGCAGTTCCGCTATCTGTTCGTGGTCGACGCCGACGGCCTGAAGACCATCGACGTCACTGACCCGAAGTCGCCGCGGCTCGTGCAGAACAACACGATTCGTCTCGGCGAGGCTCATCGCGTCTTCGTCTCGCGCACGTATGCCTACGTCGCGGCCGGCAAAGACGGCCTGGTGATAGTCGACGCCGAGAAGCCGGAAGCGCTGCGGGAGTATCAGCGGTTCGCGGCGAACGGCGCGCTCAACGATGCGCGCGACGTGATCGTCGCAACGACCAACGCGTCGTTGTTCGCGTACGTCGCGGACGGTAAGAACGGCCTGAAGGTATTGCAGCTGACGTCGCCGGAATCGCAGCCGAAGTTCTACGGCTTCAGCCCGGAGCCGAAGCCGCAACTGATCGCGAGCTACGCAACCGGCAAGCCAGCGCTGAGCCTGTCGCGCGGTTTGGAACGCGACCGCGGCGTCGACGAGACAGGCAACCAGATCGCAGTCTTCGGCCGCCGCGGGTCCCGGCCGCTGAATCTGCAGGAGATGCAGAAGCTGTTCCTCGACGCGAACGGTAAGCCTTGGTGGGTGACCGACAAATGAAGCCGATTGTCGTCGCGTTCTTGATCGTTGCGTCGGGGACGGCGCTTGCTGCCGACCCGGGCGTGGCTGACTACAAGCACCTTGGCGTCGCTTCCTGCGCCACGTCCGTTTGTCACGGCAAGCTCGCTCCCGCGCCGGGCAAGCACGTAGCGTTGAACGAATACCAAACGTGGACGCGCGAGGATCGCCACGCGCAGGCCTATCGCACGCTCGAGCTCGCCGAGTCGAAGCGCATCGCTGCAAACCTCGGTCTGGCCAGTGCCAGCACAGCGAAGATCTGCCTCGACTGTCACGCCGACAACATCCCGTCCGACAAGCGCGGGCCGAAGTTCCAGATCAGCGACGGCATCGGCTGCGAGGCTTGTCACGGCGGCTCCGAAAAATGGATCGAGAGTCACGCCGCCGAGTCCGCAGTTCACAAGGACAACGTCGCCCGCGGCATGTATCCATCCGAGCAGCCGCTGAAGCGCGCGCAGCTGTGCCTGGGATGTCACCTGGGCACCAAGGATCGGTTCGCGACCCACGCGATCATGGGCGCCGGTCATCCGCGCTTGAGCTTCGAGCTGGAGGCGTACACGGCGAACCAGCCGGCGCACTACGTCGTCGATGCGGACTATGACCAGCGCAAAGGCCGGATCGCAGGCATGAACCTGTGGCTCACCGGGCAGATCGAAAGCACGCGCCGCATGCTCACGCTGTTGCAGACGGACATGTACCACAGCGGCGGCATGTTCCCCGAGTTCGCGTTCTACGATTGCCATAGCTGCCACCACCCGATGGACAAGATCCGTTGGAATGCGCAGCGCGCCGGCGCAGGCATCAAGCCCGGCACGCTGCGATTGCAGACGCAGAACCTGGTCGTTCTGCAAGCTGTGACCGAGACATTCGAGCCTGCGGCGTTGCCCGAGCTCGTCAATCTGACAGGCGGTTTGATCCGCGCCGGACAACGCGATCGTGCGACAGTCACCTCTGCAGCCAAGGCTCTGCTGGACTGGGTCGAAAAGCGCGACGCACTCACGCGCCGCCAGTTCTCCCCGGCAGACGTGGCGGCGATGCGCAGGACGCTGGTCAAGTACGGCGCCACCGACAAGGCCGGCGACTATGCTGCCGCGGAGCAGATCGTTCTCGGACTGGAGAGCTTGAGTTATTCTCTGGGCGACCGTGACAAGAAGAAGGCTGCGCTGGATGCGCTGTACAACGCGGTGAAGAACGATACTGCATTCAGTCCTCAGCAATTCGCGAGCGCGGCCGCCAGCGCGCAGCGCTCGTTCTGACCGCCGGCCATCATGCGTTTCGCCGCGCGCACACACCCCGGACGACGGGGAGGGCAGAACGAAGACTCGATCGGCTGGGACGAGGCGAACGGCTTGTGGTTCGTCGCGGACGGCATGGGCGGGCACGCCAGCGGCGATGTGGCGAGCCGCATCGTGAAGGAAACGATGCTCGGTCCCGGGCTGAACCTGCCATTGCGAGCCGCGGTGAGGCGCGCGCACGACGAAGTGGCGCAGGCGGCTGCTGACAACACCGCACACTCGAACATGGGCTCGACGGTTGTCGCCGCCCGGATCGCGGACCGTCACGCGGAAGTCGCCTGGGTCGGCGACAGCCGCGCTTACCTCTGGCGCGGCCAGACTCTGCGCCAGCTGACGCGCGATCACTCCTACCTGGAAGTCCTGCGCGAGCAGGAGAATCTCTCGGAAACGCAGTTGCGCGGTCATCCGAACAAGAACCTCGTGACGCAGACGCTCGGGATCGGCACGCCGGAGCCTTCGTTGATCAACGAGCCGCTGCGCAAGGGCGATTGGCTGCTTCTGTGCAGCGACGGTCTCAACGACGAGCTCGAGGACGGCGAGATCGGGCAGATCCTGCGCGCGAACGCCGCACCGGATGCTGCAGCCGACGCGCTGATTGCCGCGGCTCTTGCGCGCGGCGGCCGCGACAACGTCAGCGCCGTGGTGGTGGAGTACGACGGCCCGAATGGCGTAAGCTTCGATCAGAAAACGATACTGTGGCTGGCGATTCTCGGCGGCGCTTGCGCAGCGATCCTTCTGGCGGTTCTCTGGTGGTGGCTCTACGGACGCTGAAGACCCTCGCTACATATGGCCGACACTCAACCCAAGCTCATCAAAGTTTCGAATCAGCGCGAAATTCCCATCAAGCAGGACATGGTCCTCGGGCGCCAGGCGGAGTGCGACCTGCAGTTGACCGAAGGACACGCCTCGCGCAAGCACGCCAAATTCTCCTTCGCCGAAGACGCCGTCTGGCTGGAAGACCTGAACTCGGCGAACGGCACGTTCGTCAACGGCGCCAAGATCACCGGCAAGGTGAAGCTGGCCTCGGGCGACCGTCTGCGCTTCGACGTCGAGGAATTCGATTTCCGCGTGCCCAGCGCCGCGCCTGCCGTGGACGACGGCAAGACGCAGTATCGCGAGCCCGCGTCGGCCGTCGTGGACGCCGCGAGCAGCGGCATGTACAAGCGGCCGGGCGCGTGGGCCGATCCGGACGCGATGGGCGATGGCGCGAACAAGACGAAGTTCATCGACCCGGCGCAGCTCAAGCAGATGATCAACAATGCGCCGGCGGCGGCCGTCAACACCGCGGCGATCGATGGCCCGCATCTGCACGTCGTGTCCGGCAGCCGCGCCGGTTTGAACATCAAGCTCACGGTCGGCGAGTCGGGTGTCCGGGAATGGACCATCGGCAGCCAGGCCGACCGCGAAGTGCAGTTCCAGGACAGCGGCGTCTCGGCGCTGCACGCGAAGGTCGTCAACGAAGGCGAGCGCTGGAAGGTGCTCGACCAGATGTCGGCGAACGGCACGTACGTGAACGGCAAGCGCAGCAACGTCAGTTATCTCACCGCAGGGGATCGCGTGCGCTTCGGCCCGGTGGAGTGCGTCTTCCAGATTTCGCGCGCCGGTGCGGCGCCGCGCCGGTCTGCCAGCTCCTCGTCCGGCGCGGGTGGGGAGGCGAAGAGCAAGACATTGCTGATCGCCGGCATCGCCTTCGCTGCGACGATCGTCGTGCTGTTTCTCGTCTACAAGTTTGTCTTATAGTCGCGGGATGCGATCCTCCGGTCCCGACATCGTCCCGTTCTACGCGGGTGAGATCAATCGTCGCGCCGCTGCGCTGTCGCGTGCCGGCCGGTCCATCATCCCGATGCATCTCGGCCAGCCGACGCGCGGTCCGTCCGATGCGACGATCGCTGCGGCCCAGCGCGCGCTGATCACGGGGCCGAACGGCTATTGGGAATCGCACGAGCTCAAGGAACGGATCGTCGAGCACTATCGCGAGTGGTACGGCGTCGAGGTCACGCCCGAGCGCATCCTCCTGACGAATGGCGCGAGCGCGGCGCTGGTTGCTGTCTTCTCGGCGATGTTCGCGACGGGCGAGCGGGTTGCGCTGGCACGTCCGGGCTATCCCGCTTATCGCAATACGCTGACCGCCCTCGGGCGCGTGCCGGTCGAGCTCGATTGCGGAGCGGCGTCACGCTATCGCCTCACTGCAGCGGTGCTCGCCGAGCTCGATCCGGCGCCGCACGGCGTTGTCGTTGCGAGCCCGGCGAATCCGACCGGCACGATGCTCGATGGCGCGGAGCTGCAAGCGCTCACGGACGAGTGCAAGCGCCGCGATATCGTGTTCATCTCCGACGAGATCTATCACGGCGTCACCTATCGCGGGCGCTCGGTCTCGGCGCTGGAGGTCACGCACGAGACCATCGTCATCAACAGCTTCTCGAAGTTCTGCCGCATGCCGGGCTGGCGCCTCGGCTGGCTGGTCGTGCCGCCGCCGCTGATCGACAAGCTGCAGATGTACGTCGGCAACTTCTTCCTGACTGCGCCGAACATCGCGCAGGCTGCGGCAGTTGCTGCGCTCGGCGATGGCAATGAGCTGCGCGGCGCGATCATCGAGTACGCACGCAACCGCGAAATGTTACTGCGCGAGCTGCCGAAGCTCGGCATCGTGCCGGTGGTCGAGCCGGAAGGCGCGTTCTACATCTACGCTGACGTTTCGCGTTACACGCGCTCGAGCCTGGAGTTCTGCCACGAGCTGCTGGAGCAGACCGGCATCGCGCTCGCGCCGGGTGTAGATTTCGATCCGGTCGGCGGCGGACCGTTCGTGCGCTTCTTCACCGCGGTTTCGACGCAGGAGATCGAGCAGGCGCTGGAACGCCTGCACAAGTGGCTGGCTCGCTGAGGGACCTCGTATGACGCCACTGACGAAGAGCTTCACGCTCGAGGAGCTGGTCTTCTCGCAGACTGCCGCGCGGGAAGGCATCGACAACACTCCCGCTGCTGTGCACGTCCGTGCGATGCGCGCGCTGTGCACGAACGTTTTGCAGCCGCTGCGCGATGCCGTCGGTGCGCCGCTCGTTGTCAGCTCGGGGTACCGGTCGCCGCGGCTGAACAAGTTCGTCGGTGGCTCGGCTCGCAGTCAGCACATGGAGGGCAGGGCAGCGGACGTGGTCTGCTTCAGCATGGATTCGAAGAAGCTTTTCAAGCGTGTCCTGGAGCTGAAGCTGCCGTTCGATCAGCTGATCTACGAGGGCGGACGCGAGTCGGTGTGGGTCCACGTCTCGTTCGATCCGCAGCGCGACCGCCGCTCGATCATGACCGCGACATTCCCCGCGGCGGGCGGCGTGCTGTACACGAAGATCTCCCGCCGCGCAGCACTGAAACTGTAACGCAACCTTTGCAGCGCCTTGCTGCGTCCAAGCGTGACGATGCGGCAGCTCCTCTTGATCGCAACTCTGGCATTCGCCGCCGAAGCGGCCGCGGTGCCGTCCGACAGCGAGATCCATCGGATCATCGAAGAGCGCGTCCAGACGATCGCCGGGCCTGAAGGCGGCATGGGCATCGTCGTCGGCGTGCTCGACGAGAAAGGCCCGCGCGTCGTTGCATATGGCGATACCGGTGCAGCCGAGCGACGCCCGCTGACTGGCGACAGCGTCTTCGAGATCGGATCGGTGACGAAGGTGTTCACCGCGCTGCTGCTGGTCGACATGGTCCGATCGCGGGATCTCAGGCTGACGGATCCGGTTGCGAAGTACCTGCCGAAAGGAACGAAGCTGCCAGAGCGCAATGGCCGCTCGTTCACGCTGCTCGATCTGGCGACGCATACGTCGGGGCTGCCGTTCATGCCCGACAACCTGCCTGCCCTGGAATCGCAGGACGCGAGCTACTCAAAGGCAGATCTGTATCGATTCATCGCCGCTCAGACTCTGCAGCGAGACATCGGCTCCGAGTGGGACTACTCGAATCTCGATTATTGGCTGCTGCAAGAGGCCATCGCGACCCGTGGCCGTGCGGACTTCGAGCAACTGCTGCAGAAGCGAGTCATCGCGCCGCTCGGACTGCAGAGCACCGCTATCACGTTGCCGCCCCAGCTCGAGGCACGCGTCGCGATTGGCCACGACGCAGTGATGCAGCCCACAGCGCCGCTCGCATCACGGCCGGTGTTCAATCTCATGCCAGCGGCCGGCGGCATGCTTTCCTCCGCGAACGATCTGCTGAAGTTCCTGAGCGTGACGATGGGCTACGAGGAATCGAAGCTCGCGCCCAGCATGGCGAAGCTGCTGCAGACGCGGCGGCCGGCGGGCGAGAGCGAGCAGGCGCTCGGCTGGATGATCATCGGCACGGGCGACGATGCGCTGGTCTTGCATGATGGCGGCACGCTCGGCTTTTCGAGCTCGGTGGCTTGGCTGCCGCAGCAGCGCGCCGGCGTGGTGGTGCTGATGAATCAGGCCGGCAACGTCGGTGACATCGCGCGCCATCTGCTGCGACCCAGCCTGACGCTCGAAACAGCGACTCGTGCGCGGCACACAGAGATCACGCTCGATGCCGGGACGCTCGATGCGTACGCCGGGCGCTATGACTTGCAGGACGAAGGCGTGACCACGATCGCGCGCGAAGGTACGTTGCTGACGATCGAGTTACCGACGAGCTGGGGTTTGCCGAAGCTGCGGCTGCACGCGGAAAGTCAGCGAGACTTCTTCGCGACTGAGCTGCCGCTGCGCGTGACCTTCGAGGTCGACGCCAGCAATCGCGTCACCGGCATGCTCGTCCATCCACCGCGTGGCCAGCCGCCGCAGGCCTGGAGCAGGCTGTAGGTCGGGTTTCAGCCCGACATGATCTTCCTGCAGAACTCCGCCGTCGCGTCATCCGCCGGAAAACTGCACTCGATCCGCAGCTCATCCAGCGTCACGTCGTGCGGCGTGCCGAACGTCGTGATCGTCGAGAAAAACCGCAACTCCAGGTCATCCTTCCCGAACACCGTGTTCAACAACGGCTGCGGCGTCGAGCCCAGCTCCCGCGTACGCCACTGCGCCGGAACGTCCGGATACGCCAGAATTTCATCCAGCAACGCGCGTGCCTTGGTGTCGGAAGGCGCCATCGCGACCTGGTTGTGCATGTGACGCAGGATATCGATGGCCAGCTCCTCCCAGTTGCGCAGCACGCCGCGGATGTCCTGCGGATCGAAAATCTGCCGCAACATGTTCGCGTGACGCGGCCCGCCCGGCCGTAGCCGCTCGAGGATCCGGCGGATCGAGTCGTTCATCAACAGGATGTCCCAGTGCCGGTTCATCACGACCGCCGGATACGGCTCCTGGTGCTGAAGAATGAACTCGATGGCGCGGCGGATCGGCGCCATCTCGGGGCTCGTGAGCTCGGTCTCCCGATAGCGAGGCGCGAAACCAGCTGCGACGAGCAGGGCATTGCGTTCACGCAGCGGCATCCCGAGCGCGTCCGCGAGTCGCGCGATCATGTCGCGACTCGGCTGCGCCTTGCCGGTCTCCACGCAGCTCAGATGTCGCGGGGACACGTTGGCTTCGAGAGCCAGCTCGAGCTGACTCAAGCGGCGGGTTGTTCGCCATTCACGTAACAGGCCGCCGACGTGCGCGGTAGGCAGCGCGGAAGTGTTGAGGGTTTGCACGGGGGAGCATGATAGGGCAGAGCTTTGCAAATTCCATGACCTCCGAGGTCATTGCCAGCATGCCGTCGGCACGAGTATCAATGTCGCCCACGGCAGGCTTGGTGCCTCGCACGGAGAACAAAGATGCATCGCAGACAATTCATGGCGGCAGCGGCCGGCGGGGCCGCAGCGGGCCTGCTCAGCGCATGCGGCGCGAGCTTGAAACCCTGGACGGTGGAGTCGGGCACGGGCATCGGCAAAGCAACCGACGCTGCAGCCTGGAGCGCGGCGCGGCGTTTCGCGCCGCTGAAGTTCGGAAAGATCGCATACGTTGAGCGCGGCAGCGGCGACGCAGCCTTGTTCCTGCACGGTTTCCCGGTCAGCAGCTTCCAGTGGCGCGGCGCCTTCGATCGGCTCGCGGGCGTGCGCCGTTGCGTAGCTGCGGATTTCCTCGGGCTGGGATTCACGCAGGTGGCGCCGGGACAGAGCCCCGCGCCGAGTCAGCAGGTCGAGATGCTCGCGGCGCTGCTCGATTCGCTTTCGATCTCGACGGTCGATTTGTTCGGGAACGACAGCGGCGGTGCCGTTGCGCAACTGTTTACCGTGCGCTATCCCCAGCGCGTTCGCACGCTGCTGCTGACGAACTGCGACGTGGAGCCCGACAGCCCGCCGCCGGCATTGCAGCCCGTGCTGGCTGCGGCTCGCGAGGGCAAGTTTGCCGAGACCTGGCTGGCGCCGTCGGTCGCGAACACGTCGCTGGCGCGCACCAAGGATGGGCTCGGCGGCGCGACGTTCACCTATCCACAGAATCCCACCGACGAGGCGATCGGCCAGTACCTCGCGCCGCTGGTGAGCTCGCCGGAGCGCAAGAAGCTGACGGATGCGTACGCGCTGGCGCTCGATCCGAATCCACTCGCAGGCATCGAAGCGTCATTGAAGCAATGCAAGGTGCCGACGCGGATCGTCTGGGGCACGGGGGATACAATCTTCAAGCAGGACGACGCCGACTATCTCGATCACCTTCTGCCGAACTCCCGCGGCGTGCGGCGCATCCCCGGCGCGAAGCTGTTCTGGCCGGAAGAGTTCCCGGATGTGATTGCTGAGGAAGCGCGCAAGCTTTGGAGCGCCGCGTAATAACTTACGTTTTCCAGAAAATCTCTCGCAAAGATCGCAAAGGCCGCAAAGAAGAACCAGAGATTCAGCGTTACAGGTCTGCGATCTTATCGATCTGAATTCTGGCCCTTGGCGATCTTTGCGTCTTTGCGAGAGTCATTCCGGTGCCGGTATCGCAACAAGCGCGGCCACTCGCAGCTGCGGCTGGCCGATGTTGCCGAATACGGGCGAGCAGCGCAGCCGGTCGTGCTCGACGCGGATCGACATGTGCGGCAGCACGTCGCGGCGCAGCTGCTCGACCAGCTCGCAGTCGCTCGGGCCGAGCTTGAGACTGCGATCGCGCGTCATCGAGATCGTCTTCCACGCCGCCGGGAAGCGTTGCACGTCTTCGGCGCTGGCGAGGTGCTCATTGCGAACGCGCGCGACCAACTCTTGCTTGCTGTCGTAGGTCGTGAGCGCTTCGATACTCTCCGGCGTCGCTACGACGGGCGATTCGAGCGTGATCTCCATGCGTCCGTGAGTCACCATGTCGGTGCAGCCCATCGAGCGGATCCGCAGCGTGTCTCGCGCGCCGAGGCCCTGCAGAATGCCGCGGACTTTGGCGAGCAGCGCGTCGCAGCTGTAGACCGTCGCATAGCCGCTGTACGCGAAGCTGAGCGACTGGACCTTCCACACGGCTTCAACGATCTGTAACGCGCGGCTCGGCGGATCGGGTGTCCGCGCGGCGACCGACGAGGACAGCGTGACCGAGAGCGACACGGCGGTGATGCAAAGCACACGACTCACGATGTTCATTACATAGTCCCCAGATCAGCCAGCGGCTACGGGACCACGGTAGTCCGCCACACTTAGCGGACCCTTACGCACAGTTGAGTTCGCAATCGGCGCGTAGACTTAGCGCAGACTTAGGGATCGCGCTTGACACCAGGCCCGCGCTCGCGGAACGTGCTCGCAGCCATGCGTATCCTGCTCGTCGAAGACGACAACATGATCGGTCACAGCCTGCGGCAGGCGTTGACCGAGACTGGTTTGTCCGTCGATTGGGTGCGCGACGGCGTGCTTGCGGAGAATGCGCTCGCGCAAGGCAGCTACGCAGCAGTGTTGCTCGATCTCGGTTTGCCGCGTCGGTCGGGACTGGAAGTTCTGCGGCGTGCCAGGCAGGAAGGCAATCGCACGCCGATGCTGGTGCTCACGGCTCGCGACGGCCTGGACGATCGCTGCTCGGGCCTCGATCTCGGTGCGGATGATTATCTCGTGAAGCCGTTCGACCTGCGCGAGCTACTGGCACGCATGCGGGCGATCATCCGACGCGCTGATGGTCATGCGCAGTCGACGATTGGTACGGCGCAGACACAGCTCGATCTCGCGACGCGTCAGCTGGTACACGAAGGCACGACGGTCGATCTGTCGGCGCGCGAGTTTCATCTGATGCACGCGCTGTTGGAGCGGCCCGGCGCGATCGTGTCACGCGCGCAGCTCGAAGAGCGCATCTACGGTTGGGGTGAGGAAGTCACGAGCAACGCCGTCGAAGTGTTGATTCACGGCGTGCGTCGCAAAGCAGGTGCCGACGTTATCCGCAACGTGCGCGGACTCGGCTGGCGTGTCGCGGGAGCGCACTCGTGACGTCGCTACGCAAGCATCTACTGGTGTGGCTCATACCCGTCTTCCTCGCGTCGGCAGTGATTGCCGCCGTCTGGACGTATTACATGTTCGGTTCCATGGTCAGCATGTTCATGGACGGCCAGATGAGAGTGCTCGCGGACTCGCACGCCGCCGAGACGCTGAGTTTGCCAACTCTGCGGCAGTTGACCGACCACGAAGTTTCCAAGGGCAGCTTGATCGTGCAGATCTGGGACGGGCAGGGGCGGTTGCTGACCACCTCGTATCCGTCGCTCGTGGTGCCGCTTCAGGCAGAGAACGGGTTCGAGGACCTGCAGTTCGGCACCCGACACTGGCGCATCTATTCGATACACACGCCCGAGCGGACGGTGCAGAGCGTCCAGTGCCTGGAGTTCCGGGACATGGTCATCAACAAGCAGGCGCTGCAGGCAGGATTGCCGATCGCACTGCTGATTCCGGTGGCGGCGTGGATTCTCTGGTTCGGGGCTTGTCGCGCCATGGCCAAGCTCGAGGCGCTGGCGCGGGTAGCGGCTGCGCAGGACGAGAACTCCATCAGCGAGCTGCCGACGAAGGGTGTTCCTTCAGAGATCAGTCCGCTCGTCGTAGCTGTGAACAGGTTGCTTACGCGGTTGCGCGATGCGTTCACTTCGCAGCGACGGTTCGTGCAAGACGCTGCGCATGAGCTGCGCACGCCGATCACTGCGATGACGCTGCAGCTGGAGAATCTGAAGGCGTGTCCGATGGACGCGGAGACGGCCGCGCAGGTCTCGCAGTTCGAAGCGGGGCTCAAGCGCACCAAACGGCTGATCGAGCAGTTGCTACGGCTGGCGCGCCAAGAGGCACCGCAGAAACCGGAGGCGGCGTCGAATGTCGAGCTGGCGCCATTCCTGCAGGAGCTGATCTCTGACTTGATGCCGTGCGCGGATCATCGCGATATCGACGTGGGACTGAGTGTCGACATCAACGCGACGGTCCGCGCGAATCCGCACGAGCTGCGCAGCCTGCTGCACAATCTGCTCGACAATGCTCTGCGTTATACGCCGGAGCACGGGGTGGTCGACGTTCGACTCTTTGCGAATGACGGCAAAGTCGTGGTCGAGATTGTCGACAGCGGTCCCGGCATCCCGCCAGACCTGCTGCCGCGCGTCTTCGACCGCTTCTTCCGCATCGAAGGCTCCGACACGGAAGGCAGCGGCCTCGGCCTCGCAATCGCCAAGCACGCAGCCGAGCGCAACCGCATCGACCTGCACCTCGACAACCGCATCGAGCGCTCCGGCCTCGTCGCCCGCGCGACCTTCGCCGACGGTGCCGGGGTAAAAAATGCGGTGAAACTCAGCAGCGCAGCATAAGCGCCGCCATATTCATGGGATGTACCGTCCGCGATCAGGCTGCATCCTGCAGCAGCCTCACTTCACGCTGCGGATATGGAACTACGATCCCGTGCTCGCGAAATGCCTCCAGGATGCTCTTGTTGATCTCGCCGCCCGCCGGGCCGTAGTCCTGCACGCCCACCCAGGGCTTCACCGCGATGTTGATCGACGAATCCGCAAGCAGGCGCACGCCGATGACCGGCTTGATGTCCTGGAGCACGCGCGTGTTGGCGCTCAGCACTTCCTGGATCACCGTCAGCGCCTGATTGAGCTCGGTGTCGTAGGCGACTCCGACGGTGATATCGATCTGCCGGATTTTCCCGTAATTGTGCAGGATCTCGCCGACGATCTTGCGATTCGGAATCACGACGCGCGAGCGGTCCGGATGAGTCAGCGTCGTCTGGAACAGCGTGATCGTCTCGACCGTGCCTTCTTCGCCCACGATGCCGATGTACTCCCCGACCCGGAACGGCTTCGTCAGGATGATCGTGAGTCCCGCGAACAGGTTGCTCAGCAACCCCTGCGTAGCCAGCGCGATGCCCGCACCGGCAACCCCCAGACCCGCGACCAGGGGCAACAGCTCCACGCCCAGGTTCTGCAGCGCCATGATCACGAACAGCAGCGAGATCAGCACCCGCGCGATGCGGACGATCAGGCTGCGCACCGGCGGCTCCATTTCCAGGTGCATCAGCCCGCGTTCCAGCCAGCGAGAGACCTGGCGGCCGATCAGGTAGCCAATCGCAAGAATGACCAGGGCGGCCAGCAGTTTCGGGCCGAATCTCAGCGCGAGATCGATGACGGTGGAGCGGACCTGCTCGATGGCTTCGACGGGGGCGGCGGCCATGGGGATCTCCGATGCGGCGGGATGAGGCGCGATTGTGACCGAGGTGCAGCGAATGCTGCACCGGGAAATCCCGGCTGATCGTGGAAGGTATGCCCGGGGCCATTTCCAGAGTCGGGAGACATACTGATGAACAGGTCGAGATCCTTGAAATCGCGGCCGCCGGGCATTGTGCTGGCAACGGTCGGCTTGGCCGCTGCACTGGCGGGCGCCGGCGCCCACGCGGACGGCCTCGCCGATCTTTTCGATGGGCGGCTACCCAACAACTTTCCATTCCTCAACGGCGCGGGCACGGCCGCGACCTTCAGCACCGCGGGCTTCGTCGACCTGACGAATCCGTTCCACGTGCCGCAGGGGAGCAACGGCCGTTCCTGTGAGTCGTGCCACCTGCCGCAAGTGGGCTGGAGCATCCGGCCGATCGACGTCGAGCTGAAGTTCCTGCTGACGCAAGGCAACGATCCGATCTTCAACAAGCTCGACGCCAACAGCCCGACGCCGGACGTTTCGTCGCTGCAGGCGAAGCGCGCGTCGTACAGCATGCTGCGCAAGGGACTGTTCCGCCGCGGCGGCACGATCCCGGCGAATGGCGAGTTCTTCATCGCCGGCTTCGACGATCCGCTCGGTGCGGGCGGATCGCCGACGACGGTGCAGACCTATCGCCGCCCGCTGGCGACGGCGAACTTCCACATCGCGCAGAACATCGGCTGGCACGATCAGAACACCAACGGCAGCGGCGATGTGCATGCGGGCCTGAAGCTGCAGGCCCTGGGCAACATCACCGGCGCGCAGGAGTTGCCGCCGCCGCAGCTGCCGTCGGACACGACATTGGAGTCGATCGTGAACTACGAGCTCGGGCTGGCCTTCGCGCAGCAGTTCTCGTTCACGGCCGGTCTGCTGACGGCGTGCGGCGCGAAGGGCGGGCCGGAGAATCTTTCGGCGCAGCTGCCCGTGAAAGGACCCTTCAACCTGTTCGATGCCTGGAAGGATCTCAAGCCGGGCTCGTGCGGGAGCAGGGCCGCGGATCGCAAGCGAGCGCAGATCGCGCGCGGCCAGGAGGTCTTCAACTCGAGCGGCTGCAACGGCTGTCACAACGCGGCCAACAACGGCAGTAACGTCGACGGCAGGCTGTTCGACATCCACGCTTCGCAGGTCCAGCATCGCGCGCTCGGCATGCCGCTCTATACGATGCAGAACAAGGCCACAGGGCAAACGCAGGAGACGACGGACCCGGGTCGTGCGCTCCGCAGCGGCAAGTGGGCGGACATGGATAGGTTCAAGGTACCGTCGTTGCGCGGCGTGGTAGCGCGCGCGCCGTATTTCCACAACGGCATAGCAGCGAACCTGGACGAGGTCGTCCGTCACTATGAGACGGAACTGAACTTCAAGTTCGACGAGCAGCCGGGCGATCGCGAGGCCCTGATCGCGTTCCTGGAAGCGCTCTAGCTCAGGAGACACAGCTTACGAAGACCTGGCAGCGTGCAACGCTGGAAGGAATCGAGCTGGAATACCGGCTGGTCGGCGCGGGCGATCCGGTCGTGCTCGTGCACGCCGGGGTCTTCGCCGACTGGTTCGAGCCGTTGCTGCGCGAGCCGCCGCTGGCTCGGCGTCATCGCCTGATCACGTACCATCGCATCGGATATGCCGGGAGCACTCATGCTCCCGGTCCGATCACCCTTTCGCAGCAGGCGGCACACCTGCGAGCGCTCATGCGACGGATTGCGATCGACCGCGCGCACTTTGTCGGACACTCATCCGGCGCCAACATCATCATGCAATTGGCGCTCGATGCGCCGGAGGTCGTGCAATCGCTCGCGCTGTTGGAAGCAGCGCTGCCACTGCCCGCGGGCTCTCCGGGGCGCAGCGGGATTCTTCGGGCTGTCGAGCTCTATCGCGCCGGCGACAAGGCGGGTGCGGTCGACACATTCATGCAGGCAGTCGCCGGGTCCGGTTACCGGTCGTGCGCCGATCGCGTCTTGCCCGGAGCATTCGATCAGGCCGTGGCGGACGCCGATACTTTCTTCGGTCAAGAGCTCCCGGCGATTCAACAATGGGTCTTTGGCGAAGCAGAGGCGGCGCGCATCGTGCAGCCGGTGCTGCTGGTGATGGGCGGCAAGAGTCATGAAATCTCGCCGGTCTGGCAGCAGCGACAGGATTTGTTGACCGCCTGGATGGGTCATGCCGAGCCGTTCGTGCTCGACGGTGCTACGCACATGCTCCATCTTGAAAACGCACGCGGGCTGGCCGAACGGCTGGGTGCGTTCTTTGCAGACCATCCTCCCCCTCATCGCAAAGCGCGCTAACCTGTATCGATGACCTGACAGGTTATTGCCCTGGGGGACCTGTCGTGCGTATTAGTCCACTGTCGGAACGGCACGCTGTCGTGCGTCCTTGGGCTGACATCGAGTATTCGCTACAGGAGCTTCAGATGACCCTGCATACAAAGGCGGCCACGGTATTGGCTACGCTGACCGCAGCGCTCGCGGCAACGATTGCTACGTCCGTCGTCCCGACCCCCACCAACGCTGCGGAGAATCCGACCATGACCCAGATGCCCAAGCCGGTGAAGAGTGGCCACGAGGCCATCAACGGAGTGAACTATTACTACGCTGTATACGGCAAAGGCGAGCCACTGTTGCTGCTCCACGGCGGCCTTGGCCAGATCGAGATGTTCGGCCCGAACCTCGCCACGCTGGCGAAGAGCCGCGAAGTGATTGGCGTCGACCTGCAGGGCCACGGCCGCACGGACCTCGGCAATCGCGACATGAGCCTGATCGACATGGGCGCCGATCTCGGCGTGCTGCTGAAGAAGCTCGGCTATCAGAAAGTCGACGTGCTGGGCTACTCGTTCGGCGCCGGGGCCGCATTTCAGCTCGCCATCCAGCAGCCGCAAGCGGTTCGCCGCCTGGTGCTGGTTTCCGGCATCTATTCGACGGACGGGTTCTATCCCGAGATGATGCCGCAGCAGGCCGCGGTCAGCGGCAAGATGGCGGAGCAGATGAAGGAAACGCCGATGTACAAGTCGTACGTAGCCGTTGCGCCGCATCCGGAGGACTTTCCGAAGCTGCTCGACAAGATGGGCGAGTACATGCGCAAGCCGTACGACTGGTCGACGTACGTCAAGAAGCTGACGATGCCGACGATGCTCATCTATGGCGACAGCGACATGATGCGTCCGGAGTCCATCGTGAAGTTCTACCAGATGCTCGGCGGCGGGTTGAAAGATGCGGGCTGGCAGCGCGAGCACATGTCGGCGAATCGCCTCGCGATCCTGCCGAACGTGACGCACTACGAGATGGGCGTTGCGCCGCAGATGGTCGAGACGGCGCTGCCGTTCCTCAACGGCTATCCGCGCGCGGGGACCTGGTCGGACCAGGTCAGCGGTACTAAGTGAGCCGTAACCTGCCTCAGGCATAATTCGGAGATGAAGCCGACATTCGCCCTGATCGGTCTGCCAACCGATCGCCATTCTTCCTACCTGCGCGGGCCCGCCAAGGGGCCCGCGTTCGTTCGTGCCGCGCTCGCGTGCGATGGCACCACGATCGCCTCCGAGGACGGGCATGAGCTCGGTCGCGATCTGATCATCAACGACTGCGGCGATGCGCCGCTGCGCGAGGCGGATGGCGACGACGACATCATCGAGCGCTCGATTCTGGCGCCGTTGCGTGCCGGTCATTGTCCGATCTCCATCGGCGGCGATCACTCGGTGACGTACCCGGTGCTGCGCGCAATTCATGCGGAGCGCGGGCCGGTCGACATCCTGCACTTCGATGCTCACCCGGATCTGTACGACGAGTACCAGGGCAACAAGCGCTCGCATGCTTCGCCGTTCGCACGAATCATGGAGCAGGGGCTGGCGCGCCGTCTGGTGCAGGTTGGGATCCGCACGCTCGAGCGACAGCAGCGCGCGCAGGTCGAGCGCTTCGGGGTCGAGATCATTCCGATGCGGACTTTTTCACCCTACGCCGTGCCGATTCTCGAAGGCCCACTGTACGTGTCGATCGACCTCGACGGGCTGGATCCGGCAGTCGCGCCGGGCGTGTCGCATCACGAGCCGGGTGGGCTGACGGTGCGGGATATCATGAATGTGCTGCAGGCACAGCGCGCGCCGCTCGTCGGTGCCGATATCGTTGAACTCAACCCGGATCGGGATATCAACGGAATGACCGCGACTGTCGCGGCGAAGTTGGTCCGGGAGCTGTGCGCGTACGCGTGTGGTCGGGCATGAAACAGCTTCGCTACGCAGTCGTTGTGTGTTGCGTGTTCGTGGCCGCTGACGCAGCAGAGCCAATCGCGCAGCCAACGAGCCAGGGCATCTATCGGTTGCCGTACAACGATGGTATCGAGGTCAAGGTCTTCGATGATTTCAGCTCCCATCGTCCGCGCGGCCGAGTCGATCTATTCGCCGTCAACGGACCAAAGCCGTATCTCGTAGTGGCAGCTGCGCCCGGACGCGTCATGGCGATCCAGGACGCGTACAGCGAACAGCAGAGCGGGCGGGCGGCGGCCGACTGTCACAACAACTACGTCTGGATCGCGCACGCGAATGGCGAGTGGACGAACTACTCGCATCTGGCAAAGGGCTCGGTGTCCGGCTATGCGCAGTTGAAAGTCGGCGTCATCGTGCAGGCGGGTACTTTGCTCGGCATCGAGGCCGCAGTCGGTTGCGCGATGTTGAATCACGTCCATTTCGAGGTTGCCGTTCCGGACCCGAAGGCGCCCATCGATGCTGGCGGCTTCCTGAAGGACAACGAAGACGGCAAGCGCGAAAGGAATCCGCGGTTCTGCAATGTGCCCGGCGGTGCGGCGGTCAAGGACCAGACCTATATTGCCGCGAAGTGTTGACTGTCACTCGAGGACGAAGGGCTTGTGCTTGACGTCCTTCAAGCACGAGATATCCAACGACCGCTGATCCGCCGTCTCCAGGAAGCGCTGGGCAATCCCGTTCGCGCACTTCTCGCCAATGAGTCCCGCGAGCGTGTGCCCGCCGTGAGGAACCACGACGACGCGCCCGTTCGACAGCCGTGACACCGCGGCCCGCGCCGCGCTGGGCGGCGTGGCCGGATCGTTGTCGCCGACCATGATCAGCACCGGCACATCGGATTGCACTTCTTCGCCGAATCCAGCCGGCAGCTTGCCGCGCGGCCAACCTTTGCAGCCTTCCAGGTGCGGTCCCGCGCGATGGTCCGCGAGGAAGGTGCCGCGACCGTTCTCGTGGAGCTGCTGCAGATCGACGCGATCGACGTCCTCGGTGCAGGTGATGGAGAAATACAGGCCGTCGGCAATCTCGTCGTTGAGCTCGACATTGCGCTCGATCTGATAGTCGGCGAAGGCCTGGTAGTTGCCGCCCGCCGCCTTGTGCAACAGCAACGGGATGCTGCGCATGGACTCGGGCTTGTAGATCATCGCGCGCAACGATTCGGCGAAGTCGTCGGGCTCGAGATTGACCTCCGTCGCCTTGCCGTTGCGCGGATCCTTGACGGTGACGCGCACCGGACCTTTCTCGATCCGCTCGACCGTGCGTTTGTAGTCGGCTTCCAGATCGGGGAAGGCGGTCTTGCACGCCGGCTCCGCGTAGCAGTCACGGAATACCTTGCGCAGGGCGCCTTCGGCGTCTTTTGGGAAGTACAGCGGCATCGGCTGCGTGAGGGCGGTACTGCCCCACAACGTCGCAGTGCGCACGTGTTCCGCGTGCTGACGGATGTAGACCAGCGCGGCGCGCGTACCGTACGACCCGCCGTCGAGATTGATCTGGTCGTAGCCAAGCGCGGCCCGCAGGTCATCGAGATCGTCCATCGCGTACGTCGTCAGGTAATAGCGCAGGTCTGCGTGCTTCTCGAGCTCCAGGCGACATGCCTTGATCACCGGGATGTTCAGCGTCGGCATGAAGCCTTGCAGCGGGCCGTCTTTCGGAATCGGGCAGTGCAGGCCATTCGACTTGCCGGTGCCGCGCGCATCGACCAACACGATGTCGCGATCAGCCATTCCAGGGTCATCGCCGTAGTAAGACGCAGCCGACGTTGCGGCTTCGCCCGGGCCGCCGAGCAGCACGAATACCGGATCCGGCTTGGGATTCGCAGCCGTCGCTTGCAGCACCCTGACGTTCAGGTCGATCGTGCGTCCCGACTTGGCCGCGCGGTTCTCCCACACCGTGTACGTGCCGCATTTGGAAGGCTGCTTCAGCTTCTTGTCCGTGCACGGCTGGAGATGCAGGTCTCCTGCGCCGGCCCAAACTGTGCCGGCAGTTAGCAAGGCGAGGGCGGCGACGGCTAGCTGTATTGGTCTCATGCCTAATTTCATTTTTGGGGCTCCCCGGTGAACAGTCCTGCGAAGATCTCGATCGCGTCCCACAGATTCTGCAGGCGCAGATTTTCGTTGGCTGCGTGTTGGTTGTTGTCGAAGTTTGCGAGCGGCACGCCGACGACCGGCGTATTCGCGCTGCCCTGGAACAAGTGCATCGGAACACTGCCGCCGAGTGTCGGCGCCACGACGATCCTGGCACCGGCCATTTGCTCGACGACGCGAGCGACGTGCTGCGCCATGGGGTTGTCGAGCGGCGTGCGCGCGGCGGGATAGGAACCCTCGTTGTCCCATGCCAGCAGCGCGATCTTCGGATGTGCGAGGCGCGTGGCCTCATCGGGCGGCTTGCGAACGATGAAGTAGCCCTGCCGCTCGACGTGCTGCTCGACTCGCCGGCGCACGCCATCCGGCGTTTGATTCGGGACGAGACGGAAGTCGATCGAGGCGGTCGCTTCCGGGCTGATGACATTCGCGGCCGCTTCACCGACGGCGCCGCCGGCGATGCCACGTACGTTCAGAGCTGGGAGCATGAGCTGCGTTTGCAGCGATGCCGGCTCACCCTCGGTGCGGGCAAGTCCGAGGTTGCGCTCGATCTGCGCATCGTAGTCGGGCATCTCGCGTGCGGCCTTCAGCTCCGCAGGCGTCGGCGCACGGACGTCGTCGTAGAAACCAGGAATGAGAATGCGCGCCTGCGTGTCGCGCATGCTGTCGAGCAGGTGGGTGAGCAGCACGATGGGATTTGGCGCCCAGTTGCCGTAGTGGCCGCTATGCAAGCCGCGATTCGGGCCGTAGACGGTGATATCGAGCGCCGTCGCGCCGCGCACGCCGAAGTACACCAGCTTGCTGCCGTCCTGATGAACCGGGCCGTCGCAGATGACCCAGAGGTCGGTCTTCAGGTCCGCTTCGTAGGTCTTCAGAAGGGTGGAGAGGTGCGGCGAGCCGACTTCCTCTTCACCCTCGAAGAAGAAGCGCAGGTTGACGTTCGGCTGCCAGCGCGCGGCTCGCAGGGCATCGAGGGCAGTGACGATGGCGATGATCGGCGCCTTGTCGTCGCTGGCCGAGCGCGCAAACAGGCGCGACTCAGGGTCGAGACGCTGCGGCAGCGAGCGCAGATCGACGGTCGAGCCGTCCGGACGTTGCAGCGCCGGTTGAAAGGGTTGTGTGGTCCAGCCGCTCTGGCGCGTCGGCTGCCCATCGTAATGGGCGTAGAACGTGACCGTCCTGGTCGCACCCGGCGCATCGAGCTTGCCGAAGACGACAGGCGGCGCCCCTTCGAGCTCCAGCAGCCGCGTCTCGACCTTCCGCTCTTGCAGGGATCGGGCGATGAGCTGCGCATTCTTGCCGATGTTCGCGCTATCCGAGGCGTGGTTCGGGATCGCCAGAAGCTCTGCAAACTCGCTGACGATCGCCGGTTCGTGCTGTAGGCGATAGGCGCGGACACTTTCGCGGATCTCGTCCGCGGCAGGCCCGGCCACTGCCTGCCCGGCAAACGCTAGAATCAGCCATGTCGTATGTAATCGCACGGTTGCAGCGTAGCCGTGCGCCGCTGCCCGATCCAATCGTTTTGAGAGATACGAGAGCATCAGCGCCGTGAATCTCGATCGCTTCGACTTGAATCTGCTGGTCGCCTTCGAGGCGCTCATGACCGAAGGGCAGGTGACGCGCGCCGCGCGGCGGTTGCATGTCACGCAGCCGGCGCTGAGTGGAGCGCTCGCGCGACTGCGCACGGTCTTCGGCGACCAGCTGTTCGTAAAAGACGGCAAGAGCATGCGACCCACCTTGCGCGCTCGCGAGCTGGACGCGCCGATCCGCGAAGCGCTCGCGAAGGTTCGGCAGGCCATCGGTCGTCCCAACTTCAAGCCTGAGTCATCTTCAGTCACGGTGCGGATCGCGACCAGCGACGACCTGGAGTTGACGCTGATCTCGAAGGTCCTCAAGCGCGTGCGCTCGCAGGCGCCTTGCATGAAGCTCGTCATCCGCCGCGTCAGCGGCGTGTTCGAGCTGCCGACGCAGGAGCTGGCGTCCGGTGCGCTCGACCTGGCGATCGGCCCGTTCCCGCAAGGCGCGCATCAGCCGAGCGGGGTCATCGTTTCGGCGCCGTTGTACATCGATCACCTCGTCTGTGTGATTCGCGAGAACCACCCGACGATCAAGCGCACGCTGTCGCAGGCGCAGTTCCTGGATGCGTATCACGCGGTCGTCTACTACCCGGAAGGCGACATGGGCATCGTCGACCAGTTGCTCATGCAGCGAGGCGCGCAGCGACGCAAGATCGCAATGACAGTGCCGCACTTCATCACCGCCGCGTTCGCGGCCGGGCAGACGGATCTGATCGCCACGATGGGCTCCAGAGTTGCCGAGTATCTGCGGCGGCCGGCAGGCGTGTGCGTACTCGCGTTCCCGTTCGAGTCGCCGAAGATGAACTACGGTTTGTATTGGCACGGACGCCAGACGGCGGATCCGGCGCACACGTGGCTGCGGGAAGTGATCATCGATGCCGCAAAGGAGGGCAACCGTCGCCGCTAGCGCGACAGCGCATCCTCGGAGACATTCCACAGCCGCTCGGCATTCGTCGGGTCGAGCGCATAGCGAGCCACACCGCCCAAGGTGCCGGTCCGGCGGTCGACGGTCTCAGCTTCATTGCAGTCGGCGAAATAGCGTCCGCCGATGCCTTCGAGCAATGGCGATACCGCCAGCAGCACCGAGGTGGCGGCGCCTTGCTCGACCGACTTGAACCACTCTGCCGGCGTGCGTCCGCTGCCCTTGCCGCCGGTGTGACGCTGCAGATTCGTGTACACGGCACCCGGCATGAGCGCGTTCGCTGTGATGCCGTCATTGCTCCAGCGCCGAGTCGCTTCCACTGCGAACAGCACATTCGCTGTCTTCGATTGTCCGTAGGCCAGCCACGGATCGTAGGGGCGGAAGCTGAAGTGCAGGTCGTCGAAGATCACCGGCGAGATCTGGTGACCGCTCGAGCTGACGGCCACGATCCGTGCGCCGCCACTGGCCGCCAGCGCTCTATGCAAGCCTACGGCTAGTGCGAAGTGTCCGAGATGGTTGGTGGCCAGTTGCAGCTCCCAGCCCGACGGCGTTCGGGCCTCGGGGCAGGCCATCACACCTGCATTGTTGATCAATATGTGGAGCGGCCCTTCCCACGACGCGACGAAGTTCGAGACGGAGCGCAGGTCGGCCAGCTCCAGCCGTGCCACACGCAATGCTCTGTTGCCTGTGCTCGCGGCAATAGCTGCAACCGTGCGTTCGCCAGCGGCGACGTCGCGCACAGCCAGTGTGATTTCCGCTCCACACGAGGCAAGCGCTCGTGCTGTTTCAGCACCGATGCCCGACGCAGCGCCAGTAACGATGACGCGGCGGCCAGCGAGATCGACACCGGCTGCGACGTCTGCAGCGGTGCTCGAGAAGCCAAAAGGTGTCCTGATCAGAGTCACAGGCGGTAGGAACACCTGACGATGCGTTAGGTTCCGGTCGCGAGATCTAGCGGGGCAGGGCGCCCTGGCGTTTCTGCAGAAATGCTCGCACCGTGGGTTCGCGCTCGAGCCCGATGGCCATTTCGTACGCCTGACGCGCTTCGTCGTACGCGCCAGTCTTCGATAACAGCTCGGCGCGCGCTGCCCAGTAGGGCTGATACTCGGTGAGGCGATCATCGGTCGCGATGTCCTTCATCGCTTCGGCCGCGGCCTCCGCGCCATGCAATTCGGCGATCGCGAGCGCGCGATTGATCGCGACGACGGGCGAGTCCGTGAGCGCTGACAGCGCGTCGTAGAACTGCACGACTTCGGCCCAGTTGTTTTGACCGGTGCGACGTCGGTAAACGTGCGCCGACTGCAGCGCTGCTTCGAGTTGATAGCGGCCGATTGCCCCGAGTGCGCTCGCGCGATAGAGCACGCTCTCGGCTTCGTCGATCATCTGCGCGTTCCACAACGTCGGATCCTGTTCGGCGAGCGGCACGTACTCGCCGGCGGCGCTGCGTCGGGCGGCTCGCCGGGCTTCCGCATGCAG
The DNA here is from genome assembly GCA_035606615.1 of Steroidobacteraceae bacterium. GTDB lineage: Bacteria > Pseudomonadota > Gammaproteobacteria > Steroidobacterales > Steroidobacteraceae > Steroidobacter. Next base: position 42,170 of record DATNFA010000101.1, read on the forward strand.
CATGAGTGCGAGCAAACCGAGTGCCTCTGCTTCCTGCGGCAGCAACTCGACGACGAGTCGTGCGAGGAAAAGCGCCTCGCTCGTGAGATTGCGGCGGTTCGCATCCGTGCCGCTCGCGTCGGTCCAGCCTTCGGCGAAGGCTGCGTAGATCGCATCGAGCACCGTGTCGAGCCGATGCGGCAGCTCTTCACGTTCGGGAATCGAGAACGGAATCCCCGCCTGCTGAATCTTCTCCTTCGCACGCGACAGCCGCTTGCGCATCGCTGCCGGCGAGACCAGAAAGGCCGAGGCGATCGTCTCGCCATCCAATCCGAGCACGACCTGCAGCATCAGCGGCGCGCGGATCCCGGCTTCGATCGCTGGATGCGCGCACGCAAACAGCAGTGCGAGGCGCTTGTCGGGGATCTGCATGTCTCTCTCCGCTTGCGCGGCAGCATCCTCCAGGCCTTCGGCGAGAATCTCCAGCTGTGTGCTCGCGGCCTCGCCGGTCTGACGGCGGCGGACGCTGTCGATGAGCTTGCGCCGCGCGACGGTGAGCAGCCAGCCTTCGGGATTCTTGGGGCAGCCGTTCGCCGGCCAATCGACGAGCGCCGACGCGAACGCTTCCGCGAGCGCGTCCTCTGCCGATGCGACGTCCCTCGTGCGAGCCGCGAGGAAGGCGACGAGTTTGCCGTAACTGCGACGCGCCACCGCGTCGGCAGTTCTGCGAGCCTCGTCGCCTTCAGGGAAGCTCATGAGCGTCGGCTCACTGCATCTGCCAGACCGGACGCACTTCGACGACGCCGTGACTCGCGGCCGGGCAACGCGAAGCCCAGGTGATCGCGGCATCGAGATCCGGAGCGTCGATCAGGTAGTAGCCGCCGACCTGCTCCTTGGAGTCCACATACGGACCGTCGAGCACCTGCGTCTTGCCGTTGGCGACGCGCACGGTGGTCGAGTTGGCAGACGGTTTCAGCCGGTTGGAGCCGACGAACGCACCGGCCTTGCGCAGGGCCTCGCCGTAAGCCAGGTAGGCGGCCAAACCTTGCTGCTGCTGCTCAGGAGTCATCTGGCCCCAGCCGGATTCGTTAACGTGAAGGACGAGAAGATATTGCATCGAAGTTCTCCGTCAGGTCGTCGGCGGGCACCATGCTTCGCCTGCTTTAGAGACGCGCGGCGAAGCGGGAATTGGACGCGGTGCGCGCGAATCTGGGCATTTTGGGGCAAAAGAGGCGTTCGGGGAGAGCCTCAGCGGGGTGAAAATGCCCGTCAAGCCGGTCTTCCGGCATGCGACTACAAGCGAGGACGCTCGCGCGGTTAGCGTCCTGCGCAGGGTCTGAGGCACACTCGGGCTGTGCCACGCTCCGAATTGCCATGAAGCCCGTCATTCAAACCGCTCGCTTGTCGTTCCGTGCTTTCACCGTGGACGACTACGATGCCGTGCACCAGTACGCGAGCGACTCGGAGGTCACGCGCTACACGGCGTTCGGGCCGAACACTCCGGAGCAGACCAGGGGATTCCTGGAGCTCGTAGCCGGCGAGGCCTCGCAGGACGATCGCGCGAACTACACCTTCGCGCTCATCCACAAAGAGACGAATCAGCTGATCGGCAGCTGCGGCCTCATGCGCAGCGACACGAATGGCCCGCAGTACGGCTTCGGCTACGTGTTGCGTAAGGATCGCTGGGGGCAGGGTCTTGCGTCAGAGGCGACCGTGGCGCTCGTGAAGTTCGGTTTCGGCGAGCTGCGCGCTCATCGCTTGTGGGCGCATGTGTTCGTCGGAAACACCGCGTCGGAGAAGGTGCTGCAGAGGCTGGGCTTCCGGTACGAAGGCTGCAAGCTGAAGTCGTTCTTCGTGCGCAACGCGTGGCACGATCTGCAGACGTTCGCGATGTTGAGGAGCGAGTGGGAGAAGCGCGGCGGGTGAGACGCGCGCCTACTCGCCGTAGACGCCTTCGTCGATCAGTTCCGCGAGCTGCTTAGCCAGCCCATCGAACAATTCGCCGACGTCGAAGGGCTCGCCGTCCTCGACGCGCTTCGAGATCATCGTCATCGGAAACACCAGCAGGGTCGTTTCCTTGTAACGGATCGCGGGATCGCGGCCGTACTCGTCCTCGACCATCCACCAGTCGTAGTCCGGGAACTCGTTCAGGAACGCGCGACCGAACGCGAGGCCGAGCGCCTGTAGGGTGTACGTCGCTTCGGGCTCGACCACGCCTTGATCGAGCAGGCGCTGGATCAGCGCGAGATCGTTGCGCGTGCCGTCGATGTCTTCGCCCAAAGCTTGCTCGATGACCTGCCCGGCGTGCACCACGCCCATCGCGATGTTCTCGATGTCTTTCTCGGTCGGGGGTTCGATCTTCTGGTCGGGCACAGGTCACCGCGGACGACTGGGTGTCGGGGCGGAAATGGTAGCAGCACTAGCAGTTCGGCTAGGTGTCGTGGGAATCAATTTCTGCGTGAAGACGGAGGTAGTTGCGAAGCTAATACGTAGCTCAAGTGCTTAGCATCGAATGCTCAAGCAATGAGCGATCTCGCCAGGGACGGGCATGGCATCGAAAAGATATGCGGCCGCGGGTAGCGAATCGGAGTTCCAGCCAGGCTCCCGCGGCCGCGTTCTGCGCAATCTTCTGGGCATCACACGTGTGCGGGAGATGGAGGAGGTTGAAACGCATGCATTCGAGGCAGCGCAACGAGAGGCGGAGCAGGCCTACGGGCCGGCTCATCGATTCACACCTGGCGACATTCGTCGTTTGCACCGAATGTGGCTTGGGGAAATCTATCCGTGGGCCGGGAACTATCGGACACTGAACATCGCTAGGGGCGGATTTCAGTTTGCACATGCCCCGCTGATTCCGCGACTCATGGCCATTCTGGGAAGAGAGGTACTGCGCAGGCATACGCCCTGTGGACGAGCGAGGGATGCGTCCGTCGCGCAATCACTCGCGCAAGTGCATGCAGAGCTCATACTCATCCATCCCTTTCACGACGGAAATGGAAGACTGGCGCGCCTGTTGGCTCTACTGATGGCGCGGCAGGCGGGGATCAACCCGCTCAGGTTGAGCGCTTTGGCGGGTACGGGAAAACGAACGTACGTGCAGGCTATCCACGCCGCGATGAGCCGCGACTACGCGCCGCTCGAGTCGCTTTTTTCTTCCGCGATAGACGGTCCTTGGCGACCCGCTTGTTCCAATACCTGACCAAGTCCTCCATGGTCTTCGGCCAGTACATCCGCTTCCCCTTGGCAAATGGATGATGAATGCCCTCGAGTGCCGAGTTTTCCTTTACGGACTGACGCAATTCCTTTTCCGCGCGGCTGAGCCCCATGCGCGGATGGTACAGCAGCGCGTGTACACTCGGTGTTATGCGCCACTCGACTCTGGCTTCCGCTGCCTGCTTCGCCGCACTGCTGATGCTTTGCGGTTTGGGCAACGCCGCGCCGGCGCCCGGTTGCAAACGCAGCCTGAGTGAGCTCACGGAGCTGGAAACTTCGCTGAAGCGAGAACGGAAGATTCCGTTCGATCCGGCGGCAAATCCGCTCAAGAGCTGCGATGTCACGCAGCCGGTGGTCGGCTCGCAGGTCCGGCGGGCCGGGAAACCCAGCGTAGCGATCTTCGTGTTCGATGTGACGAGCACCGGCCGCGTCTCTGGTCTGCAGCTGATCGGGAAGAAGACTCCCTGGGCCGAGGTTGCGCAAGAGGAAGTCTCGCGGTGGCTCTTCGAGCCGCTCTTCGAGGGCGATGTCGGGATCACGCGGGTCGGTGTGACGGCGGCGTTGATCGCTGAGCTCGAAGGTCGCGGCCAGTCGTGCGGCCAGGTGCAGTCGCCGGTCAAGGCGGATCTCGAGATCCGCGTCTGCGCCTCGCACTAAAGAGCAGTCGTTGGATAAGTTCGACCGCATCTTCCAGCTCCACTCCATCCTCGCGAACCGGCGCACGCCGATCGACGTGGACAGCCTGATGGCGCGGCTCGAATGCTCGCGGGCGACGTTGTATCGCATCGTCCAGTCGATGAAGGATTACCTGAACGCGCCGATCGAGTTCGATTCGGACCGCGGCGGGTTCATATATAAGAGAGTGCCCGGAGACGAGAGCTACGAGCTGCCGGGGCTGTGGTTCTCGCCCGCGGAGCTGCAGTCACTCGCAGTCATGCAGCGGATTCTTCGCGACCTCGGCGGCGGCCTGCTCGCCGAGCAAGTGTCTGCGATCACGAAACATCTGAATCAGCTCGTCCAGCACCGGCGACTGAATCTCGGCGAAGCGGCCGCGCGCATTCGATTTCCGGGCGTCGCTTCACGCACAGCGGGCGAAGCGTTTCAAGTCGCGGCCTCAGCAACGCTGCAGCGACGCAAGCTCTGGTTCGAATATCATTCCCGTGGCAGTAATCGGCAATCCGAGCGCACGGTCTCTCCACAGCGGCTCACGCACTATCGCGAGGCTTGGTATCTGGATGCGTGGGACGAGGAAAACAACGAGCTGCGAACGTTCTCGCTCGATCGCCTGCGTCGTACGAAGGTACTGGAGGACGCTGCGCTCGACCTGCCCGATGCCGATCTCGACAACCACTACGCGAGCGCGTACGGCATCTTCGGCGGCAAGGCGGACAAGATCGCGGTCCTGCGCTTCTCGGCCGAGCGCGCTCGATGGGTCGCAGATGAAGCGTGGCATCCGCAGCAGCAGGGCAAGTCTCTGCAGGATGGTCGCTACGAACTGCGCATCCCGTATCGCGACTCGCGCGAGCTGGTGATGGACATCATGCGACATGGATCACACGTCGAAGTGATCGAGCCGGCCGCGCTGCGTGACGAAGTTCACAAGCAGCTCGCAGCGGCGGCCCGGCAGTACTCCTGAGCTGAGGGGATTTCCGGCAGGCGTCGTTTCTCCAGGTGAGTCCCACTCACTACAGGAGAACACCATGCTTGCCGCTCGTTCCATTACTGCGTCCAGATTCGTTCGGGGCGCGCTCACCTACGTCCTTAGTCCACTCGTTTCGGCCGCTGTCGGGGTTGCTCTCGCTACCGCGATAGTCAAAAGCGCGGCAGCAGCGACGATCGCGAAGCCTCGCGTCGGAATCGCTCCGGTTGCGTCGGAATCCGGGAAGCTTTCCCCTGACCTGTTGCGGATGATCGAGCGGTTGCAGAAGGCGCCCGCAATCGACGAGCGCGACGAAAGCAAGGCGGACGCACCGGGCGCGCCCGACGTCCTGGCTCCCGGCGTCGGACTGCCGATCGCAATCAGGCGACTCGAGAATCTGCTCCGCAGCGCTTCCGGATCGCAGTCAGCGGCCATCGCGAACGCTCTGATCGAGCTGCGGCTCGCCCAGTCCACGCTCCACACGGGGAGCGAGCAACCCAGTCTCAATTTCGCCAAGGTCACGTACGGGCACGTGAAGAACGCTCAGACGCAGCTGAAGCTCGCGAGCAACTCGCCAACAGCGAGCGTGCAGAATTCCGTCCTGTTGGACATTCAGCGCAACCTGACGCTCATCACGCAGCGCGCGGCCAAGGGCATTCTCGACACCGCTCGCCGCGCCGGTGTGTCGTCGGACCGACTCGCGTCTGCGGAAGTCAGCTTCCAGCGCGGGCAGGCCGCCTTGAGCACGCTGGCTTACCCCATCGCCACTGCTCACTTCGGCGATTCGCTCGGCTTTGCGGCCAACACGATCACCTTCGATGTCGGGCTGTTCGAGCAGAACATCATCGATGCAGTGGATGACCAGACCGTCGGCTACGCATTCTCGATTACCTTCAACGGGCAGACCTACAACGGTGGCCATGCCGGAGGCCTGGCGCGCACGGCCTATGACATGCCCGTGACCTCGCAATCGCCGGACAAGGACATGCACGTCGCGAGCGTGAGCAAGACGCTGACCACGATCGTGACCTTGCATCTCCTGGACGAGCTCGGGCTGACGCCCGACGAGAAAGTCGCGCCGTACCTGCCGAGCGACTGGTCACTCGGCGCCGGTGTGAGCAATCTGTCATTCAAGGACTTCATGACGCACGAGACGGGCTTCGGCCAGTGGGGCGAGCTGGGCGTCTCGGGCTCGAGCTACGAGTCGCTGCGTACCCTGATCGGCAAGCCCGTAGGCGACCACGATTTCGACTACGACAACGACAATTTCGGCCTGCTGCGCGTCGCGATTGCGGGCCTGGTGGGCATCGACCCGGTCGAGCACGGCGAATTCTCGCCTGATTCCCTCACGGCGAGCGCGTTCCTCCTGGAGGCGCAGTTCCTCTACGGCTCGATCGGCGTCTCCGTCGACTGCAAGGCGACCGAGCTATACCCGACGGTCCAGTATCGCTTTCCGGACCCCGGCGCTGCGGGCTACGAGGAGCCGGATCGATCGCTGTCGTGCGGCGGTTTCGGCTGGCAGATCAGCGCCAACGAGCTCGCAGGCGTGATGTCGACGCTGCGAAACACCGAGCAGCTGATGTCCTCGCAGATGCGCGAGCAGATGCAGGACAACTTCCTGGGCTTCATGAATCCAGCAAACGGCTACGGCTCGGCGAACGGCGACTTCGGCGTGTACTTCACGCACGGCGGCGACTGGTATCACGGCTCGGGTCAGCTGCACTCGTGCTTCATGATCTTCCCGATCGTCGTGGAGGCCTCGCTGCTGATCAACTCAGAGCGCGGCGCGATGGCGTATCAATGCGACGTGCTGCGGGATGCTTTCGACAACGCCTGGGTGCCCTGATATGTTGACGACCTCAACTGAGGGAGGCGACTACGCTGGAGGATGCCGACTCTGCTCACCAAGCGCTGCGTGCCACCCTCGTGCGGGCTGTGCGTCGCGTCTGTCCACGATCGCTCGCGGAAGATGCCGAGGATCTGGTGCAGGAGTCGTTCATCCGCCTGATGCGGGCTCGCAAGCTGGACGGCGCCAGTGAACTCTCCGCCAGCTACCTCAAGAAGGTCGCCTACAGTGCAGTGATCGACGAAATCCGCCGCCGGCGCAGACAGCCGGCGGCGGTTTCGGGCTCCGAGGTCGACATCGAAGCGACACCCGACGAGAGACCCTCGACAACTCCGGACACTGCGTTGGGTAATGCGATGGAAAAGTGCATGCAACGTCTGCAGGACGACCGCCGCCAGGCGCTGACGTTGCACCTGCTCGGCTACGCCGGAGCCGAGGTTGCACGGATGCTCGAGTGCAATGCGAAGCGCGCAGAGAACCTGACACTCCGAGGCCTCGCACAACTGCGCGAGTGCCTTCTAGCCTTGGGATTGAGCCCGTGAAGCCGCAGCAAGAAGAGTTAGAGAAGCTATCGCGCGCGTGGGCGGCACGCGATCAGTCCTCTGCGCATGAGCAACACCCGGATCCGGAAGAGCTGTACGAGGCTGCGTCCGGTAATCTCGATCGCGTCCGGCGATTGGAGATCATCGACCACGTTGCGAAGTGTGCCGAATGCACGCAGGCCTGGCGGATTGCGCTCGAGGTCGGCGCGCGCAGCACGAAGACTTCCGTCACCCGGCGTCCATGGCACTTCGCGCTTGCAGCGAGCGTCATTCTGGCCGTTGGACTGGTGACCTATCTCGTCCCGGTCGATCAAGGAACTCCGCAGTATCGCGAAGGAGTCGATCCGCTCGCGCCGGTCTCCGCGGTTGGCGCCACCCTGCCACGTGAGCAGTTCGTATTGAGATGGTCAGCGGGGCCGCCGGGTACGACATATCTGGTTCGAGTCAGCACCGCGGACCTTACGCCGTTGCTTGACCAATCCGACATCGCCGCCACGGAGCTGGCTATTCCAGGCTCAGTGCTGGCGAATGTGAAAGCGGGCGATGAGTTGTTCTGGCAGGTCGAAGCACGGCTGCCCGACGGGCGGCGCGTTGCGTCGCATACCTACGCCGTACGAGTGCAATAAAGCACGCGATGCCCATGAAAGCTGCGATCGCTATCCAACGATCGGCGCGCGGCCGGACGTTCTCGATACGAGTCACGGGCATTGCGTCCGCATCTCCCATGAGAACGAACCCAGCCCATGCCTCCATCGGCAGTCCTTCATCGATGAGGCGGCGCTGCGCGGAGTGAAATGCGGTGCCGACGCTTCGACCCTCGGCCAGCGCGGCATAGAAGGGCTCGAAGAACGCCGCGGCGTAATCGTCGCGAATCGGCCAGAGACTGCCGATGACGACTCGAGAGCCCGAGGCGAAGAACGAGCGCGCCAGACCCATCACGCCCTCGCCACGCACGTCCGTGCCGGTCGCGCTTTGGCACGAGGACAGCACGACGAGTTGACCGTCGAGGTGCAGCTCCGAGATTTCCCGGCTCTGCAGCAGCCCATCCTGCTGTTCGGCTCCGCTCGCCAACAGGATCGACGAGCGGTCGGTGTTGACGCTGTCGACAACCGCGTGGGCGGCGAAATGCACGACGCCATATCGTGAAAGGTCGGTCGCCTTGAAGGCTGCTTCCGAAGCTTCGCCTCCGATCAACAGCGTGCCGCGGCCCTGCAGACGTTCGACGATCTCGCGGCCTTCGTCACGCGCATAGGGCAATGGGCCGTAGGCAGAGGTCAGGCGTGGGTCGGCAAGTACCAACACCTCGCGAGAGTCGGCTGTCATTGGATGCGTCCGCCAGTCGTGCCAGATGGTGGCGGAGGGCACGAGAGCGATCTCGTAGCGAGTGGTCAGTGCCGACAACGGAAACGTATCCAGGGGCAGGTCGGGAACGACGAGCAGGCGATCGATCCCCGACGGCAGGCCATCGATCGCGTCTTTGAGAAGGCGGTCGAAGAGCGCGACGCCAGCGCGCTGCAGATGCTCCGGTTGGCGCATCAAACCTTTGAAGAGAGCCAGTGACTGAGTCAATGACTGACGATCCGGCAGCTCGATGACTCGTGCCTGGTCGCGCGTGACGACATAGAGCCAGGATGAACCAGCGACCTGGAATGACAACAAAGCTTCGTTCTTCGCGAGCCTCTGCTGCACCTCAGCGAGCGAGACTACTTGTGTCGAGATGTGTGCGCGGCTTTGCGCTTCGCGCGCGTCTGCTTCTGCTCGCTCCAGGGATGCGAGCTTGCCCAGAAGCGCAGTCCTATCGCCGCCCTTCTTCAGCTGGAGCAATTCTCGGTTCACTGCGACGATCGACTTCAACAGTGACTCTCGGCGCTGCAATGCCGCTTCGTCCGCGTCCACCAGCGCAGGCGCCGGCGCCCTGAGTTGATCGAGCAGCGAGCGCGCCCGCATGCGCTCTGCGATCTGGAACGCCTCGTCCATCAGCGATCGAGCGTGAGCAGCGTGCTCAGCCTGTCTCGCCAGCCGCAGGATCTGGTTCGACAACCAGTAGTAGTCCTGCGTCCACGCCGAAAATGCGGCGGCTCGGCTTTCTCCGCCCGGCTGCAGGTCACGCAAGCGCTCGATTGCATCGAGGGCCTGCTTGCCGGTCGCTATCGCATCGTCGGGTGACTGCGTCGACCAGGCGATGCGCATCGCGTGGCGCCACGCGTAGGCGAGGAGGGCATCGTCGGCACCTTCCTCGTGCTGTAGCAGGGCAATCGCTTCGTCGATTGCACGCTGCGCACCACTTGGGTCTGTATCTGCCAGCAAGCGCGCTCTGATCCACAGGCACTGACTCAACGCTGGCGATCGCTCGGAGCGGCGTGCCTTGTCGATGCATGAATCTACGTAGGGCCGCGCACGCTGCGCCTGCTCCTCCATCAGTGCTTCGCCGATGATGCGCAGTGCACTGAGCTCGAGGTCCGGATCCTGCGCACTTTGTGCGGCGACGAGAGCTCGCTCCGTATCGTCCAGCAGCCGGGCTGAGTTGACCGAACCCGGCGCTTCACTGCGCTTCTCGATCAAGGTATTCACAATGGCGAGACGCGCACGCGCGACTGTCACGAGATCCTGCTGAGCGGCTGCGGCGCTCTCCAGTCGTCGATAGTGCGCGATCGCCTCGTCGTAGCGTCCTGTGAGCAGGAGCACGCTGCCGAGCCCATACAGCACGTGCTGCCGCAACCAGTACGCGGGTGAATCTCCCAGCTCGAGCTCGGCTTGCTCCAGTACTCGTTGGGCTCGTCCCAGATTCGTTCCCGTATCGATGAAGAACTCAGCCTCAACTACGCGCGCCCGGACGCGCACCTCGGAGTCCCGCGCCGTGGCGGCCAATGCAGTGATGCGCTCGACCTCGCGAGCTGCGCTCGCGACGCGACCGGACTGATAGAACAGCGATTCGAGATTGGCGCGCGCCAGTACCTCACCGCGGATGTTGCCAGTGGCTTCGAAGCGGCCTGCAGCTTCCAGGTAGAGGCGTTCGCCAGCTTCCGGGCTCAACGCTGAGGTGACCACCGCACGTACGAACACGATCCAGTCGATCTCGGGATGTGCAACGGCCAGTCTGTCGAGATGGCGACTCGCCGCCGGCCAGTCGCCGCTGCTGCTCGCCACTTCGTAGTAGCAGCGATATGACTCGTACGCGTTGGGCTGAGTAGCTGCGGCGGCGGCGCAGCGATCGAAGCTCGCTGCCGCCGACGCGTCGTGGCAGACGCTGCCAATTAGAAGCACAGTGAGGAGCGCGCGGACGCGAGTCAGCGAAGTAACGCGTCCGCGCGTGGCGCAGTTCAATCAGAGGTCCGTCGGGCCTTCAGGCTCGCAGTCAACGTGTGTCGGGTGTGGGGGCGGCGGGCCGCAAGTCGGGCAGCCGCAACCGCCAGTATCCCAATCGAGCACGAATCGTCCAGCACCGCCGAGCGCCAGCGGCTGCATCGTCACGAGAATCGGGTAAGGATTGAGCCGAGCGCCAGGGAGCTCATGGATTACTTCGACGCGCACGAGCAGATCTGTGCTCGCGCCGACATCGCTGCGAGTCAGCTGCGCGATGACCGCTTGATCCGCTCGCAGTTCGCCCTTCGTCTGCTTGAGGACTTTACCTCGCGAATCGATGAAGCGAACGAGCGTCGGCACCACCGCTTCGTCCTGCTCCGCGAACACGACTGCGACGCGCAGCGCCTTGTCCTCGCTCGAGAACGTGAGCAGTCCGGTCGTGCTCGATTCTAAAATCGGATTGCCGGCAAGCGTGAGCACCGGCATTGCGGCGGCCGCAAGCGCCACGAGCCAAGCGGAGCGAAGTCTGATCGAGAGTCTGGTCATGTTGATTTTCCCCTCGCGAGTTACATTGACGCGAGGCTATTTTCAGCGTGGACCCTGACGACGAATAGATGTACTCCAGTACGGTCGGGACGACTGCGAATCTGTGACGCTGAACATTGCGAGCACGATTCTGTGACGCACTTCCCTCACGGTCGTGCGACACAGTTCACACGGTGAGGGAAGCGGCGAGCCGTGACGTTTAGACGGACATCTCACGCAATTCCGCGTGGGAGAAAAAGTCCGAGGGAGATTGCATCATGAACACTGGTTTCAAGTTCGCCGCGCTCGCCGCTTTTGGTCTCATCGCTTCCGCTCCTGTGCTCGCGCAGGTCGTCGCGGAACCCGCACCCGACGTCGGGGCAGTCGTCACCCGCGACGTGCGGGTGCTGCCGTTCGATGTCAGCCGCAAGCTCAAGATTGCGCGCATTCCGACGCCGCCTTCGGCGCTCATCGTGGGTAACTACTGGTCATGCACGATTCACGACGATCGCGAGATTTGCAAAATCACGCTGGTCGTGTGCACGGATGATCAGAGTCAGTGCGTCGAGGTGTAGAAGCGTTGGGGAGGGCCGCTCACGCGGGCGGCCCGAACCAAGTGGTAAGCGTGTCAGCCAGGCGCGCCTGATCTCCATCGCCGACCCAGGCAACATAGCCGTCCGGACGAATCAGCACGGCGGTGGGAGCAGTCACTGCACCGAGTGCGGGAAGCTGCCACGGGCCATCGTATTTGGCGTCGATCGACTGAACTCGATCTGCCCAACGAGTGATGTCGAGTGTGCCGGGCTCGCCGAAGTTGATCAGCACCGGTCGCGCTTTGTGCAGCAGAGCGAAGACGCGGAGTGGGCCGTTCGCAGTCATCAGATCGAGATCCGGCATGCGGCGTCCGAGCAGCGGATGTCCTTCACCGAAATCGTAACGAATACCCAGGCCCGACATCTCCGCGGCGATTCGCTTGCGAGGCTCGTCCATGCCGAGCACCTGGGCCATCATGTCCCGCAGTGCTTTCGTGCGCTCGTCCGGGCGGCGGAGCGCGACCGCGGCCATCGTGATCTGCAGCACGCGGGCGCCGACCGGATGTCGCTCGGCGTGATAGCTATCGAGCAGGCTTTCCGGCGAGGTCCGCTTGATGACCTGAGCCAGCTTCCAGCCCAGGTTCACTGCGTCCTGTACACCCGTGTTGAGACCCTGCCCACCATCCGGTGAATGCACGTGTGCGGCGTCGCCGGCCAGCAGCACGCGTCTGTCGCGGTAGGTCGCCGCTTGCCGAGTCATGTCCGTGAACCTCGAAAGCGAGGAGGGACTGTGGACGCCATAGTCGGTGCCGTACACCGCAATGAGCGCCTCACTGAGATCGCGCAGCGTGGGCTCGGTCGTGGCGCCGACCTGTTTTTCGGTCACCATGACGCGCATCGGTCCGCCATCCAGGAAGACGACTTCGCCGTTGCGGATCTCGTAGTTCAGTTTGCCGATGCCGTGCACGCCGATCTCGTCGTTGCGGATGCCGAGCGGCGGCTGTTCGGTCATCTCGACCTCGGCGATCAGCGCGCTGGTGGTCGGATCCCAACCTGGGAAATCGATGCCGGCAGCTTTGCGCACGCGACTACGTCCGCCGTCGCAGCCGATGAGGTATTGCGCGCGCATCGATTGGCCGTCGGACAAGCCAACGTCGACTCCATTGTCGTCCTGCCAGAAGCCCGTCACCTCGCGTCCGCGATAGATCGGCACCTTCAGCTCGCCGATCCATTCGGCCAGGATGCGTTCGATGTGGGTCTGCCACAGGCCGAGAGTGTGCGGATGCCGGGTGGGGAAGTCGCTGATGTTGAGGTGGATCATCTGGAAGCCCACCACCTGAACAGGCTTTCCCTCCGAGATGAACCGCTCGGCGATACCTCGCTGATCGAAGACTTCGATGGTGCGCGCGTGCAGGCCTCCGGCCCGGGAGCCGGCGATCGCCTGGCTCGTGCGTCGCTCGACGATGGCGACGTCGATACCTGCCAGTGCCAACTCGGCAGCCAGCGTCATTCCCGCGGGGCCGCCTCCGGCGATCAGTACTGTGTGGTCGGTCATCGTACGAATGCCTCCGCTGGGGTGAAGGCCGGCGATTGAAAAGCAAGACCGGGGACTTCCCGCAAGCCCCCGGGTCAGGTCTAATGTGAAAGTGGGAAGGGGCGGTGTGTCGCGCACTGCCGGGCACAAAAAAGAACACCCAGCTCATCTTCCTGAATCGCGCTCCCGCTTCGGCCCCGCGTGCGCTTATGTTCAGCGCCTCACAGCGGGTGCGAAATCGCGTTTACATATCGGGTAAACATGCATGACTTGCGACACGCGTCACGCGTCGTAAGCGCCGCACGTCCTGTCGCGGTGTAGCGACCTCCGGTACAAATGACTCCACGAAGCGCGGGCTTCGCAAAGTCACAAGAACCGGGACGAATTCATATGGCGTTGACTTCTCGACGGCTCCGGATTGCCGGAGCTGGCCTCGGCGTGCTGCTCATTGTCGGGGCACTGGTCTATCTGAACCGCGAGCCCGCCGCGCCCGCCGCTCAGCAAGCGGAAGTCGCCTGGCCGATCGCGCCCGACCAATTGCCGCCGAAGCCAACGGCTCAGCAGCCCAAGCCTGCGCAGGTCGCGAAGAGCGAACGCGCGGATTACATCGTGCAGGCTGCGAGCACCGATCTCGCGCGCCAGGCCGTCGTGAAGGCGGGCGGTAAAGTGACTGGCGAGCTCGATATCATTCGCGCCGTCGGTGCAGCGCTCGATGCACAGGAGCTCGCCGCACTGTACGAGAAGCCCGTCGACGGCTTGCGCGTCTACGAAGACGCTGCCGTCAGCGCCAGCGCGACGAGCGCGCTGCCCGAGACCAACTATCCGAGCGAAGTCGGCGCGCCCAACCTGCACAAAGGCGGACTCACCGGTCGCGGCGTGACTGTCGCCGTGCTCGACTCGGGCCTGTGGCGCCAGCAGGGCCCGTTGCAGAAGACTTCCTATGGCAAGGATCAGCGCGTGCTCGCGCAGTACGACGCGATCCAGGGCCGTACGAATCCGACCAACTACGACGACGGTTTTGGTCACGGCACGCACATCTCCTCGATCATCGGCAACGCGGCGGTCGCGAGCACTGGCCGCTTTCAAGGCGTCGCGCCGGGCGTGAATCTCGTGTCGGTGAAAGCGTTGGACAGCAACGGTGCGGGCCGCTACTTCGACGTGATCCGCGGCATCCAGTGGATCGTGTCGAACAAGACGCGCTACGAGATCCGCGTGCTGAACCTGTCGCTCAGCGCACCGGTGCGCTCGCACTACTGGGACGATCCGCTCAACCAGGCGGTGATGACTGCGTGGGCCTCGGGCATCGTGGTCGTCGTCTCCGCGGGCAATGAAGGCCCGTCGCCGATGTCGATCGGCGTGCCGGGCAACAACCCGTACGTCATCACGGTTAGTGCAGTCACGGACAACTATCGTCCAATAGAGCCCGATCAATATCGCCTCGCGTCGTTCTCGTCGGCCGGTCCGACGTACGAAGGTTTCGTGAAGCCGGAAGTCGTGGCGATGGGCGGACACGTCCGCGCCTACGCGCCGTATGACGGCACGCTCGCACGCAACTATCCGCAGTGGGTCGACAGCCGCTTCAACGACTTCACGATGTCGGGCACTTCGCAGGCCGCGGCAGTCACGAGCGGCGTCGTCGCACTGATGCTCGACGTCAATCCGAATCTGACGCCGGATCAGGTGAAGTGCCGCTTGATGGACAGCGCGCGTCCCGCCGTCAAATCCGACGGCACGCTCGCGTACTCGGTGTTCCAGCAGGGCGCGGGCCTCGTCAATGCGCAGGACGCGTCGTACAGCACCGCCAACAGTTGCGCCAATGTCGGCCTCAACGTGTTGCTCGATCTGTCCGGCGTGAAGCACTTCGGCGGTCGTGCGAATCAGGACGCCGACGGCAACTACTACATCATGGCCGTGAGCTCTTCGCAGACCTCACTGCTCGGCGGCCTGCTCGGCGGCCTCGGTGGCTTGGTTGGCAGTCTCGGCCAGACGCTCAAGAGCGTGCCGCTGCTCGGCAATCTGCTGATCGGCGTCGCCACGCTGCTCGACGGCGAGACCTGGGACGGCAGCCCTCCGGGCGCCACTGGCTACGCCTGGAGCAACGGCTACGCCTGGAGCAATGGTTACGCGTGGAGTAACGGCTACGCCTGGAGCAATGGCTACGCGTGGAGCAACGGGTACGCCTGGAGCAACAACGCCACGACGAACAGCACTGGCAGCGTCGAGGCCGCGAAGCAGGAGTAGAGCGATTCAGATGCGAAGGCGCGTGCACAACATGATCCGCGCCTTCGTGGCGTGCGCCACGCTGTTCGCGATCGGCGCGGCGCAGGCCGCTGCGCCGGTGCCGGCCGCGCGACCGATCTACTTCGAACACCTGACGATGCGCGACGGTCTCTCGCAGAGCACCGTCATGAGCGTCCTGCAGGACTCGCAAGGCTATTTGTGGCTTGCGACGGAGAGCGGCCTGGATCGCTACGACGGCTATTCCATTCGTGCCTATCGCCGCGAGCGCGGCAACGAAAAAGGACTCGCGAGCGATTTCATCTGGACGATCGCTGAGGACGCACACGGCGACCTGTGGCTCGCGACAGTCGGTGGCGGTGTCGCTCGCTGGGATCGACGCACCGACACGTTCCAGCAGTTCCGGCACGATCCGGCGAAACCCGACTCGCTGTCGAGCGATGCGGTGCGCACGCTGCTCATCGATGCGCGCGGCCGCATTTGGGTTGGCACGGAGCAGGGGCTCGATGTGCTCGATCCCAAGACCGGCGTGGCCCGGCATTTCCGTCATGACGCTGGCAATGCGAGCTCGCTGGCGCATGATGCCGTCTACGCGCTGTACGCGGACCACGCCGGCAGAATGTGGGTCGGCACCGATGCCGGCCTGAGCCGTTACGAGCCGGCCACCGACGATTTCGTGAACTACGGCATTGGTGCGACCGGCGGATTCACCGACGTGCGCATCCGCGTCATTCGCGAGGACCACACCGGCGCACTGTGGATCGGCACACTCGGCGGCGGCCTCAATCGCCTCGATCCCGACACCGGCCGCATCACGGCCTTCCGCAACGATCCCAAAGTGCCGGGCTCGCTCAGCAACGATCGCGTGCAGGCAGTGCTGGAAGACGACGCCAACCGCCTGTGGGTGGCGACGCGCGATGGCTTGAACCTGTTCGATCGCGCTACCGGAAAATTCGTGCGCTACGGCCGCGACGAGGACAATCCGCAGAGTCTGCGCAGCCCCAACGTCATGGCGCTCTATCAGGATCGCGGCGGAGTGTTGTGGGTCGGCACGCGTGACGGCGGCGCCAGCCACTGGAATCCGAACAGCTGGCTACTCGGCCACTATCGCAGCGCTGCGTTCGGCGGCGGCGCGGCCGTGTACGCATTCGCGGAAGACGGCGCGGGCACTGTGTGGGTCGGAACTTCAGCCGGCCTCGTCGAGATCGACACGCGCACGGGTCGCGAGCGTCATCACGGGCGCGACGATAAGGAGCTTAGGCTCGGCGACGACCGTGTCATGTCGCTGCTGCTCGATCGTCACGGCGCGCTGTGGATCGGCACGATGACCGGAGGACTGCAGCGCTTCGATCTGACGAAACGCACTGCGCGCACGTATCAGAACGTCGAAGGCGATGACACGAGTCTGCCCGCTAATGGCGTGATGTCGCTCTACGAGGATCGCCAGGGCGAGCTGTGGGTCGGCACGTTCGGCGGCGGGCTCGCGCGTATCGCGGGCGACAGTGGGAAGTTCATTCGCTATCCGTTCGGCGCTGCGGACGCGCTCAGCGACGCGCGCGCCAGTGCAATCGCGGAGGACGCACGCGGCAATCTCTGGATCGGAACGCCGGGCGGTGGTCTGAACCTCCTCGATCGCAAGACCGGGCGCTTTCACCACTACCGCCGCAACGATGCGGATCCGAAGAGTCTGAGCGACGACGCGATCTATGCGCTGCACGTCGATCGCCACGGCGACCTGTGGATCGGCACGGCTGGTGGTGGCCTCGATCGAATGATCGGAACCTCCGAGGCGCCGGATGCGGTGCGCTTCGAGAACCAGTCGGGCATCGCCGGCATGACGCGGCAGGTCGTGTACGGCGTCGAATCCGACGTCGACGGCCGGCTGTGGCTCAGCACGAACAACGGTTTGACCCGCTTCGACCCGCGTGCCCGCACCAGCAAGACCTTCCATGAGGCACACGGTCTGCAGGGCGAAGACTTCGGTTTCGGTGCTCACTATCGCGGCCGCGACGGCACGCTGTACTTCGGCGGCAACAACGGCTTCAACGCGTTTGCGCCGAACGCCGTGACCAAGGACGCGCCGCCGCCGCCCGTCGTGCTGACTTCGATCACCAAGCTCAATCAGCCCTTGCCGGCGCAGGAGCTGGGCAAGCCGCTCGACCTCGCGTACAGCGACAAGCTGCTGACGTTCGAGTTCTCGGCACTGGACTTCACCTCGTCCGACAACAACCGCTACATGTATCAGCTCGAAGGCTTCGACGCCGGCTGGACGGAAGCGGGCACCGTGCGGCGCGCGACGTACACGAACCTGGACGCGGGCAAGTACAAGTTCAAGGTGCGCGCTGCGAACTCGGATGGAGCGTGGAGCCCGGAAGGCATCTCGATTCCGGTGCACGTTGCAGCGGCACCGTGGAACACGATGCTCGCTCGTGTGGTGTACGTGGCGCTCGCCTTCCTGCTGATCGGCTACATCTGGCGCAGACAGCAACTGAAGCGCGAACGTGAGGTTCGTTACAGTCGCGAGCTGGAGCACACCGTTCGCGTGCGGACGCACGAGCTCGAAGAGCGCAATCAGCAGCTGCAGGTCCTCAGTCGTGCGAAGAGCGACTTCGTTGCACGCATGAGCCACGAGCTGCGCACGCCGATGAACGGCGTGCTGGGCATGACAGCGCTGCTGCTCGACACGCGTCTCGATTCCGCCCAACGTCGCTTTTCCGAGGCCATTCATCGCTCTGCCGATTCGTTGCTCTCGATCGTCGACGACGTGCTCGATTTCTCGAAGATCGAGGCCGGCCGCCTGCAGCTCGATCCAGTCGAGTGTGATTTGGTCGAGCTCGTAGAGCAGACGGCGGAAATGCTGGCGGCGCGTGCGGCGACCAAGGGCATCGCGCTGTTGTGCGATTCGCCTGCGGAGCCGCTACCGCGGGTTTGCGTCGATGCCGTCCGGCTGCGCCAGGTGCTGGTCAACCTCGGCGGCAATGCCGTGAAGTTCACCGATCGTGGCCAGGTTACGCTGCGCGTGAGGCCAGTCGGCAACGAAAACGGCGCGATCAGCCTTCGTCTCGAAGTGGTCGACACCGGCGTCGGTATCGAGCCGGCGAACCAGAAGAAGATCTTCGAGGAATTCACGCAGGAAGACGCGTCCACGACGCGTCGTTTCGGCGGTACCGGCCTCGGCCTGTCGATAGCGCGGCAGATCGTCGAGCTCATGGGCGGCAAACTCGGCGTCGTGAGCGCGCCGGGCGCGGGCTCCACGTTCTCGTTCGAGCTGGTGCTGCCCCTGGCTGAACCGTCGGCGCAGCTGCCGGCGCTGCCAAGTCTCCATCCGTTGCGTGTACTCGTCGTCGATGGCAACTCTGTCGCGCGCGGCATCATCGTGAAGACGCTGCGCGAGTGGGGCGCGCGTCCAATGGGTGTGGGCTTGATGGCGGAGGCAGCGGAGCAGCTGCGCGTGATCGCGTACGATGCGATCATCGTCGATGATTCGTTGGCCGACGACGGGGCGCTGCTCTTGAGCGCCGGGCTGGCAGAACGCGCAGTTCGGCCGCGCATCATTCGGCTCACGAGCTTCGTGAATCTGGCGCGCCCGAAAGTCGACGGTGGATTGCACTTCGACGCGGAATTGAGCAAGCCGCTGCGCCTGCAGCAGCTGTATCGGGAATTGAGCAATCGCGCAGGCGATGTCGGCGAACGCAACGTCGCGGCGAATCCATCGGCTGCTCAGAACGCGCCGCAGTTGCGCGGACGCGTGCTCGTCGTCGAAGACCAGGCGCTCAATCGCGAAGTCGCCGAGGGCATGCTCGCGGCGCTCGGCGTGCAGGCGGCGACGGCCAACGATGGCCGGCAAGCGCTCGACATGCTCGCCGTCGACAAGTTCGACGTCGTCCTGATGGACTGCCAGATGCCGGTCATGGATGGTTTCTCGGCCACTGCTGAACTGCGACGTCGCGAAGTTGCGAGCACGCGCATGCCGGTGATCGCGTTGACCGCGAATGCGACGCACGAAGGTCGCGATGCGTGTCTCGCCGCAGGGATGGATGACTACTTGGCGAAACCGTTCAGTCGCGCGGCCTTGCATGCCGTGCTGGCTCGCTGGCTTCCTGCGGAAACAGCAGCTGTATCGCCGCCCGCTGTGGAGCCGCCTTCGCATGCAGCCTCCGATGTGCTCGACCGCACCGCACTGAATGCGCTTCGCGCGCTGCCGCGTAAAGGCACCAAGGACATGCTGAGTCACATCGTCGAGCGCTACCTCGCGGATTCCCGCGAATTGGTGGCGTCGATCGAGCGCGCAGTGGAGCAGGGTGACGCTGAGGAACTGGCGCGCGCCGCCCACGCTTGGCGCTCGTACAACGGCAACGTCGGCGCTCACGGCCTCGCGAGTCTGTGTCGCGAGCTCGAGGACCGCGCCCGGAATGGCAAGGTCGCCGCAGCTCGCGAGCTGCTCGGCGAGCTGCGCGCGTCGTATGTGCGCGTGCGCGAGGAATTGCAATTCGAGATGCGGAGATCCGCGTGAGTATGGAACAGCAGAGAATCCGAGTCCTGATCGCCGACGATGACGCGCTGTTGCGCGACATCGCCATCGCGACGTTCGAGGGCGCCGGCTTCGAAGTGCAGGCCGTGACCACTGGCAATGCCGCCGTGGCCGCATGCGCCACGCGAATGCCGGACATCGCATTGCTCGACGTCGAGATGCCGAACGGCAGCGGCTACGAGGCCTGTGCGGCCATTCGCGAGCTGCCGGGCGGCGCGAACCTGCCGATCGTCATGGTCACCGGACACGACGATGCAGTGTCGATCGATAAGGCGTACGACGCCGGGGCGACGGACTTCGTCGTCAAGCCGGTCAACTGGGCTTTGATCGTCCATCGGATCCGGTACGTTCTGCGCGGTGCGCGAAACCTGGATGCGCTGCGCTTCAGCGAGCAGAAGAATGCCGCGCTGCTGCGCGCAATCCCGGACGGGATCTTCCTCGTCGACCCGCTGGGCACGATCAGCCATATCGTCAGCCCGATCCCTGGGATGATCGACGGCACACACGCGCCCGGTACGCGCCGGCTCGCCGACCTGCTGCCCGAGCCCGTGCAGGAGCGAGCGATGACGTGCCTGAACGCGACGCTGCGCGGCGAGCAAGCGGCATTCGAGTTCGCGCTCGAGTCTGAGAACGAGACGACGCGTCACTTTGAATGCCGATACGCGCCGAACGCCGGCGGCCAGGTGCTGGCGATCATCCGCGACATCACCGCGCGCAAGCGCACCGAGGCGCACATACATCGGCTGGCGTACTACGACGTGCTGACGGGTCTGCCGAACCGCGAGTGGCTCGGCGACTATCTGTCGCAGTCGCTGATGGAAGCACGTCGCGAGAATCGCGGCGTCGCGGTGCTATACATCGATCTCGATCAGTTCAAGCGGATCAACGACACGCTCGGACACCAGACCGGTGATGCATTGCTGCGCATGGTTACCGATCGGCTGAACACGCTAGCGGGTGCGCGCGGTGACGATGATGTCTACGCGCAGTTCGCCCGAGTCGGCGGTGACGAGTTCATCCTCGTGCTGAGCGGCAATGCGACGGCTGGGTCGGCAGAGCGTGCCGCCAAGCGCATCCAGGCTGCGCTGGTCTCGCCTTTCCTGCACGGTGGCTACGAGTTCGTCGTGACGTCGAGCATCGGCATTGCATTGTTTCCCGAGCACGGCAACGACGGGCAGAGCCTGCTGAAGAACGCCGACGGGGCGATGTACGAAGCGAAGGCGAGCGGGCGCAATCAGTACCGCGTGTACACGAGCGCCGTGCATGCGCGCGCGCTGAAGCGGCTGTCGTTAGAGATGGAGTTGCGGCACGCGTTCGAGACCTCGCAGCTGCAGGTTTATTACCAGCCGAAGTATGAGACGCAGAGTCTGCGGCTGATCGGTGCGGAGGCGCTGCTGCGGTGGTTCCATCCGGAGCGCGGGCAGATTCCGACGGTGGATTTCGTGGCGGTGGCGGAGGAGATCGGGCTGATCGGCGACATCGGACGTTGGGTGATGCAGCGGGTGTGTTGGGATCTGTGCGCGTGGCGTGATCAAGGCCTGCAATTGCCGCGCGTCGCCGTGAACATCTCCGGTCGCGACTTCATGCGGCCCGAGGGGTTGCTGCACATGAGCGATACGGTCGGCCAAGCGCGCCTGTCGCCGTCGCTGTTCGAGCTGGAACTGACCGAGGGCATCTTGATGCAGGATGCCGAAGCGGGGAGACGTTCGCTGCTCACGCTGAAGGAGTTTGGGTTTGGGCTGGCGGTGGATGATTTCGGTACGGGGTATTCGTCGCTGAGCTATCTGAAGCGCTTCCCGCTCGATACGTTGAAGATCGACCGGTCGTTCGTGAAAGACATCGGGGTGGATCCGGAAGATGCTGCGATCTGCCGCGCGATCATCGCGCTGGGACACAACCTCGGGCTCGGGATTGTTGCGGAGGGTGTGTCGTCGGAAACGCAGCTGGAGTTCTTGCGCGCGGAAGGGTGCGATGCGGTGCAGGGGTTCCTGATGAGTGCGGCCGTGCCGGCGGGGGATTTTGCGGAGCTGGTGCGGGATCCGAAGGGGAAGGCCGAGGAGGCGGCGAAGGTGCAGCCGATGCGGAGAGCGGCTCGGGCGCGGTGAACGAAGGAATATAGTCACCGGCCTATTTTTACGCGCCGAATCAGGGGTCTGGGCCATAAAATAGCCGTTCGGCTACTTTCCTGTTGATTCATGGCGCCAGCTCCAAGAGAATAGCCACTCGGCTATTTTCTGGAAGATCGCGCCATGGCCCTCTCCATTCCTATCCAGGATTCCCGTGAGCTCGGACGGGTGTTTCGCGCCGCTCGCAAGTTGCAGCGCCTCCGGCAGGACGAGGTCGGCCGCTTTTCTCACTCCTTCATAGGTGAGCTGGAGACGGGCAAGCCGACAGCTCAGATCGGCAAGGTGTTGGCCGCGCTGCGCGAGCTCGGGCTCAAGGTCCATATCGAGCTGCCCCCCGGCATCGATGTGCAAGCGTTTGAGACTGCCCGGTCCGCGCGCAAATGAACGCGCCGGCCCGCGAGCTGATCGCGTCGATCAATGCGGTCGCGGTCGGCCGCCTGCGCGATCAAGCGAACATCTGGTCGTTCGAATACTTGCCCGAATGGATTGCCTCACGCGACGCATACGATCTTTCGCCAAGCTTGCCACGGCGCGCAGGCACGATTGTCGACGGCGCGAGCGAACGGCCAGTGCAATGGTTCTTCGACAATCTGTTGCCCGAGGAACAGGCGCGAGAGGTGTTCGCGAAAGAGGCAAAGCTCGCGGCCAGCGACGCCTATGGGCTGCTCGCGTACTACGGCAAGGAGTCCGCTGGAGCAATCACGCTACTCGCTGCGGGTGAAACGGCGACCACCAAGGGTGGGTATCGCGCGCTGACGAACGAAGCGCTGCACGAGCGCATTGCCAAACTTCCCAGACAGTCGCTCGCTGCGGATGCTCCCAAGCGCATGTCCAACGCTGGGGCCCAACACAAGCTGGCCATCTGTGTACGCGATGGGGACCTTTTTGAGCCGCTCGGCAGCACCGCCTCGACACACCTGTTGAAGCCCGATCACGTCGACCGGGAAAACTGGCCCAGCTCGGTGGCCAACGAGTATTTCGTGATGAGCCTTGCCGCGCGACTCGGCCTCGAAGTGCCGCCGGTGCAGCTGCGTTATGTGCCGGATCCCGTGTACATCATCGAGCGATTCGATCGGCACGTTCAGGGCGAGAACACAGTGCGTCTGCACACCATTGATGCGTGCCAAGCGCTGGGGCTCGATCGCACCTTCAAGTATCAGCAGGCCACAGTCGAGAGCCTGGTTCGCTGCATCGACCTCTGTGCGAATCGAGCTCGCGCGCGCCAGAGCCTCCTGCAGTGGCTGCTGTTCAACATCCTGACGGGCAACGGCGACGCGCACCTTAAGAATCTGTCTTTTCGCGTTCATCCCGATGGGCTGGAGCTAGCCCCGTTCTACGACCTGGTTTCGACTGAGAGCTACCGTGCCAGCGCCGACAGCCAGCCCCGGTGGCCCAAGTGCGATTTGAGCATCCAGATCGGCGGCGCACGAACATTTGCCGGCATCACTCGCGAACACTTCAGCGCTTGCGCCGAGCAGCTGGGTGTGAATCCCCGGGCCGCGTCCCGGCTGCTCGAGCAGCTCACGAGCACGATCGTTCCTGCAGCGGACGCGCTGATCGAGGAATTCCAGGCCATCAGGGTTCCGCGCCCGACGATTCGTGCTGCTCAGCTGCGCGTGTTGCAGACCATCCGGCACGCGGTCATTGGTGACATGGTCAAGCGGCTGAAGACGTCGGCAACACGGCGGGGCAAGGCGCGTGGACTGAAGACCTAAGGCCCTGCACTCACACCTACCTGCACGAACTCGCGGAAAAAACAATCCCATTTACCAGCTAACGCGCTGACGCCCGTCGCCCTAGAAAAGGCATACGAAAAATTGGGCGAAGGGTTGTGCATTCCAGGAGGGCGTCGTGATGCGAGCGTGGCATTGTTTGATCGTCTTAGTTTTTGCCGTCTGCGCCAGTGAGACGCAGGCGGCTTCGCAGGTCGGCGGCGGCGAAGGCTACACGTGCGCGATGGGCGTGAACGGCCGCGCGTTCTGCTGGGGTCTCAACACCAGCGCACAGATGGGCAGCGGCGTCGGAGCGCCGGCGCAGTTGACCGTGGGGCGGCCGACTGAGATGGCAGGCGGCTTCGTCACTGTCTCGAACGGCGCGTTTCATAGCTGCGGCCTGCAGGCGGACGGCTTGGCGTACTGCTGGGGTAACAACTCCCAAGGTCAACTCGGTATCGGATCCACGCAGAGCAAGAGCCTGCCCTCCATGGTGCACGGCCCCTCGTTCATAGCCATCTCTGCCGGCGGAGCACACACGTGCGCGATCGATACCGCGAACGAGGTCTGGTGCTGGGGCTGGAATGGGAGTGAGCAGCTTGCAAGGTTCAAGTCGATCACGCCCTTGTCCGATGTGCCGATTCAGATCAGCACCAACACGTCCAATCAGGTTCTGCGTGCGCGCGCCATCAGCGCTGGCGACGAGCACACTTGCGCGATCGACATGAGCGGCGCCGTGTGGTGTTGGGGACAGAACATGAACGCGCGCGCCGGCATCGACATCAATATCTGCGGCGGCGGAACGACGACTCTGTGCGAGTTCGCCCGGCCCAACCTGACGATCGCGAGCGGCGCACAGTTCAATCTTCGTTTCACTGCGATCTCCGCCGCCCGCCTCAATACCTGCGGCATCGACACGACGGGCACCGTGCAGTGCTGGGGTACGAACTTCCGCGGCAGCGCCCTCACCGGCAGAGCGGACGCGCCCGCTGCAGTAGGCATCGGCACCGCGGTTTCGGTCAGCGCAGGCGGTCAGTCCACGTGCGCAGTCAATAACAGCGGAGAGTTGTTCTGCTGGGGAAATCACGAGAATGGCGAGCTCGGCGACGGCACGACGCCGGCGCCAGGCGCGGGCAGCATCACACCCGTGCGCGTCGCCGGCACGCAGGACTACTCGTCAGTTTCGGTTGGCGGCACGCATGCGTGCGCACGCACGAACGGCGGTGGTGCTCGATGCTGGGGCGGCAACACCAGGGGTGAGCTCGGCATGAGTGGAATGGGTGGCGCGAAGGTGAGCGCGCCGATGACAGTCATGGGTCTCCAATCCAACGCCATCACGAGCGGGCACAATCACGTGTGCTCACAGGATTCCGCCAATGTCACCGCGTGCTGGGGAGACAACTTCTACGGGCAAGTCGGTCATGGCCGCACGACCGACGTACCGCGCGAGTCCGTCGTGCCGACTCCGGTCGGGCGCTTCTACTCTGCGCCGCGGCCCGGACCGTTTCCGCCGCCTCCCACCGTGATCCCGGAGGAGCTCTCGACCACGATGCCACCGCCCAAACTATTCGGGGGCGCGATGCAGTTCACGGATCTCGCGGTCGGCGGACTGCACGCGTGTGCACTCAACAGCGCCGGCATCGCGTACTGCTGGGGGCAGGATATGGCCGGTCAGGTCGGCAACGGCAAGAGGAACACTTTCGCCTGTCGCTACGACGGGAAAGGTGAGAGCAGCGAAGGCACTTCCTGCGTCCCCAACCCCACGATCGTTTCACGCAATGACTCGGCCTTGTTCGCCGACATCACTGCGGGCTCCGCCCACACTTGCGGACGCAATCAGAGCGGCATCGTTTCCTGCTGGGGATCGGGCCGGTACGGCGAATTGGGATTCAAGCTCGCATCGTGCACCAGCTCCGCGTGCTTTCAGCGCGAGCCGACGCAGATCGACATGTGGCCGAACCGACCGAACCTGCTCGATGTGTCCGCGGGTTCGGGAAGCACGTGTGCCGTGAACGGCTCGGAGGTTTTTTGCTGGGGAAGCATCGCCGGCAGCGGCACGCCCAGATCGATGAACTTCCCGTCGGGACCGAACTATGTGCGCGCGACGACGGGTGCCATGCATGCCTGCGCCAGCTTCCCGAACACGGCGATGATGTGCATCGGCTTGAACAGCTTCGGTCAGTTCGGCGACGGCACCAACAATTCCTCCTGGAGCGGGACGATCGGCGCGGGCGGCATGGGCTACAAGATGCTCGCCGCGAGCTCGATGTTCATGTGTGGCATCGACCTGTTCGGCAGCGAAGTGCAGTGCTGGGGGAGCAACTTCAGCGGCGAGCTCGGTGACGGAACTACGAAAGATTCCAACGTGCCTATCACGGCTGCAGTGCCGCTGGGCTTCGCGGAAGCAGTCGGCACGGGCTTCGACCACGCCTGCGCCATCAGCAAGAACGCCGCCGTTCAGTGCTGGGGCGGCAATGCGTATGGGCAACTCGGTGACGGGGAAGTCGCGCCAGGAGCGTGGGCTCCTTGGCCGGTTGCGGCGGGGTGGCTGTTGCCGTGAGAGTGTGCGGCCGGCGGTTCGGTGAACCGCCGGCCGGATAGTTTCCTCAATTGTTAGTCGCGATCACGGTCACGACGGTCGGAGAGCAGGCCAGCGGCAAACCACGCGCTCGGTGTGGCTGGCGTAGTGGCAGTGGCGGGCGTCACGGTGCGGATTAGCAGCACCGGGCGGTTGTCGATGGTGTCGCCGCAGTTCAGAGGGGGTGTCGCTCCGGTCGCGTCGGTCAGTTTGCCGCGAACCTCGAAGTCGCCGTTTTCGTCCAAGTCCACAAGCTCGGAATTGAACGGCGTCGTGATGAGCGCTCCCGAAACAGCCGGCGATACTGGGGCATTGCGACAGAACAGCGACAACACCATTTGCCGAGGACCGGCGCGAGTGCCTATGCCGTCGCCACCAGCCAGCAGGACGCCTTCACCACGAGCGCGAATGTCGCCATTCTTCCTGATGATTGCATCGAATGAGCTGATCAACCAAGGTGTGCCGCCGGGAGCGACACCAGCAACGGTGTTGAGCGCGGGTCCTGTGGCCGAATTGCGAAACGGCTGTACGCCCGTGCCGCGATCGAACTTGAACAACACATCGAAACTGAATCCGCCTGCCACTGCGGCTCCGGCCGTCAGCAAGCCGGCAAGCGT
>DATNFA010000102.1:0-12022 GCA_035606615.1 Steroidobacteraceae bacterium
TGAGCTTGTCGGCGAAGCTCGACTGGGAGCTCGGCGGCGGCACGCTGACGTCGATCACGTCGTTCGACACGCTCGACCACGTGACGGCGGCCGAGCAGTTCGCGTATTACCCGTTCGTGCAGGTCCAGGGTACGACGGCCCCGCTGCATCCCGCCGGCGTCTTGGTGCCGCCCACGGCTGCAGCACTTGCAGCCCCCGGCGGCACCGGCCAGAACCTCACGTTCGGCCAAAACCGCTTCCACGATTCCATCAGCGAAGAGCTGCGCTTCACGTCGCCCGACGATCGGCGCTTGCGCTGGATCGGCGGCGTCTACTTCGCTGAGACCGATCTCGACGTCATGATCTCGATCAACGACGATTTAGGCGTTGGTTTCGTCGAGCAGCACACGAGCCCGAATATCGGCGGCATCAACCCTACGGTCTCGTGGACGGCACGGTTCCTCGCGCCATTGATCCCGATCCTCGGCTTCCCCGGCGCGTCGGCATTGAACCCCAACACGAACCCGAACGCGCTCGCCTACAACTTCGACAGCAACCACAACACGGCTTATGCGGCTTTCGGCCAAATCAATTACGACTTGAGCGACACGTTCGAGCTATCGGCCGCGCTGCGCTACGACCGCGATAGTCGAGAGCTCACGATCATGGCGCCGGATCAGTTCTTGCCGGTGTTCGCGTTCCCGAGCGGCCGGCAAGGCGACGCGCGCGAGGCCGAGTTCGACTCCGTGCAGCCGAAGCTGACGCTGAGCTGGCGACCGAACGACGACTGGACCGTCTACGGCACCTACGCGGAAGGCTTCCGCAGCGGCGGCTTCAACTTGAGCGGCGTCGCGATCGGCGTCGCGACGCTTGTCGCGGCCGGGGTGCCGGGGTTGCCGCAGGGTGTCCGCGACTCGTACGACCAAGAGGATACCGAGGGCTTCGAGATCGGCTTCAAGTCGTCGCTCGTCGGCGGCGCGTTGCGCTGGGACGCCGCGGTGTTCGACACCGAGGTCGCGAACGGCTTCACGTTCGTGTTCGTCGCGCCGTTCACGGCGCAAACGACGCGCAACATCAAATCGGCGGACGTCAGCGGACTGGAGACGAGTCTGTCGTGGCTGGCCACCGATCGCTTGCAGGTCGACGTCGGCTTGGGGTTCCTCGACTCGGAGATCACCGAGAGCGATTGGATTGGCGCCGGCGGCATCAACATCGTCGGCAAGAAGATGCCGCAAAACCCCGATTCGACGGCGAACCTTGGTCTCGTCTATCGCGGCAAGCTCGGCGGCGAGCGCGACTGGTACGCGCGGCTCGACTATCGGCAGCTCGGCGAAGTCTTCTGGGAGCCCGAGAATTTCGTCGCGCGCGATCCGCTGTCGCTCGTCGATTTTCGGTTCGGCATCACGGCGACGCGCGGCTGGGAAGTCGTGGCCTGGGTCGACAACGCGACGGACGAAGACTGGATCTCCGAGGAATCGAATCCGAACGGCATCGTCTACTACGGCAAGCCGCGGCAGTACGGCGTCGAGATGACCTACCGCTTCTGAGACCCCGCCTTCGCGTCAAGGCTTTAATGACTCCGAGGATATCGATCAACGAGTCATGGACTGACTCTGTTCTTTCCGGCAGATTCTCATTCGGCGCCAGAACCACACGGCGACGACGCCGCCGCGAACGCTTCTGCCGAGGAATCTCCGCCCATGACGACACGTCGGTTCGAGTTTTCGGAAGGCACGTCGAACAAGTTCTGGACAATCACCCTGCAGGGCGCCAGCCACACAGTCAACTACGGGCGGATCGGTAGCGCCGGACAGACATCGACGGCGCAGTTCGGCTCCGAAGCGGAAGCGCGGAAATCGTGCGACAAGCTCGTCGCGGAGAAGCTGAAGAAGGGCTATGTCGAGAAGGCAGCGGGCGGCGGCGCGACGAACGGCGCGCCGACCCCTGCACCTGTCCGGAAAGCTACGAGCCCACCTGCAGCGCCTACGCCCGCGGCGAATTCGGCTGCCGGCACGACAGCCGCATCGCCCGCGAAGGCCTCCGCGACGAAACACGATCTGCATCGCCCAATCGATCTGGAGCTCACTGCCTACAGCTACGTCCCCGGTCGACGATCCGCCAACGCGCCGTTTCCTCCGGCCGAACCGTTCGATCTGGAGGACTGCCTGAAGCGCTTTCGTGAGAAGGTGCGCGTCAAGACATACGGCTGGATGTGGGACTTCTCGCATGCGATTCCACACCGCACCCTAGCCCCCGAAGAAGCCGAGTTCTGGTTGACGGCAATGACTCGGGAGCGCAATCCGAAGGCGAGCCTTGACCATGTCGCCGCCGAGCTGCAACGAAGCACCTTCACGGGAAAGACGCCGGCGGACGCGAATCTCGTGATCCGCTACCTGAGTCCGCAGGTGGTGCAATGCCTTGCAGCGCTGCTCTCTGCAGACGAGCTGCGCGATCTCCTTCTCGATCCGAAAGGACCGCGCAATACTCACGCTGTCAGCGAAAGCGATCGGAGCATTCGCATCGGTTTCCGCGCGTTCGTGCTTCCGTACCTCGATGAAGCCGCAATCGCGCAATGGGCAGCTGCTGCCCGACACCTGTGGCCGCGAGCTACCTGGCCCTCGGACTACTACAGTGCGCCCCCCTCCGTGTACTACTACGGCGCCATGCTCGGGCTCCAGGACGAGGTCCGCGCGCTCGCGGCGCAGCTGCCGGATGATCTCTACGCCGACACGAGTTGGGATCACACCCACTATCATCGGCCGCAGGAGATCCTGTACGGCGCCGGTTCAGCTGAAAAAGTCGCCCATCACTTCAGACGCCTGCGGCTTCCTACGAACGCGTACATGGACATCCAGACGTTCGTGGCAGTCACCGGGGTCAGCGCACTCGACGTCGTCGTGCGCACGATCGCGAACACCGGCAAGAAAGAAGATGCCGAAGAGCTGTTCGAGGCATTCGAGCGCATTCATGCGCCCGAAGCTGCGCCTCACGTGGTCGAGCTCCTGCTGATCTCCAAGGCGCCGAAGGCAGCTCGCGAATGGCTGGACCACAATCTCGATGCCGCGATCGTCGGGCTCATGCCTGTCGCGGTCGGCACCGGCAAGCTCGCCGATGCTGCGACCGAATTTCTGCTCAGCGCGAAGCGCCGCGGTCAGAGCGATCGCATCGCCGCCCAGCTCGACAGCGTCGGTCCCGATGTAGCCGCGCGTATCCGTCAGAAAGTGCTGGACGTCGTCGAAGAACAGCTGACCCTCATCACAAGCGAGGCAACGCCGACTTGGTGGACGGAGGCCCTGGCGCAGGCGCCGGTCAAGAAATCGAAAGCGGTTGCGTGGCTGGTGCCTACAGATCTTCCCGCGATCACCATCGGCGAGTCTGCGCTCGCACCGGAGCACATCGACGTCCTTTTGAACGTGCTTCAGACGAGCACGCTGGAAACCGCGCACCCGCTACTGGCGCCCCTGCGCGAGCACGCCTCACGTGCGCGTCTCGATGCCTTTGGCTGGCGGCTGTTCGAGAGCTGGCTGGGCGAAGGCGCCCCGTCGAAGGACAAGTGGGCCTTCCTTGCGGCAGGGTTCCTCGGCGACGACCGCACGGTCCTGAAGCTTGCGCCGATGGTCCGTGAATGGCCGGGCGAATCGCAGCATCAGCGCGCAGTCCTCGGACTCGAAGTGCTGCGGACGATCGGGACGGACACTGCGCTGATGCAGATCAACGGTATTGCGCAGAAGGTGAAGTTCAAGGGGCTGAAGGAACGCGCCGCGCAGTGCATGGATG
The DNA here is from genome assembly GCA_035606615.1 of Steroidobacteraceae bacterium. Classification (GTDB taxonomy): domain Bacteria; phylum Pseudomonadota; class Gammaproteobacteria; order Steroidobacterales; family Steroidobacteraceae; genus Steroidobacter. The sequence goes on from DATNFA010000102.1 coordinate 3,757, forward strand.
CGATCGCCGCGAGCCGCAACATGACGCGGGCCCAGCTCGAGGATCGGATCGTTCCGGATTGCGGCCTCGATGAGCGCGGTGAGCGCACCTTCGACTTTGGCCCGCGACAGTTTCGCTTCGTGCTCGGCCCGGAATTGAAGCCGATGATTCGTTATCCGGACGGCGCCGCCAAGACCGACTTGCCGAAACCCGGCGCGAAGGACGATCCCGCGAAGGCCGGTCCGGCCGTCGCCGAATGGAAGCTGCTCAAGAAGCAGATAGCGGGCGTGGCAAAGATCCAGGCCGTACGGCTGGAACAGGCCATGGTCACCGGCCGGCGTTGGTCGGGTGAAGAGTTCGACAAGCTGATCCTCCGTCACCCGCTGATGGTTCACCTCGCGCGATTGATCGTGTGGGTAACCTACGATAGAGCAGGCAAGGTGTCGGCAACGTTCCGTGTCACCGAAGATCAGACCCTGGCAGATGCGTCGGACAGTCCTTTCAATCTCGCCGCGGACGCGGCCGTGGGGATTCTTCACCCGATGCAGGTTTCCGGACAGCCGCAGCTGCTCGAACAGTGGGGACAGCTCTTCGGCGATTATGAGATCGTGCCTCCGTTCCCTCAGCTTGGACGACCGGCCTACCATCTCGCGAAGGACCAACTCGCGCAGCGAGACATCAGTCATTTCGAATCCCGCGGTAAGCTCGCGGCGCAGACGCTCGTGTTCGGCCTCGAGAAGCTCGGCTGGGCGCGAGGTATCCCCGCCGACGCCGGCTGGGTGGGCGAGCACTCGAAACAGTTTCCCGGCGCGAATCTGACGGCCGTCATCTGTTATGAAGAGGGCTTTTCTGTCGGCTATTGGGAAGGCGCCGGCGAGCAGACGATCAAGCGCTTGTTCTTCATCCGCGGGCTCTACACGCCGCAGATGTACCCTGAGCACAAGGAGACGCTGAAGCTCGCCGACGTCGATCCGATCGCGCTCAGCGAAGTGTTGGGCGATTGTGAGCTGCTACTCTCGAAGGCGAAGTAGACCGCGACGTAGTCATCACTATGGCCAAGAACAAAGCACCGTCCCCCGCGCGGCCAGAGTTGGCACACCTTCAGCGCCCTTCTGCCGAGGTACTGCACGCAGACGAGCTCGCACGCCTCGCGGCCGCAGACGCGCACGCACCGCGCCCTGGCGGCTGGCGACTCACACCGCGATCCGTCCTGCGTTTCATACTGGGCGACAGCAAGGACAACATCGAATCCAAGTTCGTCGGCACTCAGAGCTTTGTCGAGCGCTGCATCGTTGCACTCGCCACCAATCGCGGATTGATGCTCGTGGGCGAACCGGGCACTGCCAAGAGTTATCTGAGCGAGCTGCTCGCCGCCGCGATTAGCGGCGACTCGACACTGATCATCCAGGGCAGTGCCGGCACGACGGAAGACGCGATGAAGTACTCGTGGAACTACGCGCTGTTGCTCGCGGAAGGTCCAACGGATCGAGCTCTGGTGCCGGCGCCGCTCTATCGCGGGATGCGCGACGGCAAGCTGGTGCGCTTCGAGGAAATCACGCGCTGCCCGCTCGAGATCCAGGACACTCTGCTCTCGATCCTGTCGGACCGCGTGATGGCGATCCCCGAGCGCGAAGACGCCGGTCGTACGCTATATGCGAAGACCGGCTTCAATGTGATCGCGACCGCGAACACGCGCGATCGGGGCGTCAACGAAATGAGCGCTGCGCTGAAGCGACGCCTGAACTTCGAGACCGTCCAGCCGATCCCGCGCATCGAGGACGAGATGGCGCTCGTTCAGCAGGAATCGACGCGTCTGCTCCAACACGCCGGCATCCCACTCACCGTGCCGCCGGATTTGACCGAGATCCTGCTGACGACCTTTCATGAACTGCGAACAGGGAAGACGGGAGATGACAGCAAGGCCATCGAGCCGCTGAGCACGGTACTGAGCACGGCGGAAGCGGTGTCCGTCGCCTATGCCACGGGGCTGCATGCCTACTTCTACAGCGCCGGGCGCGTGACGGCCGATCATCTCATGCAGAGCCTGCTCGGCTCGGCGTTGAAGGACTCGGCCGAGGATCTGAAACGCCTGCAGCACTATTTTCACCACGTCGTCAAACCGCGCAAGGGCGGACGGTGGCCGGAGTTCTACGAGGCGATGAAATTCCTGCCGTGAGCGCGCTCCCCGGCACGTCGAGCCCGGATCCGCGCCTGTGGTCCGCGTCGGAGCCGGTCGTCTTCTTTCCGGTTCGGCATCACAGTCCTGCGTGCGCCCGCCTCGTGGGCGCGTTGATCCGCGAGCTGCGGCCGGCCGCGGTGCTCATCGAGGGACCCTCGGACTTCAATTCGCGAATCGGCGAGCTGCTGCTGGATCATCGACTCCCGCTGGCGATCTACAGCTACTTCGCGACGGCAGACGGCCAACGCTACGGCGCGTTCTATCCGTTCTTCGACTTCTCGCCGGAATGGAGCGCGCTGCTCGCAGCGCGCGATGTCGATGCAACCTGCGAGTTCATCGATCTGCCGTGGGCCGAGGTCGCACCGCTCGATCACACGGCCAATCGCTACGCCGACGGCCGGCTCGGACGCTCGTCGTACACAGCCGAGCTGGCGCGACGACTCGGAGTCGATGACTGGAGTGCGCTTTGGGACACGCTGTTCGAGATCGATGCGGACCTCGAGGTCTCCGCCTTCCTGCAACGCTGCCACTCCTTCTGTTTTCACGCGCGGCTTGCCGACGGCGGAGCTACTGCCGCCGACCGTTCGCGAGAGGCGCACATGCTTGAGAGAATTCGCGCCGGCGTTGCCGACGCTGCCGACCGAACCGTGCTCGTCGTAACGGGAGGTTTCCACAGCTCTGCGCTGTTCGCAGGACTGCACGGGCTCGATTTCGAACGAGACGAAGGAGAAGGCGACGTCGTACCGACACGGACACCCGAGATCGTCGCGCGAGGGCTCGCGCTCACGCCCTACTCCTATGAGCGCCTCGACTCGCTCAAGGGCTACGATGCCGGCTTGCCGCATCCCGGCTTCTATCATCGGATCTGGATGGATCGCCGCTCGGGCGGCCGCGCCACGGGCTCGTATCGCGCGTTATTGAGCCAGGCGGCCAAAGCCATGCGCGAGCGTGGCCAGATCGCGAGCACGGCCGATCTGATCGGTGTCGAGTCCTTCGCTCGGGGAATTGCCACGCTGCGCGGTCATGCGGCCGTCTGGCGCACCGATCTGGTCGACGCGCTGATCGGGACACTCGTGAAAGAGGATCTCGCCGTCGGCGGGCGGCATCCTTTCCTGGACGCGTTGAACGGGGTGTTTCGCGGTTCGGCGCGGGGGCGACTGGCGCTGGGCACGCCGCTGCCCCCGCTGGTCGCAGACATCGATCGCGCGCTGTCAGACCACGACCTCACGCCTTCGACGCAGGAGCGCAAAGTAGAGCTCCAGCTGGAGGTGCCAAGGGATCGTGCACGCTCGCAGATCTTGCATCAGGTGCGTGTGCTCGACCTTCCGGGATTCAAACGCGTCGCCGGTACCGACTTCGTGGGTCGTGGCGATCTCACGCGCCTGTGGGAGACGTGGTCGCTTCGTTGGTCGCCAGAGCTCGATGCCGCGTGCATCGAACATGCGCTGTACGGCGCGACGCTCATCGATGCGGCCGGCGCACGGCTGGCGGAACAGGCCGCGCGCATCGAGCGGGACGCCAATGCCGCTGCATGCCTGCTGCTCGATGCCTCGCTCGCCGGCTGGTCGAAGGGGTTCGCGTTGCTGCGCGATCGAGTCATCGCACTGGTGCGCGCCGATGCTTCATTCCCAAGCGTTGCCCGCGCCCTCCAGCATCTGTACTACCTGCATCGCTACGACGAATTCGTGGCGGGCGCGGCGCGACAGGACGTCGCCCAACTATTGTCGGAATGCTATGCCCGAGCGACATGGCTTCTCGAGTCGCAGGCGCCGGCAGCCGACAATCACACCGTGCAGGGGCTGCGTGCCCTGCTCCAGGCGGTGCTGACTGCCGGCGAGACGCTCGCTTGGGACCAGACCGAGCTCCTGGCGGTCTTGGATCGGATCGCCAGTGCCCGCGACACTCCACCGCTGCTGCGCGGTGCGGCCGCCGGCGCCCTGTGGTCGCTGGGCGCCGGTAACCTGCACGAGGTTCTGCGGCGGGTGCCGGTGACACCGGATGCGATAGGCGACTTCCTGCAAGGCGTGTTCGCGCTGGCGCGCGAAGAAGCGCAACGGCACACCGACCTGCTGTTGAGCATCGATCGGTTGATGCTTGGATTCGACGACGAGCAGTTTCTGGCGGCGCTCCCGGCACTGCGCCTTGCGTTCACGTACTTCACGCCGCGAGAGAAGGATCATCTCGCGCGCAGACTCCTGGAAGCGACCGGACAGGCCGACACTGCACCGCTTCCCGAGCTGGCGGTGAGCGCCGACGATGCCGCTCGCGCCATGGCGTTCGAATCCCGCCTGATGCGTGAGCTCGAACGGCATGGTCTACGGGGCCCCAGACCGACACGACCGGCATGAACGACGCACGCAAGACCCGATGGCGATTGGTGTTGGGTGCCGGCGCGGAAGCCAGCCTCGGCAAGCTCTCGGGCACGCCCGCGGCCCGCGACGAGGCGCTGGCTTATCTCTACGACCGCGAGTACACGTCCGACCGCAATGTCCGCGTCGATGGGCCAGGCTCGCTGGGCGAGTCGCAGCTCACCGTGCCCGAGTGGATCAACCGGGTTCACGAGCTCTTTCCGCGACGCACGATCGAGCGCATCGAAAAGGATGCGCTGGAGCGCTATCAGCTTCAGGAGATGGTCACCAATCCTGATCTGCTGGCCCGAGCGCAGCCGAGTCAGACGCTACTCAAGGCCGTATTGCATACCAAGCACCTCATGAACGCCGAGGTGCTCGCGCTCGCTCGCCAGCTCGTCCGCAGAGTCGTCGAGCAACTCATGGAGAAGCTCGCGCGGGAAGTGCGTCAGCCGTTTTCCGGCGCACTCGACCGAAGACGGCGATCGTTCCTGAAGGCGGCGAAGAACTTCGACGCTCGCACGACTCTGCGGCGCAACTTCAGGAACTGGCAACCAGCGGAGCGCCGGCTGCTCATCGATACCCCGCACTTCTTCTCGCGGGTGCGGCGACAGACGGATCGGTGGCAGCTCATCCTGCTCGTCGACGAATCGGGCAGCATGCTCGACAGCGTCATCCATGCCGCCGTGACCGCCGCGTGCTTCTGGCATCTGCGCGCGTTGCGCACTCACCTGGTGTTGTTCGACACCGCCATCGTGGACGTGACGGCCGACTGTACGGATCCAGTCGAAACGCTAATGAAGGTGCAGCTCGGCGGCGGCACGGACATCGGTCAGGCTCTGGCGTATGCGCATTCGCTGATCGAGAACCCGCGACGCACCATCGTCGTCCTGATCTCCGACTTCTTCGAGGGCGCGCCTATCGAGCGGCTCTTTGGTGTCGCGCGCCGAATCATCGGCGATGGCGCGACGCTGCTCGGGCTCGCGGCCTTGGATGCGAATGCACGCCCGAGCTACGACGAAGAGGTCGCGCGACAACTCGTCCGCATCGGCGCGCACGTCGGCGCGATGACGCCCGGCGAGCTCGCGGAATGGGTGGCGAGGAAGGTCGGGTGATGCGCACCGATCTGCTCGCGCTCACGGCCGACGATCTCGCCTCATTCAGCAATCGAGGGCTGACGCGTCGCGCAGAGCAGGAAGTCGCCGCAGGGGCGCTCACCTGCGAGATCGAGGAGGACGCTGCCGGCACGGTGACCTTTCGCTGGTCCGACGCCGTGGAGTGTCGGCTCCCGACCGGCGCACGATTGAGCGACAGCCGTTGCAGCTGCCCGGCGACTACGATCTGTCGACACATCCTGCGATCGATATTTGCGTATCAGCGCGAGTACGGCTCGTCATCGAGCGCGCAACCCACGGCCCCAACCGCGCCCGGCTCTGCGAATCCTCCCCCGACTGCGAGCGGCCCCTGGAACCCGGCCACGATCACGGACGCGCAACTGACACCGCACTATTCGTCCGCCGAGCTCGCCCGTTGGAAGCGAGAGCTCGCCGCCGGCCACGTGATTCAGGTGTGGACGGGCGCGAAGCCGCGGGCGCTGATACACACGCTCGGTTGCACGGTAAACTTTCTCGTGCCGCACGATCTGCGCTATGCGACGTGCGACTGCGCGGCCGAGGCTCCGTGTGGCCACGTGGTCCTGGCCGTCGCGGCGTTTCGCTTACTGCCGCCCGCAACGACCACAGGTCTGCTCTCGACTGCAGCGGCGGCGCCACGGCCACCGTTCGCGCTCCTGGATGAGATCGAGCAGGATCTCCTTGCACTCGCGCAGACAGGGCTGGCTCGCGCGGCGGCTCTGCAGGTCGACCGCTGGCGTCGGCTGGCCGAGCGTGCGCACAAGGCAGAGCTCGCGTGGCCCGCCGAGGTGCTGCACGAGATAGCGGACTTGCACGCCGCGTATCTCGCCCACGATGCACGTTTCGATCCGCGCGAATTCGCGACGCTGCTTGCGGAACTGGCACAGCGTCTCGACGCGATTCGAGCGGGACGCACGCCGGTACCGCATCTGTTCGTGCGCGGCACTCCCAATGACCGCGAAACGGAGTTCGGGTCGGCGCGCCTGATCGGTATTGGCTGCTCGGTACGAACGTCGCGAGCCGGCACGGAGATTGCGGCGCACATGCAGGACAGCGATTCCGGTGCGATCACGGCAATCACACGGCGCTTTCCGGTGAAGCTCGATGCGTCGACTGCGCCGCCTCCGCCGAAACCCTTCGCCGACCTGGCGCGCTCAGTTGCAGTGAAGGGCGTTTCGTTTGCCGCGATCGGGCGCGGACAGCTGCTCGTCAAAGGTGGACGGCGCACGCCGTCGGGGCGTTTCGTCCCCGGACGCGCCGCTGCGAGCGTCGCGCCGCAGGCCTACGCATGGGAAACGCTTCGCTCGCCTTTGCGCGTTGCCGGCTTTGCAGAAGCGCGCGAACAGCTTCGCGACGCGGTTCCGGCTGCTTTGGGACCGAGGCAGGTTGGAAGCCGCCTGACGGTGTGTCCTGCGACGCTGGCGCAAGACGTGCATTTCGATGCCGCGCGCCAGGAAACGATCGCTCGCCTGACCGACTCGCTCGGTGAAGATGCGTGGCTCGTACACCCTTACACCAGCCGCGGCGCAGCAGGATCCGAAAGGCTGCTGCATGCTTTGCGCAGCTCGCCGAACGGCATCCGGTTTGTCTGCGCGGAAGCGCGACTCGATGGCGCAACGCTCGTCCTTCAGCCACTGAGTGTAGTGTACGAGGTCGACGGTCGCCGCTCCTGCGTGCAGCCCTGGGTCGATGACGGCGCGTCGGGCGCTGGGGCAATCACTCAGCACGATGACGCGCGCGCTTCTTCGTCCGTGCATCCAGTGGAGGACTATCTCGATGAGCTGCTCGACGGCCTAGCGGAACGATGGCTCGCGGGACCGAGTCATTCCGATCTTGCGTGGAACAGGCTCGCCAACTTGGGCACAGCGCTGGGTCTTGCCCACCTCGCCGACTTTTCCGGTCTCGACAAGCCCCCCCGTCTGCTCGAGCTCTCCGTGGTCGCGGACTTTGCGTACCGGGAGTTTGCAAGGCTAGGCGGCTGACTTCTGTGCGCGGCAAGCCGCAGCGGCACGGCGTCGAGATGACTTACGCTCCTGAGGCGCGGGTCAGTCCAGGGCGGCGGCGAACTCGCGCACGATCTCGGCCGCCGGCTTGACCTCGTGAATCCCCGCGACCGACTTTCCCGCCTGCCAATACTCGCCGCTCGTGTCGTCGGTCATGAGCGACTTTTTCAGGCGCCGAATCGAGCGGAGGGCGTACCACGTGCGCATCCAGTGCTTCGTCTTGCGGCCTTTAAGCATCCAGCGCGCGAACCGGCCGGCCTTCGTGCCGAGCCGCTCGACATAGGCGTTGCGGATCACGGCGACCGGAACACCGGTGAGGCGCTCCGTGAGGACGATGTCGTCCTCGCTCGCCTCCACGATCGCCTGCTTGTACGCGTCGCTGGCCTTGCACTCGGGCGTCGCGATGAAGCGCGTGCCGAGCTGCACGGCGGCGTAGCCTAAGCGCAAGTGCCGCGCGAACTCGTCCGGCGTGCCGACGCCGCCCGCGCTCACGATCGGCTTGCCGAGCGGCGCGAGCTCCTCGAACAGCGCCTCGGGTGAGCGGGTTCCCGCGTGCCCGCCGGCGCGCGAGTTCACGGCGATCAAGCCGTCGACGCCGCCGTCGATTCCTTTCTGCGCCCACTT
>DATNFA010000103.1:0-8841 GCA_035606615.1 Steroidobacteraceae bacterium
GTGTTCATGGGCGACATCGGCGCGCTCGCGCTCGGTGCGGCACTAGGCGTCGTCGCGGTCATCGTGCGGCAGGAGATCGTGCTGCTGATCATGGGCGGCGTGTTCGTGATGGAGACGGTGTCGGTGATGCTGCAGGTCGCCTCGTACAAGCTGACCGGCAAGCGCATCTTCCGCATGGCGCCGATTCATCATCATTTCGAGCTCAAGGGCTGGGCCGAGCCGAAGGTGATCGTGCGGTTCTGGATCATCTCGGTGATCCTCGTGCTGATCGGCCTCGCGACGCTGAAGGTGCGCTGAGCATGGCGGCACAAAGCGCACGCAGCATCGTAGTGGGCCTGGGCCGCACCGGCCTGTCGTGCGCCCGCTATCTGCACGCGCGCCACGAAACCTTCGCGGTCACCGACAGCCGCTCCGCTCCGCCCGAATCCGCCGCGCTGCAGAAGCTGGCGCCCGAGGCGGAAGTGCGTTTCGGCGCGTTCGACGAAGCGCTGCTCGACGACGCCAATCGCGTCATCGCGTCGCCGGGCGTGTCGTTGCGCGAGCCGTTCATGATGAGTGCCGCGATCCGCGGCGTGCCGATCATCGGCGACATCGAGCTGTTCGCGCGCGAAGCGAAGGCGCCGATCGCGGCGATCACCGGGACGAACGGCAAGAGCACAGTGACTACGCTCGTCGCGCGGATGGCCGAGGCCGCAGGCAAGCGCGTGCTGGCCGGCGGCAATCTCGGCCGGCCGGCACTGGATCTGCTCGACGAGCCGGCGCCGGAGCTCTACGTGCTGGAGCTGTCGAGCTTCCAGCTGGAGACGACGCGCTCGCTGAAGACCGCCGCTGCGGTCGTGCTCAACGTCACGCCGGATCACATGGATCGCTACGAGTCCGTCGGCGAATACGCGTCGGCGAAGGCGCGCATCTTCCAACACTGCGACGCCGCCGTGATCAATCTCGACGATCCGCTCGTGCATGCGATGCCGCATCGCGCGCCGCGCCTGCTCTCGTTCACTCTGCGTGCGGATCGCGGCGGAGATTACTACGCGCTGCGGATGGGCGAGGACGTCGCGCTGATGCATGACGGGCGCCAGCTGCTCGCGATGTCCGAGATGAAGATCGCCGGACTGCACAACGTCGCGAATGCTCTGGCGGCGCTCGCGATGTGCGACGCCTTGCAGCTCGCGCAAGAGCCGTGCGTGCAAGCGCTGCGCGAGTTTACCGGGCTCCCGCATCGCTCGCAGTGGATCGCCGACGTGCGCGGCGTGCGCTACGTGAATGATTCGAAGGGCACCAACGTCGGAGCCACGCTCGCGGCTGTCGCCGGCATGCCCGGCTCGCTGGTGCTGATCGCAGGCGGCCAGGGCAAGGGCCAGGACTTCACGCCGCTCGCCGCGGCCTTCCGCGGCAAAGTGCGGCACGTCGTGTTGCTCGGTCAGGACGCGAAGCTGCTCGCTGCTGCGCTGGAAGGCGTCACGAGCATCGAATTTGCAAAGGACATGGATGAGGCCGTGCAGCGCGCCGCGCGTGCCGCACATTCCGGCGAAACGGTCCTGCTGTCTCCCGCGTGCGCGAGTCTCGATATGTTTCGCGACTACGCCCATCGCGGCTACATGTTCCAGGCATCGGTGCGGAGGCTGATTGATGACAGCGCCCGCAAGGCGGGCGACTCGTGAACACCGCGGCACTCGCCTTCGCCCGCTCGAGCGCCCGGCCGCGGCGCTTCGCGTTCGACTCGATTCTGCTGCTGACTATCGGCGCGCTGCTGCTGCTCGGTCTCGTGATGATGACGTCGGCTTCGATCTCGATCGCCGACAAGCAGGTGCATGAGCCGCTCCACTACTTCGAGCGTCAGATGGTCGGTGTGGTGCTCGGCCTGCTCGCGGCCGTTGTCGCGATGGCGATCCCGACGACGGTGTGGGAGCGCCTCGGCGTGCCATTGCTGCTGCTCGCGTTCCTGCTGCTGGTGATCGTGCTGATCCCCGGTATCGGGTACGAAGTGAACGGCAGTCGTCGCTGGCTGCGGGCCGGCATTCTCAATTTCCAGGGGTCCGAGCTGGCGCGCGTGTTGCTGCTGACCTACATGGCCAGTTACATCGTGCGCAAGCAGTCGGAGCTGAAGCAGCAGCTCAAGGGATTCCTGAAGCCGCTCGGTGTCCTGATGGGTGCCGCGCTGCTGCTGCTGCTGGAGCCGGACTTCGGCGCCGCGACGGTGTTGATGGCGGCGGGCCTGGGGCTGCTGTTCCTCGCAGGCGTGAAGCTGCGCCACTTTCTCGCGCTCGTTGTGCTGGCGGCCGGCGGCATGGCCCTGATCGCCGTGACATCCGCGTATCGCCTCAAGCGACTCACAGCCTTCATGGATCCGTGGGCGGATCCGTTCAATTCCGGTTTCCAGCTCACGCAATCGCTGATTGCAATCGGGCGCGGCGAGCTGTTCGGCGTCGGCCTCGGCTCGAGTGTGCAGAAGCTGTTCTATCTGCCGGAGGCCCACACCGACTTCGTGTTCGCTGTGCTCGCGGAGGAGCTCGGGCTCGCCGGCGTCATCGTCACGCTCGCGTTGTTCGTCGTGCTCACGTGGCGTGCGTTCCATATCGCGCGCCAGGCTGCGGAAGCCGGCCTGCCGTTCCAAGCCTACTTCGCGGCGGGCTTTGGTCTGTGGGTCGGCCTGCAGACGTTCATCAACATCGGCGTCAATCTCGGCCTGCTGCCGACCAAGGGGCTGACGCTGCCGCTGATGTCGTACGGGGCGTCGAGCATCCTCGTCACGCTCGGCTGGCTCGGCGTCCTGATGCGCATCCATCACGAAGCGAGTGCAGCGGGCCGGCTCGCCGTGCCACGACGGGAGCGGTCGCAATGAAGCGCACCGTCCTCATCATGGCGGGCGGCACCGGCGGCCATGTGTTTCCGGCGCTCGCTGCTGCGCGCGTGTTGCGCGAGCGCGGCTACGAGCCGGTGTGGCTCGGCACGCAACGCGGGCTCGAAGCGAAGCTGGTACCGCCGCAGCACATCGAGATCGAATGGATCAGCGTGAGCGGCTTGCGCGGCAAAGGATTCGCGACGTGGCTGGCGGCGCCGTTCAAGCTGTCGCTGGCGATCTGGCAGAGCCTGCAAGTGATGCGACGCCGGCAACCCAACGTCGTGCTCGGCGCGGGCGGCTTCGTATCGGGTCCGGGCGGTGTCGCTGCGTGGCTGACGCGCCGGCCGCTGGTGATCCACGAGCAGAATGCGGTCGCCGGCATGACCAATCGCCTGCTCGCGCGCCTCGCGCGACGCGTGCTCGAAGCGTTTCCTGCGAGCTTCCCGCCCGGCGCGCACGCCGAGCGTGTCGGGAATCCCGTGCGACGCGAAATCGCTGCGCTCGCGCCGCCGGCAGAGCGCTTCGGCGGCAGAAGCGGGCCGCTGCGCGTGCTCGTATTTGGCGGCAGCCAGGGCGCGGCGCGTCTCAACGCAGTCGTGCCGGCCGCCCTCGCGTCGCTCGACGCCGCGTCGCGACCGATCGTGATTCATCAAGCTGGCGAGCGACATCTCGCGCAAGCGCAGGAGCTGTACGCGAAACACGGCGTGCAGGCTGACGTGCGCGCCTTCATCGACGACATGGCAGAGGCATACGCGTGGGCTGACCTCGTCGTCTGCCGCTCCGGTGCGCTGACGGTTTCCGAGCTCGCCGCCGCAGGACTGCCGGCGATCTTCGTGCCCTTTGCCGCCGCGGTCGACGATCACCAGACGCTCAACGCGAAGTTCCTCGTCGATGCGCAGGCGGCTGTCGCGATTGCCGAAGCGCAACTGACGCCGCCGCGTCTTGCAGAGGAACTGCAAAAACTGCTGCGCGCCGGTCGCGCGAGTCTTGCGGACATGGCGGCACGGGCGCGCTCCGTTGCAATCGTCGACGCGGACGTGCGGCTCGCCGATGCATGCGACGCCGTCGCGGGAGGCGCGCGATGAGCACCGATCGCATGCGCCGCATCAACCGCATCCACTTCGTCGGCATCGGCGGCAGCGGCATGGGCGGCATCGCCGAAGTGCTGCTGAATCTCGGCTATCAAGTGCAAGGCAGCGATCTCAAGCCGAACGCGGTGACGCAGCGGCTCGCGACGCTGGGTGCCGATATCAAGGTGGGACATGCTGCCGACAACGTCGGCAAGGCCGACGTGCTCGTCGTATCGAGCGCGGTGCAGCCCGACAACCCGGAAGTGATCGAGGCGAAGGAGCGGCGCATTCCGATCGTGCAGCGTGCGCAGATGCTCGCCGAGCTGATGCGCTTCCGTTACGCGATCGCAGTGGCCGGCACGCACGGCAAGACCACGACGACGAGCATGGTCGCTTCGATCCTGGCCGAAGGCGGTCTCGATCCGACGTTCGTCATCGGCGGCCGCCTGAAGAGCGCCGGCAGCAATGCGCGGCTCGGCACCGGCAACTACCTGGTCGCGGAGGCCGACGAGAGCGACGCCTCGTTCATGCACCTGCATCCGATGATGGCGATCGTCACCAACGTCGACAACGATCACCTCGTCACGCACGACGGCGACTTCGAGCGTCTGAAGCAGAGCTTCATCGACTTCCTCCACAACATGCCGTTCTACGGTGTCGCGATCTTGTGCGCCGACGATGCACAAGCCGCCAGCCTCGTGCCGCGCATCGCGCGCCCGGTCGTCACGTATGGAATCGAGGCGGACGCCGACATCCGTGCGGTCAACATCGCGCGCCACGGCCCGCAGACGCGCTACGACTTGCAGCGGCGCGGCTCGAAGACGCTGTTGCCCGTGCAGTTGAATCTTCCCGGCACGCACAACGTGCTCAACTCGCTCGCTGCGATCGCAGTCGGGCTCGAGCTGAACGTGGCGTTCGACGCGATCCAGGCTGCGCTCGCGAATTTCCATGGCGTCGATCGCCGGTTGCAACAGTACGGCGATGTGCAGACCGCAGTCGGCCGCGTCACGCTGATCGACGATTACGGCCATCACCCGACGGAGCTGGCTGCGACGCTCGAAGCAATCCGCCAGGGCTGGCCGGGGCGGCGCATCCTGCTGGCATTCCAACCGCATCGCTACACGCGCACGCGCGATCTGCTCGACGACTTCGCGCGCGTACTCGCGACTGTGGATGCATTGATCGTCACCGAAGTCTATGCGGCGGGCGAAGCGCCGATCGCCGGTGCCGACGGCAAGGCGATCTGTCGCGCGATTCGCTCGCACGGTCGCGTCGAGCCGCTGCTGCTCGAAAAGATCGAAGATCTGCCGCGCGCTCTGATCCAGATTGCCCGCGAGGGCGATGTGATCGTGACGATGGGCGCCGGCAGCATCGGCGCAGCCGCTGCAGAGCTGCCGATCGCGCTCGCTTCAGTGCAGCCGGCACCGTTCGTCGACCGGAGGCGGCCATGAACGCGCTGGCCTTGCCTCCTGACATCGCCGCGCGCGTGATTCGCGGCGAGCCCATGTCGAAGCACACGTCCTGGCACGTGGGCGGTCCAGCGGATTTGTATTTCAGCCCGCTCGACGTCGCCGACGTTGCGGCGTTTCTGCGCAGTCTCGAACCGGATACGAGCGTGATGTGGATCGGGCTCGGCAGCAATCTGCTGGTGCGCGACGGCGGCATTCGCGGCGCGGTGATCGAGACGCACGGCGTCTTCGACGAGTTGGAGCGGCGCGGCGACAACGAGATCTGGTGCGGCAGCGGCGTCGCGTGCGCGAAGCTGGCCAAGCAGTGCATCAAGTGGGGTCTCGGGCCCGCGGAGTTCTTCGCGGGCATTCCGGGAACGCTCGGGGGTGCGCTGGCGATGAACGCCGGCGCATTCGGCGGCGAAACCTGGCGGCACGTGCTCGGCGTCGCGACCATCGATCGTGCCGGCGTGCGCCACGAGCGTCCGGCGAGCGACTACGTCGCGAGCTATCGCCACGTCGCAGGCCCGGCGAACGAGTGGTTCCTCGGCGCGCGCCTCACATTCGAGCAGCGTCCCGGCGTGAGCAACGAAGACATCCGCCTGCTGCTCGCGCGCCGCAAGGCGACGCAGCCGATCGGCGAGTGGTCGTGCGGCTCCGTGTTCACGAATCCGCCGGGCGATCACGCGGCGCGCCTGATCGACACCGCGGGCCTCAAGGGTCATCGCATTGGTGGCGCACGCGTGTCGGAGATGCACGCGAACTTCATCGTGAACGACGGCAGCGCAAGCGCGGCGGACATCGAACAGTTGATTCAGTACGTGATGGCGACAGTCCAGCGCGTACACGGTGTGCAGCTCAAGCCCGAGGTGCGCATCGTGGGAGAAGGACGATGAGCGTACAGGTGACGGATCCCCGGGATTTCGGCCGCGTGGCGGTGTTGCTCGGCGGCACTTCGTCCGAGCGCGAAGTGTCGTTGAACTCCGGCCAGAACTGTCTCGACGCTCTGCGCCGCCGCGGCGTCGACGCACATCCGGTCGACGGGGTTCCTGCGTTGCTCGCCGACATTTCGGTGAAGCGCTGCGATCGCGTGTTCAACATCCTGCATGGCGGCGAGGGTGAGAACGGTGTCCTGCAAGGCCTGCTCGATGCGCTGCATGTGCCGTACACCGGCTCCGGCGTGCTCGGCTCGGCGTTGACGCTCGACAAGATCCGTACGAAGCAAGTGTGGCTGTCGCTCAATCTGCCGACTCCGCGCTACGCACGACTCTCGCGCACCGACGATGTTACGGCCGCAGCGCGCTGGCTCGGCCTGCCAGTGATCGTCAAGCCTGCATGCGAAGGCTCCAGCGTCGGCGTGAGTCGCGTCTTCAAGGAAGCGGATCTGCCGCAGGCGGTTGCACTCGCCGCGCGCTACGAGGGCGAGCTGTTGATGGAGCAGCTGATCGAAGGCGAGGAATTCACCGTCGGCATCCTGAACGACGAAGCGCTGCCGACGATCCGCATCGTGCCGCCCGGCGAGTACTACGACTATCACGCGAAGTACGTCTCCGACGACACGCAATACATCTGCCCCGGCCTGCACGGCCCGGCCGAAACGGAGATGCGCGCGCTCGCGCTCGAAGCATTCCGCACGTCTGCCTGCAGCGGCTGGGGTCGCGTCGACCTGATGCGCGACCGCGATGGCGCCAACTACCTGCTCGAAGTGAATACGGCACCGGGCATGACCAGCCACTCGCTCGTGCCGAAGGGCGCCAAGGCCTTCGGCATCGAGTTCGACGACCTCGTGTGGCGGATTCTCGAGACCAGCCTGTCGCGCAGTGCACCCACGAAATCGGGAGCCAAGCCATGATCTTTGCAAACCGCAAGCGCAATCGACGCAAGCCGGAGCGTAGCGGCGGCGGCTTCTCGCTCGCCTGGCTCAAGCCGGTCGTCGCCGGCGGCCTGCAGTCGGTGCTCGGCATCGCCGGCATGCTGGTCGGCGTCGGCATCATGCTGTGGGGACTCGCGGCCGCATTCGATCGGCCGATCGGCCAGGTCGAAGTCGGCGGCCAGTTCCAACGCGTCGCGCCGGTGCAGATCGAAGAAGTGGTCGCGCCGTTCCGCGGCGCCGGATTCCTCTCGATCGATCTCGATGCTCTGCGAGCGGCGCTCGAAACCATCCCGTGGGTCGACCGCGCGCGCGTCGAGCGCAGCTGGCCGAATGGCGTGCGCGTGTTCATCACTGAGCACGTCGCAGTCGCGCGCTGGGGCGAGGATGGTTTGATGAACACGCGCGGCCAGCTGTTCCTGCCGCACGCGCGGCACATTCCTCCGGAGCTGCCGCAGCTCATCGGCCCAGCCGGCACCGAAGCGCAGGTCGCGCAGCTCTATCTCAAGACTTATCCGCGACTGCTCGCTGTCGGCATGCGCCTGTCGAAGGTCGAGCTCGATCCCCGCGGCGCGTGGGAGCTGACGCTCGGCAACGGCGCGCGCGTGCGTCTCGGCAGGCAGGACGTCGCGACGCGGCTCGAGCGCTTCATCGCGATCGCCAGCCCGGTGGTCGCGACGCGCGGCGCGGACGTGAGCTACGTCGACTTGCGTTACAGCAACGGTTTCTCGATCGGTTGGAACGCGCCTACCCGCGTCGCACACGACGCACAGGATGCAAAACCAGATGCTTAAGAAAAACGTACGAAATCTGATCGTCGGCCTCGACATCGGGACTTCGAAAGTCGTCGCGATCGTCGGCGAGATGACCTATGACGGGCGCATCGAGGTCATCGGCCTCGGCTCGCATCCCTCGCGCGGCCTGAAGCGCGGCGTGGTCGTCAACATCGAGTCGACGGTGCAGTCGATTCAGCGCGCGGTCGAAGAAGCGGAGCTGATGGCCGGCTGCGAGATTCACTCGGTGTACGCCGGCATCGCCGGCAGTCATGTGCGCAGCCTCAACTCGCACGGCATCGTCGCGATCCGCAATAAAGAAGTGACGGCCGAGGACGTCGACCGCGTCATCGATGCGGCCCGCGCGGTGGCGATTCCCGCGGATCAAAAAATCCTGCACATCCTGCCGCAGGAATTCCTGATCGACAGTCAGGAAGGCATTCGCGAGCCGATCGGCATGTCCGGCGTGCGCCTGGAAGCGAAGGTGCACATCGTGACCGGCGCCGAGAGCGCCGCGCAGAACATCGTGAAGTGCGTGCAGCGCTGCGGGCTCACCGTCGAAGACGTCGTGCTCGAACAGCTCGCTTCCAGCTACGCGGTGCTCGCGGATGACGAGAAAGAGCTCGGCGTGTGTCTGGTCGACGTCGGCGGCGGCACGACCGACATGGCCGTCTTCTCCGGCGGCGCGATCCGCCATACCGCAGTGATTCCGATCGCCGGCGACCAGGTGACCAACGACATCGCGGTCAGCCTGCGCACGCCGACGCATCACGCGGAAGAGATCAAGTTGAAGTTCGCCTGCGCGCTGTCGCAGCTCGCGAACTCGGACGAGACGATC
>DATNFA010000104.1:0-26300 GCA_035606615.1 Steroidobacteraceae bacterium
AAGGGCTCACTGCACGCACGATGCGACTCAATAAGATCAAGCTGGCCGGTTTCAAGTCCTTCGTCGATCCCACGGCCGTGAATTTCCCGAGCAATCTCATCGGGGTGGTCGGGCCGAACGGCTGCGGCAAGTCCAACATCATCGATGCGGTCCGCTGGGTCATGGGCGAGATCTCCGCCAAGCACCTGCGCGGGGATTCGATGGCGGACGTGGTGTTCAACGGCTCCAGCTCCAGGAAGCCTGTCGGCACGGCGTCGGTCGAGCTGGTGTTCGACAATTCCGACGGCCAGCTGGCCGGCCAGTACGCCGGCTACTCGGAGGTCTCGCTCAAGCGCGTGGTGGCGCGGGACGGTCAGTCCGCGTACTTTTTGAATGGCGCGCGCTGCCGGCGCAAGGACATCACACAGCTGTTCCTGGGCACCGGCCTGGGCTCGCGCAGCTACGCCATCATCGAGCAAGGCATGATTTCGCGCGTCATCGAAGCGCGCCCGGAAGAGTTGCGCGGCTTCATCGAAGAGGCAGCCGGCATCTCCAAGTACAAAGAGCGCCGCCGCGAGACCGAGAGCCGGATCTCGCATACCAAAGAGAATCTGGAACGGTTGACCGACGTCCGCGAGGAAGTCGATAAGCAGCTGCGCCATCTGCAGCGGCAGGCGGCCACCGCGCGTCGCTATCAAACGTTGAAGCAGGAAGAGCGCAAGCTGACGGCGGAGCTACTGGCGCTGCGTCTGCGCGTGATCGAGCAGGATTCGCAATCGAAAGAAGGCATCCTGCGCGAGCGCGACATCGCGATGCAGGCGTTGATCGCCGAGCTGCGCTCCGTCGAAGCCTCGATCGAGTCGGCGCGCGAGGATTTCACCGAGAAGTCCGAAGCATTGAATGCGGTGCAGGGCCGCTACTACCAGATCGGCGCCGAGATCTCGCGCACCGAGCAGTCGATCCAGCACGGTCGCGAGCTGCGGCAGCGGCAACGGCAGGACCTGGAGCAGGCTGAGCAGGGCGCCACCGAGGCGAACCTGCATTTAGCGCGCGATCAGTCGCAAATCGACGAGCTGCGCGGCGAGCTGGAGCAATTGGAACCAGGACTGAGCGCGGCGCGCGATCGCGAGCGTGCCTCGGCGGCGGCGCTGGCGCAGGCCGAAGAGTCGATGCAGGACTGGCAGGAGCGCTGGGAAGAATTCAATCGCGACTCGCAGGCGGCCAGCGAGAAGACGCAGGTCGAGCGTGCACGCATCGAGCAGCTGGAACATCAGCTGATGCGTCTGGCCGCTCAGCGCGAACGGCTGCAAGGCGAGCTGTCGCAGCTGACCACGGCGGAAGTCGACGCCCGTCTCGCAACGCTGCAAGCAGAGCAGGATCAGATTCGCGCTTCCGGCGAGCGCGCGGCAAATCAGTTGCGCGAAGCCGCCGAGGAAGTGCAGAGGTTGCGCGAGCGCGAGCGTGAGCTCGTCGCCGCAGACGATCGCAGCCGCGAGCAGTTGCAGGATGCGCAAGGGCGTTTGATGTCGCTGCAAGCTCTGCAGCAGGCCGCGCTCGGCCTGGCACAGGGCAAGGTCACCGAATGGCTGAGCTCGAATGCTCTCGCCGAACGGCCGCGACTCGCCCAACAGCTGGTCGTCGAGCACGGTTGGGAGCGCGCGGTCGAAACCGTCCTCGGCTCGTACCTGGAAGCGGTTTCGGTCGACACGATCGATGCAATCGCGAACCGCCTCGAATCGTTGCAGGTCGGCGCGGTTTCATTCTTCTCCTCGGGCGGCGCGAGTGCTCAGAAGGTCGATGGCAACCGGTTGCTGGCGCGCGTGCAAGGACCGGCGGCCATCTCGGCGCTGCTGACCGGCATCATCGCCGTCGACACGTTGCCCGAAGCGCTGGAAAAGCGCCGCACCTTGTTGAGCGGCGAGTCGGTCATTACGCGTGACGGCGTGTGGATCGGGCGCGAGTGGTTGCGCGTCAGTCGCGACAAGGACGTGCATGCGGGCGTCATCAGTCGCGAGAAAGAAATGCGCGGATTGCGCGACGTCGTCGCCGACGCCGAACAGCAGCGCACGCAGACCCAGGCCGAGCTCGTCGATTCGCGCGCCAGGCTCGCCGAACATGAGCAGCGTCGCGACGCGCTCCAGGAAGAGGTCAACCGTCTGCATCGTGTCGCTGGCGATTCGAACGCGCAGATGGGCGCGCTGCGCACGAAGTCGGAGCAGACCGCCGAACGAGTGAAGCGCATCGGCGCCGAGACCGAGGAACTGGAGCGGGATCACCAGAGCCGTGCCGGCGCCATCGCGGAAGCACGTGCGCGATTGCAGGAAGGCATCGACGAGATGGCGCAGTTCGAGACCGCGCGCGTCGAGCTGGAGCAGGAGCGTGAAGAGCTGCGCCAGAACCTGTCGTTCAAGCGCTCGCAGGCGCAGACCGATCGCGATGGTGCGCAGGAAGTGGCGATCAAGGTCGAGTCGAAGCGCTCGGCGTTGCAATCGATTTCGGCAGGCCTCGAGCGGCTGCGCAATCAGCTCGAACAATTGAAGCAGCGGCGCGACGAGTTGACGCGCCAGCTGGCAGAAGGCGAAGCACCGTTGCAGACGCTGGCGACAACGCTGGAAGAAGCGTTGCAGAGGCGGGTGCAGGTCGAGCAGGAGCTCGCCGGTGCTCGTACGGCAGTCGAGACTGCCGAAGGACGCATGCGCACGCTCGATCAACGCCGCGTCGACGCGGAAGGTGCAGTCGAGGTCGCGCGTGCCGGTCTCGAAGACGTGCGCATGGCGGCGCAGGAGCTCAAGGTCCGGCGCGAGACGCTGCTGGAGCAGTTCAAAGCTACGCAGTTCGAGCTCGCCACGGTGTATCAGGAGATGGCGCCGGAAGCGGACGTGCCCGCGTGGGAGACGAATCTCGCGGAAGTCGCCGGCAAGATCGAGCGCCTCGGGCAGGTGAACCTCGCGGCCATCGACGAGTTCAAGGAGCAGTCCGAGCGCAAGGAATACCTGGACCGCCAGTTCAAGGATCTGACCGACGCGCTCGAAACGCTCGAAGCGGCGATCCGCAAGATCGACCGCGAGACGCGCGCGCGCTTCCAGGACACGTTCGACCGCATCAATGCCGGTTTGAAGGAGCGCTTCCCGAAACTGTTCGGCGGCGGTCACGCTTACCTGGAGCTGACCGGCGAGGACATCCTCAACGCGGGCGTTTCGATCATGGCGCGTCCGCCGGGCAAGCGGAACAGCACGATCAACCAGCTGTCGGGCGGCGAGAAGGCGCTGACCGCGGTGGCGCTCGTGTTCTCGATCTTCGAGCTCAATCCGGCGCCGTTCTGTCTGCTGGACGAGGTCGACGCGCCGCTCGACGACAACAACGTCGGGCGCTTCTGCGAGACCGTCAAGGACATGTCGAGCCGGGTACAGTTCATCTTCATCACGCACAACAAGACCACGATGGAGCTGGCCTCGCAGCTCATCGGCGTGACCATGAACGAGCCGGGCGTGTCGCGCCTGGTCGCCGTGGACGTCGACGAAGCCGTGCGGATGGCCGCTATGTAAATGAGCGAGCTGCGCTGGATTCTGGTCGGTTTCGGGATCGTCCTGCTGGCAGCGATCTACTTGTGGGGCCGGCGCAGCAATCGCGCCGTCGCGGCTGGCGACGACGCGCCGCTGCGTGTACGGCCCGAGCCAGCAGCGCACAGCGGCGAGACGACGCTGATTCGAGCTGTCGACGACGCACCCACGGCGCCGACCAGGCCTGAAGTCGTGCCGCCATTGGAGCCGCCGCCCGTCGAACCTGCGTCGCTGGGCGAGACCTGGCGAGGACGCCTGGAGCCGACGTTCGCCGATGCACCCACCGAAGAATTGCCGGTGCATCCGGCACCGTCAGCCACGAGCGCAGCTGCCGCGCCGACGTTGTCGTCCAGCGAAGCTCCGCAGATGCGTCGGGTCGAGCGGCGCAAGATCCTGTCGCTGCGGCTGGCGATCGCACCACAACGGATCGAGGGTGCGAAGTTGCTGGAGTCGCTGCTCGCCGAGTCGTTGCAGCACGGCAAGTACGGCGTCTTTCATCGCCTGCATACCGACGGCACGATCGTCTTCAGCGTCGCCAGCATGGTCGAGCCCGGCAGCTTCGAGCTCGAGAAGATGAGCGAGACGCTCTATCCCGGCATCACGATGTTCACGCAGCTGCCCGCACCAGTGCCGGGGATGCACGCACTCAACGAACTGATTGCGTGCGCGCGCCGCCTGCAGGCGAATCTCGGCGGCACGTTGCAGGACGAGCGCGGCGTGCCGCTCACCGTGCATCGGATCGAGCGCATGCGCCAGGAAGTGCGCGAATTCGAGCGTCCGTCGGCCGGGCGGGCGGGCTCGCAGTCCGCTCACGTGTAAAGTTCCGAGGCGAACACGATGGCCACCAGCGCAGCCAAGAGCGCCGCGGCGAGAGCGCGTGAGCTGCGCACGCAGATCGAGCATCACAACTACCGCTACCACGTGCTCGACGATCCGGAAGTCTCCGACGCCGAATACGACCGCTTGATGCGCGAGCTGAAGACGCTCGAAGAGCAGTATCCCGATCTCGTGACCGCGGATTCTCCGACGCAACGCGTCGGCGCGACGCCGGTCAGCGAGCTGCAGGAGGTCGTGCACTCCCGACCGATGCTCTCGCTCGACAACGCGTTCGCGGACGAAGATGTCGTCGCATTCGACCGGCGCGTGCGCGAGCGGCTCGAGGACGTCGATCAGGTCGAGTACTCGGCGGAGCCGAAACTCGATGGGCTGGCAATCAGCTTTCGTTACGAGTCCGGGCGACTGGTGCAGGCGGCGACCCGCGGTGACGGCTTGCGCGGCGAGGACGTGACTCACAACGTTCGCACGATCAAGGCGGTACCCACTGTGCTGCGCGGCTCGCCGCCGAAGCTGCTCGAAGTCCGCGGCGAAGTATTCATGCTGATCGCAGGCTTCAAAGCGATGAATCAGCGCGCGCTGGAGCGCGGCGATCGTACGTTCGTGAATCCGCGCAACGCAGCCGCCGGCAGCATTCGTCAGCTGGATCCGCGGCTCGCCGCCGATCGGCCGTTCGACGTGTTCTTCTACGGCGTCGGCGAGACCGACGGCTGGAAATTGCCGGCGCGACACAGCGAGGCGCTCCAGCAATTGAAGGAGTGGGGCCTGAAGGTCTCGCCACTGCTCAAGATCGTTCAAGGCGCGGAAGGCTGCCTGCAGTACTACCGCGACATCGGCGCCAAGCGCGCCAGCCTCGCGTACGAGATCGACGGCGTCGTCTACAAGGTCAATCGCTTCGTGCAGCAGCGCGAACTGGGCTTCGTGGCGCGCGCGCCGCGCTGGGCGATCGCGCACAAGTTTCCGGCGCACGAAGAGAACACGATTGTCAGAGGCGTGGAGTTTCAGGTCGGACGGACCGGCGCATTGACGCCCGTCGCGCGCATGGATCCGGTGTTCGTCGGCGGCGTGACGGTCAGCAATGCAACGCTGCATAACATGGACGAAGTGCGCCGCAAGGACGTGCGCATCGGCGATACCGTGGTGATCCGTCGCGCCGGCGATGTGATTCCGGAAGTCGTGAAGGTCATCGTCGAACGTCGGCCGAAGGACGCAGTCGAGGTCGAGCTGCCGTCGAAGTGCCCAGTGTGCGGCTCAGCGGTGGAACGCGAAGAGGGCGAAGCGGTCGCGCGTTGCACCGGCGGGCTGTATTGCCCAGCTCAGCGCAAAGAAGCCCTGCGACACTTCGCCAGTCGGCATGCGCTCGACATCGACGGCCTCGGCTCGAAGCTGATCGATCAGCTGGTCGAGGGCGGCCTGGTGAACAACCCGGCCGATTTGTACGAGCTGACCGCGCAGCGCCTCGCCGAGCTCGATCGCATGGGCGAAAAGTCCGCCGAGAACCTGGTGAAGGCGCTCGATGTCAGCAGGAAGAAGGCGACCTTACCGCGCTTTCTCTACGCGCTTGGCATTCGCGACGTCGGCGAGGCCACCGCCGCAGCACTCGCGAACCACTTCGGTTCGATCAAGGAGCTGCAGGGAGCGAGCGAGGAACAGATCCAGGAAGTGCCCGACGTCGGCCCGGTCGTGGCGAGCCACGTGTTCAAGTTCTTCCAGGAGCAGCACAACCGCGACGTGCTCGCTGCGCTGAGCAAGCACATCCAGCTGCAAGCGCAGGCGCGCAAAGTCGCGAGCGGCGAGGGCCCGCTCGCGGGCAAGACCTTCGTGCTCACCGGAAGCCTCGACAGCATGAGCCGCGACCAGGCGAGCGAGCGCATCGTCGAGCTGGGCGGCAAAGTCGCGGGGAGTGTTTCGAAGAAGACGTCCTACGTCGTTGCCGGTGCGGAGGCGGGCTCGAAGCTTGCCAAGGCTCAGGAGTTAGGCGTCGAAGTCCTGGATGAAAAAGCCTTCCTGAAGATGCTGAGTCAGGCTAAAGCCTGACCCACAACGCCTTCTGACTCCTGTGGGTCAGGCTTTAGCCTGACTCTTTGGTCGTGGCTTTTTCTGCGGTTGCCGCGTCAGCCTTCGGCGGAGCCGCCGCCGCCGTCTTCTCGATCTTCGCCGCCTTGCGCAGCTCTTCCAGGTGCGCTTGCAGCTTCTTGCGCTGCACGAACGTCTTGATGCGGTCCTTCACTTCGTCGAACGGCGGCGCGCTGGTGGCACGCGACTCTTCGAGCTTGATCACGTGCCAGCCATACTGGCTCTGCACCGGCTGCTCCGTGAGCTGACCCGGCTCCATCGTCTTCACCGCGTCGGCGAACGGCTTGACCATCGTGTCGAGCGTGAACCAGCCGAGATCGCCGCCGCTCTTGCTGGAGGAGTCCTTCGAGCGCTTCGCCGCGATCTTCGCGAAATCGGCGCCGCCCTTCAGCTCCTTGGTGATCGCCACGGCCGCTGCCTGGTCGTCGACCAGGATGTGGCGCGCGTGATATTCGCGCGGCAGCGCTGCGACCTGCGCGTCGTACTCCGGCCGCAGCTCGGATTCCTGCACCGGATGCGCTTCCAGGTATTTCTGCAGGCCGGCGTCGACCAGCACCTGCAGCCGCGCGAGCGCCAGCTGGTCGCGGACCTTCTGGTCCTTCTCGATGCCGGCCTTCTCCGCTTCCTCGGCGGCGAGCTGCATGCTGACGTACTGATCGAGCAACTGTCCCTTCTGCTCCTCCGTCACCTCGCGGCCGGACTGCCGGCTCATGTTCGCGACGTACAGGTCGAATACGGATTTCGGCAACGCCTTGCCATTGACAGTCGCGACGCGCTCGCCCGCTGCTTCGGGCGCCGGGGTTGCGGCCTTGTTGCAGGCGGCAAGCACCAGGGGCGCGAGCAGGGCAAGCACGAGGGGCGTGTGAGGACGGAGGTGGGTCATGAGAGCTCTCTGTTGGAGATGTAGTAGGTGTTCGAGTCGCAGCGGTTCTGGCGGTTCCGGTTCCGTGGCTGCCCGTCTGGCTTTTTTCTACCGGCCGGTGTCGCCGGCTGGCGCGCGGGTCGCCTCTTCTGGAGTCAGTGCCGTAATGCTCAGGGCGTGTATATCGGTCCGCATCAGCTCGTCCAGCGCACGATACACGAGCTGGTGCCGCTGCAGCGGCCGCAGCCCGGCGAACGCGCCGGAGACGATGCGCGCGCTGAAATGCCCGCGGCCGTCCCGTGCGCCGGCATGGCCGGCGTGGCGGTGGCTGTCGTCGATCAATTCGATTGCGGCGCCCGGCAGGGCCTGTGCGAGCTGCGCGCGAATCCGCTCCACGCGGCTCGCTCCTGCGGCGCTGGGGGCGGCGTTCACTGGCCCTCCACCTGCTGCGCCTTCGACGCCAGCCAGAAAATCGTCGCGAACATGTACACGAACTGCACGCCGATCGCGACCAGCTTGAAGGTGACCCAGACGCCCTCGGGATAGTTGTAGGCGACGTACAGATTGAGCCCGCCGAGCGCGACCAGGAACACGATCCACGCATGGCTGAGCTTGAGCCAGGTGGACCGGTCGGCAACGAACTGCTGGCCGAGCAGGCGCTGGGTGAAGGGCTGCTCGCCGAAGTAGTGGCTGGCGAGCAGGCCCGCGGCGAGCAGCCAGTCCAGCACCGTAACCTTCCACTGGATGAAAGCCTTGTCGTGGATGATCAGCGTCAGCCCGCCGAACACGAGCACCAGCACCGCGGAGATCAGTGCGACGGAGCTCACCTTGCGATGCCGGATCCACTGCACGGCCGTCTGGATCAGCACCGCAACGATCAGCACGCCCGTGGCGACGAAGATGTCGGTCAGGCGGTAAGTGACGAAGAACAGAATGACGGGCAGGAGGTCGAGCAGCGGCTGCATGGGCAGGGCGAGGAGGTACGGGAGGCCGGGTATGATACTTGAGAGCCGACCCGGCCAGATGAGGATTCTCAGCGGGGGGATTCTCAGCCGGGGATTCTCTGTACAAGAACATCGGATGCCCAGCCGCTACCTCGAGATCCATCCCAAGGACCCGCAGCCGCGCCTCATCCGGCAGGCGGTGGCCTTGATCCGCGAGGGCGGCATCGTCGTGTACCCGACGGACTCCTGCTACGCGCTCGGCTGCCACATCGGCGACAAGGAGGCGATGGAGCGCATCTCCCGCATTCGCCAGACCGACAAGCATCATCACTTCACGCTCGTGTGCCGTGATCTGTCGGAGATCGCGCACTACGCACGCGTCAACAACCAGCAGTACCGCACGCTGAAGGCGTTCACGCCCGGGCCGTACACGTTCATCCTGCCGGCGACGCGGCAGACGCCGAAACGACTGCAGAATCCCCGCCGTCGCACGATCGGCATACGCGTGCCCGACCATCCGGTGCCACTCGCGCTGCTGACCGAGCTGGGCGAACCGCTGATGAGCTCGACGCTCCTGATGCCCGGCGAAGAGCTGCCGCTGACCGACGCGCGCGAGATCCAGGAGCGGCTGTATCACGTCGTGGACGCGGTGATCGACGGCGGCAATTGCGGCCTGGATCCGACCAGCGTCATCGATCTGGAAGGCCCGGCGCCGGTCGTCGCACGGCGCGGCAAAGGCGACGTCAGCGCCTTTGAATGAATTGGTGTCAAGGTGCGTATAATCGCCCCGCTCGCGGCACGCCCCTGTCGTGCTCGTTCAAAAAACTGGTGTAATGGTTTGAATTGAGCACGAATACTGCAAACAACCGACGTGTCCTGTCCGGGATGCGCCCCACCGGCGCGCTGCATCTGGGCAACTATCACGGAGCGCTCAAGAACTGGACGGAGCTGCAGTACCAGTACGAGTGCTACTTCTTCATCGCCGATATTCACGCGCTGACGACCGGCTACGACGACACGCGCCAGCTCGAAGACCACGTCTGGCAGATCGTCATCGACTGGCTCGCTGCCGGCCTCAATCCCGCAGCCGCGACGATGTTCATTCAATCGCGCGTGCCCGAGCATTCCGAGCTGCATCTGCTGCTGTCGATGATCACGCCGCTCGGCTGGCTGGAGCGCGTGCCGACCTACAAGGACCAGCAGGAGCAGCTCAAGGACAAGGACATCGCGACCTACGGCTTCCTCGGCTATCCGCTGCTGCAGGCCGCCGACATCCTGCTGTACAAGGCCGCCTACGTGCCGGTCGGGGAGGACCAGGTGGCGCACGTCGAGGTCACGCGCGAAGTCGCGCGCCGCTTCAACAATATCTACGGCCGCGAGCCGGACTTCGAAACGAAAGTCGAGAAGGCGATCAAGAGTCTCGGCAGTCGCAACGGCACGCGCTACAAGGAGTTGCGCCGTCTTTATCAGGAAGAAGGCAACGAAGAAGCCATCGCCACCGCGCGCGCGATGCTCGAAGGCAATGCGCGCTTGACCGTCGCGGACCGCGAGCGCCTGCTCGGATTTCTCGAAGGCACGGGCCGCAGCATCCTGGTCGAGCCCGACGTGCTGCTGACGGCGACGCCGAAAGTGCCGGGGCTCGACGGCCGCAAGATGTCGAAGTCTTACGGCAATACCATCGGCTTGCGCGAGGATCCTGATTCGGTCGCGAAGAAGCTCAAGACCATGGTCACCGATCCGGCGCGCGCGCGGCGCACCGACCCCGGCGATCCCGATAAATGTCCGGTGTGGGATCTTCACAAGATCTACTCGGACGCGGACACTCAGGCCTGGGTGCAACAGGGCTGCCGCACGGCCGGCATCGGCTGTCTCGACTGCAAGAAGCGAGTCGCCGATGTCATCGTGGCGGAGATCACGGCGATCCGCGCGCGGGCGCAAGAGTTCGAGGAGAATCGCGACCTCGTGCGCGGCATCATCGCGGAAGGTTGCGAGAAGGCGCGCGACGTGGCGCGGCAGACGCTCGAGGAAGTGCATACGGCGATGGGCATGAACTACCGATGAAGCCCGAACTGAAACTCGTGGAGAACACGGGCTCGCAGCTCGAGGCCGAGGCGCTGCTCACGGAGCTGCCGCCGCAGCAGGCCGAAATGCCGTTCGCCGTCGTCGAAGGCGAGCCGGTCACCGAGCTGCCGCGCGACCTGTACATTCCGCCCGACGCGCTGCAGGTGTTCCTGGAGGCGTTCGAAGGTCCGCTCGATCTGCTGCTGTACCTGATCCGCAAGCAGAACCTCGACATCCTCGACATTCCGATCGCCGAGATCACGCGCCAGTACATGCAATACATCGAGCTGATGCAGGACGTGCAGCTGGAGCTGGCCGGCGAGTACCTGCTGATGGCCGCGATGCTCGCGGAGATCAAGTCGCGCATGCTGCTGCCGCGGCCGTCCGGCCTGGACGGTCAGGAAGAAGATGACCCGCGCGCCGAGCTGGTCCGTCGCCTGCAGGAGTACGAGCGCTTCAAGAAAGCTGCCGAAGACATCGACCGGCTCACGCGCATGGAGCGCGACACGCTGCCGGCGACGGCGGATCTGGTCGAGCGCAAGGTCGTCAAGGTCCTGCCGCAGGTGTCGCTGGCGGAGATGCTGGTCGCGTTCAAGGACGTGCTGTCCCGCGCGGAAATGTTCTCGCATCACCACGTCAATCGCGAGCGCCTGTCGGTGCGCCAGCGGATGTCGGACATCCTGAGCGCTCTTCGGGAAGCGGCTTTCATGAACTTCGCGCAGCTGTTCCGGCCCGAAGAGGGGCGGATGGGTGTGACGGTGACGTTCGTCGCGATGCTCGAGCTGATGCGCGAAGGCCTGATCGAGATCGTGCAGAGCGAGGCCTACGGGCAGATTCACGTGCGCACGGCGACGGCCGCGCGCCACCTCAAACTGGTCGAGGGCGGCGCGGCGGATGAGGCCGACGAGGCAGGCGGCGCCGATGCGGAGAATTCAGCGGCGCTGGCCCAGCCGGCGCAGCCGGAAGAAGACGCCGAAGAAGACAACAGCTCCGAAGAAGACAATGTGTCGACGAACCCCGACAGCATGACCACCGCGGTCCCTCCAGCCGATAATCCGGATCCGGAAGCAGCGAAATGAACGAGCACGACCTCAAGCACCTCATCGAAGCGACGTTGCTGGCGGCGGGCCGGCCGGTCAGCAGCGAGCAGCTGCTGGAGTTGTTCGACGAGCGCGAACGGCCGACGGACGAGCAGCTGCGTGCAGCGCTCGACCTGCTCGCCGCCGAGTACGAGTCGCGCGGCATCGAGCTCATCGAGGTCGCGAGCGGCTGGCGCGTGCAGGTTCGCTCGCGCTGTGCCGACGTCGTGTCGCGTTTGTGGCAGGAGCGGCCGTCGCGTTATTCGCGCGCGCTGCTGGAGACGCTCGCGCTCATCGCCTATCGGCAGCCGATCACGCGTAGCGAGATCGAGGAGATCCGCGGCGTGTCGATCAGCTCCACGATCATGCGCACGCTGCAGGAGCGCAACTGGATCCGCGTCGTCGGACACCGCGAAGTGCCGGGCCATCCCGAACTGCTCGGCACGACGCGCGAGTTCCTCGACTACTTCGGCTTGCGGAGCCTGGATCAGCTGCCGACGCTGGCCGAGCTGCGCGACGTCGAGACCATCGGCGTGCAGCTCGAGCTGCCCGGCGGCGAGATGCCGGCGGAAGCCCTGGAGATCGAGGAGGTTGCGTCCGAGGTCGCGGTCGACGATGCGGATGTGCCGGTCGATGCCGCGCCGTCGGACGAGGCCGACGATGCAGCTTCACCGTCGCTGGTTGCATCCGCCGACGACGACGAGCCCCACACACTCATCGATCCGCCGCTGTAGGTCGGGCTTCAGCCCGACTCTTCATGCCCGAACGTCTCCACAAGCTGCTCGCGCAGCACGGGTTCGGCTCACGCCGTGAAATCGAGAAATGGATGCTCGAAGGGCGCATCGTGCTCAACGGTCAGCCGGCGCAGCCCGGCGCCAGCTACTCGAGCGGCGATCGGGTCGCGATCGACGGCCGCGACGTCACGAATCGCCTGAAGGTCAGCGCCGCCGCGCCGAGTGTTCTCCTCTACAACAAAGCGCAAGGCCAGCCGATCACCGCATCCGGCGACGATGCGGCGTCCGGAAAATCCGTGATGGAGTCGCTGCCCGAGGTGCGGGGCGCACGCTGGCTGGTGATCAATACGATGCACGCTGGCGACAGCGGGCTGCTGCTGCTGACGAACGACGGTCGACTTGCCGACGCGCTGCGCCGCCGGGCCGAATCGATCCGGGCTGCTTACGTTGCGCGCGTCCTCGTGCCCACGCCGGAGTTCGACGTAACGGCGCTGCCGCGCGTCGTGCACTACGACGAGGAGACGATCGAGTTCGAGAGCATCGAGCCGGCGGGCGGCGAGGGCACGAATCGCTGGTTCCGCGTCGAGTCGCGCCGGGCGCATCGCCGCGCTGCCGTGCGTGCGCTGTTCGAGAGTCGCGGCTTGCAGGTGAGCCGCGTAATCCAGGTGCAGTTTGCCGACATCGAATTGCCGCGCGGCTTGGCGCGAGGCAGGCATCGCGCGCTGCCGCAGGATCGGGTCGCAGCGCTCTATGCGCTCGCTGAGCTGGAGCTGCCGCAAGTGGAGGAGCGACCGGGCACGAAGCCGCGCAGGCGACGTCCCGCACCCGACCGACGAGCTACTGGCAGGCGAAAGTCTGGCCGCTGACGCCGCGGCTGTCCGGACCGAACAGAAACAGATACGGACCGACGATCGCCTCCGGCTGCGGCAGCGTTTCCGGATCTTCCGCCGGATACGCCTGCAGCCGCATCTTCGTGCGCACTTTCCCTGGATCGATGCTGTTCACGCGGATCGTCGGCCGGTTCTCCAGCTCGTCGGCCAGCATGCGCATCAGGCCGTCGCTTGCCCATTTCGACGCGAGGTACGCGCCCCAGTACGCGCGCGGGCGTGCTACTACGCCGCTCGAAGTAAAGACGATCGACGGGTCGGCCGAGCGCTTGAGCAACGGCAGGCAATAGCGGGTCAGGATGAACGGCGCGGTGACGTTGACGTGCATCGTGCGCATCCACTTGGGGATGTCGTGATGCTCGATCGGCGCGCGCTCGCCGAGCATGCCGGCGTTGTGCAGCAATGCATCGAGCCGGCCGAACTCCTGCTCCAGCGCGCTCGCGAGCTTCTCGTATTCCTCGGGTCCGGCTTTCTCGAAGTCGAGCGGTACGATCGACGGCCGCGGCCGCTTGGCCGCGACGATGGAGTCGTAAACCGCTTCGAGCTTCTTCACGTTGCGCCCGTGCAGAAGGACGGTGGCGCCGTGTGCCGCCGCTGCCTGCGCGACGGCCTTGCCGATGCCATCGCTCGCGCCGGTGATGAGGATCACTCTGTCAGTCAGCAGATTGGCAGCAGGCTGGTAGGTGCGCGGATCGATCATGGGCCGGCATTGTACGCGGTCAGTCCGGCAGCAGGCCCGACAGCCAGTGCACGACGTTGAGCACGAACTGGGCGTTCTGCGATGCCTCGGGATCGTTCATGCCCATGCGCACGACCTTGTCGCCATTGATGGCCGACTGCGCACTGAACATCGCGGCCTCGCCGAACACCGCCACGCGGCCCTGCCCGTGATGTAACACCGCGCCTTGCACCAGGCCGCGAGCGGATTCTGCCGGCGTCGTGCTGGTGAACTCGCCTGCTTCATAGGGATAGAACACTGCCCAGTCCGGCGGCATCCGCATGAGCGGGGCGACGGGAACGACGGCACGGAACGCCTGCCCAGTGAAGGCCTTCAGCGCGGTGACCTCTTCGCTCGCGTCGCGGCCGCGGACGATCGGATGATCCGCGAGGCCGCCGGCACGCGTGAAGATCAGCGTGCCGCCTTCGCTGGCGGACTTCTTCGCGTAGCCGTTGAGGAACACGACGCCGAACGCGTCCGCGAGATTCGCGACCGACCCCGGGAATGGCATGTGATCGGCGACCAGCAGCAGCGAGCCGCCGTCGTGCACCCACGTTGCGAGCGCCGCGACTTCTGCGGGCTCGAAAGCGGGCGGTGTCGGCAGTATCCACTTGGCGTTCTCGCCGCCTTTCACTGCGTTGGCGATGACGAACACGTCCGCTGTCGCGAGCAGCTCCGGCGTTACCGGCAGGCCGGCGCTCGCTACTCGGTAGCCGTCCGCTCGCAACAGCTCGCCGAACGGAGCGAAGCGTCCGTCGATCGTATGGAAGTTGCCATGAGCGGCGTCGACCAGCACGCGCGGCCCGCTGCCGGATGCGAACTGCGGTGACGCGACACTCGGATGCCAGTCAGCGGCCTTCTGCTGAATGACCGGGTGTGCCGCGCAGCCGCTGAGCACGAGCAAGGCAATAGCCGTGAGCTTCTTGTTCATTTCAGCTCGGATGCGCCAGAGTCAGGAAAGGTTTCGAGCCGTGCGCCAGGCGATCCACGGCTTCTCGATCGGCCCGAGCTCGATCCGCGACCCGGCCACATCGTAATTGCGCGCAGCGATGCGATCGAGCAGACGGCGGTGGAGTGCGGCGAGCACTGCCAACGGACGCAGCGGTGCGCTCACCGAAGCCAGCGCTGCTTTCAGCTCTTCCTGCACAGTGCCCTTGAACTCACGCAGCGCCGCCTTGGCATGCGGCGGAATTTCGCGGCCGCGCAGGTCTTCGAGGGTCACGTTATGAGCTGCGAGGCGATCTTGCGGCAGATAGACACGACCGTCGTACGCATCCAGGCGCAGATCGCGCAGCATTTCGCTCTGCCGCACGCCGATGCCGAGACGGTTGGCAGTTGCCCGTGCAGCTTCGTCGAGAGGTGACGGCGCGACGAGCTGCGCCGCCATCAGCTCTTGGATCGCGCCGCCGCTGCGCGAGGAGTACGCACGCAATTCGCCGCTGTTCGAGTACGTCATGCGCGCGAGATCCATGTCCGCTGCGGCTGCGGCCTCGTGCAGTTTGGCGAACGAGGAGCGTTCGACGTCGCTGTCGTTCAGTACGCGCATCGCTGGATGTTGCGGGCTGCCGTTCACGAGGCGCTCGATCTCGGCGCGCCACCATTGCAGGCGCGTGTGTGCGACGTCGTGATTGACGGTCTGCGCGGACTCGCGCATCTCTGCGTCGATGACATAGAGCGCCAACAGCTGCTCGCGGCGGTTCTCGGGTGCGTACAGGAGCGAGAAGTAACGCATCGAGCCCGGCGGCGCGGCGCGGTTGACCAGCGAATCGTCGAGCAACGCCACCCGGCGGCCTCAGCCTTGCGGCTCGTCGGATCGCTTGGGCTCGGGCTCGGGCTCCGGCACGCCCGCAAACAGATCGTAGTCTTCGCTCCACAGAGGCTCGCGCGTCAGCTTGTCGACCGGCTCGAGCGACTCGATCTCGCGCTCGGGCCGCACGCCGAGCTCGGTGAACTTGCGCGCGCCGGGCAGCACCTGGCGTTCGAGCGAGCCGACAGCGCTGTTGAAGGTTTCCACGCTGGTTGCGAGGTTGCGGCCGAGCTTCGTGAGATGGCTGCTGAATACGCCGAGGCGCTTGTACAGCTCCTCGGCCAGCGTGCGGATCGTTGCGGCGTTCTGCGCCAGCACGGTTTGCCGCCAGCCGTATGCAACCGTCTTGAGGATCGCGACGAAGCTCGACGGCGTCGTGATGATCACGTTCTGGCGGATTGCATCCTCGATCAGCGCCGGCAGCTCGGCGAGCGCCGCCGACAGGAACTGATCGCCCGGAATGAACAGGATCACGAAGTCCGGGCTCTTCTCGAACTGGTTCCAGTAGTTCTTCGAGCCGAGCTGCCGCACGCGTTCCGCGACAGCATGCGCATGCCGCCGCAGTGCCGTGGCACGCACTTCGTCGGTGGTCGCTTCGGCGGCTTCCAGGTAAGCGTCGAGCGGCGTCTTCACGTCGACGACGAGGTCCCGGCCCTCGGGCATGTGCACGACCATGTCCGGGCGCATCGACCCGTCCTCAGTGCGCACGTGCACCTGCTCGGCGAAGTCGCAGTGCTCGACCATGCCGGCGAGCTCGACCAGCCGCCGCAGCGTGAGCTCGCCCCACTGACCGCGCACTTCCGGGCGGCGCAGCGCGTTGACGAGCGAGCGCGTCTCCTTCTGCAGCGCGTTCTGTCCGACCATCACCGACTCGATCGAGCTCTTGAGGCTGCCGAACGTTTCGGCGCGCTCCTTCTCGATGCGCTGGATCTGCTGCTCGGTCTTGTTGAGCGCCTCGCGGATCGGCGCGACCAGCGACTCGATCGCCTTCTCACGCTGCATCAGGACGGAGGCGGCGTTCTGGTTGTGCTGCCCGAGATGTTCGCGCGCCAGCTTCAGGAACAGCTCGCTGTTCGAGCGCAGCGCTCCGCCGGCCACGTTGTCGAAGCTGGAGCGCAAGCGCTCGATGGTCTGGTCCAGTGCTGCTTGCCGCTCGCGATCGATCTGCTCGTCCGTCTTGACCTGCGCCCGCACCACCGCGAGCTCCAGGTGCAGCGATTCGCGCCTGCGGCGTGCACGCCAGGTCGCGGCGAGGATGCCGATCAGCGTGCCGATGACCAAGCCGACCAGCGTCGCGGTAATGACGGCTCCGCTCACGGACGATGACCCTCGCCGTCGGCATCGCGGCGCAGATGCATCATGTAGTTCACGTCCACGTTGGTCGATTGCCGGGCCGAATTCTCGAAGGGATCGTAGGCGAGCCCGGCAACATCCTCGACGGTCAGCTGCGCTGCGCGGGCCCAGCGGGCCAGCTCCGAAGGCTTGATGAAGCGCTCGTACGTGTGCGTGCCGCGCGTGAGGAGATTCATCACGTACTCGGCGCCGACGATCGCCAGCAGGTACGACTTGAGATTGCGATTGAGCGTCGAGACGAACACATGCCCGCCGGGTTTCACCAGCGTGCGCAACGCGCGCAGCACACTGTCCGGTTCCGGCACGTGCTCCAGCATCTCCATGCAGACCGCGACGTCGTAGGCGCCGGCATTGCGGACCGCGTGCGTCTCGGCGGACTCGCGTGCATAGCTCACCGACAGTTTGCTTTCGAGCGCGTGCAACTCGGCAACTTCGACCGTCTGCGGTCCGAGATCGATGCCTGTGACCTGCGCGCCGCGTCGGGCCATCGCCTCGCTGAGCAGACCGCCGCCGCAACCGACGTCGAGCACGCGCTTGCCAGCCAGCCCGGCACGGTTGTCGACGTAATCGAGCCGAACAGGATTCAGGGCGTGCAGCGGCCGGAACTCGCCATGCGGATCCCACCAGCGCTGGGCGTTGGCGTCGAAGCGCGCGATCTCCTGCGGATCGTGATTGGTCGAGGTCGTCATGCCGGCTGTTCCAGGCTCTCGCCAATGCGGGCTTGCCAGTACTGTGCCCGATGCAGCACGTCTGCGAGGTCCAGATGGGTCAGATGACCCTCCTGCAGCAGGCGCCGCCCTGCGACCCACACGTCGCTGACCTGGTCGCGCGACGCTGCAAACAGGATCTGCGCGACCGGATCGTAAACGGGCTGCGTGTGAGCGCGGCTCAGGTCGATGCAACACAGGTCGGCCCATTTGCCCGCGACCAGCGAGCCGGTGACCTCTGCGAGCCCGAGTGCCCTGGCTCCGCCGAGCGTGGCGGCACGCAACCAGTCGTGCGGCGGAATGGGCGAGAGCGTCGGGAACAGGCCGCGCGAAGTCAGCGCGGCGGTTCGCAGCTCGTCGAGCATGCTGAGGTCGTTGCTGCAGGCGGCGGCATCGGTGCCGAGCGCCCAGTTCACGTTGTGCCGCTTCAACGTCGCCGCCGGACATTCGCTGATGCCGAGCTTCATGGCCGACCGTGCGCAATGAACGACGCTGGCGCCCACGCCGCTCAATTGCTCGACTTCGCCATTGTCCAGTTCCGGGGCATGTACGGCGGTGAGCAGCGGCGACAGCAACCCCAGCCGCTCGAGCCGACCCAGCACCTGCTTGCGGTCGAGGCTGCCGAGCGAGCGGGCTTCGACCAGCCGCATCGTCACCGGCAGCTCCAGCTCATCGGCCGCGCGGCGCACGCGCACGAGCGTTTCGTCGGCGCTCGAATCGAGGTCCGGTGCGAGCGCGGTCGTGATCAGCGGATCGTCGCGATACTCATCGTGCAGGGCGATCCCCTTCGCCAGGCATTCGTTGGCTGAACCGGCCCACGGGCTCGGGGTGTCCGCGACCGGCAGACCGATGCAGGCGCGAATCTTCGCCGCCGACGCTGCCTGTGCGGTCACTTCGGGGAACAGGTGCATGTCGGCGAAGCAGGTAGTGCCGCTCGTCAGCATGTCGGCAATAGCGAGCTCGGTGCCGTCGCGGACGTACTCCGCGTCCAGCCAGCGCTGCTCCAGCGGGCGGATCTGGCGATTCAGCCAGTAGTCGAAAGACGAGCTTTCAGCCGCGCCTCGCAGCAGCGTCATGGCGGCCCGCGTGTGCGCATTGACGAAGCCGGGTAGCAGTACGTGCGTCGGCCGCTCGATCACTTCCTCGGCCGCGAATCGCGCCCGGGCCTCGCGTGTCGGCGCGATCGCCAGGATCGATCCGCGGTGGATGGCCACCGCATGATCTTCGAGCACACGGCCGTCCGGCTCGATCGGTACGACCC
Source organism: Steroidobacteraceae bacterium (assembly GCA_035606615.1). Taxonomy (GTDB): domain Bacteria; phylum Pseudomonadota; class Gammaproteobacteria; order Steroidobacterales; family Steroidobacteraceae; genus Steroidobacter. The sequence continues at coordinate 18,863 of DATNFA010000104.1, forward strand.
AGCGGGCAGTGATCAGCGTGTCGATCGGGTCCATGGAAAGCGTGGAAAAAACGCGGCTCGTGCGGGTGCGGAAGTATAGCCCGAGAGCATGCGCGCGGAGCTGCGAAAGGGTTCGGTGGAGTGGCTCGCTGTGCTAGGATTCGCCACTTAAATTTTCACTTTCCGACCTCCTTCGCATGGCCGAAATCGCTCGCGAGATCCTCCACGTCAACCTCGAAGACGAGATGCGCCAGTCGTATCTCGACTATGCGATGAGCGTCATCGTCGGGCGCGCCCTGCCCGACGTCCGCGACGGCTTGAAGCCGGTCCACCGGCGCATTCTCTTCGCGATGCAGGAGAGCAATAACGTCGCCTCGCGGCCCTATGTGAAGTGCGCGCGCGTGGTCGGCGACGTGCTCGGTAAATATCACCCGCACGGCGACACCGCGACCTACGACGCGCTGGTGCGCATGGCGCAAGACTTCTCGATGCGCTATCAGCTGGTCGACGGGCAGGGCAATTTCGGCTCCGTCGACGGCGACCCGCCGGCGGCCTACCGCTACACCGAGTGCCGCATGACGGCTCTGGCCTCGGAGCTGCTCGCCGACATCGACAAGGAAACGGTCGATTTCGTCGACAACTACGACGGCAAGGAAAAAGAGCCGGTCGTCCTGCCGACGCGCGTCCCGAACCTGCTGGTGAACGGCTCCGCCGGCATCGCAGTCGGCATGGCCACGAACATTCCGCCGCACAACCTCGGCGAGGTCGTCACCGCGTGCATCGCGCTGATCGACGATCCGAACCTTTCGATCGCCAGCCTGATGCAGTTCATCCCGGGACCGGATTTCCCGACGGCCGGCATCATCAACGGGTCGCAGGGCATCGCGCTGGCGTACGCCACCGGCCGTGGCCGGCTGGACGTGCGCGCGCGCACCACCATCGAGGAAGACGACAAGGGCCGGCAGACCATCATCATCACCGAGCTGCCGTTCCAGGTGAACAAGGCGCGGCTGCTCGAGCGCATCGCCGAGCTGGTGCGCGAGAAAATCATCGATAGCATCGCCAGCGACGGCCTGCGCGACGAGTCGGACAAGGACGGCATGCGCGTCGTCATCGAGCTCAAGCGCGGCGAAGTCGCCGACATCGTGCTGAACAACCTGTACAAGCACACACCGATGGAGTCGGTGTTCGGCATCAACATGGTGGCGCTGCAGGACGGCCAGCCGAAGATCTTCAACCTCAAGGAGATGCTCGAGCAGTTCGTGCGCCATCGCCGCGAAGTCGTCACGCGGCGCACGATTTACGACCTGCGCAAGGCGCGCGAGCGGGCCCACATCCTGGAAGGCCAGGCGATCGCGCTTGCGAACATCGATGAGGTCATCGCGGTCATCAAGGCGTCGCCATCGCCGGCCGAGGCGAAGGTCGCCCTGATGGGCCGTGTCTGGACCTCAGGCGCCGTGCCCGAGATGCTCGCGCGTGCCGGCGATGTAGTGTCGCGGCCCGACGATCTGTCCGAGGAGTTCGGCCTCAAGCCGGAAGGCTATCGGCTGTCGGACGCGCAGGCGCAGGCGATCCTCGAAATGCGCCTGAACCGCCTGACCGCGCTGGAGCAGGACAAGATCGTCGCCGAGTTCCAGGAGCTGCTGGTGCAGATCCGCGATCTCAGCGACATCCTGGCGCGCCCCGAGCGGCTGCTGGCTGTCATTCGCGCCGAGCTGGAAGACATCCGCGCAAAGTACGCGGACCAGCGCCGCACCGAGATCATCCAGGACCACTCCGACCTGACGATCGAAGACCTGATCGAGCAGCAGGATGTCGTGGTCACTCTTTCCCACGGCGGTTACGCGAAAGCGCAGCCGGTGACGGACTACCACGCGCAACGGCGCGGCGGACGCGGCAAGGCCGCGACTGCGATGAAGGAAGAGGATTTCGTCGACAAGCTGTTCGTCGCGAACACGCACGACACGCTGCTGTGCTTCTCGAGCGCCGGCAAACTCTACTGGCTCAAGGTCTATCAGTTGCCGCAGGCCAGCCGCGGCTCGCGCGGCAAGCCCATCGTGAACCTGTTGCCGCTGCAGGAAGGCGAGCGCATCACTGCGGTGCTGCCGATCCACGAGTTCGAAGAGAACAAGTTCGTGTTCATGGTCACGGCGCAGGGCACGGTCAAGAAGACCTCGCTGGACGCGTTCTCGCGCCCGCGCCAGGCCGGCATCATCGCGATCGAGCTGGAGGGCGGCGACCGCCTGGTCGGCGTCGACATCACCGACGGCCACCGCCAGATCATTCTGTGCTCGAGCGGCGGCAAGGCAATCCGCTTCGACGAGAACGACGTGCGGCCGATGGGTCGCACGGCGGCCGGCGTGCGCGGCATCCGCCTGCCGGTGAGCGAGGAAGTGATCTCGCTGATCATCGTCGACGAGCAGGGCATGGTGCTGACGGCCTCGCAGAACGGTTATGGCAAACGCACGCTGGTCGAGGATTTCCCGATCCACGGGCGCGGCGGCCAGGGTGTCATCGCCCTGCAGATCAGCGAGCGCAACGGCCAGATGGTGGGTGCGCTGCTGGTGAAACCCGACGACGAGATCATGCTGATCAGCTCCAGCGGCACGCTGGTGCGTACGCCGGTGGCGGAGATTTCGATCCAGGGCCGCAATACCCAGGGCGTGCGCCTGATCCGGCTCGACGAAGGCGATCGCCTCGTCGGCCTGGAGCGCATCCTTGCCGACGGCGCCGAAGGGGAAGAGGGCGGCGAGCCGCCGGTGGAGTAGCGCCGGCCGCCGATCGAATTTCTATATTCTTCGGACATCATTCCGTTCGGCGATGAGGCTTGGTATACAAGCTTCCCCTAAATTTCCGGCCATCGGTCCATTCCGCCTCATGCGCGTCTTCAATTTCAGTCCCGGTCCTGCAGTCCTCCCCGAGGAAGTTCTCGAACGAGCCCGCGAGGAGCTGCTCGACTGGCATGGCACCGGCATGTCGGTGATGGAGATGAGCCATCGCGGCAAGGCCTTCATCTCGATTGCCGAAGCCGCCGAGGCCGACCTGCGCGAGCTGCTGGCCGTGCCGAAGAACTACAAGGTGCTGTGGCTGCAAGGCGGCGCCACCGCGCAGTTCGCGGGCGTCCCGCTCAATCTGGCGACGCCCGACAGCGTCGTCGACTACGTGAACACGGGCTCGTGGTCGAAGAAGGCGATCGGCGAAGCGAAGCACTACGCGCGCGTCAATGTCGCGGCGGATGCGGGTGAGCCGTACGTGTCGATTCCGCCGGTGAGCGGCTGGAAGCGCACGCCGGACGCTGCCTACCTGCACTACACGCCGAACGAAACCATCGGCGGCGTCGAGTATCACTTCGTGCCGGATGCCGGCAGCGTGCCGCTGGTCGCGGACATGTCTTCGACGATCCTGTCGCGGCCGATGGACGTTGCGAAGTTCGGCCTGATCTACGCCGGCGCGCAGAAGAACATCGGCCCCGCGGGACTCACGCTGGTGATCGTCCGCGAAGACCTGCTCGGTCGAGCGCGGCCCGCGACCCCGGCGTTCATGGATTTCGCGGCGATGGCAAAGGAAGGCTCGATGCTGAACACGCCGCCGACCTTCGCGTGGTACATGGCCGGCCTCGTGTTCCAGTGGTTGAAGCGCCAGGGCGGCCTGCAGGCAATGGGCGAGCGCAACCGCGCCAAGGCCGAGAAGCTGTACGCAGCGATCGACGGCTCGTCGTTCTATCGCAACCCGGTCGCGAAGGACGCGCGCTCCTGGATGAACGTGCCGTTCACGCTCGCGAACCCGGAGCTCGACAAGACTTTCACCACCGAGGCGAAGCAGGCCGGCCTCGTGACCCTCGAAGGTCATCGCTCGGTCGGCGGCATGCGCGCGAGCCTGTACAACGCGATGCCGATGGCGGGCGTGAACGCGCTCGTGGATTTCATGCGGACTTTCGAGAAGCAGCATGGGTAAGGAGTCGTTCAAGATCCTCACGCTCAACAACATCTCGGTGCGCGGGCTGGACCGCCTGCCGCGCGAGCGTTACGAGGTTGCTTCCGAGATCGGCCATCCCGATGCGATCCTGCTGCGCTCCGCGGACATGCACGAGATGGACGTGCCGGGGAGCGTCAGGGCAGTGGCACGCGCCGGCGCAGGCACGAACAACATTCCGGTCGCGCGGCTCTCGAAGCGCGGCATTCCGGTGTTCAACGCGCCGGGCGCCAATGCCAACGCCGTGAAGGAGCTCGTGATCGCCGGCATGTTTCTCGCGGCACGCAACATCTGCCCGGCATGGGAGTACGTGCGCGCACTGCAGGGCAGCGACGAGCAACTCGACGAAGCGGTCGAGAAAGGCAAGAAGAAGTTCGTCGGCTACGAGCTGCCCGGCCGCACGCTCGGCGTGATCGGGCTCGGCGCGATCGGCGTCGAAGTCGCGAATGCGGCGCATTTGCTCGGCATGCGTGTGCTCGGCTTCGATCCGCAGATCACGGTGCAGCGTGCGTGGCAGCTGTCGTCGGGTGTCGAACAGGCGTTGTCGCTCGACGATCTGTTCGCGCGCGCCGACATGATCACCGTGCACGTCCCGTTGCTCGATGCCACGCGCAACCTGGTCAACTCCCAGCGGCTGCGTCTGATGCGCAACGGCGGCGTCGTGCTCAACTTCGCACGCGGCGGCATCGTGGACGAAGCGGCGGTTCTGGCGGCGCTCGGCAGCGGCAAGCTCAACAGTTATATCTGTGACTTTCCGACTGCGCAGCTGAAAGATCATCCGAAGGTCGTGGCGTTGCCGCACCTCGGCGCATCGACGGGCGAGGCGGAGGAGAACTGCGCCGTCATGGTCGCGGACACGCTGCGCGACTTTCTGGAGCAGGGCACCATCCGCAACTCGGTGAACTTCCCCGAGGCGATCCTGCCGCGCACCGGCAGCGCGACGCGCCTGTCGATCGCCAACGAGAACGTGCCGAACATGGTCGGCCAGATCTCGACCGCGCTCGCGGCCGCGAACCTCAACATCGCCGACCTGCTCAACAAGTCCCGCGGCGAGCTCGCTTACACGCTGATCGACATCGACGGCAGCGTGCCGGAATCGGTGCTCGACAAGATGCGACAGATCGAAGGTGTGCTCGCCGTCCGCCTCATCAGCGCTGCATGAAGAGCAAGAAGAAGACTGGTAAGAAGCCTGTAGGTCGGGCTTCAGCCCGACAATCCGGAGTCGGGCTAAAGCCCGACCTACAAGTCTCCAGTGAGCCTCAGCAGCTCGATTCCATCCGTGATCGCATCGACGACATCGATAAGCGTATTCACGACCTGCTGAACGAACGCGCCCAATTCGCCCAACAGGTCGGCAAGTCCAAGCGCTCTGAAGGCCTCAGCACCGCCGACTTCTACAAGCCCGAGCGCGAAGCACAAGTGCTCCGCAAGGCGCTCGAGCGCAACAAGGGCCCGCTGCGCAACGAAGAGATCGCGCGGCTGTTTCGCGAGATCATGTCTGCGTGCCTGGCGCAGCAGGAGCCGCTCAAGGTCGCCTTTCTCGGTCCCGAAGGCACGTTTTCGCAGCAGGCGGTGCTGAAGCACTTCGGTCACTCGGTGCGCGCCCTGCCGCTCACTTCGATCGGCGAGGTGTTCGAGGAAGTGCAGGCCGGCCACGCGGACTTCGGCATCGTGCCGATCGAGAACTCGACCGAGGGCACCGTCAACAACACGCTCGACATGTTCCTGACGTCGCCGCTGAAGATCTGCGGCGAAGTCGAGCTGCGCATCCATCAGCACGTGATGGGCCGCATGCATGGCCTGGAGAAGATCGTCCGCGTCTGTTCGCATCAGCAATCCCTCGCGCAGTGCCGGCAGTGGCTGGACGAATACCTGCCGAACGCCGAGCGCGTGCCGGTGAGCAGCAACGCCGAAGCCGCGCGTCGCGCTCGCGACGAAGACGGCACTGCGGCGATCGCCGGACAGGCTGCCGCGGAGGTCTACGGCCTCAGCATCATCGTCCCGGAGATCGAGGACGCCCCGGACAACACCACGCGCTTCCTCGTCATCGGCCGCAAGCTGTTCAGCGCCAGCGGCAACGACAAGACGACCCTGCTCGTATCGGCCGGCGACACCCAGTCGCCCGGTGCGCTGCACCGCCTGCTCGGCCCGCTAGCGGAATACGGCATCAGCATGACGCGGATCGAGTCGCGCCCCTCGCGCCGCCGCAAGTGGGACTACGTGTTCTTCATCGACGTCGTCGGGCACGCCGAACAGCATCCGCTCAGTACTGCGCTGGAAGAGCTCAAGAAGCAGTCCTCGCTGTTCAGGGTGCTGGGATCGTACCCGTGCGCGGTACTATGAGCGCATGACCCTCGATCCCTCCAAGCTCGCTCCGGCCGGCGTCCGTACGCTCGCTCCGTACATCCCCGGCAAGCCGCTCGAAGAACTGGAGCGCGAGTACGGCATCAGCGACAGCATCAAGCTCGCGTCCAACGAGAATCCGCTCGGGCCCGGCTCGCGGGCGCTGGCAGCTATCGCGCAGGCCTCGCGGCAGATCGGCCTCTATCCGGACGGCAGCGGTTTCAAGCTGAAGCAGGCGCTCGCGAACAAGCTCGGCTGCGGCACCGATTGCATTACGCTCGGCAACGGCTCGAACGACGTGCTCGTGCTGCTGGCGGAGGCGTTCCTGTCGCCGCAGAGCGAAGCCGTCTATTCGCAGTACACCTTCGCGGTCTATCCCATCGCCGTGCAGGCGACCGGGGCGACTGCTCGCATCGCGCCGGCGAATCCTGCGGGGCACGCGATGCCGCTCGGTCACGACCTTGCGGCCATGGCTGCGCTCATCAACGAGCGCACGCGCCTGGTGTTCGTCGCCAATCCGAACAATCCGACCGGGACGTGGGTGACTGCGGATGCGCTTCGCCAGTTCGTCGCAGCCGTGCCCGAGCAAACGCTGGTGGTCGTCGACGAGGCGTACATCGAATACGTGAGCACGACCGACTTCCCCGACGCCAGTCGCTGGCTGCGCGAGTTCCCGAACCTGATCGTCACGCGCACGTTCTCGAAGGTCTACGGCCTCGCGGGGCTGCGGGTCGGTTACGCGCTGTCGCATCCGTCGGTGGCGGACATGCTCAATCGCGTGCGTCAGCCGTTCAATGTCAACACGATCGCGCTCGCCGCCGCGCTGGCCGCGCTCGACGACACTGAGCACCTGCAGCGATCGATCGAGACGAATCGCGCCGGCATGGCGCAGCTGCGGGCGGGCTTCGATGCGCTCGGCGTGCGTCACCTGCCCTCGGCAGGCAATTTCGTGATGATCGACTGCGGCCGGCCGGCGCCGGCAGTCTACGAAGCGATGCTGCGTCAGGGCGTGATCGTGCGGCCGGTCGGCAACTACGGCCTGCCGAACCACCTGCGGATCACGATCGGAACGCGCGAGCAGAACGAGCGCATGCTGGCAGCGCTCGCGGCAGCGCTGCGTCCATGACCGAGTATCTGGTCGCAC
>DATNFA010000105.1:0-4304 GCA_035606615.1 Steroidobacteraceae bacterium
GAGCAGCGCTACAAGGTGAACAATCTGGCGGACTTTCTCGAGGTCACCGGCTGGCCCGACACCATCTGGCTCACTCAGCAGGAGCGCATCGACCGCGACAACGCGATCTTCGGCGAAGTCAGCTTCGACGTGACCGACGCGCTGACGCTCACCGGCGGTGCGCGCTACTTCGAGGCGGAGAATTCGCTGGAAGGGTTCTTCGGCTACAGCGACGATTTCAGCGGCAGCGGTCGCAACGGCGAGTATTTGTGCGAGCTCCTGGCGGGCGACGAGCGCTTCGACCAGTCCAGCTTCGTGCCCTTCGTCAACGAGACCGGCACCGGACCTTGCAAAAACCTCGACAAGCGCGTCGACGAAAAGGACACGATCTTCAAGTTCAACGCGGCCTACCGCCTCGGGGACGAGAAGATGGTCTACGCCACCTGGTCCCAAGGCTTCCGGCCGGGCGGCGTCAACCGTGCAGCGCCGCTACCGCCGTACAAGGCGGACTATCTCGACAACTACGAGCTGGGCTTCAAGACTACCTGGGGCGGCAAGTTCCGCTTCAACGGCGCAATCTTCCGCCAGGACTGGGATGACTTCCAATTCTCGTTCCTGGACCTGAACGGCCTGACGACGATCCGCAACGCCTCCAAGGCCCGCATCAACGGCCTCGAGCTCGAGGGATACTGGAAAGTCACGCAGGCGTTGACCCTCTCGGCGAGCGCAACGTTCATCGATTCGGAGCTGCTGGAGAACTACTGCGGCACTACGTTCCCGGACGGCAGCCCGGTCACGGATTGCACTGCCCCGAACGCGCCGGAGGGCAGCTCATTGCAGGCGGCCAAAGGCACGGAGCTGCCGGTCACACCCAAGTGGAAGGCCAACTTCGTCGCACGTTACGAGTTCCCGATCGGCAGCTTCGACGCGCACGTGCAGGGCTCGATCACGGGGCAGGACAGTACCTTCTCGGACCTGCGCTCACCTGACAAGGAGATCGTCGGCGAGCAGCCTTCGTACAACCTGGTCGACCTGTCTGTCGGTATGACGAATGGCACCTACTCGTTCGATCTGTACATCAACAATGCGTTCGACGAGCTGGCGGAGGTCACGCGCACCACGCAGTGCTCGATTCTGACGCCGGATCGCAGCGAAGCTCTGTGCGGGGCGCAGCCGTACATCGTGCCGTTCCAGCCGCGCACGATCGGGCTGAAGTTCGGGCAGAAGTTCTAGAAGAGCGGAAAAAGAACAGGCGGCTCGCGGATGCGGGCCGCCTTTTTCTTTGGCGTAGCGAGCTACTTCGTCGGATCGACCAGCGCCTGCATCGTCAGCGCGCGCGACAAATCCTCGATGTTCGGGCCGGGCGAGGGGCCGGCCCAGCGCTGGATGATGCCGACGAACACGATGTCGTTGGTCGGGTCGACCCAGAACCACGTGCCGGCGATGCCGTCCCACAGGAACGTGCCCTTGCCGACGCTCGTGCCCATGCGCGTCGGCTCTTCGTAGATCGCGACGTCGAAGCCGAAGCCGAAGCCCGGCTGCTGCCGGTAGTTGCCGATACCGAACTTGCCCGCCGCCTTCACCGCATCCGGCACGGCGTTGCTGGTCATCAGCGCGACCGAGCTCGGCGCGAGAATGCGCGCGCCGTTCAGCTCGCCGCGGTTCGCGAGCATCTGCGCCAACCGCAGGTAATCGCCCATCGTCGAGTACAGGCCACCGCCGCCCGAGGGGAATCCCGGCGGCGAGCTGACGTTCGGATCGCGCGGCATCGGCGCGAGGCCTTGCGGCGTCAACTGGTAGATCGTCGCGAGCCGCGACAGCTTGTTCTGCGGCACGAAGAACGCAGTGTCGTTCATGCCGAGCGGCTCGAAGATGCGCTCGCGCAGGAAATCGGCGAACGGCTGACCCGACAGCTTCTCGACCAGGTAGCCCTGGATGTCGACGCTGACGCTGTACACCCAGCCCTGGCCCGGCTCGTACGCGAGCGGCAGCGGGGCGACCTTGTCGATGAAGTCCTTGAGCGAAGTCGCGGCGAGCACGTTCGCCTGCTGGTACATCTTGTCGACCGGCGAGCTGCCGAACAGGCCGTAGGTGAAGCCAGCCGTGTGCGACATCAGCTCACCCATGGTCGGCGGGTGGCCCGGCAACTCGGCGACCGGCTTGCCGTCCGCATCGAGGCTCTTGAAGACCTTCAGGTCCTTGAACTCGGGGATGTAGCGGCTGATGGGATCCGTCGGTTTCCACTTGCCTTCTTCGTACAGGATCATCATCGCGACGCCGGTGATCGGCTTCGTCATCGAATAGATGCGGACGATCGTGTCTTTCTGCAGCGGCGTGTTGCTCGCGATGTCCTGCTGGCCATACACCATCGACTGCACGACCTGGCCGTGGCGCGCGACCATCGTGGCGACGCCGGCGAGCTGCTTGTTGTCGACGATCGCTTTCATGCCCGCGTCGAGGCGCTTGAGGCGCTCGCTCGAGAAGCCGACGGCTTCGGGCTTGGTTTCCGGAACGCTGACGTTGCGCGCCTGCGCGGCACCGATGCCGAGGCACAGGACGAGGGCGACGAACAGCGAAGATCCCCAAAAAGAAAATCGTGAAGTCCGCACAGTGAAATCCCCCTTGGCCATCGCGGGTCAGAATAATCTCTCAGACGCGGTGCCGGCACTTCATGACAGATCTTTGCCTTGCCCGCCGCTAAGCTCCGTGCGTTCGGCGAACTCCGGGGAAAACCAATGCTCGACTCGAGAGTGCGACTGGTCGCAAGCGCCCTGCTTGGCGCAGCTCTGTGCACGACGACGGCTTTCGCAGATCCAGATCTACAGGGCACTTGGACCAACGCGACGATTACCCCGTTCGAGCGGCCGGAGAAGTACGGCGAGCAGCTGGTGCTCAGCCCACAGGAAGCGGACGAGCTGGAGCACGCCGAAGCGAAGTTCAACGCCACCGCCGATGCGCCGACCGACCCGAAGACCAAGGTCGAGGATCTGCCGGCGAGCTGCGGCCGCGGTTTCAGCGGCGCGAATTGCGGCTACAACAATTTCTGGGTCGACCCAGGCACGAAGCTGATCAGCATCGACGGCCAGCGGCGCACCTCGATGCTGGTGGATCCGCCGAACGGCCGCATGCCGCCGCTGACCGACGCGGGGAAACAGCGGATGGCGCAGCGCGTGGCGGCCCGCAGCCGCGGTGATGGCGGCGGGGCTGCCGATGGTCCGGAGATGCGTTCGCTCGGCGAGCGCTGCATCCTGTCGTTCGGCTCGAGCGCGGGCCCGCCGATGATCCCGCTGCTGTACAACAACAACTATCAGATCGTGCAGGGCAAGGACTCGGTGGTGATCCTGGTCGAGATGGTTCACGACGCGCGCGTCGTGCGGCTGAACAGCAAGCATCGGCCCGCGAACATCCGCACGTGGATGGGCGATTCGATCGGCTGGTGGGAGGACGAGACGCTGGTCGTGGAAACCACGAACTTCCGTCCCGACCAGAGCTTCCGCGCGAGCGGCCAGAACCTGAAGGTGACCGAGCGCCTGACCCGAGTCGATCCGAACCAGATTCTGTATCGCTTCACCGTCGAGGATCCGGATACGTTCACGCAGCCGTTCAGCGGCGAGGTCGCGATGAATGCGACCAGCGAGCACATCTACGAGTACGCCTGTCACGAAGGCAACTACGCGCTGCCCGGCATCCTCGCCGGCGCCCGTACGCAGGAACAGGAAGCTGCCGCCAAGGCCGCAGCACCAAAGAAATAGCTCCTTGCTAAACTGCGGCGCCATGAAGACGCCGCCCGCCCAGTTCTACATCGATCCTGCTCGCCTCGCCACCGAGCGCGAGCGTGTCTTTGCGCGCTCCTGGCAGATCGTCGGTCATGTCGGCCAGCTCGCCAATCCCGGCGACTACTTCACGACCCGGCTCGGCAACGAGCCGCTGTTGTTCACCAACGACGGCGGCACGCTCCGCGGCTTCTTCAATGTCTGCCGGCATCGTGCCGGTCCGATCGCCTACGGCTGCGGCAAGGCGCAGCGGCTGGTGTGCCGCTATCACGGCTGGACCTACGATCTCGGCGGTCAGTTGCTGCGCACGATGGAGATGGAGGGCGCGGAAGAGTTCGATCCGACCCAGATCCGGCTGCAGAGCGTGAAGGTGCATCGCTTCGGTCCGCTGCTGTTCGCCGCGCTCGATCACGCGACGCCCGCGTTCGACGAGATGTTTCCCGGTGTGAGCGAGCGCTGCGCGCCGCTCGGCCTCGAACGCATGGGATTCGTCGCGACGCGCGACTTCGCAGTGAAAGCCAACTGGAAGGTGTACGTCGACAACTTCCTCGA
>DATNFA010000106.1:0-44343 GCA_035606615.1 Steroidobacteraceae bacterium
CGAGCGTCGTGCAATCGCTGGCGAGGAACTGACCGGCGAGCATGTCGCGCGCCAGCGAGATGTTCGCCTGACCTTCGACGCACGCCCACGCGTAATACAAGCCGTGACACTGCAGCAGGCCGTTGATGAAGTCGCGTTCCGCGCGCCCATCGTGCAGCGGCGTTGCGATCAGCACCTTCATCACCGCCCCTCGGTTCAAAAGCTGCGCTGGAAACGCAGGCCGAAGCTCACGTCCTGGAAGTCGATCAGCTGGTAGCTCTGCAGCCGCTGATACTCGATGTAGCCCGAGACGCCGTGCTTGAACTGCGCCGAGAAGCCGGCCGCGAGCCGCCAGTACGAGCGGTCCGGATTGTCCGTTTCGACCAGGATCGGCGGTGTCGGATTGCTGCCGGCGTCGAACGGGTCCGCGGCGAATCGCACGCCGAACACTTCGACCTGATCCTCGAACTCGCGCACGAAGTCGGTGCGCAGATGCGGCAGCAGCACACCCCACGACACGTTCCATGCGTAGGTCAGTCGCAGCCCGAGGTTCCCGGTGAACGACTTGAAGTTCTGCTCGTCGTAAACGAGATTGATCCCGGGCGCGCCGTCCTCGGTGAAGCCGTCGATCGTGGCATCGACGTAGAACACGCCCACGGTCGGCGAAAGCGTCAGGCCGCCGAGCAGGAAGTCATAGCCGAGCGAGGCGCCGCCGCTGATCGTCATGCCATCGGTGTCGCCGTTCGCGTCTTCCGAGACCAGACCCGTGCCGTCGACGTACGTGATGTTGCGCCGGGCGTCGTAGCCGACGCTCGCAAAGTTGACGATGGCGTCGAGATAGAAGTTCTTGGCTGCGTACATGGAGCCGTACACCGAAGCAGCCCACGACGTAGCGTCCAGCTGCCCTTCGCCGGCCGGCTGGAACTCGACGCTCGAATCGCCATAGGCGAGCGCGATGCCGCCGACGGCCTTGTCGGAGAAGCGATAGTCCATGCCGACGAGCAGACCCCACTGATCGGCATCGAACTTCGGCGCGCTGCTCGATGCGTCCTTGTTGCCGAAGCTGTAATTGCCGCGGCCCCACAGGCCGAGCTTGTCGGAGAGCAGGCCGCCGGGTTCGGTCGCGTCGCTCGCTGCACCACCGCCGAGGAAGCCTTCGACCATTTTCTGCAGTTCGGCCAGCGGTACGTGCTGACCGTCGAGAGTCAGGTCGAGACCGGCGAGACTCAAGCCGCGTGCGCCGCCTCGCAAGGCGATCAGCCGATCCATCACTCCTACGTACTGGAAGTTGGCGAACAACAGCGCCTGCGTGCGTGCTGCGGCGAAGTCGTCGCCGTTGAGCTCGTCGAGCGCTTCGCGCTGTTGATCTGCCGTGTTGTTGAACGCGAGGCCATTGCAGCGGGTGAGCAAGGCCGCTTGTTCCGACGTCAGCGTCGCGGCCTGCGACAGGCGCGGGCAGAGGCTGTCGAGCGCCTGTGCCATCTTGCGTTGATTCGGCGTGAGGTCGGGAATCTCGCTGAGCGTCGTGCGTGTCGGGGCCGTCGCGACATTGATCGTCACGCTGTCAGTCGCAGCGATGCCGAGATCGTCGGTCACCGTGAGCGTGATGACTTGTGACCCGTCAGGCAGACGCACCGTCGGATTGGCTCCGGTCGCGATCTGCGCGCCGGCGGCGTTGCGCCACACGTAGGAGGCAATCGTGCCGTCGGTATCAGTCGATGCGCGGCCGTCGAGCACGACGTTCTCGCCCGGCTCGAGATCCGTGTCGGTGAGCGTCTGATCCGGACCGGCGTTCGCGCCTGGCGCCTGATTGGCAACCGTGATCGTCACGGTCGCGCCGCCGTTGCGGTAGTCGGGATACAGGCTGTATTCGGAGATCTGATAGTCGAACTGCGCCGTGCCGAGGAATCCCGGCGCCGGCGTGTACAGCACGCTCGTGCCTTGCACGACTGCAGTGCCGTTGGTCGGGGTCCCGATCAGCACGATGCGTGACACGTTCGGGTCCGCATTCGTGTCGTTCGCGAGCACCGGAATGAGCACTGGCTGACCACGGCCGGCCGTCGCCGTATCGTTGACCGGATTCGCTTCCTGATCCTGCTGATCGATACAAGACTTGTCGGAAGGCGTCGTCAGCCCCGGCACCGGGTTGTTCGAAAACGGATCGAGGGTAAGCGTGCCGGTCGAGCGTGTCGCTGGCGTGTCCACGCCGTCGGCGACGGTATAAGTGAGGACGAAGCGCGAATCGAGTCCTGCGGGACGTGTGACGGTTATGCAGTTGAGACGTACGACGACCGTATGATTCGGCAGGTCGGCAGAGGCGCTGACCAGCTGCACCGGCCGCGAGCTGCTGCTCACCAGGTTTTCCGCGACGACGTTGAACGTGAACGTCGGCACGCTGCTGCCGGGAGTCTGGAAAGTCCGGTTCTGGGCCGATGCCGCGCTCGCATCCTGCACGGCAGCTGCCGCAACCAGAACAGCCGGCGCGTACAGCGCACGCCGTGCGCCCGCACCGTGCTTGCGATTCTTCATCTCGCCTCCCCAGGCCCGAGCCGCAGAGTTGTCAATGCCGCCGATTTGATTTTGCCGCGCAGGATACACGAGGCATCCGTTGCCAAGTGCTACGCTGGGCCCTAATGGCCACTCCGTCTGCAGAGTCCGTCACACTCCAGGTGAGCGAGGGCTGCGCCGTCTCGGGTCTGCTCGATCGGCCGGCGAATGCACGGGCGTGCTTCGTCTTCGCTCACGGTGCAGGCGCGGGCATGCACCACGCATCGATGGCGTCGGTCGCCGGCGACCTGTCGCAGCAAGGGATCGCGACCTTGCGTTATCAGTTTCCATACATGGAGCGCGGCTCGCGGCGCCCCGATCCGCCGGCCCTGTGTCACGCGACGGTGCGGGCTGCAGTCGCCGCAGCTGCTCGTGCTTTCCCCGGACTGCGACTCGTCGCTGGCGGCCGATCGTTCGGTGGTCGCATGACCTCGCAGGCACAGGCGCTTGAGCCGCTACTGCGTGTCGCTGGTCTGGCGTTCCTGGCGTTTCCGTTGCACCCGGCGGGACGTCCCTCGCAGGAGCGGGCCACCCACCTGTCGGACGTCGAGATCCCGATGCTGTTTCTGCAAGGCACGCGCGATGAGCTCGCGACGCTCGAATTGTTGGAGCCTGTCGTCAACAGCCTCGGTGCGCGGGCTACGCTGAAACTCCTGCAGGACGCCGATCATTCCTTTCATGTGCGTGCCTCGTCGGGCCGGCGTGACCCGGACGTCAGGCAGGAGCTGGTGCTGGCGCTGGTCGATTGGATCGACGGATTGCACTCATGAGCGACAAGAAGACGCTGAAGATCGCGGCCGCAATCTCGCTGTCGTTCACCGGCATCGTCGTGCTGGTGATGGCGCTGCTGGTAAAGGGCGTGATCACGTTCCAGATGGCGCTGTTGATGCTGGTCGCGCTGCTGGGTCTGTATTTCGGCTTCGGCGTGCTGATCTTTCTGTATCGCTTCGTCGATCGCCTCAAATAGCCCGTAACCCTTTGTAGGGGAACTTCCTGTTCCGCGCAGACGTTTGCGCGGGAGGCGTCGTTATTCTGCGGGAGGGAGACATGAATCCTAGAGTCATCTGGGCCGCGTTGGCGGCAACGGCGGCGATCGGCCTGGCGGCTTGCGAGAAGCAAGGTCCGGTCGAGCGCGCCGGCGAAGAAGTCGACGAAGCGGTCGACACGATCAAGAACGGCGGCGAGGAGTCCACGGCGAACAAAGTGGACGATGCGCTGGACGAAGCGCGCGAAGCGGTCGAAGACAAAGACAAGAAGAATTGAGACCGATCCATGCCGCGGGTCTGCACTCCGCCGCGTCGCATGGCGCGGTAGGGTCGGGTGCGCGCATCCTGGTCGTGGAGGACGACGGCGTCCTCGCTCTGAACCTGGCTGACACGCTCGATGAGCTCGGCTACACGGTCGCAGGCACGGCGACGCGCGGTGAAGAAGCCATCGATCTCGCGCGACGTCTGCATCCGCAGCTGATCCTGATGGACGTCGGCCTCGCCGGCCAGATCGACGGCATCGCTGCCGCCGAGGCCATTCGCGACGAGCACGACGTACCGGTCGTGTTCCTGACGTCGCATGCGGACGAAGACACGCTGCAGCGTGCAACGCATGCGGATCCCTCCGCGTATCTGGTCAAGCCATTCAAGGCGCCGGACCTGCGCTGTGTCATCGAGATCGCGCTTCACAAGCATGCGATCGACCTGCGGCTGCGCGAGAACGAACGATGGCTGGAGCTGACGTTGCAGCAACGCACGGCGGCGCTGGAAGCGGCGAACAGCGAGCTCGAAGCGTTCAACTATTCGGTCGCGCACGATCTGCGCGCGCCGCTGCGCGGGATCGACAGCTTCAGCCAGCTCTTGATCGACAAACATTCGCAGCAGTTGGACGAGGAGGGGCTGGCATACCTCGATCGCGTGCGTGGCGCGGCGGCGCGCATGTCCCAGCTCATCGACGCTCTCCTGACATTGGCGCAGGTCGGACGCGGCGAGTTGCAGCCCATCGAGCTGGACTTCTCGTACCTGGTGCAGGCGGTTGCCAGCGAGATCGCGGCGGCAAATTCGGAGCGCAGCGTGCGCGTCGCTGTCGCGCCGGGGATGCGTGCTTATGGCGACCCACGGCTGGTGCGCATCGTCGTCGGCAACTTGCTCGAGAACGCGTGGAAATTCACGGGGCGTCGCAAGCGGCCGGCCATCGAGGTGGGGCCGGTTCAGAACACGACGCAGCCGACGTATTACGTGCGCGATAACGGGGCGGGGTTCGATCCGGCGTATGCGTCGCGGCTGTTCGCGGCGTTCCAGCGGCTGCATGCGGATCGGGAATTTCCGGGGACGGGGATAGGGCTGGCGATCGTGCACCGGGTGATCAGTCGGCACGGCGGGAAGGTGTGGGCGGATTCGAGGCCGGAGCACGGCGCGACGTTTTATTTCAGCCTGCCGGGGAAGTCGGGCTAAAGCCCGACCTACAGGCCGACACGATAGAATCGGGGCCATGAAACGCCCTCTCGAACGCTACGCTGAAAAGCGAGCGTTCACGCGCACACCCGAGCCCGCGCCGAAGCTTCCGACCAACCGGAGCGGGCCGCTGCTGTTCGTGATCCAGAAGCACGCGGCGCGACGTCTGCACTACGACTTCCGACTGGAGTGCGATGGCGTGCTCATGTCCTGGGCCGTGCCCAAGGGCCCGTCGCTCGAATACGGCGAGAAACGGCTCGCGGTCCATGTCGAAGATCACCCGTTCGATTACGGCTCGTTCGAGGGCGTGATCCCTGCGAAGGAATACGGGGCGGGCAACGTCATCGTCTGGGATTGCGGCGTGTACTCGCCGGACGAGGACGGCCGCTACTCGTTCGGCAATCGCGAGGAGGCCCAGGAGCGCATCCGCAGCGAATTTGCCGAGGGCAAGATCAACTTCTTCCTGCGCGGCGAGAAGCTGAAGGGGTCGTTCGCGCTGGTGCGAACGTCGTCGGACAAGCAGTGGCTGCTGTTGAAGCACAAGGATCGATTCGTAACCAGCGCCGGCAGCGATGTCCTCGCGCGCAGTCGTTCGGTGTTGAGTGGGCGCTCGCTCGACGAGCTTGCCACGAGCGGCGGCGTGCAACGGCTCGACGCCGCGGTACTGGGCCCGACCGGACCGACCGAGGCGATACCGAAGAAGCTCGAGCCGATGCTGGCTGAAAGCGACGAGACGGCCAGCTCCGATCCGCAGTGGCTGTACGAACCGAAGGTCGACGGCTATCGCGTGATCGCCTTCCTGCACGATGGCCAGGTGCGTCTGCAGTCGCGACGGGGCATCGATCTCACGGTCGCCTTCCCGGAAATCGTCGCCGACCTGCAGACCCAGGCCGTCGATTCCATGATCCTCGACGGCGAGATCGTCGCGCTCGACGCCACGACCGGGCGTCCTTCGTTCAACCATCTGCAGAACCGGCGCGAGCTGAAGACGCCGACGGAAGTCGCGGCCGCTCAGCGCGAGGCGCCGGTGGTGATGTTGTGCTTCGACCTGCTGCATTTCGCGGGGATCAACCTGCGCGGCGCGCCTTACACCGACCGGCGTCGGTATCTGTCGCAATGCTTGCTGACCACGCCTCATCTGCAGCTGGTGCACGCGTTGGACAACGCAGAGAAGCTGTACGCCGCATCGCTCGCCGCCGGTTTCGAAGGCATCGTCGCCAAGCGCAAGGACAGCACCTATCAGCCCGGCAAGCGCAGCAACGCCTGGCTCAAGATCAAGGCGACGCAGACGGCGGAGTTCGTCGTCGGCGGCTACACGAAAGGGAAGGGCGCACGCGAAGCGCTGGGCTCATTGCTGCTCGGCTACTGGAGCGGCAGCAAGCTGCACTTTGCCGGTCACGTCGGCTCCGGCCTCGACGATCGGGTGATCGCAGAGCTCGGCAAGCGCTTCGGCAAGCTCGAACGCAAGGCGCTGCCGTTCGTCGAGAAGCCGCCGCTGCAACGGCCGACCACCTGGCTCGATCCCGAACTGGTCGTCGAGGTGAGCTTCGCCGAATGGACGCCGGATGGCATGTTGCGCGCGCCGGTGTTCCAGCGCGTGCGCGACGACATCGAGTCTCGCAGCATTAAAGGTGGACCGAAGGCGAAGCGGGCGAAGCCGGCACGGCTCGCGACGCCGCCGGATGAAGTCGGTGAGGTGCTGCAGCAGCTGGAGAACAAAGCGAAGAGCTTCGACCTGGTGGTCAGCGGCGCGAAGCTCCGGCTCACAAATCTCGACCGGGTCTACTGGCCCGCGAATCCGGAGCGGCAGCAGCCCGCGATCACGAAGCGCGACTTGGTCCGCTATCTCGCAGGCGTGTCGCGCTACATGCTGCCGCATTTGCGCGATCGGCCGCTCACGATGATCCGCATGCCCGAGGGCATCACCGGCGAGCGCTTTTATCAGAAGCACTGGGAGCAGGCACGTCCCGACTTCGTGCAGATGGTGAGCGTGTACTCCGGGCACAAGGACGAGAAGCATCAGTACGTCGTCGCCAACAATCTGCCGACGCTGCTGTGGCTCGGCCAGAGCGGCACGCTCGAGTTCCACGTGTGGCACTCGCGCGCGCACGTCGCAGCCGACGCGGCGAACAAGAAGACCGACTACGACAGCTCCGAGGAATCCCTGTCGGACTCGGTGCTGAACTACCCGGACTACCTGGTATTCGATATCGACCCTTATATCTATTCCGGCAAGGAAGCAGCGGGCGAGGAACCGGAGTTCAACAAGAAGGGTTTCGAGGGCGGCCGGCGTGTCGCCTTCTGGCTGCACGCACTGTTGAAGCAGATGTCGCTCGAAGCGGTCGTGAAGACTTCGGGCAAGACCGGCCTGCACGTGTTCGTGCCGATCAATCGCACGCTGACGTTCGACGGCGCCCGGCAGATCACCGAGATGGTCGGGCGGCACCTGCTCAAGGAACACCCGAAGGAGATCACGATGGAGTGGGCGACCGGCAAGCGCACCGGCAAGATTTTCATCGACCACAACATGAACGTGCGCGGCAAGACGCTGCGGGTCGCCTATTCGCCTTGCGGCTCGCCGGGCGCGACGGTTTCGATGCCTTTGAGCTGGGAGGAGCTGGAAGCCGCCGACCCCACGGACTTCACCATTAATAATGTGCTGCCGCGATTGGAAAAGTCGGGGGACCGGTGGCATGATGCGCTCTCGTCAAAACAGAGCCTTGCAGACGCTTTTGGAAGTAAATAGTTGGGTAACGCGAACCAAATAGGCACTCTATGGCCGCACCACGCTCTATCGGCTCACTGACGGTTTCGTTCGGGCTCGTTGCGATCCCGGTGAAGCTGTTCACCGCCACGCAATCGCAGAACGCGATCTCCTTCAACATGCTGCACAAGACCTGCGGCTCGCGCCTCAAGCAGCAGTACATCTGCATCAAGGAAGGCGTGATCGTCGAGCGCGACGAGACGGTGAAGGGCTACGAGTTCGCCAAGGACCAGTACGTGCAGTTCAAGCCGGAGGAGATCAAGGCGCTCGAAGAGGCCGGCTCCCATGCGGTGGAGATCTCCGAGTTCGTGCCGGTCGAGTCGATAGACCCGGTGTACTTCGACAAGACGTACTACCTCTCGCCTGACAAGCACGCGAACAAGCCCTATGCACTGCTGATCGAAGCGATGAAGGAAGCGAAGCTCGCAGCTGTCGGCCGCTGGGCAACGCGCGGCAAGGCTTACATCGTACTGATCCGTCCGATCAACGACGTGCTCACGATGCAGCAACTCCACTTCGCAGCGGACGTGCGGCCGTCGACCGAAGTGGAAGTGCCGAAGACCGAAGTGAAAGCGGCCGAGCTCAAGCTGGCTAAGCAGCTCATCGAGCAGCAAACGTCGGCAAAGTTCGACCCGACCGCGTACACCGACGAGCACCGTGGCCGCATCCAGGCCGAAATCCAGAAGAAAGTCGAAGGACAGGAGATTTCCGTGGCTGAGATCGAACCCGAGAGCACCGGCAAGGTCATCGACCTGATGGAGGCGTTGCGCGCCAGCCTGGAGCGCACCGAGTCGGCGAAAGACTCCGCCGCCAAGCTCGGTCCTCGCAAAGAGGCCAAACGCGTCGAGCAACCTGCGAAGCCCGCACGCAAAGTCAGTCGTCGGTAACGCTCGCCGAGGCGCCCGATGCAAACGTACAGCGTGCGGGACATCGAACGAGTCCTGCATCTGTCTCGCAGCACCATTCGAGGTCTCATCGACGTCGGCTTCGTCACGCCGACGCGCGGCCCGCGCCGCGAGTATCGTTTCTCGTTTCAGGATCTGATCGTGCTGCGCGCGGCGCGCGCGCTCATCCAGGCGAAGGTCTCGCGACGGCGCATCCGCCGCTCGCTCGAAGACTTGCGCAAGAGTCTCCCAGAGACCATGCCGTTGTCGGGGCTCAGCATCTGCGCTGTCGGCGACCAGGTGGTCGTGCGCGACGGCAATAGTCAGTACCAGGTCGACAGCGGCCAATACGTGCTCGGGCTCGACGTGACGGTCGAAGACGGCGTGCTGCGCGTGGTCGAAAGAGAGTTCGGGGCGCAGCCCAGCGAGGGTGCCGACCCGCCGCGCACTGCCGAGGATTGGTTCGACGACGCGCTGGATTTCGAAGAGAACGGCGACATCGACGCGGCCATCGATGCCTATCAGCACACCGTCGCGCTCGACGGGCAAAACGTCGCCGCGTGGATCAACTGGGGCCGGCTGCTGCACGATCGCGGCAACAAGCGCGATGCGGAGGCGGTCTATCTCCGCGCGCTCGAGCAGTGCGGTCCGGACGCGGTGCTGATGTTCAACCTCGGCGTCCTGCTCGAAGACCTGGGACGCACGCAAGCTGCGCTGGAGGCCTATCAATCCGCCGTCGTCGAGGATCCTGCGCTCGCCGACGGACACTACAACCTGGCGCGGCTCTACGAGTCGCTCGGCCAGCCGCAGCACGCGATCCGTCACCTCGGCCAATATCGCCGCCTGTTGAACAGCGAGACGCGCTGAGATGGGCTTGTGGGTCGGGACGTCCGGCTATGCCTACCCGGAGTGGCGCGGCAGCTTCTATCCGGAAAAGATGCAGACGGCGAAGATGCTGCCGTATTACGCCGAGCGCTTCGCGACCGTCGAGATCAACAACACGTTCTACCGCATGCCGAATGCGAAGCTCCTGGAAGGCTGGAGCGCGCAGACGCCGGAAAACTTCAAGCTGACGCTGAAGGCGCCGCAGCGAATCACGCATCAGAAGCGGCTGCGGGACTGCGCCGACGAGGTCAAATACTTCCTGGAAGTCGCCACCACTCTGGGCCCGAAGCTCGGTGCGATCCTGTTTCAGACCCCACCGTACCTGCGCATGAGCCTGGAGGTCCTCGATGGCTTCCTGGCGATGTTGCCGGACGGCCTGTGCGCCGCCTTCGAATTCCGCCACAAGTCCTGGCTGGAGGCGGAGGTCTTCAGTCGCCTGCAGGCCAAAGGCCTGGCGCTGTGTGTCGCAGATAGCGAAAACTTCTCGACGCCGGTCGAAATCACCGCCGGCTATGCATACTTCCGCCTGCGCGACGAGGGTTACCAGCCTGCCGACATCGAGCGCTGGGCCCAGGTGATTCGCGAGAAGACGGCCGGCTGCAGCGAAGTCTTCGTGTATTTCAAACATGAAGAGGCGGGGATCGGCACCGAGTTCGCCAGGCAGCTGATCAAGAATTTGTCAGGCTGAAGCCTGGCTCACAGGGGGAAGATTCATGCGTTCCGCATCGCTGGCCGGACTCATCGCCATTGTGTTGCTCGTTGCGTGCAGCAAGGAGCCGGCGCCTGCTGCCGCGCCGCCTGCGCCGAAGGCAGCTTATGGCAGTTTCGGTGTCGACCTCGCGCAGATGGACACGAGCGTGCAGCCGGGCGATGACTTCTATCGCTATGTCAACGGCAAGTGGCTCGACAGTTTTCCAATGCCGGCGGACCGCGCCAGCTACGGCACCGGCACGGTCGTGTTCGAAAAGACCGAGGCCGACCTGCACGCAATCCTCGATGAGCTCGCGGCAACGAAGCCAGCCCAGGGCAGCGTGGACCAGAAGGTGGCCGACATTTACGCCAGCTGGATGGACGAAGCCGGGATCGAGGCACGCGGGCTCGAGCCGCTGCAGCCCTACCTGTCGCGCATCGCTGCGGCCAAGGACAAGGCCGGCCTGATGCAGCTCGTGGGCTCGATCGATTTTCAGGCGCCGTTCGCCGTGGGCATCAGCCCCGACACGGTCGATCCGACGCGGTACGCGGTGTGGGTCGGTCAGTCGGGTCTGGGCATGCCGAACCGCGACTACTACCTCAAGAAGGGCGAGAAGTTCGACGCTTACCGCGCGGCGTACGCGACGTACGTCGCGAAGATCTTCGAGCTGCTCGGCAACAAGGATCCCTCCGGCTCGGCGAAGCGGGTGATCGGCATCGAGAACAAGATCGCCGCGGTCGCCTGGGCGCCGGAGCGCCAGCGAAAAGTCAGCGAAGCCATCAATCCGATGGATCTGGGCGGACTCAAGAGGCTCGCGCCGAACGTCGATTGGCCGCTGGTGCTCGGTGGCGTCGGCCTCGGCGACTCGCAGCATTTCGTCGTGCAGGAGACGACCGCGATTCGCGACGGCGCAAAGCTGCTCGACAGCGAGCCGCTCGGTGCCTGGAAGGACTACATGACCTTCCACTTCGTCAACTCGTATGCGACCGACCTGCCGAAAGCGTTCGACGAGGCGCAGTTCGCGTTCAACTCGAAGGCACTGCGCGGTGTGGAGAAGCAGCGCGATCGATGGAAGCGCGGCCTTACGGTGGTGGATGGCGCCATCGGCGAAGGGCTCGGCCAGATCTACGTGCGCAAGCATTTCCCGCCCGAGACCAAAGCCAAGATGGACAGCCTGGTGGCGAATCTGCGCGCCGCGCTCAAGCAGCGGCTCGCAACGCTTGCCTGGATGGACGACACGACGCGCGCGGAAGCGGTGAAGAAGCTCGATGCCTTCGAGCCGCGCATCGGCTACCCGAACAAGTGGCGCGACTACTCGGCGCTCAGCGTCGAGCGCGGCAAGCAGTTCGAGAACTCACGCAATGCGCGGGTGTTCGACTGGGAGCGTCGGGTCAAGCGCCTGCACGAGCCGGTCGATCGCAGCGAATGGTTCATGACCCCGCAGACGGTCGATGCCTACTACGATCCGTCGACGAATCAGATCACCTTCCCGGCGGGCATCCTGCAGCCGCCGTTCTTCGATCCGAACGCCGACCCGGCAGTCAACTACGGCGCGATCGGCGCGGTCATCGGCCACGAGATCGGTCACGGCTTCGACGACCAGGGCCGCGAGTTCGACGGCTCCGGTAAGGTACGCAACTGGTGGACGCCGCAGACCAACACACGATTCGTCGAGGCGACCAAGAAGCTCGGCGCCCTGTACGCGACGCATTGCCCGCTCGAAGGCGCATGCGTGAACGGCGACCTGACGATGGGCGAGAACATCGGCGATCTCGGCGGCCTCGAGATGGCCTATACCGCTTACAAGCTTTCGCTCGATGGCAAGGAAGCGCCGGTCCTCGACAACTTCACTGGCGATCAGCGCTTCTTCCTGTCGTTCGCGCAAGCCTGGCGCGGCAAGACGCGCGACGACGCTCTACGAGCGCAGATGCTCACGGACCCGCACTCGCCGCGCGACGCGCGCGGCTCGTTCCCTGAGCGGAACATGGATGCGTGGTACGCAGCCTTCGACGTGCAGCCCGGCGCCAAGCTCTACCTCGACCCCAAAGACCGCGTCAGGATCTGGTAGCCACAAACTCCAGCAGGTCCTTATTCAACCGCTCCGCATGGGTCAGAAACACCCCGTGCGGAGCCCCCTCGTAGATCTTCACCGTCGCATGCGGCATCAGCGCCGCCGTCTTTCTTCCCGTGATCGCCAGCGGCGCGGACACGTCGCGATCGCCGTGCACGATCAGCGTCGGCACCTCGATCTTCGCGAGGTCCGCCCGGAAATCCGTCGCAGTCAGCGCGCGGTTGCATTCGACCAGCGCCTTCATCGAACAACGCAACATCAGGCTGGCGATCCAATCGAGCATCGCGTCCGACGTCTCGGCGACACCGAAGGGCCGCATGTTGTCGCGCAGGGCTTTCGGAAAGTCGCGGAGCACGACGTTGCGGCGCGCGTTGTCGAAGACAGCCGGGTCGATGCCATCCGGGTTGTCCGCCGTCTTGGTGAGGAAGGGCAGCGTGGCTGCTACCAGCGCGAGCCGCGCGACACGTTTCGAGCCGTGCCGCGACAGGTATCGGACCGCTTCGCCGCCAGCCATCGAATGCGTGACGAGCGTGACGTTCTTCAGATCCAGCGCGTCGAGCACCGCGGCGAGATCGTCGGCGAGCGTGTCGGCGTCGAAGCCGCGACCGGGATCGCTCGAACGGCCGTGACCGCGGCGATCATAGGCGATGCAGCGCAGGCCGCTGTCCGAGAGCGGCGCCATCTGGTAGCCCCAGCAATCTGATGTGAGAGCCCAGCCACTCATGAACACGACCGGTGTTCCGGTACCCCAGTCGCGATAGAACAGCTGCGTACCGTCGCGCGTTTCCACGAATGGACCGGCCACTCGCGCAGACGAGTTCGAAGCACGCGCTCGTTGGTCTGCGACTGCGGTGTCTGCGCCCAGCAACGCTGCGCCACCGATCGCTGCACCGGCACCCTTCAGCAGATCCCGTCGATACATCGCCGCTCTCCTCATGACTCCCGATGAACCCGGTGGGAATCATGCGAGCGGCGGGCGGTCCCGGCGATTACCTGGGAGGTAAGGATTGCACTTGATGCAGCGAGAACGACGGCCGGATGACGGTGAGACGCGCACGCATGCTCGGGCTGGAGCGTCCGGCCGCAGCGCCGTTCTCGCGCCACGCGTCCGCGACGCGCTGCCCAGCTCCGGTACGGCTGGCCTCTGCACTCAAATGGGTCGCGATGGCTTCCGCCATGGTCACGAAACTTCCCTTGAACATGCTTACCCCGGACGGTGGTCTTGACTACTGATACCTAAAGACGCGCGGCACGTCTGCGATACGACAACTGCCGCGGGTTTTTAGTTCGTATTTCAGGACTTGGAATCGGCCTTTGGTGCCTCGGCCTGCGCCTTCGGCGGGCCGTTGAACTCCGACTCGATGATGACGGCGACCTGATCGCCGACCCCCATGTTGCTGGCCGCTTGTGGAATGCCGCCGGAGATCCCGAAGTCGGAGCGGCGCAGAACGCCGTGTGCGGAGAAACCGACGCGGGCCTGCGGATCCATCGGGTGACCAGCGTAGCCGCCGTTGTAAGTCGCTTCGAGCACGATCGGCCTGGTCACGCCATGCAAGGTCAACTCGCCGTGCACGCGCAGCGCCTGGTTGCCGAGGTCCTCGACCTGGGTGGTGCGAAAAGCGATTTCCGGGAACTTCTTGGCGTCGAGGAAATTCTCGCCGGCGAGCTCGGCATTGAAGTTGTACTTCGGATCCGGGTAATCGGTCTCGATCGAGCGCGGGTCGATCGTCGCAGTCAGTTGCGTCGCCGTGAGGTTGCGCGGATCGAACTGCAGCTTCGCGTCGAAGCGACGAAACCGCGACGTGTAATGCGAGAAACCCATGTGGCTGAGGCGGAAGATGAGCGTGGAGTGCGCGTGGTCCATCTTGTATTCGCCCGCAGGAACATCTGCGGCGAATGCGGCCGTCCGGGACGGCTCACCTGCCGGCTCGGCGGGTTCGGCAGGCGTCGCGGGTGCGGGCGCGGACGCCGCCGGAGCAGGCTCGTTCTGTGCCTGCGGAGGGGCATCCTTCTGCGTGCAGCCAGCAAGTGCAGCGAGAACGAGTAACAGTACGAAGCGATTCATCGTGAGTCTCCAGATTGAAGGGTCATTCTTATCCATTAGGACGAACGCCTCGGGGCGAGGCCGACATTGAACCCGATAAAAATGTCAGGAGATGTCAGGCTAAGGCCGGACGCACTCAATTAATCGAGCAACTGCAGCTCACGGGCGCGGGCGATGGCGCCGGTCCGGGTGCTGACGTCGAGCTTCGCGAACACGTTCTTCAGGTGCCACTTCGCCGTCGAGACGGCGATGCGTGAGCGTGCCCCGATCTCCGGATTGCTGAGGCCGCGCGCCACCAGCTTGAGGATCTCGATCTCGCGGTCCGTCAGCGGCTCGAGGGGCAGCGTCGGCTTGCGGCGCGGCGTGGCCGGAGCCGGGTGCTCGCGGAACACGTCGCCGAACTTGCAGAAGTAACGGCTCGGCAGCAAATGCCGCAGCTTTCGCGATTCGACCGCGGCGGCGATGATTTGCGTCAGCGCCGGCGTGTCGTCGAATACGCCGCGCGTGAAACCGTAGCCGCGCGTCAATGCGAAGCCGCGATTCAGCGCCTGGAATGCCGCCTCCTGGTCGCCCGCCTGCCATTCGCATTCGGACAGAGCAGCTTCCAATGCGACTTCCCGGTACACGAAGCCGGCCGCGCGGGCGCTATCGCGCAGCACAGTCAGGATGGCGCGAGCCTCGTCCGTGCGCTTGCGATGCAGGAGCAGCAGCGTGTATGCAAAGCCGAAGCGCTCCCACTCTTCGTCGTACGGCCGCACTTGCTGCCAGGTGCCCGCTTCGGCACGGCGTTCGAGGCCCAGCTCGATCGCAATCGCCAGTGCGCGCGGTGCGTTGTTTTGCAGCAGATGCAATCGCATCTTCTCCCGGCACACTTGCGCGAGGAACCGCTGGTGGCAACCGCTCTCCAGGACGCTGTGCACGTAGTCGAGCAGCTGAAAGGCTTCGCTGAAGCGCTCGTTGATCGCCTTGATGCGCGCCAGCGTGATGTGGACGATCGTGAAGTTCTCGACCGTCGATGCGACCGAGAGCAGGGGCAGGGCCTCGCGGCACAGCGTTTCCGCCTCGGCGAGCCGATTCTCCTCGTAGCGCACGCAGGCGAGCGCGGTCGCTGCGTTAACCCAGGCGGGAGTGCGCCGACCCCGCCGCACTGACGCGAACATCCGTTCGCAGCGCTCCGCGGCCGATTTCATGTCGCCTTGCGCGCGCTCGGCGAGCGACGCGACCACGTCCGCGTAACCGAAACCGTAGACGCTGACATTCTCGAGGGCATCGCGCGCCCGCATCGACAGGCGCCAGGCGAGATCGAACTGATTCCGGCGCAACAGCGCGTACGCCTGCAGCGTCAGCACGGTCGCGCTCAGGAAACCATCCGCGCCTTCGAGGCGTGCGTTGTCGGCAACGGCGATGTTCACGTGGCAATCGCTGTCGGCCAGGATCGTGAGCATCGCGTGCAGCAGCGGCAGATGGATGGGTCCGCAGACGCGACCGGCTGCGACGCTTGCTTCCACTTCGCGCAGCGCTATCGCGGCGTCGTCGAAACGGCGGCAAAGGATCAACGCGGAGATGTAGGCAGTGCTGATGCCCGCGTGCGTCAGGATTTCGGCGCGCGACAAGCGCTCGCTCCAGCGCAGCACGTCGCCGATCTCGCCTTCCTGCAGCCACGAGGCGAGGCAGCGCGCGACCAGCTCGATCCGCCATTGCCGATCGTTGGCCAGGAACGCGTGATGCAGGGCTTCCTCATAGAGCTGATGCTCCGCGAGCCAGCGGCTGGCGCGTTCATGCAATTGCGGGATGCGAGCAGCGTCGCGACGCAGAACGCTGCGCAGGAAATCCAGGAACAGCGTGTGATATCGATACCAGTGACCGTGACTGTCGAGCGGCTGAATGAACAGCTGCGAGCGCTCCAGGCGCTCGAGCAATGACTGGCTGTGCGAGATGCCGAGCAGGGCATTGCACAGCTCGCCCGTCATGCGATCGACGATGCTGCTCGCGACCAGGAACTCGCGCATCTCCGCGCTCTGCTCATGCAGGACCGAGGCGCCGAGATAGCGCGCCACTTCGGAATGCGAGCCCGCGAACTCCTGCAATGTATCGGCTGGTGCGGCTGGCCCGGCTGCTGCCGCAAGCAGCGCCAGCTTGGTGCCGGCAACCCAGCCCTCCGTGCGCGCCTTGATACCGGCAGCCTCTTCTTGCGACAGAGCGCGGCGGCACAGCTTGCGACTGAGCTGCACGATCATGCCGTCGTCGAAGTTCAGATCCGCGGCATCGATGGTCGACAGCTGGTCGGCCAGGCGCAGCTGGCTCAGGCTGATCTCCGGCATGCAGCGGCCCGAGATGATCCAGTGCACAGTGTCGGGCGCGCGATATAGCAGGAAGTCGACGGTGCGGATCAACGACGGCGCAGTGATCCACTGGAAGTCGTCGAGCACGATCGTCAGTTCCTGGTCGACCCGGTCGAGACTCTCGCTGAACAGTGCAGCGCCCGGATCGACCGGCGCGATGTACGCATCGAATCCCGGCACTGTGCCGTGCACGGCGCCGATCAGATAAGAAAAGAAGCGGACCGGATCGTTGTCGCGCTCATCCAGCGACAGCCACGCAACTGCGTGCGTCGGCGCCGCGCGTCGATACCACTGTGCGAGCAATGTCGTCTTGCCTGAGCCGATCGGCGCGGTCAGAAGCACGAGCTTGCGCCGAAACACGCTGTCGAGGCGCGTAAGCAGCGCGCGCCGTTCGATGCATGCCGCAGCACGCAGCGGCGGTTTCAGCTTGGAGTTGATGAGGTGCTGCGGGCCGATAGCACTCGCGCCCGCTGCCGCACGGGCCAGGAGCTGCGGCGGTTCTATGGCACCATCGGCGGCGCCTTCGCCGGCGAGCAGATTGTGCACGGTCGATCCCCTAAAAGCTCGTGCGCCCGTCCCATCGGAGGGGCCGACCGATTATGCCCACCGCCACCTGCAACGTCATCCGCTGTTGTCGCCCGCGGGCAATGCCCAGCAGGCAATACATCGTGTAATGCATTTACAATGGGCGCCCGGCACATAATCAAACAGTCGACTGCCGCAGCGGAGAAATACGTGATGAGGAACGTTTCAGGGCTCGCGGCACTGCTGTGCCTCGGCATGTCGAGCAGCATCGCGTGGGCGGATGAGCCCGCCGCCGCTGATACTGCCGGATGGAAGACGATACCCGGCGGCCACGGCACGGGCTGCGCGACCGACGCAACACCTTACGAGTTCTACGTTCACGAAGGCGACCCGCACCGGCTCGCGATCTATTTCCAGGGCGGCGGCGGCTGCTGGAACAGCCGCAACTGCGGCCTGGACGGTCAGAAGACGTTCGAGAACGCCGTAGACGATGGCGATCGGCCCTGGCTGAACAAGGCAGTGGCGGGCGGCATCCTCGACGCCAGCAACCCGGCCAATCCGTTGCGCGAGTTCACGATCGTGTTCGCGCCGTACTGCACGGCCGACGTTCATCTCGGCGTGCGCACCGAGCGCTTCGAAACCAGTGACGGCAAGTCACTCAGCATCGCGTATCGCGGCCTCGCCAACGCGCAGCGCGTGATGGACTGGATGACGCATCAGTACGCCGAGCCGAAGCAGGTCTTCGTGAGCGGCGGCAGCGCGGGCGCGATTCCATCGCCGATCTTCGCGTCTCAGCTCGCGCGTCACTACCCGAAGGCGCAAGTCGTGCAGCTGGGCGATGGCGCCGGCGCCTATCGCACCAATCGCCTCGCGCCGCAGCTCGAGCTGTGGGGCGCGACGCGGGCCCTGAAGCACGACCCTTTGTATGGCGATCTCGACGTCGAGACTGCGAACTTCGAGGACTTCTACCAGCGCGCGGCGGCCGTGCCCAACCTGCAGCTGGGGCAGATCAACAGCATCGAGGATCGGATCCAGCTGTTCTTCCTGGCGCAGCTGGGCCACGAGGTGAAGTCGCTGGCGCCGCTGTTGAGCGCCGACATTGCCGACCTGCGCAAGTCGAACCGGAAACTGCGCACGTACACGATGCCCGGCGGCGTCCACACCGTGCTGACGCGGCCGGACTTCTATACTGCGAAGGTCGACGATGTGGCGCTGACGAAGTGGCTCGACGACTACGTGAACGGCCGCAAGACCGCCAACGTGGGGGATTCGCTGTTCGTCGCCGGTGCGGACCGACTGCAATGAAGAGAGGAAAAACTGTGAGACTCGAACGCCTGGGTGCTGCACTGTTGTCTGGCTTGCTCTTGCTCGGCATCGCGACTGCGTCACGCGCCGACGAAGACGCCGCTCTCATGCACGCGCGCAAGTTGCTGCAGTCGACGATTCTCGTCGACGGTCACAACGACCTGCCGTGGGCAGTCCGCACGAACAAGGAGGCGCCGGGCGACGTCAAGGCCTACGACCTGCGCAAGCCGACGAGCGGCCAGACCGACTTCGCTCGCCTCAAGCTGGGCGGCGTCGGGGCGCAGTTCTGGTCCGTGTACATCCCTGGCGAGGCTGCCGGCGGCTTCGCGCGCACGCAGCTCGAGCAGATCGACATCGCGCGGCGGATCATCGCGCAGTATCCGGATCGGCTGCAGTTCGCCACTTCCGTGGCTGAGATCCGCGCCGCGCACAAAGCCGGCCGCATCGCATCGATGCTCGGCATGGAAGGCGGGCACGCGATCGAGGACTCGCTCGGCGCGCTGCGCGCCTACTACGATCTCGGCGTGCGCTACATGACGTTGACGCACAACGTGAACACGAGCTGGGCGGATTCGCAGGCGGTACCGCCGGAGCACGGCGGCCTGACGCCGTTCGGTGAGCAGGTCGTGCTGGAGATGAACAAGCTCGGCATGCTGGTCGATCTCTCGCACACTTCCGACGGCACGATGGATGATGCGCTGCGTGTCTCGAAGGCGCCGGTGATCTTCTCGCATTCGTCGGCGCGCGCGATCTGCAACGTGCCGCGCAACGTGCCCGACGAGATCTTGAAGCGCCTCAAGACCAACGGCGGGGTCGTGATGGTCACGTTCGTCGCGGGCTTCATCGATCCGGCCGTTGCTGCGATCCAGCTGCCCGCCATGGCGGAAATCACCAAGCGCGCCACCGGCAAGACGCCGGAGGAGCGCGAGAAGATCGAAGAGGAAGTGCTCGGCAAGATCAAGATGCCGCCGACCTCGATCGCCAAGGTCGCGGATCACATCGAGCACATCCGCGACGTCGCGGGGGTCGAGCATATCGGCCTCGGCGGCGACTTCGACGGTAATACGCAGTGGCCGGTGGGGCTGTCGGACGTCTCGATGTATCCGAACCTGTTCGCGGAGCTGATCCGCCGCGGCTGGAGCGATAACGACCTGAAGCTCCTGGCCGGCGAGAACGTGCTGCGCGCGATGGAGCAAGCCGAGGCGGTGTCGCGTCGGCTCTCGCGGTGACCGGCGGCTGGCAATTCTGGATCGATCGCGGCGGTACGTTCACCGATATCGTCGGCCGCAAGCCGGATGGCGCGCTCGTCACGCTGAAGCTGCTGTCGGAGAACCCCGGGCGCTACAGCGACGCGGCCGTTCAGGGAATTCGCGAGCTGCTCGGGGTCGGCGAGCAGCCGATCCCGTCCGGCGCGATCGAGGTCGTGCGGATGGGGACGACGGTCGCGACCAATGCGCTGCTGGAGCGCAAGGGCGACCGCACCGTTCTCGCCATCACCCGCGGCTTCGCCGATGCATTGCGCATTGGCTATCAGCATCGTCCGAAGCTGTTCGTGCGGCACATCGAGCTGCCATCGATGCTGTACGAGCAAGTCGTCGAGATCGACGAACGCATGGGCGCGCACGGCGACGTCGTTCGTCCGCTCGATCTGCAGCAAGCGGAGCGGGAGCTGCGCGCGGCATTCGATCGCGGCATCGGATCGTGCGCGATTGCGCTGCTGCACGGCTATCGTTTCCATCAGCACGAGCTGCAGTTGGCAGAGCTCGCGCGACGCATCGGCTTCGTGCAGGTTTCGGTCTCGCATCAGGTCAGCCCGCTGATGAAGCTGGTGGCGCGCGGCGATACGACTGTCGTCGATGCGTACTTGTCGCCGGTACTCCGCCGCTACGTGAACCTGGTTGCTGCGCAGCTGCCGGGCGTGAAGTTGCAGTTCATGCAATCGTCGGGCGGGCTCGCCGATGCGCAACAGTTCCACGGCAAGGACGCGATTCTTTCCGGTCCCGCCGGCGG
The DNA here is from genome assembly GCA_035606615.1 of Steroidobacteraceae bacterium. Classification (GTDB taxonomy): domain Bacteria; phylum Pseudomonadota; class Gammaproteobacteria; order Steroidobacterales; family Steroidobacteraceae; genus Steroidobacter. Next base: position 20,489 of record DATNFA010000106.1, read on the forward strand.
CATCGTCGGTGCCGCGCGCACGGCACAGCAGGCGGGAATCAGCAAGATCATCAGCTTCGACATGGGCGGGACGTCGACTGACGTCGCGCATTTCGCTGGCGAGTACGAGCGGGCATTCGACGCTGAAGTCGCGGGAGTCCGACTGCGCGCGCCGTTGATGCAGATTCACACGGTTGCAGCCGGCGGCGGCTCGATTTGCCAGTTCGACGGCGTCCGGCTGCGAGTTGGCCCTGAGTCCGCCGGTGCCGATCCCGGTCCAGCGTCGTATCGACGCGGCGGTCCGCTGACCGTGACGGATTGCAACGTGCTGCTCGGCCGGATTCAGCCGGAGTTCTTCCCGGCCGTGTTCGGCCAGGCCGGCGATGCGTCACTGGATGCAGGCGTTGTCGCCGAGCAATTCCGCACGCTTGCAGCGGACATCGAGCGTGCGACGGGTGTACCGCAGAATCCGCAGGGCGTTGCCGCGGGCTGCATCCGGATCGCCGTCGAAAACATGGCGAACGCGATCAAGAAGATTTCCGTGCAGCGTGGGCACGACGTGACCGAGTACACGTTGTCGTGCTTCGGCGGCGCTGCCGGACAACATGCGTGTCTGGTGGCGGACGCGCTCGGGATGCAGACGGTCTTCATCCATCCGCTCGCGGGCGTGTTGTCGGCCTACGGCATCGGGCTCGCCGACGTAACCGTGATCAAGCAGCGAGCGGTCGAGGCCGTGTTGGACGATCGCGCATTGGCGGACCTCGCGCCGCACTTCGCTGCGCTCGTGAGCGAAGCGCGCGATGCGTTGTTGTCGCAGGGCGTGCCTGAGGCAGACATCGCGATCGAGCGCAGGGTTTCGCTGAAGTACGAAGGTACGGACAGCACTTTGCAGCTGTCAGTTGCGAGCGATGCCGCGGCACTGAGCTCGGCGTTCCTCGAGCAGTACCGCGTGCGCTATGGGTTCTTGATGCCGGAACGCCGGCTGGTGATCGAGTCGATCTCCGCCGAGGCCGTGGGTGCTAGCCAGCGAGGGTTAGATCCCTGTAGGTCGGGCTTTAGCCCGACAACCACGCGGAGTCGGGCTGAAGCCCGACCTACAAGTCCAGTATCACGGCCCGTGTTCTTTGAAAATCAGTGGCACGACACTCCCTTCATCGATCGCGAGTCGCTGCAACCGACCGACACCATCGCCGGCCCTGCCGTCATTCGCGAGCGCAACACCACAATCGTCATCGATCCCGGTTGGCGCGCCGAAGTCACGGCTCTGAACCACCTGATCCTGCGTCGCGTTCAACCATTAGAGCGCGCGAGTGCCATCGGCACGCGCGTCGATCCGGTGCTGCTGGAAGTATTCAACAACCTGTTCATGTCCATCGCGGAGCAGATGGGCGTGACGCTCGCGAACACAGCGACGTCGGTCAACATCAAAGAGCGTCTCGATTTCTCCTGCGCGTTGTTCGACGCGCAGGGCAATCTGATCGCGAACGCGCCGCACATGCCCGTGCACCTGGGATCGATGGGCGAGTCGGTGCAGGAGATCATGCGACGACGCGGCGCGACGATGCGGACCGGCGATGTGTATGTGCTGAATGCACCGTACGCCGGCGGAACTCACTTGCCCGACGTCACAGTCGTGATGCCCGTGTTTCTGGCCGGCGCAAGTCCATCCTTCTTCGTCGCGGCTCGTGGCCACCACGCCGACATCGGCGGCATTACGCCGGGCTCGATGCCCTCGGACTCTGCGCACATCGACGAGGAAGGCGTGCTGCTCGATAACATCCAGTTGGTCGCGAAGGGCGTCTTCCTCGAAGCGGAGCTGCGGGCGCTGTTGTCCGGCGGCAAGTTCCCGGCGCGCAACGTCGAGCAGAATCTTGCTGACCTGCGCGCGCAAGTCGCTGCGTGTCAGAAGGGCGCAGCCGAGCTGGCCGCGATGGTCGAGCACTTCGGGCTGCAGGTCGTGCAAGCGTACATGCAGCACGTGCAGGACAACGCCGAGGAAGCGGTCCGCCGCGTCATCGACGCGCTCACCGATGGCGACTTCGAATACGCGATGGACAACGGTGCGCGCGTGCGCGTCTCGATTCGCATCGACAAGCAGGCGCGAGCGGCGCGCATAGACTTCACCGGCACGAGTGCGCAACAGCCGAACAACTTCAACGCTCCGGCTCCAGTCACGCGGGCCGCCGTGCTCTACGTGTTCCGCACGCTCGTGGACGACGAGATCCCGATGAACGCGGGCTGTCTCAAGCCGATCGAGATCATCGTGCCCGCGGGATCCATGCTCAAGCCGCAATATCCCGCTGCAGTCGTCGCCGGCAACGTCGAGACCTCGCAGGTCGTCACGGATTGCCTGTACGGCGCGCTCGGTGTGCTCGCGGCCAGTCAAGGCACGATGAACAATTTCACGTTCGGCGACGGCGTGCATCAGTACTACGAAACCATCGCCGGCGGCTCCGGCGCCGGGCCGGATTTCGACGGCACCTCGGTGGTCCAGACGCACATGACGAATTCGCGCCTGACGGATCCGGAGGTGCTGGAGTGGCGCTTCCCGGTGCGGCTGGAGGACTTCCGCATCCGGCGCGGCTCCGGCGGAGCAGGGCGCCATCGCGGCGGCGACGGCTCGGAGCGCCGCGTGCGCTTTCTCCAGCCGATGACCGCAGTGCTGCTCGCCAATCATCGCGTCGTCGCACCGTTCGGGCTTGCCGGCGGTCAACCGGGCGCCACGGGCAAGAACTGGATCGAGCGCGTCGACGGCAGCATCGAACGTTTCGGCGCGACCCACGCCGCGCAGATGAATGCCGGCGACGTCTTCGTGATCCAGACGCCGAGCGGTGGCGGCTTTGGCTGAGCAACCCCGCACCGCTCGACTGGCGACAGCGAGCATCGTCGGCACGATGCTCGAGTACTACGACTTCGCGATCTACAACACGCTCGCGGCGCTCGCCTTCAACAAGCTGTTCTTTCCGTCGTTCGATCCGCTGACGGGCACGATCCTCGCGTTCTCGACGTTCGCGGTCGGTTACATCTCGCGCCCGATCGGCGGCGTGATCTTCGGGCACCTCGGCGATCGTTACGGTCGGCGGTTCGTGCTGGTCACGACGCTCATGGTGATGGGCGCCACGACCGCGCTGATCGGTGTGCTCCCCACGTACGCGGCCGCCGGAGTTCTGAGTCCGACGTTGCTGGTCGCACTGCGCTTCGTGCAGGGCGCAGCACTTGGCGGCGAGTGGGCGGGGGCGGTGCTGCTCTCCGTCGAGCATGGCGATCAACGTCGGCGCGGCCGCAATGCCTCGTGGGCGCAGATGGGACCTTCGCTCGGCACGCTGCTGGCGACCGGATCGATCGCCATCGTGACTTTGCAGCTTCCGGAGGCGAGCTTTCTCGCTTGGGGCTGGCGCCTGCCGTTCTTTGCCAGCGTCGTTCTGGTCGCATTCGGTCTGTGGATTCGGGTCGGCGTGCAGGAAACGCCGCTATTCCGGCAGCTGGAGCGCGAGAAGTCGCAGGCCCGCGCACCGGTTGGCGAAGTCCTGCGCATGCATTGGCCGAAGCTCCTGATCGGCGGTGGCGCACGCATCGGCCCCGACGTTCTGTACTCGCTCGCCGCGGTGTTCTCGCTTTCCTATCTCACTACGACGGTCGGCGTATCGCGAACGCTGGCGCTGGTCGCGCTGTCGATCGGTGGCGCGTGTAATGCGGTGACGATCCCGATCTTCGGCTCGTTGTCCGATCGTTTCGGCCGGCGCGCGGTGTACGGAGCTGGAGTGTTGTGCGCGCTGGTCCTCGCGTTCGTATTCTTCCCATTGCTCGACAGCGGATCGCCAGTGGTGATCACGTTTGCAATAGCGGCGGCGTTGGTCGTTCACGCAATGATGTACGGGCCGCAGGCGGCATTCATCGCCGAGCAGTTTCCGACGCGCGTGCGGTACGCGGGCTCATCGCTCGCATACACTTTGGCCGGCATCGTCGGTGGCGGCATCGCGCCAGTCGTGTTTGCCACGTTGCAGAGGACGTTCGCGACAACGCACGCTCTCAGCGCATACCTTGCCGCCGCCTTGCTCGTCACCGGCATCGTGCTGATCATTGCTCGCGAGCGCGCCGGCGCCGCGCTCGAATAGAAACTCGGGGGGCTGCCATGATCGAAGTCCATCATCTCAACAACTCCCGCTCGCAGCGCGTGCTGTGGATGCTCGAGGAGCTCGGCGTCCAGTACACCGTGATCCGCTACGAGCGCGACGCGAAGACCATGCTGGCGCCGCCCGAGCTCAAGAAGATTCATCCCCTCGGCCGCTCGCCGGTCATCCGCGATGGTGACTTCGTGCTCGCGGAATCGGGCGCGATCGTCGAATACCTGGCCGAGAAGTACGGCGCCGGACGCCTGGCCCCACCGCGCGGCACGCGGGAGTTCGAGACTTGCCGCTACTGGGTGCACTACGCGGAAGGCTCATTGATGATGCAGCTGTTGGTGAAGATCTACCTCGAGCGCGTCGGTGAGCCGGCCAAGGCATTGCTCGAGCGTGTCAATGGCGCCGTGCGCATGCATCTCGCGTATATCGAAGAATCGCTCGGCTCTTCGCAATTCTTGACCGGTTCGACGCTTACCGTCGCGGATGTGCAGATGAGCTTTCCGCTGGAGGTGAGTATGGCGCAAGGAATGCTCAGTGATGGTCAGCCGCGCCTGAAAGCTTTACTGGCTCGCTTGCACGAGCGGCCGGCGTATCAAGCGGCGCTGGCGAAGGGCGGACCGTACGCCTACGCGAAGTAACGACGCTCCGTTCCCCCGCTACTGTCGGAACTCTGCTGGCAGCGCAGCCATTGGAGATGCGGAATATTCCGCTCCGAAGTAACAACCCTTCGAGTCGATTGGGGACGGACCATGAAACACGAGCTTTCGATTTCGCGGCAGGCGAAGCGCCGGCTGCTGACCTCCGCTATTGCCTCTTGCCTGCTGGCCGCCGCACCACACGCGTACTCACAGGCCGTGAGCGCGTCGTTACGCGGCCATGTCCTCGCCGGCGCACAGCCGGTGCCCGCTGCGACAATAACGGCGACCAACACCGAGACCGGTTTCTCCCGCAAGGTCCAATCGGACCAGGAAGGCGACTACCTGCTCGCGGGTCTGCCGCCGGGCACCTATAAAGTCGAGGTCGCAGGACCGACCGGTGCGATCGCCCGACTCGTCACGTTGCAGGTCGGTCAGACTGCGAGTCTCGACCTGGGGCTCGCGGCCGCGCAGGAGAACATCGAGTCGGTGACGGTGGTCGCGACGACGTTGTACGAGACCCGCACTTCCGAGGTCGCGACGTATGTGACACCGAAGCAGATCGCGGCGCTCCCGCAGAACTCGCGCAACTTCCTCGCATTCGCCGACATCGTGCCCGGCGTGCAGTTTGCGACGAACGCGGACGGCTCGACCAGCCAACTGCGCAGCGGTGCCCAGTCGGCGAACGGCGTCAACGTTTTCATCGATGGCGTCGGTCAGAAGAATTACGTGCTGCGCGGCGGTGTCAGCGGCCAGACCCTCACGCGCGGCAATCCGTTCCCGCAACTCGCGATCGGCGAGTACAAGGTCATCACGTCGAACTACAAAGCGGAGTTCGACCAGTTGAGCAGCGCCGCGGTCGTCGCCGTGACACGCTCGGGTACCAATCAATTCGAGTCCGAAGCATTTTATGACCATACCGCGGAGAACTGGCGCGCGTCCGACCCGTTCGAGGCGGCCGCCGGCCGCAAATCGCCCTCCGACCAGGATCAGTACGGCATCGCGTTCGGCGGCCCGATCATCCAGGACAAGATGCATTTCTTCGTGACTTACGAGGGCAAGGAATTCGAGACGCCGAAGACCATCTCGCTCGGGGAAGGCGTCCCGCCGAGCGCAGTGCCGCCCGACATCCAGGCATTGCTCGGTCCCGCGACCACACCGTTCGAGGAGGACCTTTACTTCGCCAAGATCGACTGGCTGGCCGGCGACGACCACCTGTTGGAGCTCACCGGCAAGCATCGCAAGGAGAGCGAGATCTCCAACATCGGCGACCGCAACACCGCGCAGTTTGCCAGCGACAAGAAGAACGACGAGACGCGCATCGACCTGCGCTACCAGTACACCGGCGCGCGCTTCCTCAACGACGCGCACATCACGTACGAGGATGCGGATTTCAATCCGCGGCCGGTGACGCTCGCGAATGGATATCGCGCCGTCACGCCGGATCGCAAGGCGATTCTCAATCTCGGCGGCGGCGAGGAGTTTCAAGACAAGGGTCAGAAGGGCTGGGGCTTCCAGGACGACCTGACCTTCACCTCGTTCGACTGGCACGGCGCGCACACGGTGAAAACCGGTTTCAAATACAAACAGGTCGAGATCAACGCATTCGAGCAGCAGCCGTACAACCCGCAGTTCCTGTACGACGTCACGCAGGATCCATCGATCCCCTTCGTGGTGCAGTTCGGCTCGCCGCTCCCGGGACTGCCGGAACGTAACGTGCAATCGGACAACCGCCAGTACGGCATCTACATCCAGGACGATTGGGAGGCGACGCAGAAGCTGCTGCTCAATCTCGGCCTTCGCTACGACTACGAGCGGACGCCGAGCTATGAGAACTTCGTGACGCCAGCAGACGTGATCGCGGGGCTCAACTCAGTCGATACCTCGACCGGCGCGCAACCGGGCCAGACGTACGCGCAGACGCTCGCGCTCGGCGGCGTCGACGTCAACAAGTACATCAGCACCGGCAACAACCGCAGCGCATTCGACGGCGCGATCCAGCCGCGCGTCGGCTTCTCGTACGACTTCTCGGAAGACGAGAGCTTCGTGCTGTTCGGCGGCGCCGGCCGCGCCTATGACCGCAACGTGTTCGACTACCTGTCGCTCGAGCGTTCCAAGGGCACGTTCCCGCGCTACGAGTTCCTGTTCAACACTGCCGGGCATACCTGCGACCCGGCCACGCAACAGAACTGCCTGAATTTCGATCCGGCGTTGCTGGATCGCGCCAATCTGGAGGCGCTGGTCGCGGCGAACCCGAACCTCGGGCGCGAGATCAATCTCATCAACAACGATCTGAAGACGCCGTACTCCGACCAGTTCAGCCTCGGTGTGCGCAACCGCTTCGACCTGTGGAACTCCAGCTGGAACACCTCGGCGACGGTCTCGTACGTCGAATCGAAGGACGGCATCGTGTTCCTGCTGGGCAACCGCCGCGGTAACGGCGGCTTCCGCGTCAACCCCAACGACCCCTGGGGCGACAGCCCATTCGGCAACGGCATCCCGGGGCTCGGCACGCTGCTCATCATCGACAACGGCATCGAGTCGCGCGCGACGCAATTGCTCCTGTCCGTGGAGAAGCCGTACACCGGCGAATCGAGGTGGGGAATGACCATCGCCTACACATACAGCGATGCGCAGGAGAACCGCACCAACGCCGGCAACTTCGACGAGCACTTCATCTTCGACTATCCGACCGTCGACGGCTTCGGCTGGCACACGGCTACGGACGTTCCCAAGCAGCGGCTGGTAATGACCGGAATCTGGGATGGACCGTGGGAGCTGTCGCTCTCCGCCAAGCTGCTGCTGCAGAGCCCGGTCGAGTTCGAGGCGCTGAACTGCCTCACCTTACCTACGGACGCCAACGGTGATGCCAACTGCTTCTTCGACAACTTCAAGCCGGATACGACCATCGGCCGCAAGCAGTTCGACCTCGCAGCATCGAAAGGCTTCGACCTGGGAGACTTCACGGTCGGTCTGCGCGCCGACGTGCTCAACGTGTTCAACTGGAACAACCCGGACGGGTATCAGAACTTCCGCGGCAACGCCGGCGTGCCGAGCGCGGACTTCGGTCAGATCACGGCATATCGTCAGCCGACGCGCACATTCAAGTTGTCATTCAACGTCAGCTGGCGATAATCGACATCGCGTAAACGCGCGGACCGCAGGCAATTCTTGCATGCGGTCTCGCGCGCAGCGAGGTGTCATGATGCATCGGCAGGCCGGATGAAGGCTGATTCGCGCGGGCTGCGGGCGAGCCTGCACGTGCTGGCGGGACTGACGGTGCTGCTCGTCGGCGCACCATCGCTCGGTGCCAGCAAGGAGCGCCTCCCGGGCGTCGTCGTCGAGGGCTCCCGCGTGTACGACCCCGAGAAGGACGGCGATCCCGTCATCAACAACCTCGAGCGGCGCACCTTCCGCTTCTTCTGGGATACCACGAACAAGCAGAACGGCCTCGCGCCGGACCGATTTCCCTCGCCGTCGTTTGCCAGCACGGCTGGTATTGGCTTTGCGCTCACTGCGTATGTCATCGGCTCGGAGCGCGGCTTCGTGTCGCGCAGCCAGGCGCGCTTGCGCACGCTGCGAACACTGCGGTTCCTGGCAAACGCGCCGCAGGGACCCGATGAGACCGGCATGACCGGCTATCGCGGTTTCTACTACCACTTCCTGCACATGCCGAATGGCCAGCGCTTCGGCACGTCCGAGCTGTCGACCGTCGACACGGCGCTGCTGCTCGGCGGCGTGCTGGCCGCGCAGATGTATTTCGATCGCGACACGCGCGCCGAGAAGGAGATCCGCGATCTCGCGGAGCTGATCTACGGCCGCGTCGAGTGGACCTGGGCACAGAACCGCCCGCCGATCCTCTCGCATGGCTGGCGTCCGGAGACCGGCTTCCTGCGCTTCGATTGGCGCGGCTACAACGAGGCGATGCTCGTCTACATCCTCGCGCTCGGCTCGCCGACGCATCCGATCGAGCCGGACGCCTGGAAGGAGTGGCTGGCCACGTACAAGAACTCGTGGGGCACGTTCAGCGGCCAGGAGTTCCTGTCGTTCGGCCCGATGTTCGGCCACCAGTACTCGCACGTCTGGATCGACTTCCGCGGCATCCAGGACGAGTTCATGCGCGAGAAGGGCATCGATTACTTCGAGAACAGCCGGCGCGCGGCCTACGCGCATCGCGAGTACTCGATCCAGAACCCGATGCGCTGGCGCGGCTACGACAGCGAGATCTGGGGCCTGAGCGCCTGCGACGGTCCCGCCGACACGGTGCAGATCTTCAACAACGAGGAGCGCGGCTTCTTCACATACGCTGCGCGCGGCACGGCCGCGACGCATATCCTCGACGACGGCACGATCGCGCCGACCGCCGCCGTCGCCTCCATCGCGTTCGCGCCGGAGATCGTGATCCCGACGATCCGCGCCTTTCGCGTGCGCTTCGGTGAGAACCTGTATCAGAAGTACGGTTTCCTCGATGCAGTGAACCCGAGCTTCACGTTCCCGAACGTGCCGCTGCGCCACGGTCAGATCGTCGAGAACGTCGGCTGGGTCGACAATGACTATCTCAGCATCGACCAGGGCCCGATCGTGGCGATGATCGAGAACTACCGCAGCGGGCTCATCTGGAAGCTGATGCAGCGCAATCCGCACATCCGTCGTGGCCTGGAGCGCGCAGGCTTCACCGGCGGCTGGCTGGCGCAGCCGCCGCCGCAACAGCCGAGCTCGTGATCCGATGGTAAGTCGGCGGCAGACGATGCTCGCGCTGGCCGCGCTCGCAGCGGCGCCACTCGGTTGCACGCGTCGTGCACACGGGGCCAACACGGTGCGGTTCTGGGCGGTCGGGCGCGAAGGCGAATACGCTGTCGATCTGCTGCAGGATTTCCTGCGCGAGCGGCCGGACATCCAGGTCGAAGTGCAGAAGCTGCCGTGGACGGCCGCGCACGAGAAGCTGCTCACGGCTTACGCGGGCGACACATTGCCGGACCTGTGCTCGCTCGGTAATACCTGGATCCCGGAATTTCATGCACTGAACGCGCTCGCTCCGCTGGACTCGTTCGCGAGCCAGTCGCGCGAGGTCGCGCTCGACGACTACTTCCCCGGCATCCTCGACTCGAATCGTGTCGAAGGACAGCTCTACGGCGTTCCGTGGTACATCGACACGCGCTTGCTGTACTACCGCCGCGACATCCTGCAGCAAGCCGGCTTCGACGCGCCGCCGGTCACATGGGCCGAGTGGGAGCAGATGCTCGGCGCGATCAAGGCGATGGTCGGTCGCGATCGCTACTCGGTGCTGCTGCCGCTCAACGAGTTCGAGCCGCTGCTGGTGCTGTCATTGCAGCAACCTTCGGAGCTGCTGCGCGACAACGGCCGCTATGGAAATTTCCGCAGCGCCGACTTCCATCGCACGCTCGAGTTCTACGCGAGCATGTTCCGGCGCGACTGGGCGCCGAAGATGACCAACACGCAGGTGTCGAACGTCTGGGACGAGTTCGGACGCGGCATGTTCTCGTTCTACATCTCCGGGCCGTGGAATATCACGGAATTCAGGAAGCGCATGCCCGCCAATCTGCGCGACGCCTGGATGACTGCGCCGATGCCCGGTCCGAATGGACCCGGTGCGTCCAGCGCCGGCGGCGCGAGTCTGGTGATCTTCAGCGGTTCGCAGTCGAAGCCTGCGACGTGGGCGGTGATGGAATACCTGTCGCGCTCGCCCGTGCAGCAGCGCTTCTACGAGCTCAGCGGCAACATGCCGCCGCGGCGCTCGACCTGGCAGTCCTCGACTCTCGCATCCTCGCCGTACGCCAAGGCGTTTCTCGCGCAACTCGACCGCGTGCGCTCGCCGCCGAAGGTGCCCGAGTGGGAGCGGATTGCCCAGGAGATGCGGCTGACGGCGGAACGGGTGGTTCAGGGCGTAGCCAGCGTCGACGAGGCGTGTGCCCAACTCGATCGCAAGACCGACGAGATCCTCGAGAAGCGGCGCTGGATGATGGATCAGGATCGTCATACATGAGAACGCAGCGCGCCGCATGGTTGTTCGTCGCGCCGGCGCTGATCGTGCTCGGTGTGTTCTTCTTCCTGCCGGTGCTCGCTGCGCTGGCGATGAGCCTCACCGACTTCGACCTGTACGCGCTGGACAATTTCGGCAACCTGCGCTGGATCGGCTTCGAGAACTACGCTCGCCTGTTGCGCGAGCCGCTGTTCTGGAAATCGCTCGGCAACACCTTGTACTTCGTCGCGCTCGGGGTGCCGTTGTCGATCGGCGTGTCGCTCGGCGCGGCGCTGCTCGTGAACTCGAAAGTCGCGAAGTTTCGCGGCCTGTTTCGCACTGTGTACTTCGCGCCAGTGGTGACGACGCTGGTCGCTGTCGCCGTCGTGTGGCGCTACATCTTTCACACGCGCTACGGATTCTTGAACTACGCGCTCGTGTCGGTCGGGCTCGACCCGATCGACTGGATGGGCAATCCGCACTGGGCAATGCCGGCGATCGTGATCCTCGCCGTGTGGAAGAACTTCGGCTACAACATGATCATCCTGCTGGCAGCGCTGCAGAACATTCCCGATGATCTGTACGAGGCGGCGCGCATCGACGGCGCCTCGGGCTGGCAGCAATTCCGTCACGTGACGCTGCCGGGCATCGGCCCTGTGCTGCTGCTCGTCAGCATCCTGACCATGACCGGCTACTTCCAGTTGTTCGCCGAGCCGTACGTCATGACGGAGGGCGGTCCATTGCAGGCAACTTACAGCGTCCTGTATTTCATGTTCGAGGAAGGCTTCAAGTGGTGGAGCCTCGGGCGCGCTTCTGCGGTCGCATTCCTGCTGTTCATCTTGATGTTCCTGGTCACCGTCGTGCAGTTGCGGCTCGGCCGCGAGCGGAGCGATGCATGACGCGAACGTCCCGCACTGTGCTGGTGAACACCGTGCTCGTCGTCGGTGCAGTGCTCGTTGCATTCCCGTTGCTGTGGATGATCTCGGTATCGTTCATGCCCACTGGGGCAGCGAGCTCCTATCCACCGCCGTTGCTGCCGGCGGATCCGACTCTCGACAACTATCGCGAGCTGTTCGCGAAGCATGCAGCAGGGCGCTACATGTTCAACAGCGCGCTGGTCGCGACGCTCGCGACGCTGATCTCGCTGGTCTTCAACACCCTGGCGGGCTATGCGTTTGCGAAGCTGCGGTTTCGCTGGCGCGACCGGATCTTCCGCGGCCTGCTCGGCGCGCTGGTGATTCCGAGCCAGGTCGCGATGATCCCGCTGTTCGCGCTGGTCAAGGAGCTCGGGCTCGTGAGCACGTACGGCGGCGTGATCGTGCCGGCGATGGCGAGCGTGTTCGGCATTTTCCTCATCCGCCAGTACGCACTGTCGCTGCCCGACGAGCTGCTCGAAGCCGCGCGCATCGATGGCGCGAGCGAAGTCCGGATCTTCTGGTCGCTGGTCGTGCCGCTCATCCGCCCGATCCTGGTCACGCTCGCGATCCTGACGTTCCTCGCGACCTGGAACGACTTCATGTGGCCGCTGATCGTGCTGACGGACGCGAAGCTGCACACGCTGCCGGTCGCGATAGCAGGCCTGTCGCGCGAGCACGTGCAGGACAACGAGCTGATGATGTCGGGCTCGGTGATCACCGTGCTGCCGGTGCTGCTGCTGTTCCTCGGGCTGCAGCGCTACTACATCGCGGGCATCCTCGCCGGCAGCGTGAAGGGATGAGTGTGCGTGCGCTGCCGTTCCTGCTCTTGTTTCTCGGTGTGACTGCGATGTCTGCAGAACAACCGCCGCAGCTCGAAATCCGCTATCTCGACGAGATGGAGGACACTTCGGCCTGGAAGTCGCTGGCCTCCGACGGCGTGAGCGCGTCCGTGCATTCGGCCAAGGGAGTCCAAGGCAATGCCCTGGTGCTCGAGTTCAATCTCGCCAACACAGCCGGCTACGCGGCCGCGACGCGTCAGTTGCCCACCGCGCTGCCCGATGACTACGAGATCTCCTTCTGGATGCGCGCCGAGGCCGGACGCAACAACTTCGAGGTCAAGTTCGTCGATGCCTCCGGCGACAACGTGTGGTGGTATCGGCGCGCCAACTACCAGTTCTCCGGCGACTGGCAACAGGTGCGGATCAAGCGCCGCCAGATCGACTTTGCCTGGGGCCCGACGACCGACCGCACGCTGCGCCAGTTCCAGTCGATCGAGTTCGTGCTGAGCGCGGGCGACGAGGGCGGACACGGCAGCTTGTGGTTCGATCGCTTGTCCTTGAAGCCGCTGCGGCCCGCGCGCTCCGTGCCACCGCCGACAGCCCGTGCTTCCTCGGCTGCCAGCGGTAACGAGGCGGCGCTCGCGATCGACGGCAAGACCGGCACGATGTGGCGAAGCACGCGCACCGAAGGCGCGGCGCAGACGTTGGAGATCGATCTGCAGACCGTGCGCGAGTTCGGCGGCATCGAGATCGACTGGGCGCGCGATCTGTACGCGCCGCGCTATACGATCGAAACGTCGCTCGACGGCAATCGCTGGCAGAAGGTTCGCAGCATCGAAGCGAGCACCGGCGGCCGCGATTCGCATCTCATGCCCGAGTCGGAGGCCCGCTACATCCGCGTGACGATGTCCGATCCGGGCCGCGACGTCGGCATCGCGGAGCTGTACGTCCGCGACCTGGAGTTCGGCGCTTCGCCAAACGCATTCATCCGCTCGCTCGCCAAGCAGAGCAAGCGGGGCTGCTATCCGCGCCCGTATCTCGACGAGCAGATCTACTGGACGATCGTCGGCGTCGACGGCGATACGGAAGAGGGCATGCTGTCCGAGGACGGCGCGCTCGAAGTCCGCAAGGGCAGCTACTCGATCGAGCCGTTCGTCAGGACGCGCGGCGGTTGGCTGACGTGGGCCGACGCTGCGATCTCGCATTCGCTCGCGGACGGGTACCTGCCGATCCCGAGCGTCGAGTGGCGGCATCGCTCGATCGAGCTGACGACTACCGCATATGCGAGCGGTGCGCCCGGCAGCGCCAGCCTCCATGCGATCTATCGCCTGCGCAATCCGACGCAGAGTCGGCAGCAGGTCACCCTCGCTCTCACCGTCCGACCGTTCCAGGTCAACTCGCCGGCGCAGTTCCTCAACACCGAGGGCGGCGTGAGCCGGATCCGCGATCTCGCCTTCGAGAAGAATCGCGTCGACGTCGATGGACGTCCTGCGGTGTACCCACGCTCGCCGCCGCGCACGTTCCGGGCCGTCACGCTCGCCGCGAAGACGCCCTGCGACTGGTTGCCAACGAACGTCGGAAGCGCGCGCATTCACGACGACAGCGGTTTCGCATCGGGTGCGTTGCTGTACGACGTCGATCTGCAGCCTGGGCAGACGCGCGAGATCATGCTCGATTTGCCCCAGCACGCGACGCCACCGGACACGCAATCCTCATTGCAGAGCGTTGCCGATCTGTGGCGCGAAAAGCTGAACCGCGTCGAGCTCACCGTCCCGGCGAAGTACAAGTCGCTTTCCGATACGTTGCGTACCGCGCTTGCGCACGTGCTGATCAATCGTGACGGTCCGGCGATTCAACCCGGCTCGCGCGCCTACGAACGCTCGTGGATCCGCGACGGCGCGATGACTTCGGAGATGCTGCTGCGGCTCGGTCACGACAAGGATGCGAAGGAATTCCTGCGATGGTATGCGGGCTATCAGTTCGCGAATGGCAAGGTGCCGTGCTGCGTCGATCGACGCGGCGCGGATCCGGTCCCTGAGAACGACAGTACGGGCGAATTCCTGTTCCTGATCGACAGCGTGTATCGCTACACGGGCGACACCGAGCTGCTGCGCGAGCTGTGGCCTGCGACTGCGAAAGCAGTTGCGTACATGGAGAAGCTGCGTCTGTCGGAGCGCACCGAGGCGAACCAGCAGGGCGATCGCAAAGCCTTCTACGGCCTGATGCCGGCATCGATCAGTCACGAAGGCTACTCGGCGAAGCCGATGCACTCCTATTGGGACGATTTCTGGGCGCTGGCCGGCTACGAATCGGCGATTCGCATCGCGCGCGAGCTCGATCAGAAGACCGAGATGCACGCCTTCATCGAAGCGCGCGACCAGTTCAGGCGCGACCTGTACGTCTCGCTCGGCGTGGCCATGCGGGCGCACGACATCGACTACATCCCAGGCGCCGCCGAGCTCGGCGACTTCGACGCGACCTCGACTTCGATCGCGCTATCGCCCGTGGGTGAGCAGCAGATGCTGCCGCCCGAGGCACTGCTCGCGACCTTCGAGCGCTACTGGAAGGACTTCAGCGCGCGTCGCATCGATAAAGGATGGGATGCCTATACGCCGTATGAGTGGCGCAACCTGGGCACGTTCATCCGCCTGCGCTGGCGCGATCGAGGCATGGCACTGATCGACTTCCTGATGAACGACCGCCGTCCTGCCGAATGGAATCAGTGGGCCGAGGTCGTCGGCCGCGAGCCGCGCAAGTCGCGCTTCGTCGGCGACATGCCGCATGGCTGGGTGGCCTCGGATTACGGTCGCTCGCTGCTCGATATGTTCGCGTTCGAGCGGCCGGCCGACGAGACGCTGGTACTGATGGCCGGCGTACCGAAGGAATGGACGCAACAGGAAGGCTTTGCCGTGAAGAACCTGCGCACGCCGTTCGGTCCGCTGAGCTATTCGCTGCGAGTCGAGGACGAGCAGGTCGTGCTCGACGTGGCCGAGATCAAGATGCCGACGGGTGGCCTGGCCGTTGCCTGGCCGGAAGGCGACCAGCCTGCGCATCAGTCGATTCAGCGCGGTCAGGCGCGCTGGGTCGGCACGGAGATGCGCATCACGCAGCTGCCGTTCACGATAGTGTTTCCGCGCGGCGGAGCGCGCTCTCAATGAGCGGCGGGTTCGTCCAGTGCGGCGCCGTTCGACGCGATCACTCGCGCATAGAAGTGCGCGCTCGCCTTCGGCGTGCGCTTCAGACTCTCGTAGTCGACGTGCACCAGGCCGAAGCGCTTGGTGAAGCCGTACGCCCACTCGAAATTGTCGAGCAGCGACCACGCGAGGTAGCCGCGGATGTCCGCGCCCTGGCGAATCGCGTCGTGAACGGCCCGCAGATGCTTGCGCAGATAGTCGACCCGCAGCGGATCTTCGAGGACGGCGCCCTCGACGCTCGGTGGATCGAAGAATGCCGCGCCGTTCTCAGTGATGTAGACGGGCGGATTGCCGTAGCGATTCTTGATCCACAGCAGCGTGTCCGTGAGCCCCTGCGGAAATACTTCCCATCCCGTTTCCGTGTGGGTGCGTTGCTTCTGACGCACCGGTGCCGTGCGCAGCGGCCACGCGTTGGGATCGGCTCGCACGACACTGCGGGTGTAGTAGTTGACGCCGATGTAGTCGAGCGGCTGGTGAATCGTCGCAAGATCGCTCGCGGAAATCGCCGGCCACGCCTGGCCGAAGATCACGGGCAGCTCTTCCGGATACGTGCCGCGCAGCGCCGGTTCGAGGAACTGGCGATTCATGTGCGCGTCTGCGCGCCGCGTCGCCGCGTGATCGGCTTCGTCATCCGAAGCTGGATATTTCGGCTCGATGTTCACCACGAGCCCGATCTGATTGCGACCAGTCGCGCGATAGGCCTGCACTGCTTTGCCGTGCGCCATCAGCAGATGATGCGCTACGCGCGTCGCTTCGTACGCGCTGCGATGTCCGGGCGCGTGGATGCCGAGCAGGTAGCCGTCGTTCATCGCGACCCACGGCTCGTTCAACGTCGTCCAGTACGGGACGCGATCGTCGAGCTTGCGGAATACGACGTCGGCGTATTCGCTGAACCAGTTCGCGATGTCCGGGTTGAGCCAGCCGCCGCGATCGTCGAGCGCGGCCGGCAGGTCCCAGTGATACAGCGTCGCCATCGGCTGGATGCCGCGAGCGAGCAGGCTGTCGACGAGCCGCTCGTAGAAGCCGAGGCCGGCCGGATTGATGCGGCCCGTGCCCTGCGGCAGGACGCGGCTCCACGAGATGCTGAAGCGATAGGCGCCGAGCCGCAGCGAGTGCATCAGGTCGACATCGCTCTGGAAGCGCCGATAATGATCGCAGGCAACGTCGCCGGTATCGCCGTCGGCAATGCGCCCGGGCGTGTGCACGAAGCGATGCCAGATGCTGGGCCCCGCGCCGTCCGCGAGTGGCGAGCCCTCGATCTGATACGCCGACGTGGCGCAGCCCCACAAGAAGCGCTCTGGAAAGCGCGTAGAAGAAGCATTCGTACGCACATTTGTCTCCATGGCGAGAGTCTATATGAGTGACGCACCGTGGCTGAAGTAACGCTGCGCTCGGTACGTAAGGTGTACCCGAACGGGCATGTCGCGATCGACGATGCCTCCTTCGGCATCCGCGACGGTGAATTGCTGGTGCTCGTCGGTCCTTCGGGCTGCGGCAAGAGCACGCTGCTGCGCTTGATCGCGGGACTGGAGGAGGCCAGCTCGGGGTCGATCCTGATCGGCGAGCGCGACGTCACGCGACTCGAGCCGCGCGACCGCGACATCGCAATGGTGTTCCAGAGCTACGCGCTGTATCCGCACATGACGGTCGCGCGCAATCTCGGCTTCGGGCTGGAGCTGCGCGGCCATGATGCTGCGGAGATCGAGAAGCGAGTGAAGCAGGCCGCGGAGACCCTGGAGCTGACGCAGTTCCTGGATCGATTGCCGCGACAGCTGTCGGGTGGTCAGCGTCAACGCGTCGCGCTCGGGCGCGCGTTGGTGCGTCACCCGCAGGTGTTCCTGCTCGACGAGCCGTTGTCGAACCTCGATGCGAAGCTGCGTGCTTCGACCCGCGCCGAGATTGCCCGGCTGCATCGCGCGCTCGGCACGACGATGATCTATGTCACGCACGACCAGGTCGAGGCGATGACGCTCGGTCAGCGCATCGTCGTACTGGACAAGGGCGTGATTCAGCAGATCGACGCGCCGATGCAGATCTACGAGCGGCCCGTCAATCTGTTCGTCGCCGGCTTCCTCGGCAACCCGGCGATGAATTTCTTCCGCGGCCAGCTGCGCGACGGGGTGCTCACGGGGAGCGGTTCGCAACTGCGCCTGCCGACGGTGAAAGCACAGGCAGGACAGGAGATCGTCGCCGGCGTGCGGCCCGAGGACCTGCACATCGTGGAAAGCAGCGCCGCGCCGGGCGGCGGCCTCACCGGGACAGTCGAATTGCTCGAATCCGTCGGCAGCGAGGCCTTCATTCATGCGACCAGCGGCGGCTGGAAGCTGATTGCGCGCTCCTCGCCGTATAATCTGCCCGCCGTCGGCGCACGCATTACACTACAGCCCGCGCCCGACCGGATTCACTTCTTCGACGCACAGACCGGCAGGCGACTGGAGCAATGAGCAAATCCGTTTTCTTCCAAACCCTGGAGCGCGGCGTGACCGCACACCAGGCGGGGCGGCTGGACGACGCCCTGAAATCCTATCGCGCCGCGCTGGAAATCCGGCCGAACGATCCCGAAGCTTCGAGCCTCTGCGGCCTCGCCTTGCTTCATAGCGGGAAGGGCGAGGAGGCGATGCCGTTGCTGCAACAAGCAGTGGAGCGCGAGCCCGGCCAGAACGGCTTCCGACTGAACCTCGCCGAGGGTCTTGCGCAGACCGGTAAAGGGGATCGCGCGATGATCGAGCTGGGCTTGATCATCGCCACCGAGCCCACCAACCTCGTGGCGCTGGGTCGCTTCTACTCGCTCGAGTGCGATGCGTTGGTCGCCCGCCGCGAGTGGCAGAAACTCTATGCGAATGGTGTCGCGTGGACGCAGGCAGATCCGAACGCGCCGAGCGCGTGGCGGGCGCTGGCTCGCGGCGCCTTCGAGGAAGGGCGGCACATCGAAGCGACGACTGCGTTCGCGCGTTACCTGTCGCTTACGAAACCGACGGTTGCCGATCTCACCGCTTACGCGAGCTTGTGCTTGCAGGCGCTGTACGTCGAACCGGCCATGCTGGCCCTCGACCGGGCCGAGGCACTCGATCCCACCTACCCGCAAATGCTCGCGCAGCGTGCGCTGGTGCTGATGTACATGGGGCGCTTCGCGGAAGCTGAAGTCTATTGCCGTCGCTGTCTGCAGCAGCGGCCCGACTTCGTGCCCGTGTACTCGACTCTGAGCCGCCTGCGACGCGGTGCGCTCGACGACGCGGACCTGCAGCAATTGAACGCGCTGGCGCGCAGCACCGAGGTGTATCTCGATTATCGGATCGCGGCGATTTTCGCGATCGCGAATACTCACGATGCCCGCGGCGAGATCGACACGGCATTCGCAGCGTACGAGGCAGCACATGTGCTGGCGCGCGAGCGCGATGCGCTCGAGCGGCGTTCGTATGACCCGGCGCAGGATGCAGCACGTATCCAGCGCATCGTGGATGTGTGGGAACGGTTGCCCGAGATCGCGCCGATTCCGAACACGCCGCGGCCGATCTTCGTAGTCGGCATGCCGCGCTCGGGCACTACGCTGCTGGAATCCGTGCTCGGCGCGCACTCGCGTGTGTTCGCGTGCGGCGAGCGCCCGGCGATGCGCCAGATCCTGCGTTGGCCGATCCCTCTGGACCAGACCCAACCGGAAGCGTACGAGCGGAAGCTGCAGGAATGGGCGCTGTTCTACTACCGCGACCTGCCGGACCTGCGCGGTGCGGACCACATTACCGACAAGCATCCGCGCAACTTCGAGGCGGCGGGATTGATCGCGCGCATGCTGCCCAACGCAGTCATCGTGCACGTGCGGCGCAATCCGGTGGAGACGTGCCTGTCGATCTACCGGCAGGAGTTCAACAAACATTGGACGTTCACGCATCGGCTTGCCGACATCGCCGAGTACTACGTGCGTTACGCGCGGCTGGTCGCGCTGTGGGAGCGCGTGTTGCCGCCCGAGAAATTCGTGACGATTCAATACGAGGACTTCGTCGCGGACTTCCCGAAGGCAGCGCCGCAGCTGCTGCAGGCTTGCGGCCTGGAGTGGCAGCCGCAGTGCCTGGAGTTTCAGAAGACGGAGCATCCGATCGCGACCTTCAGCACCGTACAGGCGCGCTCGGGTGTCGCGCTCGGCAATGGACGTGCCGCGCGCTATGAGAAGTTCCTCGGGCCGCTGATCGCGGCGCTCGAAGCGGGCGGAATCGATTTGCAGACGGGAGCGCTGAAAGTCCGCGAGTAGCGAGTTTTTCGAGCAACGCGGCGCAGACGGCGGGCGCAGAATCCCGCTGTCGATGGATAACAAAGGGAGTTGTCATGGAAGAGCTGAAACGACTTGGCGCGAGCGTCACCGTGCTGTTCGCGCTGCTGGCTGGGCCGACTCAGGCCGCGCCCTTCGATGAGAAGCTGAAGCCGCCGCGTGCAGCGACAGCGCAAGCGCTGCGCACGAAACTCGAAGCGCACTTCGCAACGTTCCAACGCAAGCAGCAGGACCCGGATCCGGCCGCCTTCATTCGCGACGCGAAAGCGTATCGGCAGTGGTCGGATCTCGACTTCGCCTTGCAGCTGGCCATGGATGAGAGAACGCCGCTCAAGGATCTCGACGCGTTCGGCGTCGTCGCGAGGCCCGACGGCACGTACCACGTGGATCTGCACGCGTTCCCACAGTGGGAGCCGCTCGACTCGCGGCTGCACCGGCTGACCAACCAGGAGATTCTGGAATCCTACCTGCCGGCACTCAAAGCACGCGGCTTCAGGGATGAGGACCTGACTGCGCTGCAAACGTATGTCGCGACTCACGATCCGAAGGTGGACTTGCACACGCAGGGGCGGCAACTCGTCGACACCTTCGCGAAGCGTCTGCAAGCGCAACGCAAGGTGGGGCAGCGTCTGAATCTGCAAGAGGTGCTTGCGTACCGGTACCAGAAGACCAGTCTTCGGACCGAGGCCGAACGGCGCTGGGCGGTGGGCTTGATGGACGCGCTCGACCGGCAACGTCAGCGGATCCTGGTTTCGTTCCTGGACGAATTCCAAGCCGAGATGGTGTTCGGCGCGTCGCAGGACGATCTCGCAGCAACGCTCGAACAGGAGGCGCAGCCGATCCTCTCGGGTGAGTACGTGCAGATTCTCACGACCGAGGAGGCACAGTTGCGTCGAGACATGGAGCGTCGCACCGAGAAACTCAGTGGAGGAGAGCAACGATGAACACCTGCATGCGCGTCCTCGCGACGCTGAGCTGCTTGCTGCTTTCAGGGCACGCAGCTGCCGTCCCCAAACTGAAAAACGTCACACCGATTTTCTATGATTCCGGCAATGGCAGCCTCAACGCCGGCTTGATCGTCGAGGCCTCCACCAGCCTGTCGGTGCTGATCATCGCGGGCGGATTCACCATCACCTGCACGACCAGCACCTTGCCGCAGACCGCGGAGCGGCGCGCGACGTTCACGGGCCTGTTCGGGGTCAGCGAATCTTTGCGCGTCCCCAGCGTCGTGCCGAGCACGTATTCCATTCCGGGATGGTCGAGCATTCCGGCCGGAAGCTGCAGCGGACAGTGCGTGATGCAATACAAAGGAGAGACCAAGGACGAAACCAGCCTGTCGGTGCGAGTCGGGAACCAGGGCATCGGCGCGAACTTCACGCTCATTCCTCCCGGCGAGCAGTCGACCGGGAACGCCATTCTCATCAACGTCTGTCGGTCGGGGCAGCCGCAGTGCTGCACCCGCGGTTGCCAACTGCCATGAAGGAAAGGAAGCCTCATGAAAACCTTGATCAGCCTGCTTCTCTATCTGACCTGCGCGAGCGCCTGGAGCCAGTGCAGCCCGATCGTCATCGACACTCGCCGGGACGGCATCGAGCTCGGTCCCGCCGGCCGGGGCGTGTCGTTCGACGTCAACGCCGACGGCTTCCCTGACCGGGTGCAGTGGGTGCGGCCGGGCGGCGACGAAGCCTTTCTGACGCTCGATCGCAATCGCAACGGCGTGGTCGACGACGGCTCGGAGCTCTTCGGAGTCGGCACGCCGCTGCTGGCGGGCGGCACCGCACCGAACGGGTTCGTCGGTCTCGCGCAATACGATCAGCCATTGCTCGGCGGAAATGACGACGGCGTGATCTCGCGCGCCGACGCCATCTGGCAGGAGCTCTCCATGTGGGTGGACGCCAATGCGGATGGTGTAGCAACGCGCGACGAGATGCGTCGGCCGGAGTCTTTCGGGCTCACGTCGTTCGCGACGATACCCAAGGTCCGGCGCTACACCGATCCTGCGGGCAATTCGTTGCCTTATTGGGCGTGGGCGAGCGCCGGGCGTCGCGCGCGAGCGATCATGGTCGACGTCTTCTTCCTGCTGCTGGGGCCGGCCGATCAGATTCGTACGCCGATCGGCCGCTGCCCGGGAAACGGACCTGTGCTCACAGGCCCGGCACTGGAAACCGCTGGCACAGCGAGCGCACAGCTTCCTGCAGCTGTGCGAGCTTTGCCGGAGTCGCATGCGCTTGCATCGCTTCGCGCATCCACTGCGCGACGTGAGCCATCTCGGATTCCCGCATGCCGCGGGTCGTCAGTGCTGGAGTGCCGAGGCGTATGCCGCTCGGTCGCAGCGGCGGGTGCGGGTCGTCCGGGATCACTTGCTTGTTGACCGTCAGGCCCGCGTCGTCGAGCGCTTTCTCGGCGACGCGGCCGTCGATGCCGAACGACTTGATGGTGTCGATCACCATCAGGTGATTCTCGGTGCCGCCGGTGATGAGTGTGCAGCCGCGCTGCTGGAGCTCTTGCGCGAGAGCCTTCGCATTCGCAAGCACCTGTTGCGCATAGATGCGAAACGCCGGCTGGGCTGCGAGCTTCAGCGTCACAGCGATACCGGCGACCGCATTCATATGCGGGCCGCCTTGCATGCCCGGGAACACGGCTTGATCGATCTTCTGCGCGAGCTTCGACTTGCAGAGGATCATCCCGCCGCGCGGACCGCGCAGCGACTTGTGAGTGGTCGTGGTGACGACGTCGAATCCCGCATCGAGCGGATTGGCGAGCGCGCCGCCGGCAATCAGTCCGCCGATGTGCGAGACATCGGCCATCGTCAGCGCGCCGACCTCGTCGGCGATCGAGCGGAAGCGCGCGTAGTCGAGCTCGCGCGGGTACGAGGAGTGTCCGCACAGCACGATCTTCGGTTTCACTTTCTGCGCCGTCTCGCGCAGGCCGTCGAAGTCGATCTCGCCGCGCGGCGGCAGCGTGCGATAGCGCACGAAGTTGAAGATCTTACCCATGCACGAAACAGGCGCGCCGTGCGTCAGGTGACCGCCGTGCGAAAGATCCATCGCGAGGATCGTATCGCCGGGCTCGAGCAGTGCCATGTACACCGCCTGATTCATCGGCGAGCCGCTCAGCGGCTGCACGTTGGCGTGCTCGGCGCGGAACAGCGCCTTGGCGCGCTCGACTGCCAGCGTCTCGATGCGGTCGGTGAACCGCTGGCCGCCGTAATAGCGGCGGCCCGGGTAGCCTTCGGAATACTTGTTGGCGAACACGCTGCCGTTGGTCGCGTAGACCTCGGCAAACGCGTAATTCTCGGATGGGATCAGCTCGATGCCATCGCGTTGCCGCTGCTCTTCGCCCTGCAGGGCGGCATAGACGTCGGGATCGGCAGCCTGGACCAGATCGAAAGAGATTTTCATGACGGGCGCTCCTAACGAGAAGTTGGGACGAGTGCCCAGGCGAGCGGCCGCTGCAGGGGAGGACCCTGCACGCATGCTTCCCAATGGTTGAGCCCATTTACGCCAGTCACATGCGCCGGCGAACTCTAACATCGGTATCGCCGCAGCGCTGCTTCTTCTTTACTATCCGCGTCTATGCCGCTCAACTACGACAAGCTGATGAGCACGACCTTCGAGCCGGTGCGGCAGACCTACGCACGGCGGGACACGATGCTCTATGCGCTCGGCGTCGGTGTCGGCGCGCTGGACCCTTGCGATCCGCAGGAGCTCAAGTACGTCTACGAGAAAAACCTGGTTGCGTTGCCGACGTTCGCAGTGACGCTCGCCGCTGGGGCGATGCGGCTCGCCGACCCGGCGTACGGCATCAACTACCGCATGCTGCTGCATGCCGAGCAGACGCTCGAGATGCACAAGCCGCTGCCGGTGGAAGGCACCGTCGTCAGCGAGG
The DNA here is from genome assembly GCA_035606615.1 of Steroidobacteraceae bacterium. Taxonomy (GTDB): domain Bacteria; phylum Pseudomonadota; class Gammaproteobacteria; order Steroidobacterales; family Steroidobacteraceae; genus Steroidobacter. Next base: position 44,246 of record DATNFA010000106.1, read on the forward strand.
CGAAGATCGACGAGATCTACGACAAGGGCGCGAGCAAGGGCGCGATCATGTACATGACGCGCAAGTTGTACGAGGCGTCGAGCGGCGATCTGCTCGTC
>DATNFA010000107.1:0-45318 GCA_035606615.1 Steroidobacteraceae bacterium
GCTGCTCGCGCTGCTGGAGCGCCTGAAGCAGAAACCGAAGCCGCTGTTCTATCTCGACACGCATGCCGGGCGCGGCGGCTACGACCTGCGCGCCGAGGATGCCACGCGCGGCAGCGAATGGCGCGAGGGAATTGCCCGGCTCGCGGGTCAGTCGCTGCGATCCGCTGATCTCGCGCGCTATCTCCAGGCGACGCACGCTGCCAACTCGCCTCCGACGCACTACCCGGGCTCACCGCTGGTCGCGCTCGGCGCCTTGCGCGAGGGCGATCGTGCGGTCCTGGTCGAGCAGCAGCCGGCGGAAGCCCAAGCGCTGAAACAAGCGACGCACGGCCGGCGCGACGTGGCGGTGATCCACGGCGACGGCTACGCAGCGCTGAAGACTTACCTGCCGCCGCGCGAGAACCGCGGCCTCGTGCTGATCGATCCGCCTTACGAGGCCGACACCGAGTTCGCAGATGCCGAACAGGCGCTGCGTCTCGGACTGTCGCGCTGGCCGAACGGCGTCTTTGCACTGTGGTATCCGATCAAAGCGGGAGCGCAGTCTCAGAGATTCAACGCGGCGCTGCAGGCATCCGGGTTACGCAAGCTCCTGCGACTGGAGTTGACCGTGCGCCCCGCGGACTCGCCGATCGGGCTGAACGGCTCGGGGCTGGTGATCGCAAATCCGCCATGGAAATTCGACGGCGAGATACGGGAAGCGCTCGAAGAGCTGCACGGGGCGCTCGCCGGCAACGGAGCATCGCGAGTGGAATGGCTGGTCGGCGAGTAGTGCCTAGTTGCCCTTCTTCCCCAGCGCCTTGCATTCCTTGTATCGAAAGCACCCCGTCACATGGTCGTTGACCATGCCGGTCGCCTGCATGTGCGCGTAGATGATCGTGGTGCCGACGAAGCGGAAGCCGCGCTGCTTGAGATCCTTGCTGAGCGCGTCGGACTCCGGCGAAGTCGCCGGCACCTGCTTGTGCTGGGTCCAGCGATTCTGAATCGGCTTGCCGCCGACGAAGGTCCACAGGTGCTTCGCGAAGCCGCCGTGCTCGGACTGAAAATCCAGGTACGCGCGCGCGTTGGAGATCGTCGACTCGATCTTCAGCCGGTTGCGGACGATGCCCGGATTCTTCAACAGCCGCGCGAGCTCGCGCTTGCCGAAGCGCGCGATGCGCTCGGGATCGAAGCCGGCGAACGCCTCGCGATAGCCCTCACGCTTGTTGAGGATCGTCGACCACGACAGCCCGGCCTGCGCACCCTCCAGGATCAGGAACTCGAACTGCGTCTGGTCGTCCCAGGCGGGCACGCCCCATTCGGTATCGTGATACTCGACGTACAGCTCGTTGCCCTTGAGGCTCCACGGGCAGCGGACGTTGGGTTTCGCGGCGGGCATGCTGTAGTCTACGCAATATGTCTGACCGAGAGACAGGCGAATTCCCGCGCACGCGCATGCGCCGCATGCGCCGCGACGAGTTCTCGCGCCGCCTGATGCGCGAGACCACGCTGAGCGCCGACAACTTCATCTATCCGCTGTTCGTGATCGAGGGCAAGGCTCGGCGCGAGCCGATCCAGAGCATGCCCGGGATCGAGCGGGTCACGGTCGACGAGCTGGTGCGCGAGGCCGAGTCGCTCGCGGAGCTGGAAATCCCGGCACTGGCGCTGTTCCCGGTGCCGCCCGCGAACGCCAAGAGCGACGACGGGCGCGAAGCCTGGAATGCCGAAGGACTCGCGCAACGCGCAGTCCGCGCGGTCAAGCAAGCGGTCCCGCAACTTGGCGTGATCACCGACGTCGCACTGGATCCGTACACCACGCACGGGCAGGACGGCATCATCGACGACTCGGGCTATGTCGTGAACGACGTGACCGTCGATGCGCTGGTGAAGCAGGCGCTGTCGCACGCCGAAGCCGGCGCCGACATCGTCGCGCCGAGCGACATGATGGATGGACGCATCGGCGCGATCCGCGAAGCACTGGAAGTCGCGGGTCATCTCAACACGCGCATTCTTGCGTACTCCGCGAAGTACGCCTCCAGCTTCTACGGTCCGTTCCGCGAAGCCGTCGGCTCCGCCGGCACTCTCGGCAAGGGCAACAAGTACAGCTACCAGATGGATCCCGCGAACTCCGACGAGGCACTGCGCGAAGTGGGGCTCGATCTGCAGGAAGGCGCGGACATGGTGATGATCAAGCCGGGCCTGCCGTACCTCGACATCGTGCGGCGCGTGAAGGACACGTTCGGCGCGCCGACGTTCGTTTATCAAGTGAGCGGCGAGTACGCGATGCTGGAAGCGGCGATCCGCAACACCTGGCTCGACGGACGCAGCGTCATTCTCGAATCGCTGCTGTCGATCCGCCGTGCCGGCGCCGACGGCATCCTGACCTATTTCGCGAAACGTGCCGCAGGCTGGCTGCGGGAACGACGTTAGCTAGATGAACAGTCCCGCCACAGAGCAAGGACCCGCGACAGACAAATACGCAGTTATCGGTTACCCAGTCGCTCACAGCTGGTCGCCATTCATTCACGGGCTGTTCGCCAAACAAACCGGCCACAAGCTCAGCTATTCGCGCCTGGAAGTCGCGCCGGACGCACTCAACGATCGCGTCGTCGAATTCTTCGCGGCCGACGGCAAAGGGTTGAATGTCACGCTGCCGCACAAGCAGGCGGCCTGCCTGATTGCGCGGGAGCGCAGCTCGCGCGCGGAAATTGCGGGCGCGGTGAATACGCTGGCCCTGCGCAGCGATGGGATCTTCGGCGACAACACCGATGGCGCGGGCCTCATCGCCGATCTGACTCGCAATCTCGCGTTCGACATCAAAGGCACGCGAGTGCTGGTGCTGGGCGCGGGCGGGGCTGCGCGCGGCGTGCTCGGTCCGTTACTGGAAGCCGATCCTGAGTACCTCGAGATCGCGAACCGCAACGAGGAACGCGCCACCGAGCTCGCGCACGAATTTGCGACGCTGGGCACAGTGCATGGCTGCGGCTTCGATGCCATCGCCGACTCGACCTTCGACCTGGTGCTGAACGCGACTTCGGCGAGCCTGCAAGACACGATTCCGCCGATCCCGCCGGGCGTGATCGGCCCGACGACGCTGTGTTACGACATGGCATACGGCAAAGGCGACACGGCGTTCACGCGATGGTCGAAGAGCGCCGGTGCCGGACGCGCCGAGACGGGTTGGGGCATGCTGGTCGAGCAGGCTGCCGAGTCGTTCCTGCTCTGGCGCGGCGTCAAACCGGACACAGCGGCGGTCATCGCAGCAGTGAAGTCCGGGATGTCGGGCTAAAGCCCGAGATAATCGTTCTTGAGCTGCACGTACTGCGCTGCCGAGTACGTGAAGAATTCGATCTCCGCCTGCGTCAGCTCGCGCACTTTGCGCACCGGACTGCCGACGTAGAGACTGCGCGCTTCCAGGCGTTTGCCGGGCGGCACGACGCTGCCGGCGCCGATCAATACGAAATCCTCGGTCACGACGCCGTCGAGCACGACGGAGCCCATCCCGACCAGGCACTTGTCGCCGATCGTGCACGCGTGCAGCGTGACGCGATGACCGACGGTGACGTCGGCGCCGATGTGCAACGCGCGTCCACCGGGCGAGTAAGGTCCGTCGTGGGTGACGTGCAGCACGGAGCCGTCCTGAATGCTGGTGCGTGCGCCGATCTCGATCGAGTGAACGTCGCCGCGCACGACTGCAGCGGGCCAGATCGACGAATCGTCGCCGATCCGCACGCGCCCGATGACGATCGCGCCGGGGTCGACATAGACGCGCGCGCCGAGCACGGGAGCGATGTTGCGATAGGTTCGGATGTTCACAGACGCGCCTCGCAGAGAGGCGCACGATCTTGCCGTGTGCGTCTCACTCGCGCAACGGCAAGCGCACGATGAACTCGCTGCCCTTGCCGATGCCGTCGCTGCGCGCCTGAATCGTGCCGCCGTGGAGCTCGACGAGCTCGCGCGCGAGCGCCAGTCCGATGCCCATGCCGGCGCGCGATTCGACGTGGTCGGGATGTACCTGCGTGAACAACTCGAAGATCTCCGCCAGCTGACCGGCGGGGATGCCGACGCCGGTATCGTGAATACGCACGACACCTTCCTGCCCTTCTGCGCTCACCGACAGCGAGATCTGCCCGCCGGGCGGCGTGTAACGCGCCGCGTTGCGCAGGAGGTTGATCATCACCTGCTGAATCCGGTCGCCGTCGCCATCGACCGGCACCGGCAGATCGGGCATCACCGTCGCGAGATCATGACGGCGCTCGCTCATGACGGACTGCACGGCCTCGGAGGCGAGGCGTGCCATCTCCCGCAGGTCGAGCGGCTGCATCCGCAGCTCGATGCGGCCGCGACTGCTGCGCGCGAGGTCGGTCAGGTCCTCGATCAAGCGCTGCGTCTGGCGCACCTGCCGGTCGATCATGTCCGCAACTGTTTGCAGCTGCGAATCGCCGTCCGCATAGCGTCGCAACACTCCCGCGCTATTGGCCAGCACCGACTGCGGATTGCGCAGCTCGTGCGCAAGCGTCGCTAGGAAACGGTTCTTCAGCTCGTCCGCATGCGCCAGCACTTCATTGCGATTCTGCAGCGCATCCTGCAGCTCCTTCAGGTCGGTACGATCCGCGACGATCTTGCCGAACCCGAGCAGCTCGCCATCGGGTGCGCGCAGCGCGGTGACCGCGCCGAGACCCCAGAATCGCGAGCCATCTTTGCGCACGTGCCAACGCTCGTCCGCCGCTCGTCCCGTGCGCGCGGCCGTCTGCAGTTCCAACCGCGGAATGCCGGCTTCGCAGTCTTCCGGCGTGAAGATGTCGTCCAGCTCGCGGCCAACCACGTCGCTCGCGTCGAAGCCCATGATCTGCGCTGCACCCGCGTTCCAGTGCACGATGCGACCCTGCGGATCCATGGCGAAAATCGCGTGATCCTGCACGGTTTGCACGAACTGATAGAACAGCTCTGCGCAGTAGGCAGGCGGCTGACGGGCATCGGGCATTTTGCTGGCGCGACCTCCTGCGGCGTGAACCTTCGGGTCTGGTGTCGAGTCAGTAGTTGCCGAAGGAACGGTACCGGTCTGCCTGCAGTTCCGACTCACCCTGTCGCAAGACAGCGCCACTGCATGCGCCGTGAGATTTTTTTCGACGCGGCGTCGCCTGCCCACTAAAATCGGCGCGGCCTCCCTTCTCTGCACCGCTCCCCTACCTGCCATGCCTACCGCCGAAATCAATCTGCCCGCGTTCTCGTCGATCCGCGTTGCGAACATCGAGCCCGTGCTGCGCGAGTTGCTCGATGCGCATCGCGCCCAGCTCGCCGCGCTGCTCACGCAGCCTGAACCCTCGTGGGATTCGCTGGTCGTGCCGCTCGAGGAAATGCATCACCGGCTCGCGCGCACGTGGTCACCGATCGGGCACATGAATGGCGTCGTCAACAGCGACGAGCTGCGCGCCGCGTACAACGCGTGCTTGCCGCTGCTCACGGCGTGGCACACCGAGCTGGCGCAGAACGACCGCCTGTGTCGCGCGTACGAGGCGATTCTCGCGAAGGAAGGCAATAGGCTGACGGCGGGCCAGCGCAAGCTGCTGCAGAACGCGCTGCGCGACTTCCGCCTGGCCGGCGTTGCATTGCCGGCGGACCAGAAGGCCGAGTTCAAAGCGCAGGTCGAACAGCTGGCGACGCTGCAGTCGAAGTTCGACGAGAACGTGCTCGATGCCACCAACGCGTGGTCGCGGCACGTGACGCAGGAGAATGAAATCGCCGGCTTGCCGCAGCCGATCGTCGAGCGCGCACGAGCCGCCGCGCAGTCGCGACAGCTGGAAGGCTGGTTCTTCACGCTCGATGCGCCGAACTACCAGGCCGTGATGATGCACGCCGAGAGCGAGGCGCTGCGGCGCGAGTTCTACCAGGGCTGGGTGACGCGCGCCTCGGATCAGGGCTCGACCCAGGGCCGCTGGGACAACACCGAGCTGATGGCGCAGATTCTCGAGCTGCGGCATCGCATCGCGCAGCTGGTCGGCTATCCGAACTACGCCGAATACTCGCTCGCGACCAAGATGGCGTCTTCGGTCGAGGAAGTGCGCTCGTTCCTCGAACAGCTGGCGCGACAGAGCCGCCCGGTCGCGCAGCGCGAGTTCAACGACCTGACAGATTTCGCCGAGCGCAAGCTCAATGCCTGGGACGTGGCATTCCAGGCCGAGCGCCTGAAGCGCGAGCGGCTGCAACTGTCGGAAGAAGCGTTGCGCCCGTATTTCCCGCTGCCGCGCGTGCTCGCCGGCATGTTTGCAGTCGCCGAGAAACTCTACGGCGTGCGCATCGCCGAGCGCAGCGGCGTCGACCTCTATCATCCAGACGCCCGCTTCTACGACATTCTCAACGCCGATGGCTCGCTGCGCGGCGGCTTCTACGTCGATCTCTACGCGCGTCCGAAGAAGCGCGGCGGAGCGTGGATGGACGAGTGCATCGGCCGCAAGCGGCTCGCCGATACCGCCTCGCTGCCGGTCGCGTACCTGGTGTGCAACTTCATGCCGCCGGGCGGCACGCAGCCCTCGCTCCTGACGCACGCCGAAGTCGTGACCATGTTCCACGAGTTCGGCCACGGCCTGCACCACATGCTGACGCGCGTCGACTACCCGAGCATCGCTGGCATCAACGGCGTCGCGTGGGACGCAGTCGAGCTGCCGAGCCAGTTCATGGAGAACTTCGCGTGGCGCGCCGAGGTGTTGCCGCTGATCTCCGGCCACGTCGAGACCGGCGAGCCCTTGCCGCAGATCGAGCTGCAGCGATTGCTGGCGACGCGGACTTTCCAGGCGGGCATGCAGACGGTGCGACAGCTGGAGTTCGCGCTATTCGATCTGCGCATTCACAGCGAGAACGCGCCGCAGTCGAGCGCCGCGATCATGCGCACGCTGGCTGACGTGCGAGCGCAAATCGCAGTCGTGCATCCGCCGGCGTTCAACCGGTTCCCGCACAGCTTCCAGCACATTTTCTCGGGTGGTTACGCGGCGGGGTATTACAGCTACAAGTGGGCGGAAGTGCTGGCGGCCGACGCCTTCAGCGCCTTCGAAGAGCAAGGGATCTTCGACGCGGAGGTCGCGCGGCGCTTCCTCGCCTCGATTCTCGAGCAGGGCGGCAGCCGCGACGCGATGGAAGCGTTCGTCGAGTTCCGCGGCAGAAAGCCGCAGATCGAGCCGTTGTTGAAGCAGCTGGGCCTGGCCGCCTAGAGGGCGGCCGCTTAGGCCACCCGGCTCACTTCGAGACGAGCACCTTCTTCACCCAGCCGCTGCCGTTGCCCGATTCGACCTTCAAGAAGCCGTTCTGCTCTTCGCCCATGAAGATCATCTCGTCGCCCTTCGACAGGGTGGCAACCGGCTTGCCGCTCTCGGCCGGCGACCCGTACAGCTTCACGTTGCCGATCTTCGGCACGATCGTGTCGCCTTCGTTGAACACCGCGCCACTCTTGGTCTTCTTGCCGGCTTCGTCCGCGAGCGAGCCGACGTCGCGCTGCAGACTCGGCTGACTACGCACCGACTTCACGATGTTGTTGTAATTGTCCATGAGGCTCGCGGCGATCACCTTGCCTTCATTGGTATTGGCGTAGCCTCCCAGGCCACCGGCCGCGCCGCCGCCGAACAATGCTGCTCCAAGGCGCAGGTCAGCCTTCTTCGAGCTGCCTTCCGCAGCCGCGACCTGCAAGCCCGAGCGCGCGTCCGCGACCAGCATGCTGGTCTGCGCTTCCTTGAATTTCAGTCCGCCGGCGACCGCGCCGATCATGCTGCCGCTCTTGCCGCCGAGCAGTCCGCCGAGCGCGCCACCGACGCCGCCCGCATTGTTCTCGGAGAACACGACTGCCGGCGTGAGGATGAAATCGGCGCTGATCATCTGGCCGCCGCCCATGTTCGAGTTCTGGCGCAGCTCGCCCGATTCCTGCAGCGCGCGCTCCTGCATCATGTTCTGCATGCCGATGCCGCGCTCGACGACGAGAAAGCAGTTCGACTGCTGCACCATCATGCGGATCAGTCCCGTCGGCGACTGCAGGCCGTAGCGCGACAGTGACTGCGCGACGTAATCCTGCGGCTCGACCACCGTGAGCGCGCCCATCGCCTTGTCGCAATGCTCGAGACCGTTGTCCCCTTGCGAGCCGCCCGGACCGGCGGAGCCCTGGATCTCCGAGCCACCCTGTCCTTTCTTCTGCGCCAGCGGGCCTTCCGCGGCGACGGCGGACAAACAGAACAGAGGCAGCGCAGCAACGATCGCGGCGCGCAGTGCGGTGACTTTCATGATCACGGTCTCCCCGGCAACGAAAACGCGAGACAAATGGCCAGATGCAGCAGGCAAAAGTCACGCCTTTTGCCGGCGTGTCGAAAGGGCCTTGGCCGCTTTCGACCAGAAAACTAGTTGGTTTTGTACGATAGGCGAGCCGCCGGGATCTGACCATGGCCTTCCGGGACGGTCAAGCCAAGAGGTTCACGAAATCATGCGACGGTCGAGACTCCTCCGCTCCCCCTTTTCGTGGGTTGCACCTTTCTTGATTTCGTTGGCCCTGCTGACAGCCTGTGACGACCCGGGCTCACCCGAGCAGCAGGTGCGGGCGGTCATCGCATCGATGGAAACCGCGGCGGAGGCACGCGATGTGGGTGACTTGATGGAGCACATCTCGGCCAGCTACCGGGACGCGCAGGGCCAGGACCGAGCAGAAGCCTCGCGCTATGCCCGCGGTTACTTCATCGCCAACCAGTCCGTTCACCTGCTCACGCGCATCGAGAGTCTCGAATTCCCTGCACCGGACGAGGCCAGGGTGAAGCTGCAGGTCGGCATGGCCGGACGGGCCGGCGAACCGGGCGCGGCGGGCCTCACGACTGACCTGTACAACTTCGACCTCGCACTGATCCGCGAAGGGGATGAGTGGAAGATCAGCTACGCCGACTGGCAGGCGCATTGACGCAGGTGTCGGCCTCTGTAATATGCGATCGATCCTCCGGGTTGTATTCAACGGGTCGTCCGCCGAGCGCTCCATGCAACGCTCACGCGGTGCGCGCCATTGCGCCACTGAGCCTCGCTGAATCAACACCTTAACGCTGCCGCAAGCAGCGTCGGCGGATCGGACGACCGCCCAGAATTGAATACAGGAACGGGGAAACAGGTGAGCAGCAGCACTGAAGGGCGCCGGCCGCGCTGGACGGGTTTGCCGCCGAAGCAGGGTCTCTACGATCCGGCGTTCGAGCACGAGGCCTGCGGCGTCGGCTTCGTCGTGGACATCAAGGGCCGCAAGTCGCACCGCATCCTGCAGCAGGGTCTGCAGGTCCTCGTGAATCTCGACCACCGCGGCGCTTGCGGCGCCGAGGAAGACAGCGGCGACGGCGCCGGCGTGCTGATCCAGATGCCGCATCGATTTCTGCTCGAGGCGTGCAAGAAGGCGCGCATCGAGCTGCCCGCGCCGGGCCAATATGGCTGCGGCATCGTGTTCCTGCCGCGCAATCCGACGCTGCGTCGGCGCATCGAAGAGCGCTTCGAGCAGATCGTCCAGTCGGAAGGCCAGGCTGTGCTCGGCTGGCGCACCGTTCCGTGCAACAACTCGATGCTCGGCGACACGGCGAAGTCGTGCGAGCCGTTCATGCGGCAGGTGTTCGTCAAGCGCAACCCGGCCATCGCCGACGAGCTCGCGTTCGAGCGCAAGCTCTACGTGATTCGCAAACGTGCCTACTCCGAGATCCGCACGTCGACGCTGGAAGGCGCGGCGAGCTGGTACATCTCCAGCCTGTCGCACAAGACGCTGGTCTACAAAGGCATGCTGACGACGATGCAGCTTGCACCGTACTTCCCCGACCTCAGCGATCCGCTGATGGAATCGGCGTTGGCGCTCGTGCACTCGCGGTTCAGCACCAACACGTTCCCGAGCTGGGATCGCGCGCACCCGTATCGCTATATCGCGCACAACGGCGAGATCAACACCGTTCGCGGCAACGCCAACTGGATGCGCGCCCGCGAAGCGCTGTTCAACAGTGCGGCGTTCGGCGACGACATGCGCAAGATCCTGCCGATCATCAATCCGAACGGCTCGGACTCGGCGATGTTCGACAACACGCTGGAGCTGCTGGTGCTCGCCGGCCGCCCGCTGCCGCACGCGATGATGATGATGATTCCCGAGCCGTGGTCGAATCATCAGAGCATGGACGACGCAAAGCGCGCGTTCTACCAGTACCACTCGTGCCTGATGGAGCCGTGGGACGGCCCCGCCTCGATCGCATTCACCGACGGCCGCCGCATCGGCGCCGTGCTCGATCGCAACGGTCTGCGGCCCTCGCGCTACTACGTCACCAAGGACGGACTGGTCGTGATGGCATCGGAAGCTGGCGTGCTGGAAATTCCTGCCGCGGACGTGCTGCTCAAGGGTCGGCTGCAACCGGGCCGCATGTTCCTGGTCGACACCGAGGAAGGCCGCATCGTCGACGACGACGAGATCAAGCGCGCGATTGCGAACGAGCGGCCGTATCGCCAGTGGATCAACGATCACCAGGTGCATCTCAACGATCTGCCCGACGCACCGCAGGTGCCGCAGCCGGATCACGAGACGCTGCTGCAGCGGCAGATCGCATTCGGCTACACCTTCGAGGACGAGCGTCTGATCCTCGCGCCGATGGCACAACACGGCGTCGAAGCTGTCGGCTCGATGGGCAACGACACGCCGCTTGCAGTGCTATCGAACAAGCCACGGCTGCTCTACGACTATTTCAAGCAGCTGTTCGCGCAGGTGACGAACCCGCCGATCGATTGCATCCGCGAGGAGATCATCACCTCTGCGGAAACGCGCCTCGGCTCCGAGGGCAACCTCCTCAATCCGCAGCCGGCCGATTGTCGTCGTCTGGAAGTGAAGTGGCCGATTCTCGCCAACGAGGACCTGGCCAAGGTGCGGCGCATGGATCTGCCCGGCCTGCGCGTCGGTGTGTTGCCGATGTTGTTCCGCGTGACGCGCGGCGAGAAAGGCCTGGTCAAGTCGATGGAAGAGATCCGGCTGATGGCGCGGCGGATGATCGAGGAAGAGGAAGTGAACGTCCTCATACTCAGCGATCGCGGCGTGAACCGCGAATTCGCGCCGATCCCGGCGCTGCTCGCAGTCGCGGGCCTGCATCACTATCTGATTCGCGAAGGCCTGCGCACGCGCGTCAGCCTCGTGCTCGAGACCGGCGAAGCGCGCGAGGTCCATCACTTCGCGCTGCTGATCGGCTACGGCGTCAGCGCGATCAATCCGTACGTCGCGTTCGAGACGATCGACAGCATGATCCGCGACGAGCGGCTGCTGAACATCGATCACAAGACGGCCTGCAAGAACATGGTCAAGGCCGCGACCAAGGGCGTCATCAAAGTGATGGCGAAGATGGGCATCTCCGCGATTCAGAGCTATCGCGGCGCGCAGGTGTTCGAAGCGGTCGGCTTGCGCCAGGACGTCATCGACGAGTACTTCACGTGGACGCCGTCGCGCGTCGGCGGCATCGGCATGGACGTGATCGCGCAGGAAGTGCTGGTGCGTCATCGCGCCGCGTTCCCGGAGCGCCGCGTCGAAGGTAACTCGCTGCCGGTCGGCGGCCAGTATCAGTGGCGCTCCGAAGGCGAATTCCACCTGTTCAATCCCGAGTCGATCCATCGCCTGCAGAAGGCGGTGCGCAACGACAACTATCGGCAGTTCCAGGAGTACTCGCGGCTGGTGAACGAGCAGTCGACCCACCTGGCGACGCTGCGCGGGCTGCTCGATCTCAAGGGCGGCGAGCCCGTGCCGCTCGATGAAGTCGAGCCGATCGAAATCATCATGAAGCGCTTCAAGACCGGCGCGATGTCGTATGGCTCGATCAGCAAGGAAGCGCACGAGACCCTGGCGATCGCGATGAACCGCATCGGCGGCAAGAGCAACACCGGCGAGGGCGGCGAGGATCCGGACCGCTTCCAGCGCCTGCCGAACGGCGACTGGAAGAACTCCGCGATCAAGCAGGTGGCGTCCGGACGCTTCGGCGTCACCAGCGAGTATCTGGTGAGCGCGAACGAGATCCAGATCAAGATGGCGCAGGGCGCGAAGCCGGGCGAAGGCGGACAGCTGCCCGGTGCGAAGGTGTATCCGTGGATCGCGAAGACGCGCCACACGACCGCCGGGGTCGGGCTGATCTCGCCGCCGCCGCATCACGACATCTATTCGATCGAGGACCTCGCCGAGCTGATCCACGATCTGAAGAACGCGAATCGTCAGGCGCGCATCAGCGTCAAGCTCGTCGCCGAAGTCGGTGTCGGCACGGTCGCCGCAGGTGTCGCGAAGGCGCATGCGGACGTCGTGCTGATCAGCGGTCATGACGGCGGCACGGGCGCGTCGCCGCAGACGTCGATCGCGCACGCGGGGTTGCCGTGGGAGCTTGGTCTCGCGGAAACACATCAGACGCTGGTACTGAACAATCTGCGCAGCCGCATCGCTGTCGAAGCGGATGGCCAGATGAAGACCGGGCGCGACGTCGTGATCGCGGCACTGCTCGGCGCCGAGGAATTCGGTTTCGCGACCGCGCCCCTCGTGGCCACCGGCTGCATCATGATGCGTGTGTGTCACTTGAACACGTGTCCCGCGGGCATTGCGACGCAGGATCCGCGCTTGCGCGAGAAGTTCGCGGGCAAACCCGAGCACGTCGTCAACTTCATGCGCTTCATCGCGATGGAAGTGCGCGAGCTCATGGCGCAGCTCGGCTTCCGCACGGTGGAGGAAATGGTCGGCCGCGTCGACCGCCTCGAAGGACGCAAGGCGATCGATCATTGGAAAGCGAAGGGCCTGGATTTCAGCAACCTGCTGTACCAGCCCGACGTCGGCTCCGACACCGGTCGTTACTGCCAGATGGCGCAGGACCACGGCCTGGAGAAGTCGCTCGACGTCACGCAGCTGCTGGATCTGTGCAAGCCTGCGATCGAGCGCGGCGAGCGCGTCACCGCGGAGCTGCCGATCCGCAACGTGCATCGCGTCGTCGGCACGATCACGGGCAGCGAAGTCACGCGCAAGTACGGCGCGACCGGTCTGCCCGAGGACACGATCCGCATTCGCTTCAAGGGCTCGGCCGGCCAGAGCTTCGGTGCTTTCATGCCGCGCGGCATGACGTTCTTCCTGGAAGGCGACGCCAACGACTACGTCGGCAAAGGCCTGTCGGGCGGCAAGCTGATCATCACACCGCCGGCCGGCTCGACCTTCGTCTCGTACGAGAACATCATCATCGGCAACGTGGCTTTGTATGGCGCAACCAGCGGCGAGGCGTACATCGGCGGCATGGCCGGGGAGCGCTTCTGCGTGCGCAACAGCGGCGTGCACGCTGTCGTCGAAGCGGTCGGCGATCATGGTTGCGAGTACATGACCGGCGGACGCGTGATCGTGCTCGGCCCGGCCGGGCGCAATTTCGGCGCCGGCATGTCCGGCGGCGTCGCGTACGTGCTCGACGAGCACGGCACGTTCGCCGCGACCGTCAACAAGGAAATGGTCGACGTCGGCCCGCTGCAGGAGCCCGAAGAGATCGCCGCAGTCGGCGCGATGATCGAGCGTCACTACGGCTACACCAAGAGCGGCCGCGCCCGCCAGGTGCTCGACAACTGGGATCGCATGGCGTCGCGCTTCGTGCGCGTCATGCCGCGCGACTATCACCGCATGCTCCAGTGCATCAAGCGCGCACACGAGCAAGGCCTCGCCGGCGAGGACGCGATCATGGTTGCGTTCGAAGAGAACGCCAAAGACCTGGCGCGGGTCGGAGGAAACTGATGGGCAAGCCCACCGGTTTCATCGAATACCTGCGCGAGCTGCCGGTCGACCGCACGCCGCAGGAGCGCGTGCGCGACTGGAAAGAGTTCCATCACCACATGGAAGAGCGGCGGCTGCGTAACCAGGCCGCGCGCTGCATGGACTGCGGCGTGCCGTTCTGCCACACCGGCAAGCTGATCAGCGGCATGGCGTCGGGCTGCCCCGTCAACAACGTGATCCCGGAATGGAATGACCTGGTGTATCGCGGGCTGTGGCGCGAGGCGCTCGAGCGCCTGCACATGACCAATAACTTCCCGGAGTTCACCGGGCGCGTCTGTCCGGCGCCGTGCGAAGGCTCGTGCGTGCTCGGCATCAACGCCCCGCCGGTGACGATCAAGACGATCGAGAATGCGATCGTCGATCACGGTTGGGACGAAGGTTGGGTGATCCCCGAACCGCCGAAGCAGCGCACCGGCAAGAAGGTCGCCGTGATCGGCTCTGGCCCTGCGGGGCTCGCAGCGGCCGCTCAGCTCAATCGCGCGGGCCACAGCGTGACGGTGCTGGAGCGCGACGATCGCCCCGGCGGTCTGCTGATGTACGGCATCCCGAACATGAAGCTCGACAAGCGCGAAGTGGTCGAGCGGCGCCTGAAGATGATGGAGCGCGAAGGCATCAAGTTCATCTGCAACGCACACGTCGGCGACAACGTCGAGGCGCAGCTGCTGCGTAAAGACTTCGATGCGATCGTGCTATGCACCGGCGCGACGCAGCCGCGCGACCTGCCCATCGACGGACGCAAGCTCAAGGGTGTGCACTTCGCGATGGAATACCTGACCGAGAGCACCAAGGCGCTGCTGAACGGCGGCCCGGATCACACGCCGATCCATGCTCGCGACCGCCACGTGATCGTGATCGGCGGCGGCGACACCGGCACCGACTGCGTCGCGACGGCGATGCGCCAGGGCTGCAAGAGCCTCACGCAGCTCGAGATCATGCAGCAGCCGCCGCTGGATCGTGCCGGCGACAACCCGTGGCCGGAGTGGCCGAAGGTCTACAAGCTCGACTACGGCCAGGAAGAAGCGGCCGCGAAGTTCGGCGCGGATCCGCGCACGTATCTCACCACGGTGAAGCGCTTCGTCGGCGACGACACAGGCGCGGTGCAGGAAATCGTCACCGTGCAGATCGAGTGGCAGAAGAACGAGAAGAGCCAGTTCGTGCCGGTCGAGGTCGCGGGCACCGAGCGCACGCATCCGGCGCAGCTGGTGCTGCTGGCGATGGGATTCCTCGGCCCGGAGCAGATGCTGCTGAAGGATCTTGCCGTCGACGTCGACCCGCGCAGCAACGTCAAAGCGGAGCACGGCAAGTTCGCGACCAGCATCCAGGGTGTGTTCGCTGCGGGCGACTGTCGTCGCGGGCAAAGCCTGGTGGTGTGGGCGATCAACGAAGGTCGCGGCGCGGCGCGCGAGTGCGACCGCTACCTGATGGGCGCCACTGAACTGCCATGAAGCGCGTCTACCACGCTGCCAATCACATCCAAGCGCACATGGTGATGCACATCCTCGAACAAGCGGGGGTGCATGCGCTCGTGCAGGGTGAGTTCCTGCAGAGCGGCGCGGGGGAGTTGCCGGTGGGGAATCTGGTGGGCGTGGCGGTCGATGATGAAGACGTCGCGGTGGCGCGCGAGATCATCGAGGATTGGGAAAGGCTGATGCAGGAGCCGGGAGAAGAAGAAGAGTCGGGCTGAAGCCCGACCTACAGCCTGCTGCTCACTCCCGGGTGCCGACTCCGCGTTGGAGCAGCCACACGCAGGTCCCGAACAGCACGACGGCTGCGCCGATCATCATCGTGTACGCGGCGACGATGTCGACGTCGGAGACGCCGAGGAAACCGTAGCGGAACGCGTTCACCATGTAGAGGATCGGGTTGGCGTGCGACATGCCCTGCGCCCACTCGGGCAGCAGCTTGATCGTGTAGAACACGCCGCCGAGGTACGTCAGCGGCGTCAGCACGAATGTCGGAATGAATGAGATCTGGTCGAAGTTCTTGGCGAACACCGCGTTGATCATTCCGGCCAGCGCGAACACGATCGAGCTGAGCAGCACCGCTGAAATCACGACCGGCACGCTGTGCACGTGCAGCCGGGTGAAAATCAGAGTGATGGTCGTCACCACGGCGCCGACGATCAGGCCGCGCGCGATGCCGCCGACCATATAGCCGGTGACGATCAGCCAGTTCGGCAACGGCGACACCAGCAATTCCTCGATGTGCTTGCCGAACTTCGCGCCGAAGAAGGACGACACGACGTTGCCGTAGGAGTTCGTGATCACGGACATCATGATCAGGCCGGGTGCGATGTACTGGATGTACGTGTAGCCGCCCATGTCGCCGACCTGCCGGCCGATCAGGCTGCCGAAGATGATGAAGTACAGCGTCGCCGTGATCGCCGGCGGCACGATCGTCTGGCCCCAGATGCGGATGATGCGGTTGAACTCGCGGATCACGATCGTCGTGAAGCCCACGACGGCGGTGCGCGTGAGCGCAACCTCGTCGTCGTGCGCGCGCGCCTCGGCGGACCGCTCGAATGCCTGCTGCGGCGTCGTGGTCATGATGCCGCCTTCGGCTGGGATGCCGGGTGCTGCTCGACCAGGCGCATGAACAGCTCTTCGAGGCGATTGGTCTTGGTGCGCATCGACAACACTTCGATGCCGGCTGCGGTGAGACGCGAGAAGATGTCGTTCAGGTTCTGTTCCTTGGAAACTTCGACCTCGAGCGTGTGATCGTCCGGCAGCGCAACGTGATAGCCCGGCAGTACCGGCACGGCGGGAATCGGATTGCGCAGGTTGAGCACGAACACCTCGGTCTGGAGCTTGCGCAGCACCCGGCTCATGCGGTCGTTCTCGATGATGCGTCCCTTGTCGATGATCGCCACGTGGCGGCAGAGACTCTCGGCCTCTTCGAGATAGTGCGTCGTCAGGATGATGGTCGTGCCGGCGGCGTTGATGTCGCGCATGAACGTCCACATGGTCCGGCGCACTTCGATGTCCACGCCGGCGGTCGGCTCATCGAGGATCAGCAAGCGCGGCTCGTGCATCAGCGCGCGCGCGATCATCAAACGGCGCTTCATGCCGCCGGACAACGTGCGCGAAACCGCGTTGCGTTTCTCCCAGAGCTGCAGCGCGCCGAGATACTTCTCCAGCCGGTCGTGCGCGACCCGGCGCGGGATGCCGTAGAAGCCGGCCTGGTTCACCAGGATCGTGCTGACGGTCTCGAACTGGTTGAAGTTGATCTCCTGCGGCACCAGCCCGATGCAGGATTTCGCAATGCCCAGCTCCCGGTCGATGTCGTGGCCGAACACCTCGACCTTGCCGCCGGTCTTGTTGACCAGCGAAGTGACGATGCCGATTGCAGTGGTCTTGCCGGCGCCGTTCGGCCCCAGCAGCGCGAAGAAATCGCCCTCCTCGACCGTCAGGTCGATGCCCTTGAGGGCCTGCACACCGTTCTTGTAGGTCTTGGCGAGCTGCTGAAATGAAAGTGCCTTCACAGCTTTGAGTCGAACGTCCGTTGCAAAACCGGGTCGGAAGCGTATCGGGACTGACCTGCCCTGCCAAGGCGCATCCGGTCACGATTGAAGTGAATTTGACCTGTCGCTCAACCCCTGCAGGGGTGCGCCCGCGTTGCAAGACCTGACCGCGACGAGCATCATCTTTTCCCCGCTTTCGGCGCACCGGCATGTACACGAGCTTTTTCGGGTTGGGCGAGAAGCCCTTCGCAATCACCCCGGATCCGCGCTACCTCTTCATGAGCGAGCGGCACGCGGAGGCGCTCGCGCATCTGCTCTACGGGATCAACGAGGCCGGCGGATTCATCCAGCTGACCGGCGAGGTCGGCACCGGCAAAACCACAGTGGTGCGCTCGCTGCTCGAGCGCATGCCGGGGCACGCGGACGTCGCCGTGATCCTCAACCCGCAGTTGACGCCGGTTGAGTTCGTCCTGACGATCTGCGAGGAGCTCGGCATCTTCATGCGCGACGACGATGCCTCGAGCATCAAGGATCTCGTCGACCTGCTGAACAAGCGGCTGCTGGAAGCGCACGCCAAGGGCCGGCGCGTGGTGGTCATCGTCGACGAGGCGCAGAACCTCACGCCGGAAACGCTGGAGCAGGTGCGCCTGCTCACCAACCTGGAGACTGCGTCGCAGAAGCTGCTGCAGATCATCCTGATCGGGCAGCCCGAGTTGCGCGAAGTGCTGGCGCGCGTCGAGCTGCGTCAGCTCGCTCAGCGCATCACCGGCCGCTATCACCTCGATCCGTTGTCGCGCGCCGAGACTGCTGCGTACGTCACGCATCGACTGAAAGTCGCAGGCTCGGCGACCGGCGATGTTTTCTCCGCCGCCGCGTTGCGCGAGGTGCATCGGCTCACCACCGGCATTCCGCGCATCATCAACGTGATCTGCGATCGCGCGCTGCTCGGCGCGTTCACGCAGGAGCAGCATCGCATCGGACCGGCGCTGGTGCGCGAGGCGGCGGGAGAGGTCTACGGGCGCTCGTTCAGTCCGCAGTGGACCAAGCTGCTCGTCGGTGCTTCCGCGGCAGTCGCGGTCGTGGGACTTGCACTCGGTGTCTGGCAACTGTGGCCGCAAGGATCGACCAGTCAAGCTGCAGACGCCGACAAGGTCGTGTCACTGGATCCGCCGCCAGAAACCGCGCCGACCTCGGTGCAGGTCGCGTCGCTGGCCAGCGCATCGCAGCCGGCGGCAGCGCAACCCACAGCTCAGGAGATCGAGACGCAGTTGCAAGAGCAACCCGGCCAAACCACTACGGAAACAGCCTTTGCGCAGCTGTTCGCGCTGTGGGGCGCGAAGTTCGACGCGGCGAAGGGCCGGCCCTGCAACCAGGCGCAGCAGCAAGGACTCGAATGCGTGTACCAGCAAGGCTCGTGGGGCCAGCTGCGCACGCTCAATCGTCCGGCGATCCTCACGTTGATCGACGACGCCGGCAACGCGCATCAGGTGGTGATTTCGGGCCTGAACTCCGAAGCCGCGCAGGTCCGCTTCCCGGACGCGACGCGCGAGATCTCCATCGCATCGCTGTCGCGGCTCTGGTACGGCGATTATCTGATCCTGTGGCGACCGCAGGTCGCGGCGCCGCGCGCGCTGTCCGCGGGCATGCAGGGCGTAGGCGTCCGCTGGCTGCGGGATTCGTTGAATACGGCTCACGGCCGAACGAAGGACGGCAACTCCAGCGACTATTACGACGAGGAGCTCGTGCGCATGGTGGAGGAATTTCAGCGGCAGCATCGGCTCAATGTCGACGGCATCGCCGGCGTGCAGACGCAGATCGTGCTCGACACGCTCAACAACTCGAACGGCGCGCCGCTCCTGGTCGCGCAGACGCAGGACAGCCCGGGAGCGTCCTGATGAGCTTCATTCTCGACGCGCTGAAGAAATCCGAGAACGAGCGGCAGCGGCAGGTCGGGCCGTCGCTCGCCGACGTGCAAGTCAGCCAGCGTCGCACCAACAAGCCGTGGTGGGCAGTTGCAGTGGGTGCGCTGCTGGTGTTGAACCTCGGCGTGCTGCTCGTAGTGTTGATGCGCGATGGCGATGCGAAGTCGAGCCCACCACAAGCGGCGCACGACTCTGCTGCAACGAACGACGCGCGTGCCGGCAATCAAGTGCCGCTGCCTGCGAGTGCGAGCCGCATGCCGCGCGGCAATCCGCCCGTCGCTGCATCGACGGATCCAGCAGCGCACGCGCTGGCGGATGAAGCTGGCAACGCCGAGCAGAGTGCAGGCGTCAGCGCAGATCCGACGCTAGCCGCAGCGGGCAACGTTCCAGACGGGCCGCCGATGGTGCGCCCGATCCAGGCGCCAGCCGTCGCGCCAGCGACGATTCCGCCGCAGGCGGAAGCGCAATCCGCGCAGGAGGAGGTCCTGCCGACGCCGATGGACCTGGCGGCGAGCGGGACTTCATTGCCCGAGCTGCACCTGGATATCCACGTCTATTCCGCCAAGCCGGCCGAGCGCTTCGTGTTCGTTAACATGAGGAAATACACGGAAGGTCAAGTACTTAAGGAAGGCCCGACCCTCGAGCGCATCACCTCCGAGGGCGCGATCCTGAACCATCAGGGGCTGCGCTACCTGCTCCCAAGGCAGTAGATCCGATCGGCCTGACAACTATTTTTCTTTTGACACTGATTTATCTGTTGACACAGTGTCAAAGTCGGCATAGCCTCCCCTCCCATGTCGTACATCGCTGAACGCCGCCAGGAAGAGAAAGAACGCCGCCGCGACGAAATCGTGGAGGCCGCCGACGAGCTCTATCGCGAGCTCGGCTGGGACGCAGTGACGATGGACAGCGTCGCCCGCCGCGCACGGTTGAGCCGCGCCCTGGTGTACGTGTACTTCAAGGACAAGCAGGACCTGCACTTCGCGATCGCGGCCCGCGCGCTCGAGGTGCTGCGGCAGCGCTTCACCGAAGCGACCGCACGTGCCCGCACCGGCATGGACAAGGTCGAAGCCTGCGGCCGCGCCTACATGGCCTACGCGCAGGAATTCCCGCATTTCTTCGATGCGTGCGCGCGCCTCGAGACGTATGCGCACGATGGCAACACAGAGCCGAGCCCGCAGGCAGCTCAGTGCATCAACTGCGGCAAGGGCGTGCACGACGTAGTGGTCGAAGCGCTCGTCACCGGGCAGCGCGATGGCACGATCCGCGGGGAGATCGGCGATCTGCAGGTCGTCTCGCGCGTGTTGTGGGGTTTCATGCACGGCCTGATCCAGATCGCGATCAACAAGGGCGAGCCCTTGGCGCAGGTCGGCATCAGCGTGCAGCAGTTGGCGCAGCAGGCCCTGTGGTTGATCCGCCAGGGGCTGACCTGCGGCGCGAACGGTTCGAAAGGCTGACAGGCTTTTTTTTACGCAATTGTTGACACGTGTCTAATCTGTAAATCGAGTTCCAACACTTCAACGTCCGTAATCCAAGTCAGGAAAATCATCATGTCGTCCCTCAAAGAGCGTTTCTCGAATGCGGTGGAATCCTTCTTCCTCGTTTCCGTGCTCGCGTGGTCGGTCTTCGCCGGCGCCGCCGCATTCAGCAGCCCGACGGCGACGCACGAGCAGCGCGCCACGGTCGAGATCACGGCCCTCAACGACGTCGGCGCCTGAGCGTGCCCACGTGTTGCGCGCACTGGTCCTCGGCTATGTCGGCCTCACCGCGTCATTCGCCGCGGTCGCCCAGACGGGCGAAGGCGAATTCGACGCGGTGGTCGAGCGCTACGTAGCCGAGGGCCTGCGCAGTAACCTCGCCCTGCAAGGCGAGAGTCTCGAAGTCGAGCGTGCCGCCCAGGCGCTCGCCGCGGCCCGGGCGCGATTCCTCCCCGAAATCTCGCTGCAGGCCCGCTACTCGCGCGCCGAAGGCGGACGCGATTTCACGATCCCCGTTGGCACGGCGCTCAATCCCGTCTACTCCACTCTCAACGAGCTGCTCGCCGCGCAAGGCCGGCCCGGGCAGTTCCCGCAGATTTCCGACATCACCGTCGAGTTTCTGCGCGAGGAAGAGCAGGACACGCGCGTCGTCGTGCGCCAACCGATCTACGCACCAGCGATTCCCGCCGCAGTCCGCGCGCAGCGCGCACTGCTCGGCGCAACCAGCTACAACCGAATGGCCGTCGCCCGCGCTCTGCGGCGCGACATCACGATCGCTTATCTCGATTGGCTCAAGGCGCGCAGCTCTGTGGACATCGTCGCCTCCAGCCAGGAACTGCTGCGCGAGAACCTGCGCGTCAACCAATCGTTGTTCGATAACGGCAAGATCACCGAAGACCAGGTCCTGCGCGCGAAGACCGAGCTGCTGGCCGTCGAGCAGCGCCTGCGCGAGACCCGGAACCTGGCGACCCAGGCGCAGAGCTTCTTCAATTTCCTGCTGAATCGCGATCTGCTCGCCGGCATCGAGGTGTCCGCGCCGCCGACTGCCCCGCCCGGACAAGCAGGCGCACTCGAACAACTGTGGTCCGCGGCATTGGACCGCCGTCCGGAAGTTGCGCGCGTCGATGAGCTGCGCAAGGCAGCGGAAGAGCAGGTTCGGATCGCACGCAAGCAGAAGTGGCCGACCTTATCGCTAGGTGTGGACGCCGGCACGCAAGGCGTCGATTACCGTTTCGGCGATGGCTACAACTTCAGCGTGGCGTCGCTGGTGTTCACGTGGCGGCTGTTCGATGGCGGCGGTGACGAGGCACGAGTGCGCCAGGCACGCGCAGCCGAGCGGCAGGTCGTATTGCGCCAGGAAGAAGTCGCGCAGCAGATCCGCCTCGAAGTCCAGCAGGCGTTCGATCGCCTCACGACTGCGCGCGATTCTCTAGCGACTGCGAGCGCGCGCGCGGACGCAGCTCGCGCTGCCTTTCGCATCGCCAGTCGGAAGCGCGACGAAGGCGTCATCAGCCAGGTTGAATTCATCGACGCGCGCAGCGCACTCACCAGCGCCGAGTTGAATCACAACGTCACTCGCTTCGACGTCCTCGCACGGCACGCGGAGCTCGAATATGCGACTTCGACGGGAGAGATTCCGGTCGAGCCGGGAGCCTGACCATGCGTTCGCCCAAGTTTCTCGCCCACCTTTCGATTATTGTCGCGCTCGCCGTGCTCGTCGCCGGCTGCAACAGCAAGGCGACCGTCGAAAAGCCGGCAGCGACACCAGTGCGCGTCGCCACAGCGACCAGTGGACCGGCCGCGCCTACGATCCGCACCAACGGTTTGCTTGCGAACAAGGACGAGATCCGCCTGGCGTTCAAGGTCGGCGGCGTCATTCGCAAGCTCGCGGTGTCGGAAGGTGAGCGGGTCCATAAGGGCCAGCGTCTCGCCGAGATCGAGCAGACCGAAGTGAATTCTCAGGTCGAGCAGGCACACCAGGCGCAGGAGAAGGCGAGGCGCGATGCGGCGCGCGGCGAGCGGCTGTACGAGGACAAGGTCATCAGTCTCGAACAGTTGCAGGATCTGCGCACGCAGGCAGCGATGGCCGAGGAGACGGTGAACTCGGCGGAGTTCAATCGGAACTACGCAGCGATTGTCGCGCCGCGTGACGGCACGGTGCTGCGTCGGCTCGCCGAAGAGCGCGAGCTGGTTGCGGCGGGCGCGCCGGTGCTCGTGCTCGGCGCGCAAGACAAAGGATTCGTCGTGCGCACCGGTCTCGCGGATCGCGAGATCATGCAGGTGCGGCTCGGCGACATCGCACAAATGCACTTCGACGCGCTGCCGGGCGAGACCCTCAGCGGCAAGGTTACGGAAGTCGCGAGCGCTGCGGACGCTGCAAGCGGCATGTTCCGCATCGAGGTCACGATCGATCCGACGGAGCTGCCGCTGAAGAGCGGTTTGGTCGCCAAGCTGACCGTCGTGCCAGCGTCGGCCAGTGCAGGCTCGCGTGTATACGTGCCGATCGGCGCCATCGTCGAAGGCGACGGGCGCACTGCGCGATTGTTCGTGCTCGATAAGGACCGCGCACGGCGCCGTGACGTCGAGGTTGCATTCATCGAAGGCGAGAGCGTCGCGATCGCCAGCGGCGTCGAAGCCGGTGAACAGGTCATCACGGATGGCGCGCAGTATCTCGAGGACGGCGAGCAGGTCGCGATCGCTGAGCCTCTCGCTGATGTGCGCGGCAGCAGCCATCGAGGAGGCCTGCAATGAGGCTGCTCGAATTTCCGATCCGGCGCTACCAGTTCACGATCATCGCGTTCGCCCTGCTGGTCGCGCTCGGCATCACGGCGCTGCGCGGCATTCCGCGCCAGGAAGACCCGTACTTTCCGATCCCGATCTATCAGATCGTGATCGCCTACCCCGGTGCCGAGCCGCAGGACGTCGAGCGCCTGGTCGCGAAACCGATCGAAGATCGCCTGAGCGAGCTGGACGACGTCAAGAAGATCGAGTCGCACAGCAACGACGGCGTGGCCGTCATCGTCGCCGAGTTCTACTCGTCGGTCGACACCGAGAAGAAGTACGACGAGGTCGTGCGCGAGATCAACGCGCTGCGCCCGACGCTGCCTGCCGAGCTGACCAAGGTCGAGATCAAGAAGTCCAACCCCGGCCTGGTGAACATCGTGCAGTTCGCGCTGGTGTCGCCCGATGCGCCGTATCGCGAGCTCGAGGACTACGCGCGCGATCTGCGCGATACGCTCAAGACGCTCGACGGCGTGCGCACGTCGGAAACCTGGGCCTATCCGGCCCGCGAGCTGCGCGTCGCACTCGACCTGCCGCGGATGGCGGAGTTGAAGCTCGCGCCCGGCCGCGTGATGCAGGCGCTGCAAAGCGAGAACGCGAACATCCCCGGCGGCTCGGTCGACGTCGGCAGCCGCTCGTTCAGTCTCAAGACTTCCGGCAGCTACGAGACGCTCGATGAAGTGCGCGACACGGTAGTCGCGGTGGCGGACGGCCGCAGCGTGCGGGTGCGCGACATCGCCGAGGTGAGCTGGGACACGCAGCAACACGTTTACATCGGCCGCTTCAACGGGCAGCGCGCCGTATTCGTGACCGCGAACCAGAAGGACGGCTACAACATCTTCGATGTGCGCCAGCGCATCCTCGCCGCGGCGGAGCGCTTCAAGACGCAACTGCCGAAGCGCATCCACCTCGAGCTCGGCTTCGATCAGTCGGAGAACGTCGAGCATCGGCTCGACCGGCTGCAGGACGATTTCGGGATCGCGATCGCGCTGGTCGCGATCACGCTGCTGCCGCTCGGCTTGCGTGCGGCCAGCGTCGTCATGATCTCGATTCCGCTGTCGCTGGCTATCGGCCTGGCGGCGCTGTATTTCCTCGGCTTCTCGCTCAATCAGATTTCGATCGCCGGCTTCGTAGTGGCACTGGGCCTGCTGGTCGATGACTCCATCGTGGTCGTGGAGAACATCGCGCGCTTCCTGCGCGAGGGTCACTCGCGCACGCAGGCGGCGATCCTCGCGACGCGCCAGATCTTCGAAGCGATCGTCGGCTGCACCGCGACTATCATGTTCGCCTTCCTGCCGTTGATGATGATCGGCGGGACGTCGGGACAGTTCATCCGCGTGCTGCCGACCGCGGTGCTCGTGACAGTCGGCGCGTCACTCCTGGTCGCGCTCACGATCATTCCGTTCCTCGCGAGCCGCTTTCTCAAGGAGCACGAGGATCCGCACGGTAACCGCATGCTGCAGTGGATCACCGGCGCGATTCATCGGTTCTACCAACCGCTGCTGCATCGTGCGCTGGCGCGTCCGAAGCTGACTGTCTGGGCGTCGCTCGTGGCCTGCGTGGTCGTGATGCTCGGCGTCGGCGGCATCATCGGCTTCAGCCTGTTCCCGAAAGCGGATACGCCGCACTTCCTGATCACCGTCGAAGCGCCCGACGGCAGCAGCCTCGCCGAGACGGATCGCGCGCTGCGCTTCGTCGAGACCCGGCTGCGCAAGCTGCCGCACCTGGAGGCGTACTTCTCCAACCTCGGGCACGGCAACCCCAGGATCTACTACAACGAGCAGGGCAACGAAGGCGACAGCAGCTACGCGGACGTGTTCGTGAAGCTGTCGAAGTACGACCCGACCGATACGCCGCGCGAGCTCGACCAGTTGCGTCACGAGCTGGAGAAGTATCCGAACGCACGCATCCACGTGCGCGAGTTTCGCAACGGCCCACCGATCACGGCGCCGATCGCGGTGCGCGTGATCGGTCCGGACCTGGACCGGCTGCACGACGTGGCGCGCAAGGTCGAGAAGGTCATCGAAGGAACGCCCGGAACGCGCGACGTGCAGAACCCGGTGCGGATGAGCCGCACGAATTTGAGCCTGATCATCGATTCGCACAAGGCCGCGCTGCTCGGCGTACCCGCCGTGGAGTTCGATCGCGCGGTACGGCTCGCAGTTGCCGGTATCCCCGCGGGTCAGTTCAAGGATACGGACGGCGAGCAGTACGACATCATGGTGCGCACGCCGATCGATGCGCGTCCCGATGTGCGCGCGCTCGATCAGGTACGCGTTGCGACGCTCAGCGGCGAAACCTTGCCGCTCGCCCAGCTGGCACGCGTGGAATTCAGCTCGGCACCGACCGAGATTCATCGCTACAACCGCGAGCGCGCCGTGACCATCAATGCCGACGTGAAGAGCGGCTACAACACGGACCGCGTCACGCAGGCCGTGCTCGAGCGGCTCAATCAGATGGAGTGGCCGCGCGGCTATTCCTACGTGCCCGGCGGCGAGCTGGAAACGCGCACCGAGAGCTTCGGCGGTCTGCAGTCGGCGCTGATCATCGCGCTGCTCGGTATCGTCGCGATCCTGGTGCTCGAGTTCGGCAACTTCAAGAGCACGCTCATCGTGCTCACGGTCGTGCCGTTCGGCATCGCCGGCGGCATCGTGCTGCTCGGGCTCACCGGCAACACCATCTCGTTCACCGCGACGATCGGCTTCATTGCGCTCATCGGCATCGAGACCAAGAACTCGATCCTGCTGGTCGACTTCACCAATCGGCTGCGGGCCGAGGGCGTGCCGTTGGACGAGGCAATCGAGCGCGCGGGCGAAGTCCGCTTCCTGCCGATCCTGCTCACCAGTGCGACTGCGATCGGCGGCTTGCTGCCGCTGGCACTGCAGAACTCTGCGATGTACTCGCCGCTCGCGTGGGTGATCATCGGCGGCCTGCTCTCCTCCACTCTGGTCGCCCGCATCGTGACGCCGGCGATCTACAAGCTGATCCCGCCGGCTATCGAAAACGAAATGCCGCGATCCTCGCCTGCTGCAACGGCCGCGGCCGCACCTGCTCACGGTTGATCCTCGAACCCCCCTCGCCCTCCGTCAGACCGGCGGAGGGCCTTTTTTTGCTTTCTGCCGCAACCGCGGTCGGGTTTTGCGCGCGCAATACGATCTAACGTGCACTAGGGGGTCTTCCGGGGCGTGATCGTGATCGGGCGTGTGATGGCTATCGGCAGCATGGGCCTCGCGACGCTAGTCGCGCACGCCGAGCCGGTGCAAGAGTTCGACGTCGTCGTCGAGCGCTACGTCGTCGAGGCGTTGCACAGCAATCTCGCGCTGCAAGGCGAGACGCTGGAGGTGGACAAAGCAACGCAGGCACTGGCGGCCGCGCGTGC
Source organism: Steroidobacteraceae bacterium (assembly GCA_035606615.1). Classification (GTDB taxonomy): domain Bacteria; phylum Pseudomonadota; class Gammaproteobacteria; order Steroidobacterales; family Steroidobacteraceae; genus Steroidobacter. Next base: position 26,786 of record DATNFA010000107.1, read on the forward strand.
CCGCTTCTTTCCGGAAGTCTCGCTGCTGGCCCGCTATTCGCGCGCGGACGGCGGCCGCGATTTCTCGATCCCGGTCGGCACTGCGCTCAACCCGGTGTTCGCGACCCTCAACGAGCTATTGATTGCGCAAGGGCAGCCCCCGCGCTTCGCACCGACCGATGACATCACCGTGCCGTTCCTGCGACGGGAAGAGCAGGACACTCGCGTGGTCGTGCGCCAGCCGTTGTATGCGCCGGCAATTCCGGCGGCGGTTCGGGCGCAGCGCGCATTGCTCGATGCAAGCAGCTTCAATCGCATGGCGGTGGCCCGAGCTCTGCGACGCGATGTGACCATCGGTTATCTGGATTGGCTGAAAGCGCGCAGCGCGGTCGACATCGTATCGGCGAGCCAGGCGCTGCTGCGCGAGAACCTGCGCGTCAATTCATCGCTGTTCGACAACGGCAAGGTCACCGAAGACCAGGTGCTGCGGGCCAAAACCGAGCTGTTGGCCGTCGAACAGCGGTTGCGCGAAACCGAGAACCTGGCAACGCAGGCGCAGAGTTTCTTCAACTTCCTGCTGAACCGGGAGTTGCTGGCACCGATCGAGTCTTCGGACGCGCCGACGGAAACGTCGCCCGCGTCGCAGGCGTTGCCGCTCTTGTGGACGGACGCGCTGGAGCGCCGTCCGGAAATCGGTCGGGTCGAGCAGCAGCGACGCGCCGCATCGGAACAGGCAACCATTGCGCGCAAGCAGAAATGGCCGGTACTCACGCTGGCTCTCGACGGCGGCACGCAGGGCGTGGATTACCGCACCGGTGAGGGCTACGACTTCGGCACGGCATCGCTGCTGTTCACCTGGCGCATCTTCGATGGCGGTGGCGACGCAGCTCGCGCGCGGCAGGCGCGTGTCGCCGAGCGCCAGCTGGTGTTGCGCAAGGAAGAGATCGCGCAGCAGATTCGCCTCGAAGTTCAGCAGGCATTCGATCGACTCACCACCGCGCGCGACTCGCTGACGACGGCATCTGCGCGAGCCGATGCCGCACGCGCCGCATTTCGCATCGCGAGCCGCAAGCGCGACGAAGGCGTGATCAACCAGGTGGAATTCATCGACGCGCGCAGCGCGCTCACCAGCGCCGAGCTGAATCACACCCTCACCCGCTTCGACGTCCTCGCGCGGCGCGCGGAGCTCGAATACGCGACCGCGGCTGGCGACCTGCCGCTCGACCCAGGGGCTTGATCATGCGCATCGCTCACGTATTTCTCATGACCACCTGCGCGACGCTCGCGGCTGGCTGCAACAGCACCGCGAAGGATGCGCCGCTGGCGCCGACCCCGGTGCGCGTTGCTGTCGCGACGCACGGGCCCGCAGCGCCCTCGATCCGCACCAACGGCGTGCTCGCGAACCGGGACGAAATCCGCCTCGCGTTCAAGGTCGGCGGGGTGATCAAGCGTCTCGCGGCGGTCGAAGGCGAGCTGGTCCGCAAAGGCCAGAAGCTCGCCGAGATCGAGCAGACGGAAGTCAACGCGCAGGTGGAGCAGGCACGGCAGGCTTGCGAAAAAGCCAAGCGCGACGCGGCGCGCGGCGAGCGGCTGTACGCGGACAAGGTCATCAGCCTCGAGCAGCTGCAGGATCTGCGCACCCAGGCCGCAATGGCCGAGGCGGCCCTGAATTCCGCGCAGTTCAACTGGAGCTACGCCGCGATCGTCGCCCCGCGCGACGGCACGGTGCTGCGCCGGCTTGCAGAAGAGCGCGAGGTCGTGGCGGCCGGCGCGCCAGTGCTCGTGATCGGCGCTCAGGACCGCGGCTTCGTCGTGCGCGCCGGTCTCGCGGATCGCGAGATCGTGCAGGTCCGCATCGGCGATGCCGTGCACGTGCGGCTCGACGCGCTGCCCGAGGCGACGCTCAACGGCACAGTGACGGAGATCGCCAGCGCTGCGGATCGCGCCAGCGGCATGTTCGACGTCGAAGTGGCGATCGCCGGCAGCGAGAGCCTGCCTTTGAAGAGCGGCCTGGTCGCGAAGCTCACGATCGTGCCCGCCTCCGCCCTGAACGGCTCGCGCGTGTACGTGCCGATCGGCGCAATCGTCGAAGGCAATGGCCGCAGCGCGCGCCTGTTCGTGCTCGACAAGGATCGTGCTCGCTCGCGCGCTATCGAAGTCGCGTTCATCGAAGGCGGGATCGTCGCGCTCGCGAGCGGCGTCGACGCCGGCGAGCAGGTCATCACCGACGGCGCTCTGTACCTGGAAGACGGCGAGCGCGTCGCGAGCGCACGGCTGTGAGCTTTCTGGAATTCCCGATCCGCCGCTATCAGTTCACGCTGGTCGCGTTCGCGATGCTGGTTGCGCTCGGCCTCACGTCCTTCTTCAACATCCCGCGCCAGGAAGACCCGCACTTTCCGGTAGGCCGCGTGCGGATCACAGTGCCCTATCCCGGCGCCGAGCCGCAGGAGGTCGAGCGCCTGGTGGTGAAGCCGATCGAAGACCGGCTGAGCGAGCTGGACGACATGAAGCGCATCGAATCGCGCAGCAGCGACGGCGGCGCGACGCTCGTGGCGGAGTTCTACTCCTTCGTCGATGCGGAAAAGAAATACGAAGAAGTGGAGCGCGAGCTCAGCGCGCTGCGCCCGCAGCTGCCGCCGGAGATCGGCGACATCCTGATCCTGAAAGTGAATCCCGGGCTGGTCAACATCGTGCAGTTCGCGCTGGTCGCACCGGATGCGCCGTATGCCGAGCTGGAAGAATTCGCGCGCGACCTCAAGGACACGCTCAAGACGGTCGACGGCGTGCGCAACGCGCAGACCTGGGCGTACCCGGCGCGCGAGCTGCGCGTCGCGCTCGATCTGCCGCGCATGGCCGAGCTGAAGCTCGCGCCGGGCCGCGTGATGCAGGCGCTGCAGAGCGAGAATGCGAGCATTCCGGGCGGCTCGATCGACGTCGACAGTCGCAGCTTCAGCCTCAAGACATCCGGCAGCTACCAGTCGCTCGACGAAGTGCGCGACACCGTCGTCGCAGTCTCGGATGGCCGCACGGTTCGCGTTCGTGACATCGCTGAGGTGAGCTGGAGCACGCAGGAGCATCGCTACATCGGCCGCTTCAATGGCGAGCGTGCGGTGTTCGTGACAGCGAACCAGAAAGACGGTTACAACATCTTCGACGTGCGGCAGCGAATCTTCGCTGCGGTGGAACGCTTTCAGACGCGCTTGCCGAAACGCATCCAGCTGCAGGTCGGGTTCGATCAGTCGGAGAACGTAGCGCGGCGCCTCGGCGGACTCGGCGGCGATTTTGCGATCGCCATCGCGCTGGTTGCGATCACGCTGCTGCCGCTCGGCATGCGCGCCGCTGGGATCGTCATGATCTCGATTCCGTTGTCGCTGGCCATCGGCTTGTCGGCGCTGTATTTCCTCGGCTACTCGCTCAACCAGATCTCGATCGTCGGCTTCGTCGTAGCACTCGGGCTGCTGGTCGATGACTCCATCGTCGTGGTCGAAAACATCGCGCGCTTTCTGCGCGCCGGACACTCGCGCACGCAAGCTGCAATCCTGGCGACGCGACAGATCTTCCAGGCGATCCTCGGCTGCACCGGCACGATCATGCTGGCCTTTCTGCCGCTGACCATGATCGGCGGCAACTCCGGCCTGTTCATTCGCGTGATGCCGATTGCCGTGTTCGCGACGGTCGGCGCCTCGCTGCTGATCGCGCTCACGATCATCCCCTTCCTCGCGAGCCGGCTGCTGCGCGAGCACGAAGACCCGCATGGCAACTTCGTGTTGCAGTGGCTGACCACGATGATCCGCCGCTTCTACCAGCCGCTCGCGCGCAAAGCACTCGCGCGGCCGCGCACGGCGCTCTGGGCATCGCTGGCAGTCTGCCTGGTCGTCATCGTCGGCGGCGGCAAGCTGGTCGGCTTCAGCCTGTTCCCGAAGGCGGATACGCCGAACTTCCTGATCACGGTGGAAACACCAGACGGCAGCAGCCTCGCGGAGACCGATCGAGCGCTGCGCTTCGTCGAAGAGAAGCTGCGCGCGACCCCGGAAGTAGTGTCGTTCTTCACGAATCTCGGCCACGGCAATCCGATCGTGTACTACAACGTGTCGAGTCACGACGGCGACATCAGCTATGGCGACCTGTTCGTCAAGCTGCGCAGCTACGACCCGGACGCGACGCCGCGGGTGCTGGAACGGCTGCGCGACCAGTTCAAGGAATATGCGAACGCGCGCATCTACGTACGCGAGTTCAGCAACGGGCCGGCGATCAGCGCGCCGATCGCGATGCGCTTGATCGGTCCGGATCTCGACGAATTGCATCGGCTGGCTGCGGCGGTCGAAAAGACCATGCGCGCGACGCCAGGGACCCGCGACGTGCAGAACCCGGTGCGCATGCGCCGCACGAATCTCAGCCTGGATATCGATTCGCAGAAAGCAGCGCTGCTCGGCGTGCCGGCCGTCGAATTCGACCGCGCAGTGCGGCTCGCGGTCGCGGGAATTCCGGCGGGGCGCTTCAAGGACAGCGATGGCGAGCAGTACGACATCATGGTGCGCACGCCCATCGCGGCGCGGCCGGACGTGCGTGCGCTCGATCAGATCCGAGTCGCAACGCTCGCGGGCGAGACGCTGCCGCTCGCGCAGCTGGCGCGCGTGGAGTTCACCTCCGCGCCGACGGAAATCCGCCGCTACAACCGCGAGCGTTCGGTGACGATCAACGCGGACGTGCAGGCGGGCTACAACACGGATCGAGTGACCAAGGCGGTGATCGCGCGACTCGATCAAATGAGCTGGCCGCGCGGGTATTCCTACAAGCCGGGCGGCGAGCTGGAAACGCGCACGGAAAGCTTCGGCAGCCTGCAGTCCGCGCTGATCATCGCGCTGCTCGGCATCATCGCGATCCTGGTGCTCGAGTTCGGCAACTTCAAGAGCACGCTCATCGTGCTCACGGTCGTGCCGTTCGGCATCGCCGGCGGCATCCTGCTATTGACGCTGACGGGCAATACGATCTCTTTCACCGCCATCATCGGCTTCATCGCGCTCATCGGCATCGAGACCAAGAACTCGATCCTGCTGGTCGACTTCACCAATCGGCTGCGTGCCGACGGTGTGCCGTTGGACGAAGCAATCGAGCGCGCAGGTGAAGTGCGTTTCCTGCCGATCCTGCTGACGAGCGCTACTGCGATCGGCGGCTTGCTGCCGCTGGCGCTGCAGAACTCTGCGATGTACTCGCCGCTCGCGTGGGTGATCATCGGCGGGCTGCTGTCTTCGACGTTCATCGCCCGCATCGTCACGCCGGCTATCTACAAGCTCCTGCCGCCTGCCATCGAAGCGGCGCGGGAGAGCACCGCGCCTGTCGAAGAGCTTCGACATGCCCCCGTTGCCCTCCGTCCCTAAAGGACGGAGGGCTTCTTTAGCGGGCGCTCACTCACCGCGGGATGATCGAGATCTGGCCGTCGCGCTCCAGGATCGCGTGACGGATCTGGTCCATTCTCTCGAGCCCGTGATTCTCGCGCGCGGCGTCCAGCACGTCGTCCTCGTCGACGCGCGCCTTGTACATGCGGTCCTTGAGCGGCTTGCCGTCGGCGACGATGACCAGCGGGATGTCGTCGAGCAGCCGGTCGAACCACGCTGAGCGCTGCTTCAACAACGACATCAGGATGTTCAGCCCGACCAGCGTGGAGACGACGATTGCGCAGTTGATCATCGAGTTGTCCTCGCCGATCAACGCCTGCTGGGTGGCCTCGCTGATGATCAGCAGCAGCACGAAATCGAACGTCGTGATCTGCGCGAGCGTGCGCTTGCCGGTGAGGCGCAACAGCGCGAGCACGAAGAGGTACACGAGCGCCGGGCGGATGACTGATTCCATCGTGACGACTCCTCGATTGCGGTCATGGATAGGTGAACTGCGAGATCTGGAGCGGCGCGCCACCGTCGATAATCACCGTGGCACGATGACGCCACAGCCGCTGCGGATGGATCTGAAACGAGATCGATGCGCCGGGCGCCGCGCTGGCGAACTCATAAACGATGCTGGCGCCGGTCATGCGTACCGCGGTGGGCTCGGGAGTGATGTGCTCGACGCGCAACGCTTCGAGATAGTCTCGGCTGATTGCGACGCGATTGACGCCGTGCGCGCTGGCAGCGGGCTTGACGACGAGATCCGTCGACAACCCGTACCGTGTGTAGCGTTCGTAGTCGACGCGGCCGGCCGCGTTGCTTTCGTGAGCGCGACTGAGCGGCCCGTTACCGAACAGGCCGCCGACCGCTAAAGCGAGGAATAGCGCGCCCAGAACCCAGCCGATGCGCTGGATGCGCCACTCGCTGCGGTGAAAGCTCAAGGCCCGGTCCGACTCGCAATCGGCCGGTGGCCGGCTTCGACTTCGACTCATGGGTCAGTCCTCCACGCCGCGCACGCAGGTTACACTGGCCGCCGACGCGGGGCGAAGGCGGGAGAGCAACGTGAAGATCGAGACGATAGCGGTGCGCGTGGGTCGCGACATCGAGGCAGCGACCGGCGAAGTCGCGCCGGCCGTGCATCTGAGCACCACGTACGAGCGCGATGTGGACGGCGAATTTTCGCGCGGCTATGACTACATCCGCCCCGACAATCCCGGTCGTCGAGCGCTCGAGCAATGCCTCGCAGCGCTCGAAGGTGGGGCCGACGCGACTGCCTATGGCTCGGGCTCGGCGGCCTCGCTTGCAGTGTTCAGCCTGCTGCGTCCCGGCGAGCATGTGATCGCGCCGATCGAGAGTTATCACGGCACGGCCAAGCAGCTGCGCGACATCGTCGGCCCGATGGGCGTGAGCTACACGTTCGTCGACATGACCAGAATCGAAGCCTTGCGGACCGCGCTCACGGACAAGACGCGGCTGGTATGGCTCGAGACGCCTTCCAATCCGATGCTCAACCTCAGCGACATCGAGACGATCGCCGAGCTCGCGCATGGCCGCGGCGCGACGGTCTGCGTCGACAACACATTCGCGACTCCGGTGTGGCAGAAGCCGTTGGAGCTGGGCGCCGACCTGGTGATGCATTCGAGCACCAAGTACTTCGGCGGGCACAGCGACGTGATGGGCGGCGCCGTGATCGCGCGCGATCGCGGCGGACTGTCGGATCAGCTGCGCGACTACCAGTCCACGGCGGGCAACGTGCCCTCGCCCTTCGATTGCTGGTTGCTTCGCCGCAGCCTGACGACGCTATCGTGCCGCGTGCGCGCGCAGACGCAGACCGCCGAGCGGCTCGCGCATTTCCTGCAGCGCCATCGCGGCGTGGAGCGCGTGTTCTATCCGGGTCTGGAATCGCATCCCGGGCATGCGCTCGCCCGCAAGCAGATGAGCGGCTTCGGCGCGATGTTGTCGTTCTGTGTGCGCGGTGGACGGGATGAAGCGTTTGCAGTTGCTGCACGCCTGAAGTTGTTTACGCGCGCGACGAGTCTTGGCGGGGTGGAGTCGCTGATCGAGCATCGCAAGTCGATCGAAGGGCCGCAGTCGGTGACGCCGGAGAGTCTGTTGAGAGTGTCGGTGGGGTTGGAGAGTGTCGAGGATCTGATGGAGGATCTGGAAGGAGCACTGTCAGGCTAAAGCCTGACTCCTATTTCCTATCCCCCAACGCCAACCTCAACCCCAACCCTACAAACACGCTCGCCGTCACCCAGCGAAAAATCTTCTCGAACGGCCCGTGCGTGCCCAACCACCGCCCCGCTGACGCCGCCAGATACGCTACGCCGATATTCACGATCGTCCCCGAGCAGTTGAACAAGCAACCGAGCAGGACGATCTGCAGCGCCACCGAGCCGCGCTGCGGATCGACGAACTGCGGCAGGAACGCCAGAAAGAACAACGCCACTTTTGGATTGAGAATGTTGGTGACCGCGCCCTGGCGGAAGATCGCCCATTCGCTCGCGCGACCGAGCGGCTTGCCGGACACCGGCCCCGCTTTACTGCGCAGTGCCTGCACGCCGAGCCAGATGAGATACGCCGCGCCGGCCAACCGGACGATGTCGTAAGCGAGCGGCAGCGCGCGCAGCAGCGCGGCCAGTCCCGATGCGATCGCGACGGTGTGGACGACGGAGCCGGCTGCGATACCGAGCGCGGAGATGACACCGGCGCGGCGGCCTTGCGTGAGGCTGCGAGTCGAGATGTAGAGCATGTCGGGGCCAGGCGCGAGATTGAGCGCCAGCGTCGCGGTCATGAACAGGGCCAGCGACGCGGGATCAATCATTGGCGCTGCCACCGAGCTTCACGAGCGCGTCGCCGCTCAGGCGATGCACGGTCCACTGATCCATCGGCACGGCGCCGAGGCTCTTGTAGAAATCGATAGCGCGCACGTTCCAGTCGAGCACCGACCACTCCAGCCGGCCGCAGCCGCGCTCCAGCGCCAGGCGCGCGAGGTGCCGCAGCAACGCTTCGCCGCAACCCTGGCCGCGAAACTTCTGCCGCACGTACAGATCCTCCAGGTAGATCCCGGGCTTCGCCAGAAAGGTCGAGAAGTTGTGGAAGAACAGCGCGAAGCCGGCGACCTCGTCGCCCATGCGCGCGATCACGACCTCGGCGCCGGGCCGCAAGCCGAACAACTGCTCCCGGAGCTGTTCCTCGGTCGCCTGGACTTCATCCAGCAGTCGCTCGAACTCGGCGAGCTCGCGAATCAACTGCAGGATGATGGGAGCGTCGGCCGGGGTCGCCGGCTTGATCCGGATCGTCATGCGCGGATGTTAGCTTGCATCGTTAAATCAATCGATATACGTTTGGCGCCGGCACAGGATTTTATGTCCGCCCGCTCAATAAATACTGAACAATACCCGCGATGACGGAAGCCACCAAACTGCCGTTGAATGCGCTACGCGCGTTTGAGGCAGTGGCTGCCCATTTGAGTTTCACGGGTGCCGCGCACTCGCTCAATGTCACGACCGCCGCGGTCAGCTCGCACATCAAATCGCTCGAAGAGTTTCTGGAGACGCCGCTGTTCGTGCGGCACAGCCGCTCGGTGCGCCTGACGCCGCAAGGTGCGCGGCTGCTGCCCGGCATCCAGCGAGGCATGGGCGAGTTGACTCGTGCGGTCGAGCAGCTGCGGCACGATCGCAGCAGCGGCCTCCTGAACATCAGCCTGCTCGGCTCGTTCCTGCAGAAGTGGCTGCTGCCGCGGCTCGGCGACTTCTACCAGAAGCATCCGGAAGTCGATCTGCGCTTCAACGCCAGCCGCGAGCTGGTCGACTTCATGCAGACCGATTTCCACGCAGCCGTCCGTTACGGGACCGGCGACTGGCCGCAGCTCCAAGCCGAGAAGATGCTCGACGACTGGGTGTTCCCGGTGACGAGCCCGGCGCTGCTCGCGAAGGTCGGGCCGATCGAGACGCTGCTCGACCTCAACAAGTATCCGCGGCTCCACAGTGCGAGCGAGCCGTGGAACGACTGGCTGCGACGCGTCGGGGGCGACACGACCCGCAGCGAGCGCGGGCCCGTGATCGACGATTCAGCTTCCGTGCTGTCGGCTGCCGAGCAGGGTCATGGACTGGTGCTCGCACGCTGGTCGCTGGTTGCTGGAGACCTGGCAGCGGGCCGCCTGGTGCGGCCCTCGAACCAGAGCGTGCGTCAGCGAAACTCGTACTACTTCGTGGCGCCGCCCCACCACTTCGAGCTGCCGAAGGTCATTCGCTTCCGCGACTGGCTGCGCGAAGTGTGCGGTCAGTTCCCGCCGCCAGAGGGCGAGCGGCTGGAACCGTAGCCTGCAGCGCGACGACCGCGCTGATCACCACCAGGAACAGTGGATACTCCCAGCCGCCATTCGGCGCGCTGAACACCCAGCCGTTGCCGAGGTGCACCCACATTGCGCCGAGCAGCACCGGAATCAGTGCGAGCGCGACCCAACGCGTCGCGATGCCCAATACCAGCAGGACGCCGCCGACAGCTTCGACTGCGAACACCACGTAGGCGAGAAACGCCGGGAGTCCTATAGACGCGAAGTACTGCGCCGTGCCCGCCAGCGTGAAGGTGAGGTACTTCAGCACCACGCTGTGCGCGATGAACATGATGCCGAGAGCGACGCGCAGCAGCGTGTCGCCGACAATTGCAGGAGTTTTCATGGCGGCGCTCCTCACTTCTCGACCGGCAGATTGCTGTTCTGCCAGGCTTCGAAGCCGCCTTCCATTTCCACGACTGCGATCCCGGCCGAGGCGAATTCGACGGCGGCCGCGGCGGCGAGTTTGCAGGTCTGGCTATAGCAGTAGATGACCGCGGTGCGATCCTTCGACAGCCCGGCAAGCGTGTGCCACTTGCCCTGGGGCAGGTTGATCGCGCCCGGAATGTGGCCGGCGCGATAGTCGCTCGGCAGCCGCACGTCGACGATCGTGATCGGCTCGTTGCGCTTGATCTGGCCGTCCAGCTCGAACGGACCGGTGACGAAAGCCAGCTTCTGCGCGAAGTAGTCGCGCGCCTGGCGGGTATCCTGGATTTGCATGATGAGCACCTCGGTTAAGAACTGGGTGCTACGGTAGGCAGGTCGGCCCCGGGGATCATCGGGGCGCGCGGCATGAGATTTATTCCGATGCAGAACCTCACGGACATCGCGATCTTCGTAAAAGTCGTGGAGCTGGCGAGCTTTACGGCGGCCGCCGAGGCGCTCGACATGTCGCAGCCGGTGGTGAGCAAGGCGGTCACGCGTCTGGAGGAAAAGCTCGGTGCCCGGCTGCTCAACCGCACGACGCGGCGGCTCAGCCTGACCGAGGCGGGATCGGAGCTGTACGGCCGCAGCGTGCGCGCGCTGGCGGAGATCGAGAACGCAGAGTTGGAAGTTGCGCGGTTTCAGACCGAGCCGCGCGGCCTGCTGCGCGTGTCCGCGCCGATGAGCTTCAGCATCCTGCAATTGGGGCCGGTGCTGCAGGGCTTCCTGGCTCGCTTCCCCGGCGTGACGCTGGAGTTGAGCCTGGACGACCGCCAGGTCGACCTGGTCGAAGAAGGCTTCGACGTCGCGGTGCGGATCGGCCGGCTGCAGGACTCGAACCTGATCGCCCGCAAGATTGCGCCGTGCCGGCAGGTGCTGTGCGCTTCGCCGGCGTACCTTGCACAGCGCGGCGAGCCGGAACGGCCGGAAGACCTGCTCGAGCACAGCTGCATTTTGTACTCGCTGGTCAGCGCGCCGCGCGAATGGCGGCTGCTCGGCCCCGATGGCGAGCTGCACACCGTGCCGATCAACGGGTCCATCCAGTCGAACAACGGCTTGGTGAATCGCGCGGCCGCCCTGGCGGGCGGCGGCATCGTGCTACTGCCGACTTTTTACCTGGCTGAGCAGCTGCGCAGCGGCACGCTCAAGCCGGTGCTATGTAAATTCAAGCCGCAGGAGCTGGCCGTCCATGCCGTCTATCCCGAGCGGCGCAACCTGATGCCGAAAGTTCGCAGCTTCGTGGATTTCCTGGCAACCACGTTCGGACCGGAGCCGCCCTGGGAGCAGGGGTGGACGCTGCCCGAATAGAGCCCTGGAAATAAAAAGGGCGGCTCTTGCGAGCCGCCCCATAACGGTCAACATCCCCCTGACGTCCTACCTTTTACTCGGCGCCGAAGCGCTTGGTCAATCCCAGCTTGTAGATGCGGCCGAATGCGCTCGCGGTGAACGGATCATAGGCGAGCTCCAATCGGACGAATGGCGGATCTTCGTCCGTCAGGTTCTCGACCGACGCGACCATGCGCATATCCCACGGCAGCTCGACGCGATAGTTCAGGTCGTAAGTGATGAACTCGTCGATGTTCTTGCCGAGAGTCGGGTTCGGAGCCAGCGTGCGCTGATCCGTGTAGCCGTCGATGTAGTTGGTCGTAAAGCGCAGGTTGTGCCTGCCCGCCGCCCACTCGACGTACGCGTTGCCTTTCCACTCCGGCAGCGGGATCGCCGTCGTCTGGTAGTTCAGGAAGCCCACGGCCTCGAACGCCGGCGCCACCGTCACGCCTTCGACGACCGTCGCATCGACGTCATAGCTCAGGATGTACGTCGCGTTCACGCCGAAGCCCAGCGAGCCACCGAGCGCGTCGAACTCGTACTGCAAGCCGAGGTCGAGGCCGTCCGTCTTGACCGGCGCGCCGTTGACGCGATTGACCCGCACGCGCTGGATATTGGTCGTGCTGCACACGCCGTTGGCAAAGGTGAAGCGAGCCTGGACCCCGGCAACAGCCGGATTGCCGCAGTTGTTCGGCTGGCCGGTCGGGAAGATCGCGTTCACGATGCCGCCGACCGGCTCGACCACGATCGGATTGTCGAAGTCGAAGTTCCAGTAATCCAACGACCCGCTGAAGCCGCCGATCTGCGTGATCATGCCGACGTTGAATGTCGTGGCGCTCTCCGGCTCCAGGTCCGGGTTGTTGAAGATGTCGACCGCGCGGAACGAGCCGGCAATGTTCTGCAGGCTCGTAATGCTGCCCGGAGCAATCTGGTCCTCCGGCGGCCCGCGGAACGTGGTGCCGACCGAGCCGCGCAGCGCCAGGGCGTCGAACACCTGCCAGCGCACTGACAACTTCGGATCGAAGGTGTCGCCGACCCGGCCGCCGTAGTCCTCGTAACGCGCCGCCAGCTGCATTTCGAAGTTGTCCGCCCACGGCAGCCGCAACTCGCCGAACGTCGCATAGACGTCCTGGCTGAGATCGCTTTCGAAGGCGCCGCCCAGGAACACGTACGGTCCCGTTGCCGGACGTCCCGCACATGCCGCCGCTCCACCTGTGACTGCCGACGGACAAGGCGTGATGTCGAGATTGGTAAAGTCATCCAGCTCGTTCTTGCGGTTGGTCTCGCGATACTGCGCGCCGAATGCCCAGGCCACGTCGCCGCCGCCGAGCGTCCAACCGGTCCGGCCGGTCAGCACGGCGTCGACGACGGTGATGTCGTTGGTCGTCCGCGTGAACCCGTCGTGGAAGAACCAATTGATGAGATCGGGATTGAGGTTGTCGCCGACGGGCGTGGTGAACGCAGGATTGGTCGCACCGGTAATCGCGTTGCGTGCCACGGCGCTCGAGAACGGATTGAACCACATGCAACCGTTGGCTCCGGCCGTCGCGCCGGTGCAGTTCGGCCCGCCGAAGCCGTTCAAAGCGGCCTGCAGACGATCCACGAGCGTGTCGCGGCCGCTGCGGAAAGCTTCCTCTTCCATGTAGGTCACGGCGAAGTCCCAGGAAAGGTTGTCGGTGATGTCGCCCGACAGGCCGGCCGACACGCGGAAGGCCTCGTACTCGCGTGTGCCTTCCGAGGCACTGAAACCGAACGCGGGATTGCCGCCCAGCGCGTACGGACGGAAGGTCGCGGCTGCGAGTGCGATGCCCCGGTCCATCAGGACTGCGGAAGGGCCCGTCACGCCCTGGAAGGTCGTCACGGTCGGATTGTGCGCGATGAAATCCTGAACGCCGGGATTCGCGTTCGGCACCAGGAAGACGCCAGGCGTCGCGACCGGCGATTGCAGCGCCAGGTACGACGGAGAGGTCTTGTATTCCGGAACCTCCGTCTTCGCGTACAGGCCTTCGATGTGGAAGCTGGTGCTCTCACCGATGTCCACGTTGAAGCTGGTGAAGACCTGGTAGCGGTCTTCCTTTTCGGTGAGGTTGTCATAGGGCGTGAACTGCCAGTTGCACGCCGGGAAGGAGAACACGCCGGGAGAGGTCTGCACGCCACCGGTGGGGACACCGCCGAGCGCCGCGCATTGCGCGTCGCGCATCGTGCCAGGCGAGCCGAGCGGATTCGTCGCGCTCGGCGGGACCACGCTCGAGCGCAGGATGAAGCCGGACGGGTTGCCGCCACCTGACCAGCCGCCTTGCGGGCTGTCGGCAAACGCCGGGAACGCCCAATCGCGCTCCAGCACCTTCAGTTCCGAACGATGCTGATAGCCGCCGGACACCAGCAGGCTCGCCCGATCGGAGCGCCAGCCCCACGACAGGTTCGCGGTGTAGTCGCCGTCCGAGCCGTCGATCTGCTTGAAGTCGCCGCCGATCTCCAGGCCGTCCAGGTTTTCCTTGGTGATGAAGTTCACCACGCCGGCGATCGCGTCGGAGCCGTAGGTGGCGGCTGCGCCGTCCTTCAGCACTTCGATACGGCCGATGGCGGAGGTCGGAATTATGTTGGTATCGACCGCGTCGGTGAACGGGTTCTTCACCAGGCGCCGGCCGTTCAGCAACACCAGTGTGCGCTCGCGGCCCAGGCCGCGCAGGTTGATCGAGCCTGCGCCCTCGTTGCCCTGTGCGCGCACGTCGAATTGATTGGTGTCGCCGAGCACGCCGTTGCTGATCGTCAACGACTTGATCAGATCGAGTGTCGTGGGCGAGCCGATCTTTTCGAGCTCGTCCGAGGAGATGACATCGACCGGCAGCGCAGCATCCTCGGCCGTGCCGCGGATGTACGAACCGGTGACGATGACGACTTCGGCGACCTCGCTAGTATCCTGCGCCAGCGCGGTGGTGACCGCAGTGGCGAGAATCCCGCAGGCGCCGGACATGAGCAATGCGCGCTTGATGTTCACAATGACCCCCTAGGCCGGCGGTATGCGGGCCTGTATCCATAAGTTCTGTTTTGCAATACGACTCGACGCGCTGGCGCGCGCCGCGACTAATCCTGAGTGCTGCGGCGAACGAGATTCGTTCAGCGAGCTGCTCGTGCAACTCGTGCAACGGTTTGCCATCGGGACAGCAATGCGAAGAGAGCAGCGCCGGCACCATGTTGTTCTTTACGTGGCGCCGGACAACCGGATGCGTTGTCGTCTCAACCGCGACAGCGTGCACGACACGCTTCACGAACAACCCCCTCTGCATCATTCCATCGACATGTTTTTTCCGCGCGACACTGCCGCGCACGGAAGGACCTTTGTAGGCCGGCGTCTGAATTTCCGCCACGCAGGCACGCACCTTTCATGTGCGGTGCGCTCTGCAAAACTAGGCAAAAACCAGCGCTGTATACTTCGCGAAGTGTTTTACGTGAACACCTCCGCGGCGGTCAAGAGGTCTCGTAGCACACAGCCAACACTCGGCGCTCAACGCCCCGCGTCGCGCGCGTCGCGCGCGCCGAACGCTGCTTCGAGCGCGCTCGTCAGCGGTTTCATGAAGAACGAATCCTGCGGCATCGACGCGACGTGCACCGAGTGTCGCGCGAGCGCATCGGCAACGATGGGCCCGACGGCAGCGACTCGCGTGCGCGCGAGCGCCGCTTGCACTTGCGGCGCCGGCGCGATTGCGAACAAGCGCTCGACCTGCGCGCCGCTCGTGAATGCGATCGCGTCCACCTCGCCGCGCAGCATGCGATCGAGCAACGCACTCACAGCGCCGTCGTCGCTCTTCGTCGCATAGATATAAGGTGCGACTGTGCGGACACGCGCGCCAGCGCCTTGCAGAAAGTCGACGAGCGGCGCGTTCGGTTCGGTGCCGTAGAGTTGCACGCCGACGTTACGAGCGGCGAGCGGCTCTGCCGCAAGCGACGCGATGACGCCGGCAGTGGTCGGCGACTCGGCCGCAATGTCGGACTTCAGTCCGAGCTCGCGCAACGCGCGGGCCGGCTTCGGGCCGCGAGTGATCTTGCGAACTCGAGCGAGCTGCGCGACGAAGTCCGCGCGCAGTGCCGGCTCGTTCTTGTCGATGCACGCGAGGAGTCGGCGCAAACCTTCGCCGGTGAGCAGGATCAGGTCGTCGCACGCGCCGCTCGCGAACCAGCCGATCCAATCGAGCACGGGCACAGGGTCCGGCGCATCGAGAATCGCGACCAGCGGACAGCGCAGCACGGTTGCACCGCGCCGCTCCAGCATCGCGGCAAAGACATCCAGCTCGCGCGTTTCCGGGACGGCAATGGTGCGGCCGGCGAGAGTCTGCTCGAGTGTGTGCTCGGACATGGAAGTTGGCGCGCCCGGCCAGATTCGAACTGGCGACCTTCGGCTTCGGAGGCCGACACTCTATCCAGCTGAGCTACGGGCGCGTGGTTGCGGGGGGCGGTAATTTAGCAGCTTTGCCCCTATACTTGCGCGCCTCGTTTTCGACCTTCGATGACCCGCGGAGCCGCTTGTGACCGTCGCGCACGATAAGAAATTCTTCGACACGTTCATGCTCGTCCTGGGCATCCTGATCGGCATCGCAGTCGTGCTGTACGTGCTCGCACGCATCGTCGCCAAGGACACGCAGGTCGCGGAGGTGCAGGCCAGCGAGGAGATGCGCCGCGCGATCACCGAGCGCATCCGGCCGATCGCCAAAATCGCTGTCGCCGGCCAGGACAACTCGGCGTTGACGCCAGCGAAGCCGGCTGCCAGCGCGCAACAGGATCTCGGCGGCGAAGAGGTTTTCAACCAGGCCTGCACGGCGTGTCACGGCGCCGGAGTGGCGGGCGCGCCGAAGTTCGGCGATGCCGCAGCGTGGGGCCCGCGCATCGCGAAAGGCGCCGACACATTGCACAAACATGCGCTCGAAGGTTTCCAGGGCTCAGCCGGCTTCATGCCCCCGAAGGGCGGCGCGACCCAACTTTCCGACAAGTCGATCATCAACGCCGTCGACTACATGGTCAGCGCAGCGAAGAAGTAGTCAGACTTTAGCCTGACATCTTCCTATCGAGCACCCGCAGCGCCAGCGCCTCCCCCACCTGCCGGACGTCGATCGTCTCCGTCTGTGCCAGATCCGCGATCGTCCTCGCCACTTTCAAGATGCGGTGATACGCCCGCGCCGACAGGCCGAGCGCCTCGGTCGCGCGATTCAGCAACGTGATCGCTTCACGCGTCGTCACGCAGAAGCGCTCGACGGCTTTGTTGTCGAGCCGCGAGTTGAGAGTGCCCTGGCGGGAGATCTGCTGCTCGTGTGCCCGCCGTACGCGCGCTCCGACCACCGCGCTCATCTCGGCCGAAGTCGATGCGAGCGCCAGCACTTCCATCGGCACGCGCGGCACTTCGACGTGCAGATCGAGCCGATCGAGCAACGGTCCTGACAGTCGCGTTCGATAGCGCTGCACTTGCTCGGCGGTGCAACGACAACGCCCCTGCTCGTCGCCGAGATAGCCGCACGGACACGGATTCATCGCAGCGATCAGCTGAAACGCCGCCGGGAACTCGGCCTGTCGTGCCGCGCGCGAGATCGTGACGCAGCCGCTCTCGAGCGGCTCGCGCAGCACTTCGAGCACGCCGCGGTCGAACTCCGGCAGCTCGTCGAGAAACAGCACGCCGTGGTGCGCAAGCGAAACCTCGCCTGGACGCGGACCCGGCCCGCCACCGACCAGAGCAACCGCGGACGTCGTGTGATGCGGACTGCGAAACGGCCGCACGCGCCATTGCGCGGACTTGAGCGGCAGGCCCGCAACGCTGCGAATCGCCGCAACTTCCAGCGCATCCCCTTCGCTCATCGCCGGCAACAAGCCCGGCAAGCGTTGCGCCAGCATGCTCTTGCCTGTGCCGGGCGGTCCGATGAGCACGATGCTGTGCTCGCCAGCCGCTGCAACTTCCAGCGCGCGCTTCGCCTGCATCTGGCCGCGCACTTCGCTCAAGTCGGGGGAGTGAGCGGGCACGACAGCTGGCGCCGCGCCCTCGGCGAAGGTCAGCAAGCTCGACCCAGCCGCATGCGCAACGACATCGAGCAGCTGCTGCGCGACTGCGACGCGACAGCCCGACACCAACAGCGTCTCCGCAACGTTGCCCGGCGGCACGATCATCCGATGTCCAGCGCGTGCAGCCGCGGTTGCGGCGAGCAGTGCGCCGCGGACCGGCCTGATCTCGCCACCGAGCGACAATTCGCCATACAACTCGCAGCTCTCGAACGGCTGCTGCACGACTTGATCGGACGCGATCAGGATGCCGAGCGCGATCGGCAAGTCGAAGCGCACGCCTTCCTTGCGCAAATCCGCCGGCGACAAGTTGACCGTAATGCGGCCGTTCGGCATCTGCAGGTTGCTGTTGACGATCGCGGCGCGGACGCGGTCCTTGCTCTCTTTCACGACGGCTTCGGCCAAGCCGACGATCGTGAAGCGCGGCAGCCCGTTGCCGAGATGCACTTCGACGCGCACGAGTGGCGCGTCCATGCCGTGCTGCGCACGGCTCAGGACCGTAGCAATCGCCATCCAGCTAGCGTGGCACGCTACTGCGATTGGGCGGGTGGGCTTTTCTGGCCGTTTTCCAGCGTTGCGAGGCGCGCTTGCAGCGCTTCGAGCTTCTCGCGCGTGCGGCGCAGGACGGCCGCTTGTACGTCGAACTCCTGCCGCGAGACCA
Source organism: Steroidobacteraceae bacterium (assembly GCA_035606615.1). Lineage (GTDB taxonomy): Bacteria > Pseudomonadota > Gammaproteobacteria > Steroidobacterales > Steroidobacteraceae > Steroidobacter. The sequence goes on from DATNFA010000107.1 coordinate 44,931, forward strand.
GGTCGAGGCGCGCCAGCCCCGACTGCAGCACTGCCTTGAAGTTGTCCTCCAGGTCGCGGCGCAGCGCGCTCAGGCCCGGGGGCACGGCGGCGGCGAGGCGCCGCGCCAGATCGTCGATGAAACGTGCGTCCATGGGCCGGGAATGTAGGCAGCTGCCCCTCGTTGAGGCAAGTGCGCCGAAACGCCGCACCATGGCAGTGCGCCGGAGCAGCGGAACGCGCGACCCCGGCACCGTTTTGATCGCGCGACTTCGTGGCATAGAAGATGCATTTCGGAAGCCGCGATGAAGCTGATCACCGCGATCATCAAGCCGTTCAAGCTCGATGACGTCCGCCAGGCCGTCGCGGACATCGGCGTGCAGGGCATCACGGTGACCGAGGTGCAGGGC
>DATNFA010000108.1:0-71256 GCA_035606615.1 Steroidobacteraceae bacterium
AGCGGTGCCGATGTGGGGGCAGTTCGCCGTCACATTCAAACTGACGGACTGACCCCCCGAAGGGAAGTCCGAACTCGATCCCCCGACTCAGGTCATAGCTTTAACAGTAGAGGATTGCGCTCCCATGGCCGAACCAACCCAAGTAGTCGCAGAAAACCCGTTTGGCATCCAGCAGATGCTAGCCCAGGGCGGTGTGGTGGCGAAGTCCACCTTCGCGGTCCTGGTCATCATGTCCTTCGCCTCCTGGTACGTCATGCTGACCAAGCTGTGGGACCAGCGACGCATCCGCAAGGCGTACAGGGAAGTGGAGAAGGGCTTCTGGACCGCGGGTAACCTGCGCGACGGCATCGCCAAGCTGACCGGCAAGGACAACGCCTTCAAGATGATTGCCGAGGACGGTATCCGCGCCGCCCAGCATCACGAGGGTCGGCTCACCGACCAGATCCCGCTGCACGAGTGGATCACCGTGTCGCTGCACCGCTCGGTCGACAGCATCTCGAATCGTCTGCAGGGTGGCATGGCTGTGCTCGCGACGACCGGCTCGACGGCTCCGTTCATCGGACTGTTCGGCACGGTCTGGGGCATCTACAACGCGCTGATCGCGATCAGCCTCGCCGGCCAGGCGAGCCTCGACAAGACCGCGGGCCCGATCGGCGAAGCGCTGATCATGACTGCCATCGGTCTGTTCGTCGCTGTGCCGGCCGTGATGGGTTACAACTGGCTGTTGCGCCGCAATAAGGACATTATCGAGAAGCTGCGCTACTTCGCGGCCGACCTGCACTCGTATCTCGTGAGCGGTGCGCGGGTCGACAGCGGTGCGCCGGCTGCAGCGCGTCCGGCCGCAGGCGCGGCAGTTCGCAAGTAACTGGCCTGCTGACCGGAGCCGCTAATGTCTTCGTATGCAGCCATGAATGCGCCGCCCGCCGAGGAAGACGAGCGGGCGATGTCCGAGATCAACACGACGCCGCTCGTCGACGTCATGTTGGTGCTGCTGATCGTCTTCATGATCACGATTCCGGTCATCACGCACACGGTGCCGCTCGATCTGCCGAAGGTTCGCAACCTCGCGACCCAGACCAAGCCCGAGAACGTGAACATCTCGGTCAATCGGGACGGGCAGATCTTCTGGAACCTGACGCTGGTCCCGGACACGAACGCGCTGCTCGAACGCCTGAAGAGCGCTGCGGTTCAGAAGCCGCAGCCCGAAGTGCACGTGCGTGCCGATGAAGCGACGCGCTACGAGTTCGTCGGGCGCGTGATCCTCACGGCGCAGCGCGCCGGCATCCAGAAAGTCGGCTTCATCACAGAGCCCGGTCCGACGGGCAGTCAGTACTAGTTGGTAGGGGTGAATTCGCTATGGCGATGAGCGTTGGCGGCGGCGGTGACGACGAACCCATGATGGATATCAACACGACGCCGTTGATCGACGTCATGCTGGTGCTCCTGATCATGTTCATCATCACCCTGCCCGTGATGACCCACGCGGTGAAGCTCGACATGCCGCAGTCGAAAAACCAGCCCCCGCCGGACGTCGTGATCGAGCCGATCCAGTTGGAGGTCGACTGGGACGGCACTGTGATCTGGAACGGCACGCCGGTGCAGCTCAACGCGCTGGAAGGCTACTTCCGCGTCGAGGCTGCCAAGAATCCCCAGCCCGAGGTGCACGTGCGACCCAACCGTCGTGCGCCCTACGACACCGTCGCCAAGGTGTTGGCGCTCGCCCAGCGCAACAACATGCAGCGCATCGGCTTCGTCGGCAACGAACAATTCATGGAATGAAGCCCGGCGGGTGATCGTCTGATCGGCAGGCTGATATGCTGACGGCATGTAGGAACGTGCCGCCTACGCTCAGCTCTGCTCTGCAGTAATGAGCCCATTGTTCAGCGTGAGTTGAGCTCCGAGTTGAACAATGAGCGTGAGTGGCCAGTTTCAACGCTTGTGTGGTTTGTAGCAGGAATCATCATGACTCGAGCAAGAAGTATCGCGCTGGCGCTGACGCTTGCCATGGGCACCGTGTCGGCAGCCGGCCTGTTGTCCGCAACGACTGCGCAGGCTGCAGAGCCGGCCGGCAAGGTGACGACCAAGGCGGTCGCCGAGCCGTTGAAGAAGGCGCAGGAGGCGATGAAGAACAAGCAGTGGGACGCTGCGCTCGCCGCCATCAAGCAGGCCCAGGCGTCGGAGAAGAAGACGCCGTTCGAGGCCTACCAGATCGACGAATTCCTGAGCTACGTGCTGGTCCAGCAGAAGAAGTTCTCCGAAGCGACGCCGGTGTTCGAGCGCATGCTGAACAGCGGCTTCATGCCTGCTGACCAGGTCGACGAGCGCACCAAGACGGTCGCGCAGCTGCACTTCCAGAACAAGGACTACAAGAAGGCAGTCGAGTGGGGCAAGAAGTATCTCGACAAGCATCCGGGCGACGAAGGCATCTCGGTGCTGGTCGGTCAGTCGTACTACGTGCTGAACGACTACAAGAACGCCGCCACGACCATGATGGCCGTGGTCACCGCAGCAGAGAAGGGCGGCCGCACGCCGACCGAGAACTGGCTGCAGATCGTGCTGAGCTCGCAATTCAAGCTCGACAACAAGGACGGCATCGCGGACGCGCTGAAGAAGCTCGTGCGCTACTACCCGAAGACCGAGTACTGGGAGAACCTGCTCGACATCTATCGCCGCAGGGACACCAGCGACCGCGTCACGCTCGGCTTCTACCGGCTGATGAACGAAGTCGGCACGCTGAAGCAGGATGACGACTATATGGAGACGGCGCAGCTCGCCATCGACGCCGGCGTCCCCGGCGAAGCGCAGGCCGTCATGGAGAAGGGCGTGCAGAACGGCACGCTGAAGAGCGACGACAAGACCAAGCAGGGCCGCTACGACCGCCTGCTCGCCGGCGCCAAGAAGTCCGCGACCACCGACAAGGCGTCGCTGGCTCAGCTGGCGAAGGAAGCCGAGAAGGCCACGCAGGGTCAGGCGTACGTGGCACTGGGCCAGGCGTATCTCAGCTATGGCATGTTCGACGAGGCGATCGACGCCCTGAAGAAAGGCCTTGCCAAGAACGGCGTGACGGACGTCGACGAGGCGCAGATCAGCCTCGGCATCGCCTACCTGCGCAAGAACCAGAAGGATCTCGCCCGCCAGGCGTTCAAGACCGTGAAGGCCGAATCGAAGTGGCATAACCTGGCCGAGCTGTGGGAGATTCGCACGCTGCAGGCGTGATCCTCCGCGGATCCAAGCTCACGCACGAAGCCCGGCTGAACGCCGGGCTTCGCTTTTTGGGGCTCGGGGTAGAATAGCGCCCGTGAGCGAGTTCAAAGGTATTCCCATCGTGCCGGCGGCCGAGCCGAAACCGCGCAGCGGCGACAAGTATCGGACCCCGCAAGGCTTCACCGCGATCAAGGACGGCATCAAAGCCGCTGCTGCAGCCGAGCCGCTGACGGTCGGCCGCAAGCCGCAATGGCTGCGAGCTCCGATGCCTGCAGGCAAAGCGTTCGATGCGGTTCGTGCCACAGTGCGCGAGCATCGTCTCGCGACGGTTTGCGAAGAGGCCAAGTGCCCGAACATCGGCGAGTGCTGGAACGCCGGCACTGCGACTCTCATGCTCATGGGCGCCGTCTGCACGCGCGCCTGCCGCTTCTGTGCCGTCGACACGGGCAATCCGCGCGGCTGGCTCGACGCAGAAGAGCCCGGGAACAGTGCACGCACGGTGCAGCTCATGCGGCTCAAATATGTAGTGCTCACCTCGGTGAACCGCGACGACCTGCCGGATGGCGGGGCGAGTCACTTCGCGGCCTGCGTGCGCGAGATCAAGGGCCTCAATCCGACAACCGCAGTCGAAGCGCTCACCCCGGACTTCCAGGGCGTGCTCGCCGACGTCGAGACGGTCGTCGGCAGCGGCCTGGATGTCTTCGCGCAGAACGTCGAGACGGTGCGGCGCTTGACGCATCCCGTCCGCGATCCGCGCGCAGGATACGAACAGACGCTGCAAGTGCTCGCGCATGCGAAGCGATTTCGTCCCGACGTGCTGACGAAGACCAGCCTGATGCTCGGTCTGGGCGAGACCGAGGAAGAGATCGCCGCGACGTTGGACGACATCCGCGCGGCGGGTGTCGACCTGCTCACGCTCGGGCAGTATCTGCGGCCCACGGCGAATCACCTCGCGGTCGAGCGTTGGGTGACGCCCGAAGAGTTCGAGCGTTATCGCGAGTGGGCGCTCGCCAAAGGTTTCCTCGAATGCGTCGCGGGCCCCCTGGTGCGCTCCAGCTATCGAGCCGAGCGCGCGCTGGAACGCAACAACGCAGGCCTTCGCAAGAGCGGTTAGTTTCATGTCGCTCGCTGTCTCTGAGCATCCGCTGTCGGCGATCCGTTATCCGCTGCTCAAGTGGTTGGGTCGCGCCGAATACGAGCCGACGTGGCGCGCGATGCAGGCGTTCACCGAGCAGCGCGGCCCCGAGACGCCCGACGAGATTTGGTTCCTCGAACATCCGCCGGTGTTCACGCTCGGCATGAACGCCGCACGCGAGCACGTGCTCGCGCCCGGCGATATTCCGCTGGTGCAGATCGATCGCGGCGGTCAGGTCACGTACCACGGTCCCGGCCAGCTCGTCGTGTATCCGCTCGTCGATGTACGCCGGCGCGGGCTCGGCGTGCGCCAGCTGGTGATGGCCCTGGAGAACGGCATCATCGCGTTGCTCGCATCGTGGAACGTCACGGCGGTCGGACGGCGCGATGCGCCCGGTATCTACGTCGAGGGCCGCAAGCTCGCCAGCATCGGGCTGCGCATCCGCCGCGGCTGCAGCTATCATGGCCTCGCGTTCAATATCGCGATGGACCTGGAGCCGTTTCGCCGCATCAATCCGTGCGGTTTCCGCGGGCTGGAAGTCACCGATCTGCGCACGCTCGGCGTCTCGCTGGAGCTGCGTAACGTCGCCGAGTTGCTTGCGCCGCATCTGCTGGGCGCGCTCGGGATGCCAGTCGAGGCGCGCTGGGTCTAGTTTTCATCTCCTCGGCGGGGTACTCGCATGCGCGCTGTCGTTCTGAGCAGTTATGGCCCTCCATCGCAACTCGGCGTGCAGGAGATTCCGCCGCCGCAACTGAAGCCTGGTCACGTGCGCCTGCGCGTGCATGCCGTCGGCTTCGGGTTTCCGGATGCGCTGATGGTCGCGGGCAAGTACCAGATCAAGCCCGAAGCGCCGTACACGCCCGGCAATGAAACCGCCGGTGTCGTCACCGAGGTGGCGCCCGACGTCCACAACGTGAAGCCCGGTGACCGCGTGCTCGCGATGGCAGGGCAGGGCGGACTCGCAGAACAATGCATAGCTTCGGCCGAAGCGCTCATCCCGTTGCCGGAATCGATGAGCATGGCCGCTGCCGCGGGCTTTCTCGTGAACTACGGCACGACGTATCACGCACTCGTGCAGCGCGCGAACCTCAAGGCAGGCGAAACGTTGCTGGTGCTCGGCGCCGCGGGTGGCGTCGGCCTGACTGCTGTGGAGATCGGCAAAGCGCTCGGCGCGCGCGTGCTGGCTGCCGCGAGCACGGACGAAAAGCTGGAGCTCGCCAAGCGGCATGGTGCGGACGGCGTGTTCAATTACACACGCGATACGATCAAGGCGAAGGTCATGGAGTTCACCGGCGATCGCGGCATCGATGTCGCCTACGATCCGGTCGGCGCGGACTACGCCGAGCAAGTCGTGCGCAGCATGGCGTGGAACGGCCGCTACCTGGTGATCGGCTTCGCCGGCGGCAAGATCCCCGCTATCCCGCTCAACCTGCCGCTGCTGAAAGGCTGCTCGCTGGTCGGTGTGTTCTGGGGCGCGCACACGCGGCGCGAGCCGCAGGTGCACGCCGCGAATCTCAAGGCGCTGTTCGAGCTGTTCGAGTCGGGCAAGCTGAGCCCGCATGTCACCGAGCTCGACGGCCTGGAGCGCTACGCCGAGGCCCTCGACGTGCTCAACGGCCGGCGCTCGCAAGGCAAGGTCGTGATCAGAGTTGCAGCCGGCGAGTCGTAGGTGACTTGTAGGTCGGGGCTTAGCCCGACAACCTTATAGGACGACCAGCACGCGCTCGCAGGACGTCAATTCCTGATACAGCGCATCCAGCTGCTCGCGGCTCTGCGCCGCGAACGTGCAGGTAAGGCTCAGATAGTTGCCGTCCCGGCTCGGGCGCTCCTCGATGGCACCGGGATCGATCGCGCCGGCGTGCTTCTGCACGATCCCGAGCACTATGCTGCGGAAATCGTCGCTCCGCCGCCCCATTACCTTGAGCGGGAAATCGCAGGGAAACTTGAACAGCGTTGCTTCGGTCATGCGCTGCTATGTGGTGGCTCGGCCGCGGAGAACAAGAGGCCTCGCAGCCTCATAGCACCGGCGTGCCAGCAAGGCGCTCGCGCAGCGCGTTGAACGAGTCGTTCATGCGATTCCACAGCGGTCCCGGCTTGCCGGTGCCGACCGGCCGGCCGTCGATGCGGGTCACCGGAATCACGTCGCGCGTCGCCGCCGAGATCCACACTTCATCCGCGCCACGCAGCTCGTCGATTCCGATGCGTCTGATGGTCACCTGCATGGCTCCATCGGCAAGCTCCAGCGCGACGTCACGGGTCGTGCCCGGCAGGATGCGGCTGCTGTTCGGCGGAGTTGCGATCGCGCCCTTCGACACGACGAAGATGCTCGTCGAGGAACCCTCGAGTACATCGCCGTCGCGCACGATGATCGCTTCCTGGGCGCCCGCATCGGCGGCGCGCTGCTTCATCAGCACGTTCGCCAGCAGCGCCGTGGTCTTGATATCGCAGCGACCCCAGCGAAAATCTTCCACGGTGATTGCAGACATGCCGTTCGCGCGCAGCTCGTCGGTGAGCACCGGCAATGGCGACGCCATCGCAAACACGCCGGGGGTGACCGGCGGCTCCGGGAACGCGTGATTGCGGCCGTACTCCATGCCGCGCGTGACCTGCACGTAGACATACATGTCGCCGCCGCCGTTGCGACGGATCAGGTCATCGAGGATCTCGAGCCACTGAGCATGCGTGTGCGGCGCAGGCACGCGGATCTCGTTGAGGCTGCGCGCCAGCCGGTCGAAATGCTCGCGGAAGCGGAACATGCGGCCGCCGAACACCGGCAGCACTTCGTAGACGCTGTCGCCGAACAGGAAGGCGCGGTCCAGCGGCGAGATGCGCGCGTCGCGCAGCTTCTGGTACTCGCCGTTGAGATAACAGATCGGCAAGGGCTCGGCCATGTCAGTGCATCCAGAGTTTCACGTCGTCGATCATGCGGCTGAAGAAGCCGGCCTCGCTGACATCCTCGATGGGATGCAACGCATAGGTGCCGATCGTCTTGTCGCCCAGGCTCACGCGCAACTTGCCGACTTCGATGTTGCGCGCCAGCGGCGCAAACAGCGGCTCGGGCACGTCGGCAGCAGCGGCGAGCGCGCTGTCCTGTCCCCGCGGCACGATGGCGTAGACGTCATGTGGGACGCCGAGCTTCACGGTATCGGCCGTACCTTTCCACACCGGTATCGTCAGCACCGTCGCGTTCGCGTCGTAGAGCTTGCGCGATTGATAGAAGTTGAAGCCGTAGTTGAGCAGCGCCGCGCTCGCGTCTTCGCGTGCCGAGATGTTCGGCGAGCCCATCACGACGGAAACCAGGCGCATGTCGCCGCGCTTCGCCGACGACACCAGACAGTAGCCGGCCGTATCGGTGTGGCCCGTCTTCAGGCCGTCGACGGTGGGATCGCGCTCGAGCAGGCCGTTGCGATTCGGCTGCGTGATCTTGTTCCAGGTGAATGAGCGCTGCGAGTAATACTTGTAGTACTCGGGATAATCGCGAATCAATGCAGCCGACAGCACAGCGATGTCGCGCGCGGTCGTGTAGTGCTCCGGCGAGGGCATGCCCGGGCTGTTCTGAAAATGCGTGCTCGCGAGCCCGAGCCGCTGCGCGTACTGGTTCATCAGGTCGACGAAGACAGGTTCGCTGCCGGCAACGTGCTCCGCGAGCGCGACGGTCGCGTCGTTGCCGGATTGCACGATCATGCCCTGGACCAGGTTCTCGACGCTCACCACCGTGCCGACTTCGATGAACATGCGCGAGCCGTCCTGGTCGCGCGCGTGTGCGCTGACCCGCACCTGATCATCCATCTTGATGCGGCCGTCCTTGAGCGCGTGGAACACCGCGTACGCGCTCATCAGCTTCGTCAGGCTCGCGGGCTCCAGGCGCTGGTCCGCGTTGATCTCCGCGAGCACCTGGCCGCTGGTGAAGTCCATCAGGTAATAGCCACGCGCGTTGACCTGCGGCGCAGCGGGGATCGGCGGTGGTCTGAGCGCAGGTGCGGTCGTTGCCGCGGGTGCGATGCCGGCGACCGGTGCCGCGACGCTGCGTGTTCCCTGCACCGTCGAGGAGTCCGAACCAGAGCAGGCGACCAGGGTGAGCGCACAGGCAGCGAGCAGCAGCAGGATCCGTGGATGCATGAGTCTTCCGGGGCTCGAGGTTGAACGCCGCGGATTCTACCGAGCGCGGCGTGGAGAATGTAGGCGAATGATGGCCGATGATGGCAGGCGGCAGGCTAGTCCGCGGCCAGCTGCGCATCGGACAGTCCCAGCGAGCGCAAGCGGGCCAGGACGCGGTCGAATTCGACGACGCTGGGGAGCGGGCCGACCCGCACGCGGTACAGCGTGCGCCCATCGACGCGGTCCTCGCGTATGAAGGTTTTTTCAACGCCTTGCGCGCGCAGCTGCTCGCGCAGTCCCGAAGCGTTGGCTTCGGTGGCGAAGGCACCAGCCTGGAGGTACAGCGCTTCCGCTGCCGGGGGCGGCGTGGGTGGCGCGGCCTTCTGCTCCGGCGTCAACGCGCGTACTTCGACGAAGGTCGTCCCATCCTTGAGCATGCCGAGCCTGCTCGCGGCGGTGTAGGAGAGATCGATGATCCGGCCGTCCTTGAAAGGCCCACGATCGTTGACGCGTACCACTACGCTGCGGCCGTTGCGAAGGTTCGTGACCTGCACATACGCCGGCAGCGGCAAGGTCTTGTGCGCGGCAGTCATCGCGTACATGTCGTAGCGCTCGCCGTTGGATGTGGCTGCGGCGTGAAAGCCTGGTCCGTACCAGGATGCGACGCCGCGCTCGAAATAACCCTCGGCTTTGTCCATCACGAAGTAGCGCTTGCCAAGCACGGTGTAGAACGGCGGATTGCCCTTCTTGGAGCGCGGCTCTACCTTCGGGATCGGTTCGGGGATCGTTGCGAGGTCGCCGGGAGGCGGCAGGGCAGGCGTCGGCGGCGGCACGATCGGGGCCGTGGAACAGCCCGCAAGGAAGACCAGAAGAAGAGCTGCCTTAGCGTGTCGCATCGCGCATGAAGTTCACGACGGCTTCGCCGAGGTCGTGTACGGCCATTGCGTACATCGGGCTGCGGTTGTAGCGCGTGAGCGCGTAGAAGTTGTTGAAGCCGACGCGGTACACCGGGCCGTCTTTACCCTCCGCGACGATCAGCAGCGCGGGTGCGTCCGCCGGCAGCGTGGTCTCGAAGCGCACGCCCTTGTCCCGCAGCGACTGCACCGTCTCGTTCAACTCCAGCTTCGAGGTGTTGAAGCGGCTGAGGTCGTTACCCTCGAACGTCGCGCCCACGACGACCGGCTCGCCTGCGCGCCAGCCGTGCACGAGCAGGTAGTTCGCCACCGAGCCGATGACGTCGTCCCAGCTGTTCCACAGATCGCGCTTGCCGTTGCCATCGCCGTCGATCGCGAAGTTGCGATAGCTGGAGGATACGAACTGCGGTGCGCCCATCGCGCCGGCGTAGGAACCGAGCGCGGTGCGCGGATCGACCGACTCCTCGCGCGACAGCAGCAGGAACTGCTGCAGCTCGCCGCGGAAGAACTGGCTGCGCGGCGGGTAGTCGAATGCCAGAGTCGAGAGCGCGTCGATCACGCGATAGCGGCCGGTGATGCGGCCGAAAGAAGTCTCGACTCCGAGGATGCCGACGACGCTCGCCGCGACGTTCGGATCAGGAATGCGCCGCAGCGCCTCGCCGTGCGCGATCCAGAAGTCGGTGCCCTGCAGGATCCGTTTTTCCGTGAGGAAGCGGTCGCGATATTCCCACCACGGCACGACGCGCTCCGCCGGGCGGCTGATCGCATCCAGGATCGCCTGCTTGGTCTCGGCCTGCGCCAGCAGCGACTCGAGTTGCTGGCGCGAGAAGCCGAGGTCGCGAATGCTCTCCTCGATGAACGCGCGCACCTCGGGGCGTTTCAGATCGAGCGCGGACGCGGAGGGAATGCAGGTGAGGCAGGCGAACAGCGCGGCGCAGGCTTTCGGCAGGTTATCGGTCATCACGGGTCATCGACATCTGTTCGTCAGCGACTGACGAGCCTCTTCTTCGCACACAGCGACATGAGAATACCGAAGCCCGCCATGAGGGTCACCATCGCGGTGCCGCCATAGCTGATGAATGGCAGCGGCACGCCGACGACCGGCATCAGTCCGGTCACCATGCCGGTGTTCACGAACACGTAGACGCAGAACGTCAGCGCGAGGCTGCCCGACGCGAGTCGCGCGAACGTGTCCTGCGCCGTCGCCGCCAGGTACAGCGAGCGGCCGATGACGAACATGAACAGGCAGATCACGGTGGTCAGGCCGATCAGGCCCCATTCCTCGCCGACGACGGCGAAGATGAAATCGGTGGAGCGTTCCGGCAGGAACTCCAGCTGCGCCTGGCTGCCGTTGAGATAGCCTTTGCCGAACACGCCGCCCGAGCCGATCGCGATCTGCGACTGGATGATGTGATAGCCGCTGCCGAGCGGGTCGCTCTGCGGGTCGAGGAACGTCAGGACTCGCTGACGCTGGTAGTCGTGCAGCAGGAAACGCCACGCGCCGTACGCAAGCGGAATCAACAGGCCGACGGCCGAGAGGATGTAGCGCAGCTGCAGACCCGCGAGCAGGATCACCATGCCGCCGGCAGCCGCGACCAACAGCGCCGTTCCCAGGTCCGGCTGCTCGGCGATCAACAGCGTCGGCACACCGATGGCGACCCCGACGATGGCGAGCGACAGGAGACTCGGCGGCAGCGGCCGCTCGTGCAAGTACCAGGCGCAGGCGAGCGGCACCGCGAGCTTCATGATTTCCGACGGTTGAAAGCGCACGACGCCCAGATCGAGCCAGCGCTGCGCGCCCATCGAGATGTCGCCGAGGAACATCACAGCGAACAGCAGCACGAGCCCGATGACGTACGCCCACGGCGCGATCGTGCGTATGAGGCGCGGCGGGATCTGCGCCAGCATGATCATCGCGACCAGTCCAAGCGCGAAGCGCAGCAAATGCGCTTCCAGCATCGGCACGCTGCGCCCCGAAGCGCTGAACAACACGATGCTGCCCACGCCGCCGACGAGGCAGAGCGCGACGAACAGCGGCCCGTCCAGGTGGAGGGCCAGCAATAGCTGCGTCCCGCCCGTGAGGGTGCGCTGCGTCCGCGAAGTCTCCAGGGTCTCGTAGTTCATTTCATTCAGTATTCGTCGGCGTCGACGTCGGCCCGCTCGGTTTGCGCTTCGCTTCCTGCTCGGCCCACTGCTCCGGCGTCAGCAGATAGCGGTCCAGAATGCGCCGCGCGATCGGCGAAGCAAAGGCCGAGCCGCCGCCCGGCGCGTTTTCGACGACCACCGCCACGGCGATCTTCGGAGCATCGAAGGGCGCGAACGAAACGAACAGGGCGTGATCGCGCAGATGCTCTTCGAGCTCGCCGGCTTTGCGCACCTTCTCGTTGATGGCGACGCTGAACACCTGAGCCGTGCCGCTCTTGCCCGCCATCTTGTAGGCCGGCGCGGGCTGCAGATAGTAACGAGCCGTGCCGTGCAGCGCGTTGACGACGTCGAACATGCCGCCCTGCGCGATGTCCCATTCGCCCTCGTCGGCTAGCTTGACGTTCGGCAGCGGCTGAGGAGGAATCTCGCGCACCTTGCCGGTCTGCACGTCGCGGACCGCGCGCACTAGCCGCGGTTTGTAGCGGTTGCCCTTCGCAGCAAGCCCGGCAATCGCGTTGGCGAGCTGCAGCGGCGTTACGAGCATCTGGCCCTGGCCGATGCCGACGCTGATCGTGTCGCCCGGGAACCAGACCTGGTACTCCGGTTTCTTGTAGGCGCGCTTCTTCCACTCGGTGGACGGCACGATGCCGAGCCGCTCGCCTTCGATGTCGATGCCGGTCGCGGAGCCCAGGCCGAATTTCGAGACGAACCCGGCCATGCGATCGATGCCCATCAGGCGGGCCATGTCGAAGAAGTAGATGTCGCAGGACGTCGCAAGCGCGCGACGCATGTCGACCGTGCCGTGACCGCCGGGCTTCCAGTCGCGTCGCGCGCGGCCATAGCCCGAGGCCGACCACATGCCACGGCAGAAACGCGTGTCGTTCGGCGTTACGACACCCGCTTCCAAGGCACCGAGCGCGTACAGCGGCTTCACAGTCGAGCCCGGCGGATACACGCCACGCAGCGCGCGGTCGTACATCGGACGGTCGGGATCCTCGGTCAGCGCCAGGTACTGCGGCCGACTCAGGCCACGTGCGAACAGATTCGGATCGAAGGCTGGCGTGCTTACGAATGCCAGCACGTCGCCATTGTTCGGATCGATCGCGACGGCCGCGGCGCGCTGACCGCGCAACGCTTCTTCCGCAGCCTGCTGTACGCGCAGGTCGATCGTCAGGAACAGGTCGTTGCCGGCGACCGGCTCGGTCCGCTCGAGCTTCACTGAATCCTTGCCGATGCGCTCGACCGTGCGGCCTTGTGCGTTCACCAGCAACTGTTGGACGCCGGCCCGTCCGTGCAGCTCGCGCTCGTACGCCTTCTCGACGCCGCTCTTGCCAGTGAGCGTGGTGCCTGCGTATTCGTTGAGATCGAGCGTCTTCTCGTCTTCTTCGCTGATGGCGCCGACGTAGCCGATCGCGTGCACGCTGCTGGCGCCGAGCGGGTAATAGCGGGTCAGGCGTGGCCGGATTTCCACGCCAGGGAACTGATAGCGACGGGCGGCGAAGCGCGCCAGCTCCTGTTCCGTGAGCTGCAGCTTCACGGGCACGGCCTCGAAGATGCGCCGGCTCTTGATGTCTTTCGTCAGGCTCGGGAAGTCGGCATTGTCGAGCAGCCCGAGTTGCGCGAGGCCGACCAGGGTCGCGTTGACGTCCGTGACCTGCTCGCGGGTCAGCTCCAGCTGATACGAGGGCGCGTTGGTCGCGAGCGGCAGGCCGTTGCGGTCCAGGATCAGCCCGCGATTCGGCGGAATCGGCTCGACCTTGATGCGGTTGCCCTGCGAGAGATCCGCGAAGTAGTCGTACTGCACGACTTGCAGCCACACCAGGCGCGCGATCACCGAGCCGAGCGCGACCAGCATGATCACGGCGGCCGCGATGGCACGGCCCTCGAACAACCGCTGCTCGGCGTGATGATCCTTGATGCGGACGGAGCGGGCCATGGCCTCAGCGGCTCCTGCGGTTCCACGTATCCAGGATGGCCACCAGCACCGGCCAAAGCAGCGTGCTGGTGAACACCGGGATCCAGCGCGTCCAGGTCGTGACCGGGTAGCCGATGATACCGTCGGTCCAGAACACGACGAATTCGTACAGGAACAGCAACAGGAGGACGGTGACTGTCTGCTGCGACAACGGGAAGATGCGCATGCGCAGCTGGAACTTGTGCGTCAGGAAGCTGACGAGGAGAAAGGCGAGGGCGTGCTGGCCGAGCGTCGTGCCCTTCAAGAGATCGATCGCCATCCCGCACAGCCAGGCGAACATGAGCCCTGCGATGCGCGGCGCGCTGAGCGACCAGTAGATCACCAGCAGCAGAAGAAGATATGGACGTGCAATGTCCATCCAGTGCGGCAGCGGCAGCACGGCAAGGATGAGGGCGAGGATCACCGTCGCGGTGACGCGCAGTCGGCTGATCCGTCCGTCGGAGACGCTCATTGCTTGACCGCCTCGATCGCTTCTTCCGGCGCCGGCACTTTCGGCTTGTTCGCCCACAGCAGCAGCACTTCGCGATCGCGGTCGAGCTGCGCCAGCGGCTTCGCCTCGACCAGCGCGAACGTGTCGGCCGAGTTGCGCTCGACCCGCGTGACCGTGGCCACCGGATAGCCCGCCGGGAAAATCGCGTCCAGGCCCGAGCTCACCAGCAGGTCGCCCTTGCGCACGTCGGACTCGACGGTCAGGTACGGCAGGCTGAGCTTGGCGGCCTCGCCGGTGCCCATGGCGATCGAGCGAATACCGTTGCGGTTCACTTGTATCGGCACTGCGTGCTCGGCGTCCGTGATCAGGATCAAGGTCGCGGTCGTTTTACCGACTTGCATCACCTGCCCGACGACGCCGAAGGCGTCGAGCACCGGCTGCCCGCGGAACACGCCGTCATCCGCGCCTTTGTTGATGACCACCATGTGCCGGAACGGGTTGACCGAGACGCTGATGATCTCCGCGATCAGCGTGCGCTCGCTCACTCCCTTCGAGGCCTCGCGGATTTCGCGCAACCGGCGGTTCTCCTCGTTGAGCGACTCGAACCGCAGCAGCTGGGTCCGCGCGATGCGCAGTTGCTCCGTGAGCTGTGCGTTCTCGGTTCGCAGCTGCGAGCGGTCGGCGAAGCTGCCAGTGATCCAGCGCCACAGCTGGCCGGGCGTCTGGACGACGGTGTAGATCGGATTGGCCGCGGCGCTCATCCACAGGCGAGCCGTATCGAGGTAGCCGCCGCGATGATCGAGAACCATCACGATGACGGAGATGACGCCGAGAAAGAACAAGGTGGCCCCGAGCGGCGGCCCGCGACCGATGATCGGGCGGCTGTCGGAGCTTAGCGTGACCACGACGAGTGGATGTGCAGCTGAGCCTTATTCCAGGTTGAAGAGCGCAGGACCGTGCTCATCGATCAGTTCGAGCATACGCCCGCCGCCGCGGGCGACACAGGTCAGAGGGTCTTCGGCGACCACGACTGGCAGGCCGGTCTCTTCCATCAACAGCTTGTCGATGTCGCGCAGGAGCGCGCCGCCGCCGGTCAGCACGATGCCGCGCTCCGCGACGTCGGCACCGAGCTCGGGCGGAGTCTGCTCGAGCGCGACCTTCACCGCGCCGACGATGCCCGCGAGCGGCTCCTGCAGCGCTTCGAGGATCTCGTTGGAGTTCAGCGTGAAGCTGCGCGGCACGCCCTCGGAGAGGTTGCGGCCCTTAACGGAAATCTCGTTGACCTGCTGGCCGGGATAGGCCGAGCCGATCTCGATCTTGATCTTCTCGGCGGTCGACTCGCCGATCAGGATGCCGTAGTTGCGACGCACGTAGTTGATGATCGCGTCGTCGAAGCGGTCGCCGCCGATACGCACCGACGACGCGTAGACGATGCCGTTCAACGAGATCACTGCGACCTCGGACGTGCCGCCGCCGATGTCGAGCACCATCGAGCCGCGTGCCTCGTGCACCGGCAGGCCCGCGCCCACAGCCGCGGCCATCGGCTCTTCGATGAGGCGCACCCAACGCGCACCGGCACCTTCCGCCGACTCCTGAATCGCGCGCCGCTCCACTTGCGTGGATCCGTAAGGCACGCACACGAGCACGCGCGGGCTCGGCCGCATGAGGCGATTGCCGTGCACCTTCTCGATGAAGTACTGCAGCATCTTCTCGGTGACGGTGAAGTCGGCGATGACGCCGTCCTTCATCGGGCGGATCGCGGTGATGTGGCCGGGCGTGCGCCCGAGCATGTTCTTCGCTTCCTGGCCGACCGCTTCGATCTTCTTGCCGGCGCGGCCCGGCTCCTCGCGGATCGCCACGACCGAAGGCTCGTTGAGCACGATGCCCTTGCCGCGGACGTAGATGAGAGTGTTGGCGGTGCCCAGATCGATCGACAAGTCGTTCGAGAAATACCCGCGCAGATTCTTGAACATGGTTCTTGTCGGTCGAACGAGTGTCGTGTGAAGGGAAGGGGGGCAAAAAAGTTGCGGTACTCTAACAACGGGTCGCCCGTTGCACAAGCTTAAGGTGTATGATTGGCCGCGGTTTTTTCAGGGTTTTTCTACTGTTTTCTTCGTCGAAAGTCGTTTGCGTATGAGCCTCACCCGCAGCGATGTCGAGAACATCGCACACCTCGCCCGCCTTGCGATCAGCGAGGCCCAGCTGCCTGTCTATGTCGACAGCCTGTCGAAGATCCTGAGCTTCGTCGAACAGCTCAACGCTGCCGACACCGGCGCCGTCGAGCCGATGGCGCACCCGCTCGCCGAGCAGGTGCAGCGCCTGCGCCCCGACGAGGTGCTCGATGTCGACCAGCACGAGAAATTCCAGCGCAACGCGGCGCGCGTCGCAGCCGGACTGTACCTCGTGCCGAAAGTGATCGAATGAGACGCGGGTATCGATTTCATGACTGACTTGCATCGCCTGACGCTCGCAGAGCTCAACGAGGGTCTGCGTGCGCGCCGGTTTTCGAGCGTCGAGCTCGCACGGCATTTCCTCGCGCGGATCGAGCGCTTCAATCCGGCGCTGAATGCCTTCATCACCGTGACCGGGGAGCAGGCGCTCGCCGCCGCGCAAAAGGCCGATCAGCTGCTCGCAGCCGGCGAAGCCCTGCCGCTCGCCGGCCTGCCGATCGTGCACAAGGACCTGTTCTGCACCGACGGTGTCCTCACCACCTGCGGCTCGAAAATGCTCTCGAACTTCGTCGCGCCGTACGACGCCGCCGTGGTCGAGCGGCTCGCCCAGGCCGGCGTCGTGACGCTCGGCAAGACGAACATGGACGAGTTCGCGATGGGCTCCTCGAACGAGAACAGCTGGTACGGACCGGTCCGCAATCCGTGGGATCCGCAGAAGGTCCCGGGCGGCTCGTCCGGCGGCTCGGCGGCTGCGGTCGCCGCACGCCTGACGCCTGCTGCCACGGGCACCGACACCGGCGGCTCGATCCGTCAGCCTGCTGCCCTCACAGGTCTCACGGGCTTCAAGCCGACCTACGGCCGCGTGTCGCGCTACGGAATGGTCGCGTTCGCATCGAGCCTCGATCAGGCCGGCGTGCTGACGCAGACAGTTCGCGACGCCGCGATGCTGCTCGCGCACATGGCGGGCTTCGACCCGCGCGACTCGACCAGCGTCGACACGCCCGTGCCCGACTATCTCGGCGCCCTCGAGCAGCCGCTCGCGGGCCTGAAGGTCGGTCTCCTCAAAGAGTTCTTCGACAAGGGTCTCGACGCAGCGAGCGAAAAGCTGGTGCGCGACGCGTTGCGCCTGTACGAGAAACTCGGCGCGAAGCTCATCGAAGTGAGCCTGCCGAACCTGCCGCTGTCGGTGCCGGCGTACTACGTCGTCGCACCCGCAGAGTGCTCGTCGAACCTGTCACGCTTCGACGGCGTGCGCTTCGGTCATCGCTGCGAGAATCCGACCGATCTGATGGACCTGTACAAGCGCTCGCGCGGCGAAGGCTTCGGCGATGAGGTCAAGCGACGCATCATGACGGGCACGTACGTCCTCTCTGCCGGTTACTACGACGCCTACTACCTGCGCGCGCAGAAAGTGCGGCGCTTGATCACGGACGACTTCGCGCGCGCCTTCAAGCAGGTCGACGTGCTGATGGGACCGACGTCGCCGACGGCAGCATTCGACATCGGCGCGAAGGTCGACGATCCGGTGACGATGTATCTCAACGACATCTACACCATCGGCGCGAACCTCGCCGGCTTGCCGGCCGCTTCGGTGCCGTGCGGGTTGTCGGACGGATTGCCGATCGGGCTGCAGGTCATCGGGCCGCATTTCGCCGAAGCGAAGCTGCTCAACGTCGCGCACTGGTATCAGCGCGAGACCGAGTGGCACAAGCATGTTCCGCAGGGTTACGCATGACTTGGGAAACAGTCATCGGCCTCGAGATCCACGCGCAGCTCGCCACGGGCAGCAAGATCTTTTCGAGCGCGCCGACTGCTTACGGCGCGGCGCCCAACACGCAGGCGAACCTGGTCGATCTCGGCTATCCGGGCGTGCTGCCGGTGCTGAATCGCGAAGCGGTGCGCATGGCGGTGAAGTTCGGCCTCGCGGTCGGCGCGACGGTCGCGCGCCGCTCGGTGTTTGCGCGCAAGAACTACTTCTATCCGGACCTGCCGAAGGGCTATCAGATCAGCCAGTACGAGATGCCGATCGTGGCGCAGGGCCGGCTCGAGATCGTGCTCGACGATGGCACGCGCAAGATGGTCGGCATCACGCGCGCACATCTCGAGGAGGACGCTGGCAAGTCGCTGCACGAGGACTTTCATGGGCAGTCGGGCATCGACCTGAATCGCGCGGGCACGCCGCTCCTCGAGATCGTTTCCGAACCCGACATGCGCTCGGCGAAGGAAGCCGTCGCGTACCTGAAGAAGGTCCACACGCTGGTGCGCTATCTGGAGATCTGCGACGGCAACATGCAGGAAGGCTCATTCCGCTGCGACGCCAACGTCTCGGTGCGCCAGGTCGGCGCGGAGAAGCTCGGCACGCGCTGCGAGATCAAGAATCTGAACTCGTTCCGCTTCATCGAGAAAGCGATCAACTACGAGGTCGCGCGCCAGATCGATGTGATCGAGAGCGGCGGCAAGATCCGGCAGGAGACGCGTCTGTACGATCCGGACAAAGGCGAGACGCGCGCGCTGCGCTCGAAGGAGGAGGCGAACGACTACCGCTACTTCCCGGACCCGGATCTGTTGCCGGTGGCGCTCGACGAAGCATTCATCGAAGCCGTGCGCGCGACGCTGCCGGAACTGCCGGACGAAAAAGCGGCGCGCTACATGGAGAAGTTCGGCCTGTCGCTGTACGACGCCGGCGTCCTCACCGCGAGCCGCGAAATGGGCGACTACTACGAGGCCGTCGTGTCGGGCGTTCCCGGTCACGAGAAGCTGGCGGCGAACTGGGTGATGGGCGAGCTCTCGGGCGCGCTCAACAAGGACGGAATCGAAGTCACGCAGTCGCGCATCGACGCGCCCCGGCTCGCCGGCCTGCTCACGCGCATCGCCGACGCGACGATCTCCGGCAAGATCGCCAAGGAAGTATTCGAGCAGATGTGGGCCGCGGGCCAGGACGCCGACGCGATCATCGAGACCAAGGGGCTGCGGCAGATCACCGACACCTCCGCGATCGAGAAGACGATCGACGAAGTGATGGCGGCGAATCCGCGGCAGCTGGCCGACTACCGCTCCGGCAAGGACAAGCTGTTCGGCTTCTTCGTCGGCCAGGTGATGAAGGTCACCGGCGGCAAGGCCAACCCCGCGCAAGTCAACGAGCTGCTGAAGCGCAAGCTATCAGGCTGAAGCTCGTCCTACCCATGCACGACCGCGACTGTCTGCACCGCTTCCTGTTCGAACGCTACCCGATCCGGGGGCACATCGTGCACCTGGATGCCTCGTGGCGCGCGCTGCTGGAACATCGCGATTACCCGCCGGCGATCCGCGATACGCTCGGCGAGGCCGTCGCAGCGTCGGTGTTGCTCGCCGCGACGCTGAAGTTCGAAGGGACGCTGAGCCTGCAGCTGCAAGGGCAGGGGCCGATGCATCTGATGCTCGCGCAATGTTCCAGCGAGCTCGGCGTGCGTGCCGTCGCGCGTTATCGCGAAGCGCCCGAAGGCCGCGACCTCGCAGCGCTGTCCGGCGAAGGGAATCTGACGGTCACATTGGAGAACGAAGATCTCTCGCAGCGCTATCAGGGCATCGTGCCGCTGAGCGGCGCGCGCCTCGCCGATTGCCTGCGCGAGTATTTCGAATCCTCGGAGCAGCTGCCGACGCGGCTGTGGTTGCACGCGACCGAGAAGGGCGCTTCTGGGTTGTTGCTGCAGCGGTTGTCGGACGACAGCGTACATGCGCGGACCAGCGTCAACCGGGCTGTCGAGCCGCCGGATCGGGACGAGATCGACGACGCCTGGCGTCGCGTGCAACTGCACGGCGACACGTTGCGGGCCGAAGAGCTGCAGGCCTTGAGCGATCGCGAGATCCTGCGGCGGCTGTTTGCCGAGGATGACGTGCGGTTGTTCGAGTCATCGCCGGTGTACTTTCGCTGTCGCTGTTCGCGTGAACGCGTGATCGGGATGCTGCGAGGGCTGGGCCCGGAGGAGACCCGTTCGGTCCTGGCCGAGCGGGGCGAGGTCGAGGTCCGGTGCGACTTCTGCAACCGCGCCTATCGGTTCGATCCGGTCGATGTCGAACAGCTGTTCGCGACCACACCCGCTGCCGACGGCAGCGAGACTCGCCATTAAATCAGCTAGTTAGGTCCGATTAGTGCGTCCGCTCCGAACTCCGGGGTGGACTCGCGGAACCGTCGGGCCGCCTTGCGACTTACTGTGCCGTCGAATATAAGGACATCTTTATATCCTTAAGCGCGATCTGAGCCGATGCCGACTTCCTTCCTGCCCGCCGTTTCAGCCCTTCGCGCGGCTGCCGAGCCGACGCGCCTGCGCCTGCTCGCGTTGCTCGCCCGCGCTGAGCTGACGGTGGGTGAGATCTGCGAAGTGACCGGTCAGAGCCAGCCGCGAGTGTCGCGACATCTCAAGCTCCTGTGCGACGCCGGACTGCTGGATCGCTTTCGCGAGCAGCACTGGGTCTACTACCGCGCGCCCGCGTCCGGGACCGAGCGCGGCACCGTTCAACAGCTGCTCGCGATGGTTCGCGATGACGACGATGTTTTGCGCCGTGATCGCAAGCGCATGGAGCAGGTGATTCGCGAGCGTGCCCGGCGCGCGGCCGATCAGCTGCCGGCGGGATCGCGCATCGCGGCGTCGAGCGAGGTCGATTCGATCATCCTCAGCGAGCTTGCCGACGAGCCGATCGGCGTCCTGCTCGACGTCGGCACTGGCTCGGGTCATCTGCTCGAGTTGCTCGGCGCCAAGGCGACACGTGCTGTCGGCATCGACATTTCGAGCGATGCGCTGCGGCTGGCTCGCACCAACGTTCATGGCGCCGGGCTCAGTCACTGCGAGTTGCAGCGTGGCGATATGTATGACCTGCCGTTCGCCGGCCCGCTGTTCGATACCGCGACGGTCGATCGCATCCTCGCGACTGCGCAGCGTCCCGCCGCGGCGCTGAGCGAGATCGCGCGCACGCTGAAGAACGGCGGGCGCGCCGTCGTCATCGAGGATTTCGATGCGTTGAGTGCTGCGGGCGCGGCGAATCCGATTGCGACCCTGCGCGAATGGTTCGCGCGCGCCGGGCTCGAATGCGAGCGCGTGCATCCGCTCGATATCGAAGACGCTCATCTGCTGGTCGCGCTCGCCAGGCGGCCGGTCCTGGATACGAGGCAATCCGCATGACCGGCGAAAAAATTGCAGATCGCATCGGCACCGCTGCCAGCCGGCTGAGCGGCCGGCCGGCGGTGTCCTTCGAGTTCTTCCCGCCGAAGGACGAGGAGATGGAGCGCACGCTGTGGTCCTCGGTGCAGCGCCTCACGCCGCTGGAGCCGCGCTTCGTCTCGGTGACGTACGGTGCCGATGGCTCGACGCGCACGCGTACCCACAACATCGTCACGCGCATCCAGCAGTCGACTTCGCTGACAGCCGCGCCGCATCTCACTTGCGTCGGTGCGCCTCGCGAAGAAATTCTGGAGATCGCTCGCAACTACTGGCAGCACGGTATTCGCCACATCGTCGCGCTGCGCGGCGATCCGCCCCAGGGCGACGGCAAGAGCGGCGGCAAGTATGAGCCGCATCCCGCCGGCTTTGCCTACGCAGTCGATCTGGTCAAGGGTCTGCGATCGGTCGGCGACTTCGAGATCTCGGTCGCGACCTATCCCGAGCCGCATCCCGAAGCGCCGCACGCGGCGTTCGAGCTGGACAACCTCAAGGCGAAGCTCGATGCCGGCGCAGCGCGCGCGATCACCCAGTTCTTTTTCGATCCGGAGGTATTCCTGCGCTTCCGCGATCGTTGCGCGGCCGCAGGCATCACTGCCAGCATCGTGCCGGGCATCCTGCCGATCACGCGCTTCCCGCAGATGCTGCGGATGGCGCAGCGCTGCGGCGCCAGCGTTCCGGACTCGATGGTGCATCGCTTCGCCGGGCTCGACGACGATCCGGATACGCGCCGCCTGATCGCGGCGGCCGTCGCGATCGAGCAGGTCCAGGCATTGCAGCAGCACGGCGTGGAGGAGTTCCACTTCTACACGCTGAATCGCTCCGAGCTCACTTACGCAATCTGTCACGCGCTCAACGTCCGTACGCCGACTGCGCGCGCAGCAACTGGCTGAGAGTCCTCGCATGTCCACAGCTCCGACATCTGACAATCGACGGGAAAGGATCGAAGCGCTGCGTCAGGCGCTGACGCAGCGCATCCTGGTGATCGACGGCGCGATGGGCACGATGATCCAGGGCTATCGCCTCGCCGAGAGCGACTATCGCGGCGAGCGCTTCGCGTCGTGGCCCTGCGACCTGAAGGGCAACAACGACATTCTCGTGCTGACCCGGCCGAAGATCGTCGCCGAGATTCATCGCGCGTATCTCGATGCGGGCGCGGACATCATCGAGACCAACACGTTCACGTCGAACTATTCCTCGCAGGCCGACTATCGCACCGAAGAGTTCGTGCACGAGATCAACCTGGCCGCGGCGCAAATCGCGCGGCGCGCGGCGGACGAGTACACGGCCCAGACGGGCAAGGTGAAGTTCGTCGCGGGCGCGCTCGGTCCGACCAACCGCACCGCGTCGCTGTCGCCGAACGTCAACGATCCGGCTTATCGCAATATCGATTTCGACCAGCTCGCAGCGACTTATCTCGACGGCGCCCGCGCGCTGATCGAGGGCGGCGTCGACCTGCTGCTGATCGAGACGATCTTCGACACTCTCAACGCCAAAGCTGCAGTGTTCGCGGCACGCCAGGCGGTCGACGAGTCGGGGATCGACGTGCCGATCGTCATCTCCGGCACGATCACGGACGCGTCGGGCCGCACGCTGTCGGGACAGACGACCGAGGCGTTCTGGAATTCCGTGCGCCACGCGCGGCCGCTGGCCATCGGTCTGAACTGCGCGCTCGGCGCCAAGCAATTGCGGCCGTATATCGAAGAGCTGTCGCGCATCGCCGATGTCTACGTCAGCGCGTACCCGAACGCCGGCTTGCCGAATGCGTTCGGCGAGTACGACGAGGCGGCGTGCGAGACTGCGGAGCTGATTCGCGAGTTCGCGAGCAGCGGCTTCGTGAACATCGTCGGCGGCTGCTGCGGCACCACGCCCGAGCACATTCGTCACATTGCCGAAGCCGTTGCGAGCTTGCCGCCGCGCAAGCCGCCGCAGATCGAGCCGCGCCTGCGCTTGGCAGGCCTCGAGCCGCTCACCATCGGGCCCGACAGCCTGTTCCTCAACGTCGGCGAGCGCACCAACGTTACCGGCTCGGCGAAGTTTCGCCGCCTGATCGAGGCGGACGACTACAACGCGGCGCTCGACGTTGCGCGCCAGCAGGTCGCGAGCGGCGCGCAGGCGATCGACATCAACATGGACGAGGGCATGCTCGATTCGGAAGCGGCGATGGGCCGCTTCCTGAACCTGATCGCCGCCGAGCCGGACATCGCGCGCGTGCCGATCATGATCGACTCCTCGAAGTGGTCGGTCATCGAGACCGGGCTGAAGCGCATCCAGGGCAAGGGCATCGTCAACTCGATCAGCCTGAAGGAAGGCGAAGAGTCGTTCCTGAGTTATGCGCGCAAAGTGCGCGCCTACGGCGCTGCAGTCGTAGTCATGGCCTTCGACGAAAAGGGGCAGGCCGACACGGTCGCGCGCAAGGTCTCGATCTGCGAGCGCTCCTACAAGCTGCTGACCGAGCAGGCGGGCTTTCCGCCGGAAGACATCATCTTCGATCCGAATATCTTCGCGGTCGCCACCGGCATCGAGGAGCACAACAACTACGCGCACGATTTCATCGAGGCGACGGCCGCGATCAAGCGCAGTTGTCCGCACGCGCACATCAGCGGCGGCGTCAGCAACGTCTCGTTCTCGTTCCGCGGCAACGACCCGGTGCGCGAGGCGATGCACTCGGTATTCCTGTATCACGCCATCAAGGCCGGCCTGACGATGGGCATCGTCAACGCCGGGCAGCTGGCGATCTACGAAGACATCGACCCGGAGCTGCGCGAGCGCGTCGAGGACGTGATCCTGAATCGCCGGCCCGACGCCACGGAGCGGTTGCTGGAGATCGCGGCGCGCTACAAGGGCGAAGCGGGAGGGCGCAAGGTCGAGGAGCTCGCGTGGCGCAGCTGGCCGGTCGTGAAGCGCCTGGAGCATGCGCTCGTCAAAGGCATCGACGAATTCGTAGTACAGGACACTGAAGAAGCCCGCCAGCAGTTCGAGCGTCCGCTGCAGGTGATCGAAGGGCCGCTGATGGACGGCATGAACATCGTCGGCGACCTGTTCGGCTCCGGCAAGATGTTCCTGCCCCAGGTCGTCAAGTCCGCGCGCGTGATGAAAAAGGCCGTCGCGCACCTGATCCCGTACATCGAGCAGCAGAAAGCCGACGGCGGTGCCTCGCGCTCGAACGGCAAGATCATCATGGCGACCGTCAAGGGCGACGTGCACGACATCGGCAAGAACATCGTCGGCGTCGTGCTCCAGTGCAACAACTTCGAGGTCATCGACCTGGGCGTAATGGTGCCGTGCGAGCGCATCCTCGAGACTGCGCGGCGCGAGGGCGCCGACATGATCGGCCTGTCGGGCCTGATCACGCCGTCGCTCGACGAGATGGTGCACGTTGCCAGGGAAATGAAGCGGCAGGGCTTCGAGCTGCCGCTGCTGATCGGTGGCGCGACCACTTCGCCCGCGCACACCTCGGTGAAGATCGATCCGCAGTACGAAGGCCCCGTCGTGTACGTGAAGGACGCGTCGCGGTCGGTCGGCATCTGTCAGCAGCTGGTGGCCGGCGACCAGCGTGCCGAGTACATCGCGCGCGTCAAGAGCGAGCACGCGACGCGGCGCGAGCAGCATCATGGCAAGAAGATCAAGAGTCCGCAGCTGACGATCGCACAGGCGCGCGCCAACCGTTTCAACGGCGGCTGGGATACGTACGTGCCGCCGGTGCCGCGCTTCCTCGGCGTGCGTGTCTTCGACGACTACTCGCTCGAAGATCTGACGCGCTACATCGACTGGATGCCGTTCTTCAACGCCTGGGAGTTCGGCGGCAAGTTCCCGGACATCCTCACCGACGCGAAGGTCGGCGAGCAGGCGAGCAACCTGTACGCGGACGCGCGTCGCCTGCTCAAGCAGGCCATCCGCGAGCGCTGGTTGACTGCGCGGGGCGTGATCGGCCTGTTCCCGGCCAACAGCGTCGATGACGACGACGTCGAGGTCTACACGGATGAATCGCGCACGCGCGTGCTGACGCGGCTGCACTTCCTGCGCCAGCAGAAGGGCAAGCCTGCGGGTCAGTCGCACGACGCGCTCGCGGACTTCATCGCGCCGAAGGGCTCCGGACGTCGCGACTACATCGGCGCGTTCGCCGTGACCACCGGCATCGGCATCGAGCCGCACTTGCAGCGGTTCGAGCAGAGCCACGACGACTATTCGAGCATCATGCTCAAGGCGCTCGCCGATCGTCTCGCGGAAGCGTTCGCCGAACGCCTGCACGAGCGCGTGCGCCGCGAGTTCTGGGGCTATGCGCCCGAGGAGCGGCTGAACAACGAGCAGCTGATCCGCGAAGGCTATCGGGGCATTCGCCCGGCTCCCGGTTATCCGGCGTGTCCCGACCACACGGAGAAGGCGACGCTATGGAAGCTGCTGGCTCCGACCGACAACGCCGGCATCCAGCTCACCGAGTCCTACGCCATGTATCCCACCGCGGCTGTCAGCGGCTGGTACTTCTCGCATCCGGGGTCGCGTTACTTCGCGGTCGGCAAGGTGGATCTGGATCAGGTGCAGAACTACGCCGCGCGCAAGAAGATCACGCTGGATGAGGCGCAGCGGTGGTTGTCGCCGAATCTGGGGTACGAGGCTGATTCGGACGCGGACGCGGCGTGAAGAGTCAGGCTGAAGCCTGACCCACGACGAGTACTGTGGGTCAGGCTTTAGCCTGACACTGCTACAATTCCTGCATGACCATAGCCAAGGTTTACCCGAGCGCCCAAGCCGCGCTCGCCGACGTCGTCCGCGACGGCATGACGGTGATGTGCGGCGGCTTCGGCCTGTGCGGCATCCCGGAGAACCTGATCCTCGCGTTGTGCGACTCCGGCGTGCACGGGCTCACCGTCGTCTCCAACAACGCCGGCGTCGACCAGTTCGGCCTCGGCAAACTGCTTAAGACGCGCCAGATCGCCAAGATGATTTCCTCGTACGTCGGGGAGAACAAGGAGTTCGAGCGCCAGTACCTGGCCGGCGAGCTGCAGCTGGAATTCAATCCGCAGGGCACGCTCGCCGAGCGTATCCGCGCCGGCGGCGCGGGCATCTACGGCTTCTACACCAAGACCGGCGCAGGCACGCTGGTCGCCGAAGGCAAGGAGACGCGGGTCGTGAACGGCGAGACCTACGTGCTCGAAACCGGCCTGACCTCCGACCTGTCGCTGGTGAAGGCGTGGAAGGGCGACACCGAGGGCAACCTCGTGTATCGCAAGACGGCGCGCAACTTCAATCCGATGATGGCCAGCGCCGGCCGCGTCACCGTCGCCGAGGTCGAGCATCTGGTCGAGGCCGGCGAGCTCGATCCCGACGGCATTCACACGCCCGGCATCTTCGTGCAGCGGATCATCCAGGGCGCGAGCTATCTGAAATCGATCGAGCACCGCACTGTGCGCAAGCGCGGGTAACCGCTTGCGAAAGGCGTGGCTTTCGCTGCGCTGTTAATTGGCGAAAAGTCGCCGAGGCGCTTTTCGCGGAGGAAGAGAGAATGGGCTGGACCCGCGAGCAATTGGCCGAGCGCGCCGCGCGCGAGCTGCACGACGGCTTCTACGTCAACCTCGGCATCGGCATCCCGACGCTGGTCGCGAACTACATTCCGGCCGGCATGAAAGTCGTGCTGCAGTCGGAGAACGGCATGCTCGGCATGGGGCCGTTTCCGTACGAGGGCGAGGAAGATCCAGACCTGATCAACGCCGGCAAGCAGACCATCACCGAGCTGCCGATCTCCTCGTATTTCTCCTCGTCCGACAGCTTCGGCATGATCCGCGGCGGCCACATCGACCTGTCGATCCTCGGCGGCATGGAGGTCAGCGAGTCGGGCGATCTCGCGAACTGGATGGTGCCCGGCAAGATGGTGAAGGGCATGGGCGGCGCGATGGACCTGGTCGCAGGCGTCAAACGCGTGGTGGTCGTCATGGAGCACACGTCGAAGGACGGCGCGCCGAAGTTCAAGCCGCGCTGCGAGCTGCCGCTCACCGGCGCGAACGTCGTCGACATGCTGATCACCGACCTTGCGGTGTTTGCGCGTCCCGACCGCAAGTCGCCCTTCAAGCTCATCGAGCGCGCCCCCGGCGTCACCGCCGACGAAATCAAGTCAAAAACTCCCGCGAACTTCGTGTAGCACCCTGTAGGTCGGGCTTCAGCCCGACAATCCCGCGCACAAATGAAAACCCGCGCCGCAGTTCTCACCGAGGTGGGCCGCCCTCGGCCCTACTCACACTCCCGCCCGCTCACGATCGAGGAGATCGATTTCGATCCGCCCGGCCCGGGCGAAGTGCTGGTCCGCATGCGCGCCGCGGGCCTGTGCCACTCCGATC
Source organism: Steroidobacteraceae bacterium (assembly GCA_035606615.1). Taxonomy (GTDB): domain Bacteria; phylum Pseudomonadota; class Gammaproteobacteria; order Steroidobacterales; family Steroidobacteraceae; genus Steroidobacter. Next base: position 27,597 of record DATNFA010000108.1, read on the forward strand.
TTTCCGTGATCAACGGCGATCGCCCGCGGCCGATGCCGATGATCATCGGCCACGAGGGCGCCGGCGAAGTCGCGGAAGTTGGTGCGGGCGTGCGCGACCTGCGGCCCGGCGATCACGTCGTGACGGCCTTCGTTCCCTGCTGCGGCAGTTGCGAGCCGTGCACGAGCGGCCGGCCTGCTTTGTGCGAGCCCGGGTTCAAGGCGAACTCCACCGGCACGTTGCTGGGCGGCGCGCAGCGCATGCGTCGCGCCGGCGCGATCATCAATCATCATCTCGGGGTCTCGGCTTTCGCCGAGCACGCGATGACGGTGCGGCAGTCACTGGTCAAGGTCGATAACGCGCTGCCGTTCGACGAAGCCGCGGTGTTCGGTTGCGCGGTGATGACCGGTGTCGGTGCAGTGACGAATACCGTGCAGCCGCATCGCGGTTCGAGCATCGCGGTGATCGGGCTCGGCGGCGTCGGGCTCGCAGCTCTGCTCGGAACGCGTCTGACGGAAGCCTCGATCGTGATTGCTTGCGATCTCAGCGACCACAAGCTCGCGCTCGCGCGCACCATGGGCGCAACGCACACGATCAATGCCGGCGACCCGCACGCACTCGAGCAGATCAGGGATCTCACGCGCGGCGGCGTGCACTACGCTTTCGAGATGGCGGGATCAGTCAAAGCGATGGAGCTTGCCTATACGGCGACGCGGCGCGGTGGGACGACCGTGACGGCGGGATTGTCGAACCCGAAACACCTGTTCTCGATTCCGCACGTGGGCATCGTTGCCGAGGAGCGCACGATCAAAGGCAGCTATCTCGGTAGCTGCGACCCGGCGCGCGACATCCCGCGCTACATCGATCTCTACCGGGCAGGGCGCTTGCCGATCGATCGCCTGCTCAGCGAGCACATCGCGCTCGATCAGCTCAACGAAGGCTTCGATCGCCTCTCCGAGGGACGCACGGTGCGTCAAATCCTGACCTTGTAGATGCGCTGTAGGTCGGGCTTCAGCCCGACAACACCCTCTCAACCGCCACCAGCGCCAAGCCGGCCTTCATCCGCCGACATTCCTCTCGCACCGCTTCCAATCCAGCACGTGTCTGCCCACTCAGCGCTTTCTCACCCGCATCCGCCAACAACCGCGCTCGCCTGATGAGCATGTCGGTCCACGGCAGCGGCTCGCCCGACGTGTAACTCTGCAAGCCGTCGGCGTACTTGCGGACCGACGGCCAGTCGCGATCCTCCAGGCCGGCCTCGATCGCATTGCCGTAGAACTCGAAATAGCTGTGACTCACGCAGCCGGCGGCGAGCAGCTGCTCGGCTTCCGCCAGCGCGCTGGCGCGCTCGGGGCCTCTCGGCGTCAGCCGGGCCACGATGCTGAGCAGCACGGGTCCGCAGTACGACATGCCGGTCTCGCGTCCGAGACGCAGCGCTTCCTTGGTCATTTGCAGCGCCTGCGCCGGATCTTCCGGCATGATCGTCTGCGCGACGTAACCCATGCATTCAGCCTCAAAGCGGCGCGCACCGAGCTGCTGTGCGAGCTTCAGCGCCTGCCTTGCATGATTGCGACACTCGTCGAGCTGCGCCTGCGGCAGCAAGCCACTCGCCATCGTGAGGTGCACGAGCAATTCGCCGCGCACGTCGCCGACGCGCCGCGCGAGATCGAGGCCCTCGCGGCAATACTCACCGCTCGCTGCCACGTCGCCGCAATATGTGTTCGTGACCGCCAGCATCGGCAGGTTCGACAGCAGCACGCCCACCAGATCGTGATCGCGCGCTTCCTTGATGCACTGAGCGAAGTGCTGGCGGGCGGTCAGGATCTTGCCGCGCTGATAGTAAGCATCGCCCAGGCCGCTCAAAGCGCGCGCGATCTCGACGTGCGACTGCGCTTGCAGGGCGAAGCGATGCGCCTGCTCGTGCGCCTGCATGCACGCATCCAACCTGCCGAGCGGGAAGCACAAGTTACCGCGCAGCGTGTGAATGCGAGCGCGCGTCTCGAGGTCGGCCGAGTCGCCGAGCGCGCCCTCGGCGTGCTCCAGCGCTTCGAGCGCTTCCTCGTATCGATCCATGATCCGCAATGCCGACGCGATGCCGATCCACGCGCTGCCATGGCCGTGCTGATCGATCGCGAAGTCCAGCGCCTCGCGATAGGCGGTCAACGCGTCGTGCGTGCGGCCGAGCTGCAGCAGCAGCTCGCCGAGCAGAATGCTGCTCTTGTGCAGCAGGATCGGCTCACGCGCGAGCGCGCTCGCCTTGTTAACCAGAACGAGCGCGCGCTCGAAGCGCAGGGCTGATTGCTCCGCCATCGATGCTTCCAGATAGGCCGCCGTTGCGCGCTCGTCGTCCGCAGCAGCGAGGTGGTCGGCGCGCAGCGCTTGATCGCCGGTCGCATACCATTCGGCGGCGGTGCGATGCAGCTCACGCCGCTGCGATTTCAGCGTCGACTCATAGATGGCGTCGCGGAAGAGGGCGTGGACGAACTCGAGGTCGACGCCGTTGAAGCGCACCAGCGCCGTCTCGGTCAGCGGAGTCGGATCGTAGTCGTCGTCATTGAGCACGCGGCGCAGGGCGGTCAATGCGGCGCGATGTCCGAGAACTGCAGTTGCCTGCAAAGCGGCGTGATCGCGACCGGACAAGCGCGCGGCTCGCGCCAGTACGATCGATCTTACCGAGCCTGGCAACAGCTCGTGTCCTGCTCGCGCGGCGCGCAGCAGTTGATCGAGGAACAGTGGATGTCCGTCGGCGCGCTGGATGCAGGCCGCGACCATCTCTTGCGGTAATTCCGGAAAATGCGCGGCGAGCTCCTGTGCTTCGTCTTCTGCGAGCGGCGCGAGGTCGACGGTCGTGACCGGACAGCCGCGCGCACGCGCGCGCCAGCTGGCGTTGATCGGATCGCCTTCGGGCCGGGTCGTCATGATGAACAGGATCTGGCAATTCGCGACGACCGCGGCGATCTCGCCGAAGCGCGCCAGTTCGTCGGTGTCGGCCCAATGGACGTCCTCGACGACCAGCAGCTGCGGCCCGCGCTGCACGGCCGATTCGATCAACTGCGCGAGAGCCAACGCGCGGCCGCGCTGACGCGTCGCAATCTCCATCGCCTTCTCGAGCGCGGCCAGCTCTGCATCGACCGGCGCGTCGATGAGATCGCTGAGGAAGATGATTTGATCGACCGCATTGCGTCCCAACATCGCGCGCCGGACGGCGGCGGCCCGTTCGTTCGGCGACGCATCCGCACCCAGGCCGAGCAGGCTCAACGCAAGCGCTGTGATGGGGCGCCGGCCGGGCGATTGGCCGAAGTCGAAAACCTGTGCGGAGTGCACTGCGACGCTGCGCTCGCGTGCAGCACCGCGAATCGCATTCACGAGGCTGGTCTTGCCGATGCCGGCTTCGCCGCGCACGACGATCGCGCGCCCGTGCCGACTGTTCGTGCACCGGTCGAGCGCTGCGAGAATCATCGCGAGCTCGGGTCGCCGGCCGACGAACGGTTGCGCGCCGGGACCGATGTCGCTGCGCAGTCCCTGCAAGCTCCAGGCTTCGACCGGCTCCGCACTACCGGGCTGTCCGCTCGCAGCGCGCGTGCCGCTGATGCGCTCACCCAGGGACGCGCGCAACTCTTCCGAGATCAGGATTTCGCCATCTCCCGCGCGCGCCGCAAGCGTGTGGGCGATGTGCGTGGGCCGACCCGTCAACGGAAAAATCTCGGCGCCGCACAGAACCTGACCTTGTGCGATGCCGATCCGCAGCGCCAGCGAGTTGGCGACGGGCCAGGGCGTGCTGGCCACCGTGCACTGCAAAGCCAGCGCAGCCTGCGCCGCGCGCTCGGGCTCGTTCCCGTATGCAGTTGGAATGCCGAACACTGCGAGCACGTTGCTGCCAACGCGCCGATCGGCGCGGCCGCCGAACTCCGTGACTGCTTCGTGCACGCGACGATGGAATTGCGTCGCGAGCGTGTGCGCCTCTTCGGGATCGAGCTGGGCTTCCAGCTCCAGCATGCCTTCCAGACGCGCGACCAGGATCGTCGCATCGAGCAACTGCGGCCGCAGCTCGACCGGTGCTACGGGCTCGCTGACGCGCGGAACTTCGTGCGCCCCTGTCTCGTCGAGCGCTGCGTCTTCGGCATCGACGTTGCCGAGCGCGGCGCGACGTCGCTTCATCAGGTCGCGATAGAGCTGCTCGGTCGCCGGCTCTGGCGACACGTCGAGCTCGCGTCGGAGTACGTCGCGACATACGCGATACTGGCGCAGTGCCTCCGCATACGCGTTGCGCTTGGCGTGCTGCTCCATGACCATGCGATGCGCCGCTTCGTTGAGCGGTTCGAGCGTGACCAGCTTGGTCGACGCCGCGAGCGCGCCTTCGCTGTCACCGTTCGCGACGCATAGCTCGGCAAGCTTGTTGAGCGCGTCGCTCAACTGCTTGCGCAATGTCATGCGCTCGCTCGCCAGCCATTCGTCGAAGGCGGTCGAGCGCGCGTCGAAGCCGTCGAGCAGATCGCCGCGATAGTGCGTCATCGCCTCTTGGAGTGCGGTACGCGTGCCAGCAACGAGCGCGCGACGAAATGCATGCAGATCGCTGTGCACGACCGCAGGATCGATGCCGACAGATTCGGTATCGGCGAGCAGCCCCTTGTGCGCGTCGGTGGGCAATGACTTGCGCAAGGCTGCGAGTGCCTGACGCAAGCTGGTGCGCGCGAGCTCCTCGTCGGCATCTTCCCACAGCAATGTCGCGAGCCGGTCGCGGCTGTGCGATTCGCCCGGGCGCATCGCCAGGTAGGCCAGCAGCGCGCGGCCTTTACGTGACGCTATGCGAATCTCGGTGCCCGCAGCGTCCTGCACGCGGAATGCGCCGAGAACCTGCAGATTCAATTCGTTCAAGGGAGGTTCCCCGGGCCCGCTTCTGGAATATAAAATTCAGACGCCCATTTTCACGTATTTTTCACGACTGTCGAGACTTACCCCTCACGGGCGCTACCTAGAGTTCCTCCCGCGTATCACCTACCGGAGGATTCATGCTCACAGATGCCCGCGGCTGCCCCACTTCGGCCCCCAGTAGTGTTTCCCTGCAGCAATACGAGCAGGCATTGGAGCTGTCACTGAGCTACCAGCTCGACCCGCTGGCGACGATCCAGAAGGCGCTGGACGCCGATCCGACCTTCGCCATGGGCCACTGCCTGCGCGCCGGGCTGGCTGTCATGGCAACCGATCGCGGCGCCGTGCCGATGCTGACGGAGAGCGTCGAGGCCATCGAGGCGCTGGGGCGGCGCGCCGTCGAGCGCGAGCGTGCTCATGCCGCTGCCGCGCGTGCGTGGCTGCAGGGAGATTTTGCGGGCTCGATTCAGCGCTACGGCGAGATCCTGCTGGACTATCCGCACGACCTGCTGGCGTTGCAGGTGGCTCATGTCGGCGACTTCTTTCTCGGCGCTTCCTCGATGCTGCGCGACCGGCTCGCGCAGGTGCTGCCGACCTGGGACACCAGCATGCCGGGGTACGGCTTCGTGCTCGGGATGTACGCGTTCGGGCTGGAGGAGACCGCGTTGTACTCGCGAGCGGAGGATGTCGGCCGGCGTGCACTCGACGTCAATCGGCGCGACGCGTGGGCGGTCCACGCGGTCACGCATGTGATGGAGATGCAGGGCCGGTTGCGCGACGGCGTCGAGTGGCTCGTCACGCGTGAGAACGACTGGTCGGTGAACAATGGCTTCGCGTTCCACAACTGGTGGCATCTCGCGCTGTTCCATCTCGAATCGGGCAACTACGATCGCGTGCTCGAGCTGTACGATCAGCGGATTCGCGCGACGCCCTCAGAGGTGCCGCTGGAGATGATCGACGCGACAGCGCTGCTGTGGCGCCTGGAACTGCGCTCGGCAAATGTCGGCGACCGCTGGCAGAAGCTGGCCGCGTCCTGGGAACCGCTCGCGGAGCATTCGTACTACGCGTTCAACGATGCGCACGCGGTGATGGCGTTCACGGCCGCCGGCCGCACCGACCTGGCGCAGCGGACGATTGTTGCGATGGAGCGCAAGGCCGTCGGCTCCGACACGAACGCAATGATGACGCGCGACGTTGGATTGCCGCTGGCACGTGCCGTTGTGGCGTTCGCTGCCGGTCGCTATGGCGACACTATCGCGCTGTTGCAGCCGATTCGCACGATCGCCAATCGCTTCGGCGGCAGCCATGCGCAGCGCGATCTCATTCACCTCACGCTCGTCGAAGCAGCGCTGCGTGCCCGTCACGGCCGGCTCGCGCGGGCGCTGATCGCAGAACGTACGCAGCTCAAGCCGTCGAGCCCGTTCAACTGGCAGCTGACGGCACGCTCGATGGATCTCAATGGCGACACTGCCGGTGCAGCGCGAGCGCTGGAGAGCGCGGAGGCCCGCACCAAGGCGCAGTTTGGAGTGCACCGGGCCTACGCCTGATGCGGGCGTGACAGGTAGTCCTGCGACTGCATTTCGATCAACCGGCTCTTGGTGCGCTCGAACTCGAAGTTGAGCTTCGAGCCGCGATACAGCTCGGGCACGGGCGCGACCGCGGAAACCACCAGCTTCACTGCGCGATCGTAGAACTCGTCGACCAGCGAGATGAAGCGCCGCGCGGCGTTCTCGGCGTCGGGGCCGAGCACCGGCACGTCGGTGAGGAACACCGTGTGGTAGCAGCGCGCGATCTCGATGTAGTCGGCCTGGCCGCGCGGACCGTCGCACAGCTCCTTGAACGCGAACCAGATAGCACCGTCAGCGTGGCGATGCGCGCGCAGCCGGCGATGATTGAGGATGAGCGTCGTGTCGGTCGCGCCGGGCTCGGCGGCGATCGCGTCGAATAGCTTTTCGAGGTCCGCCGGAGTCGCTGCCTCGCGCGCATCGAACCAGGTGTGTGCGCGCTCGAGCAGACGCAGACGGTAGTCGGCGCCGCCGTCCATGTGCACGACTTGCGTATGTTCTTTGACCGCGCGGATTGCCGGCACGAAGCGCGCACGCTGCAGGCCTTCTTTGTAGAGATCGTCGGGCGGCACGTTCGACGTCGCCACTAGCGTAACGCCGCGCTCGAACAAACCGCGAAACAAGTTGCCGAGCAACATCGCATCGGCGATGTCCGTAACGAATAGCTCGTCGAAGCACAGCACGCGCGTCTTCTGCGCCAACCGGTCGGCCACTCGATCGAGCGGATTCGTCTGCTCCTGGTATTTCTTCAGCTCGTCGTGCACCGACTGCATGAAGCGGTGGAAGTGGCTGCGCTGCTTGTCGCGGAACGGCAGGCTCTGGAAGAACAGGTCCATCAGCCAGGTCTTGCCGCGGCCGACGCCGCCCCACACGTACAGGCCGCGCTGCAGCTCGTGCAGCTTGCCGCCCGAAAGCAGGCCGCCGAGGAGCTTTTTGCCGAGCAGCCGCTTGGGCTTGGCAGCGATCAAGCGCTCGCGCAGCCCGTCGAAAGCTGCGACGACCTGCTGTTGCGCGGGATCGGGCTTGTATCCCAGGCGAGCGCACTCGCGCTCGTAAAGCTCGACGACCTTCACGCCTGGAGCTCGGGCAGATCTTTGAAGTAATCGAGCGCCTGCGGATTCGCGAGCGCATCCAGGTTCTTCACCGCCCGGTTGTGCACCACGTCGCGGACCGCCAGCTCGACCAGCTTGCCGTTGATCGTGCGCGGCAGATCCGGCACCTGCACGATGCGCGCAGGCACGTGACGCGGCGTCGTGTTGCCGCGGATCGCGGTGCGGATCTTGTCGCGCAGCCCCTCGTCGAGCGTCGATCCCTCGCGCAAGCGGACGAACAGCACGATGCGGACATCGTCTTGCCACTGCTGTGCGATGGCGATCGACTCGGCGACTTCTTCGATCTTCTCGACCTGGCGATAGATCTCCGCAGTGCCGATGCGCACGCCGCCGGGATTCAGCACTGCGTCGGAGCGGCCGTGCACGACCAATCCGCCGCGTGAGGTGATGGTCGCGAGATCGCCGTGCCACCAGACGTTCGGGTAGCGCGCGAAGTACGTGCCGTGAAAACGCGAGCCGTCGGTGTCGCCCCAGAAACCGATCGGCACGGAAGGGAAGGGTGCGCTGCAGACGAGCTCGCCCTGTTCGCCGACCAGAGGCTTGCCGGCATCGTCGTAGATTTCGGTCTTCATGCCGAGGCTGAGCGCCTGCAGCTCGCCTTCGTACACGGGTTGAATCGGGCAGCCGCTGCCGAAGCACGCCATCGGGTCGGTGCCGCCGCTGATCGAGGCGAGCAGCACATCCGGTTTCACTTCGCGATAGACGTAGCGATAGCTCGGCGGATTGAGCGGCGCGCCGGTCGAGATGATCGTGCGCAGCGCGCTCAGCTCGAACTCGCAGCGCGGGCGGATGTCCGCCTGCTCGCCAGCGACAAGGAACCGAGGGCTGGTCCCGAAGATCGTGATGCGCTCGTCGTGAGCCATGCGCCAGAGAACGCGCGGATCGGGCTGCAGCGGTGCGCCGTCGAACAGCACGATGGTGGCACCGGTCGCGAGTCCGCTGGCGAGCCCATTCCACATGACCCAGCCGCACGTCGTGTAGTAGAAGAAGCGATCGTCCGGCCCCATGTCGGAATGCAGGATGTGCTCCTTCATCTGCTGCAGCAGCGCGCCGCCCGCGCTGTGCACGATGCACTTCGGCACGCCGGTCGTTCCGGAGGTATACAGAATGAAAGCCGGATGGTCGAACGGCAGCTGCTCGAATGACAGCGGCGCGGTGGAGTCACCGAACTGCGCGAACGCGACGGCGCTGCCGATCGTGTCGAGCGCAGGTCGCTCGTTCAAACAGGGCACGAGCACGACGCACTCGATGCTCGCGATCTTCTCCTTGACCGCACGGATCGTCTCCATGCAGTCGAGCGTCTTGCCCGCGTAGCGATAGCCGTCGGCCGCGAACAGGACCTTCGGAGTGATCTGGCCGAAGCGGTCCAGCACGCCGCTCAAACCGAAGTCCGGCGAGCAGGACGAGAAGACGGCGCCGATGCTGGTCGCGGCGAGCATCGCGATCACTGTCTCGGGAATGTTCGGCAGGTAAGCTGCGACGCGATCGCCCGGCTGCACCCCGGCGGCGCGCAAGCCGTCAGCGATACGCGCGGTCTCGCGGCGCAGCTGTGCCCATGATAGTTCGCGACGCTGCCCGCGCTCGTTACGAAAGATGATCGCCGCAGTGTTGCCGTCGCGGCGCAGGAGATTTTCCGCGTAGTTGAGGCGCGCGTCGATGAACCAGCGGGCGCCGGGCATGCGATTGCCGTCCGCGAGAATCTGCGTGGCGCGCGTTTGCGCGCGGATCTCGCAGAAGTCCCACAGCGCGCTCCAGAAGTTTTCCGGGAATTCGATCGACCAGCGATGCAGCGCCGCGTAGTCGGGCACCGGCGCGCGATGACGCTCGCGCACGAAACGCATGAAACGCGTCAGCTGCGTGCGAGCGATGCGCTCCGGCGAGGGCGACCAGATCGGCTCCATGGGCGGCTACAGCTGCTTCTTATAGATTTTGATAGTTCGGCCCGGAGCCGCCTTCCGGCGTCGTCCAGTTGATGATCTCGTACGGGTCCTTGATGTCGCACGCCTTGCAGTGCACGCAGTTGGCTGCGTTGATCTGCAACCGCCGCCCGCCCTGGCCGTCGGCAACCATCTCGTACACGCCGGCGGGGCAGAAGTTCTCGCACGGATTGCCGTATTCCTTGGTGCAGCGAGTGACGCAGATGGATGTGTCCTGCACCTTGAGGTGCACCGGCTGTGCCTCGTCGTGCACGTTGCCGGCGAAGAACACCGACGCGAGACGGTCGCGCGGCGGCAGCGAGCGCTCGACCCAGCCGCGGTCGGGCGACACGTATTCGTCCAGCTTCTGCAGCTCCGACCAATCGGCCGAGTTGTGCATCGTCCAGGGCACGTGTCCCTTCAGTATTGAATCGATGCCGGCGTTGAACATCGCGAAGTACAAGCCACGCTTGAAGGCCGGCTTGAAGTTGCGGATCGACCGCAGCTCGCGATGCCCTTCGGAGGCACGCCAGCGCGCATCGTAGCCGGCGGGCTTGCCGGCCTCTGCCAGGTGCTCGGCGGCGAGCGCGCCGGAGCGGATCGCCTGGTGAATGCCCTTGATCTTGAAAACGTTCAGCGTGCCGGCGGCATCGCCGATGAGCAGCGCGCCCGGCATTTCCAGTTTCGGCAGCGATTGGTAACCGCCCGCTGCAATCGTGCGCGCGCCGGCCGCGAGAATTTCGCCGCCTTCGAGCAGCGGCTTGATGCGCGGATGCGCCTTGAACTGCTGAAACGCCTCGAACGGCTTGAAGCGCGGATCCCGATAGTTCAGGCCGACGACATACCCGACGTACACGCGATCCTGATCGAGGTGATACAGGAAGCTGCCGCCGTAGGTGCCGGTGTCGAGCGGCCAGCCGAAGGCGTGCTCGATGCGGCCGGGCTTGACGCGCCCGGGCGGCAACTGCCACAGCTCCTTGAAGCCGAGGCCGAACGTCGGCGGATCGGCGCCCTCGCGCAGGTTGAACTTCGCGATCAGCTGCTTGGCGAGCGAGCCGCGCGAGCCCTCCGCGACCACGGTCGTGCGTGCATGGATTTCCACGCCCGGCGTGTAGTTCGGGCCCGGGGTGCCGTCTTTGTTGAGGCCCATGTCGCCGATGCGTACGCCCTTGACCGCGCCTTGCTCGTCGAACACCGGCTCGGCAGCCGCGAAGCCCGGGAAGATGTCGATGCCGAGCTTCTCCGCCTGCTGTGCCAGCCACGGTGTGAGCTGTCCCAGCGAGATGATGAAGTTACCGTGGTTGTGCATCGGCGAAAGCTTGATCGCCCAGCCCGGCAGCTTGACCGAGCCGGTTTTCGTCATCAGCCGCACGTCGTCCTCGGCCGCGGGCACCTTCATGCCGGTGTATTCGCTGCGCCAGTTCGGCAGCAGCTTCTCCAGCGCGGCGGGTTCGAGCACGGCGCCCGAAAGCGAATGTGCGCCGACAGCGGAGGCCTTTTCGAGCACGCAGATGTTCGTGTCCGGCTTGAGCTGCTTCAGGCGGATCGCGCAGGCGAGGCCCGCCGGGCCCGCGCCGACGACGACGATGTCGTACTCCATCACCTCGCGATCATTCATGCGGGCGCTCTCACTTCGGTGCCATGCGGATCGCGCCGTCGAGGCGGATGCATTCGCCGTTGAGCATGCTGTTCTCGCAGATGTGTGCGACCAGCGCCGCGTATTCTTCAGGCCGGCCGAGGCGCGACGGGAAAGGCACCTGCTTGCCAAGGGAGTCCTGCACTTCCTGCGACAGTGCCGCGACCATCGGCGTCTTGAAGACGCCCGGTGCGATGGTCATGACGCGGATGCCGTTGCCGGCGAGGTCGCGCGCCATCGGCAGCGTCATGCCGACGATGCCGCCTTTGGAAGCGGAGTAGGGGACCTGGCCGATCTGACCGTCGAAGGCCGCGACGGAGGCCGTCATCACGATGACACCGCGCTCTCCTTCTTCGTTAGGCGTGTTGTTGACCATCACACCTGCGGCCGACTTCGACACCAGCAGAGTGCCGACGAGGTTCACCTCGATGACCTTGCGGAAGATCTCGCCGGGCATCGGACCTTCCTTGTTGACCATGCGGCGCGGCCAGCCAATGCCTGCGCAATTGACAGCGACGTTCAAGCCGCCCATATCGCTGTGCGCCTGCGCCATCGCTGTCGTCAAGGCGGCCTCGTTCGTGACGTCGACCTTCTGGAAACGGGCAGCGGCGCCGAGCGCCTTGGCAGCCGCCTGACCGGCGGCTTCCTGCACGTCGATCAACGTGACCTGCGCGCCAGCGCTTACCAACCGCTGTGCGACCGCGTTACCGAGCCCGGAGGCGCCGCCGGTGATGACGGCGCGGATCTGATTCGATTTCATCGTCGGATTCCCCTCAAAGTCTCTGCGCGCCATCCACTTCGATGACGCGCCCGGAAAAATAATCGTTCTCGGCAATGAACACCGCCGCGTGCGCCATCTCGGCCGGCTCGGCCATGCGCTTGAGCGGCACCGCATTGAGGGCGCGCTCGATCATCTCGGGCTTCATCGCGTCGAGGATCTCGGTGCGGGTAAAGCCCGGCGCGATCGCGCCAGTGCGGATCCCGTAGCGTGCCAGCTCTTTCGCCCACACCACCGTCATCGCCACGACCCCGGCCTTGCTCGCGGAGTAGTTCGACTGCCCCATGTTGCCCGAGCGCGAGATGCTCGAGGTGCTGATGATCACGCCGCCGTTGCCGAGGCCGATCATGCGTTGCGAAGCTTCGCGCGCGCCGAGGAACACGCCCGTCAGGTTCACGTCGATGACCGCGCGCCATTGATCGAGCGACATCTTGCCGACGACTTTGCCGTCCTGAACTTTCACGAGCAACGCGTCTTTGGTGATGCCGGCGTTGTTGATCATCACGTCCAGGCGGCCGAAGTCGCGCACGACGCCATCTAGTGTGTTCGACACGTCCTCTTCGCGCGTCACATTGCAAAGATAGGTCCGGCAGCGCACCGACTCCGCCTCGCACAGCTCACGCGTGCGGTCGAGATCGGTTTGGTTCAGGTCGAGCAGTGCGACATCCGAACGCTTCTGCGCGAAGGCGAGGGCCATGGCCCGGCCGATTCCACGGCCGGCGCCGGTGACGACGACGAGCTTGTTCTCGAGCTGCATAAGGCGCGAAATCTTATCTCATTTCTCCGCGTGCCAGCCCGGTTTGCGGCGCTCCAGGAAGGCGGACAGCCCTTCGCGGCCCTCCGGACTCACGCGCAGCCGTGCCAGCAGCCGCGCCGTTTCCTCTGCCAATGCTTCCCGATCGCCGAGCTGTGCCATCCGGCGCACGAGCTTCTTCGCCGCGCGCAGCGCCTCGGGCCCGCCCCGCAGCAGCTGATCGACCTGGGCCTCGACCGTCGCATCGAGCTGCTCTGCAGTCGCCGTGAAGTGCAGAAGTCCGATGCTGCGCGCCTCCGGCGCATCGAAAGGTGTCGCGGTCAGGAACAGACGTCGTGCATGTCGATTGCCGATCGCCGCGACGACGTACGGCGAGATCACGGCGGGGACGATCCCGAGGCGAACCTCCGTCAGCGCGAACTTCGCACCGTCCACGCCGATGGCGATATCCGCGCACGCGACCAGACCGACGCCGCCGCCATAGACGTTGCCGTTGACGCGTGCGATGACGGGCTTGTCGAGCTCATCGAGCGTGCGCAGGCAGCGGGCCAGGAGCAGGGCATCGTCGACGTTCTGCTGCTCCGTCGCGCCCATCATCGAACGCATGTGAGCGATATCGGCGCCGGCACAGAAACTGGCACCTGCCCCGGTCACGACGACGACGCGGACCTGCGCGTCCGCGCCAAGAGCCGTGAGCGCCGCGTGCAGTTCCTGCACGGTCGCGCCGTCGAGGGCGTTGTGCTTGTCGGGACGATTCAGCGTCAGCGTTGCCACGCCACGCGCATCGACATTGGTAGTGATGAGAGGCATCGCCGCGTCACCTGCATGCGGTCACTTACATTCGGAACACGCCGTAGCGCTCTACTCCCGGCTTCGGCCCGCGCATCGCGGCGCTGATCGCCTGGCCGAGCACGCGGCGCGTGTCGATCGGATCGATGACGCCATCATCCCATAGCCGCGCTGTCGCGTAGTACGGATTGCCCTGCGCTTCGTACTGTCCACGGATCTCGCTCATGAACGCCTGGCGTTCCTCATCCGGCCATGTCTGGTTGCGTGCCTTCATGCCGTCGCTGCGCACAGTTGCGAGTACCTGCGCTGCCTGCTCGCCGCCCATGACGGAAATGCGCGCGTTCGGCCACGTCCACATCATGCGTGGCGAATAGGCGCGGCCGCACATCGCATAGTTACCGGCGCCGAACGAGCCGCCGATGATCACCGTGTACTTCGGCACGCGCGAGGAGGCGACCGCGTTCACCATCTTCGCGCCGTCCTTCGCGATGCCGCCGTGCTCGACCTTCTTGCCGACCATGAAGCCGGTGATGTTCTGCAGGAAGATCAGCGGCACGCCGCGGCGATTGGCGAGCTGGATGAAGTGAGCGGCCTTGAGCGCGGTCTCCGAGAACAGGATGCCGTTGTTGGCGACGATCGCGACCGGATAGCCGTACAGATGCGCAAAGCCGCACACGATGGTCTTGCCGTACAGCGGCTTGAACTCGTGGAACTCCGATGCATCGACGATGCGCGCGATGATCTCGCGCACATCGTACGGATAGCGCGTGTCGCGCGGGATGATGCCGTAGAGATCTTCCACGTTGTGCACCGGCTCGCGCACTTCCTGCCGCGGCAGCCACGGCTTGTGTTCGCGTGCGAGGTGCTTCACGGCGTCGCGCGCCAGCGCCAACGCGTGCTGGTCGTTGTCGGCCAGGATATCGGCGACACCGGAGATGCGCGTGTGTACGTCTCCGCCGCCGAGCGACTCGGCGTCGACGACTTCGCCGGTCGCTGCACGCACCAGCGGCGGGCCGCCGAGAAAGATCGTTCCCTGCTTCTTGACGATGATCGCTTCATCGCACATCGCCGGCACGTACGCACCGCCAGCAGTGCACGAGCCCATCACGACCGCGAGCTGGGTGATACCTGCAGCGGAAAGCCGCGCTTGGTTGTAGAAGATGCGGCCGAAGTGCTCGCGGTCCGGGAAAACCTCGTCCTGCAACGGCAGGAACGCGCCGCCGGAATCGACCAGATAGACGCACGGCAGATGATTCTCCGCCGCGATCTCCTGGGCGCGTAGGTGCTTCTTCACCGTCATCGGGAAGTAGGTGCCGCCCTTGACCGTCGCATCGTTCGCGATGACGACGACTTCGGAGCCGTGGATGCGGCCGATGCCGGTGATCACGCCGGCCGCAGGTGCACCGCCGTCGTACATGCCGTCCGCGGCGAGCGGCGACAGCTCGAGGAACGGCGTGCCCGGGTCGAGGAGGGTGCTCACGCGATCGCGCGGCAGGAGCTTGCCGCGCTCGGCGTGCTTGCGCCGCGCATCTTCGCCGCCGCCTTCGGCCGCGATCGCCATGCGCTGCTTCAGCTCATCGGCGAGCGCGCGCATGTAGGAAGCGTTGGTGTGAAAGGCCTCGGAGTTCGGATCCACCCGCGTCGGAATCATGCAGTCGCCTCGAAGATTTCCCGTCCGATCAGCATGCGGCGGATCTCGCTCGTGCCCGCGCCGATCTCGTAGAGCTTGGCATCGCGCAGCAGCCGGCCGGCTGGGAAGTCGTTGATGTAGCCGTTGCCGCCGAGCGCCTGGATCGCCTCGAGTGCCATCCAGGTCGCGCGCTCGGAAGCCTGCAGGATACAGCCGGCCGCGTCGAAGCGCGTCACCCGGCCGCGATCGCAGGCCGCCGCGACCGAATACACGTAGGCGCGGCAAGCGTTCATGGTGGTGTACATGTCGGCGATCTTGGCCTGCATCAGCTGGAACGTGCCGACGGGCTTGCCGAACTGCTTGCGCTCATGCACGTACGGCAGCACCAGGTCCATGCACGCGCGCATGATGCCGAGCGAGCCGCCAGCCAGCACGACGCGCTCGTAGTCGAGGCCGCTCATCAGCACCTGCGCGCCGAAGCCTTCCTTGTGGAGCAGGTTCGCGGCCGGAATCGCGCAATCCTTGAAGACCAGCTCGCACGTGTCGGAGCCGCGCATGCCGAGCTTGTCGAGCTTCTGCGCGGTGCTGAAGCCGGGCGTGCCGCGCTCGACGATGAATGCGGTGACGCCCTTCGGGCCGAGCTGCGGATCGAGCGTGGCGTAGATGATCGCGACGTCGGCTTCCGGGCCGTTGGTGATCCACATCTTGCTGCCGTTGAGCACGTAGCCGTCGCCGCGCTTCTCGGCGCGCGTGCGCATGCCGATGACGTCCGAGCCCGCGCCGGGCTCGCTCATCGCGAGCGCGCCGACGTGCTCGCCGGACATCAGCTTCGGCAGGTATTTTGCTTTCTGCGCGGCGTTGCCCCAGCGGCGCATCTGGTTCACGCACAGGTTCGAGTGCGCGCCGTACGAGAGGCCGACAGCGGCTGAAGCGCGGCTGATCTCCTCCATCGCAACGACGTGCGCGAGGTAGCCGAGGCCAGTGCCGCCTTGCTCCTCTTCGACCGTGATGCCGAGCAGGCCGAGATCGCCGAGCTCCGGCCACAGCTCGCGCGGGAAGCGGTTGTCCCGGTCGATGTCGGCGGCGAGCGGCGCGATGCGTTCCGCGGCAAACTTCGCCACGGTGGCGCGCAAGGTGTCGATGTCTTCCCCGAGTCCGAAGTCGAAGTCCTGCATCGGCGAGTGCTCCATCTGGGCAGGCTTGTGAAAGTTGTCCTATTGTCCGACAATCCGACAGATCTGATCAATACCCAGGCCATGAATACCAACCACCGCAAACCTCCCGCCCGGACGCGGCGCAGCGCAGCAGGGGCCAACTCGGCCGTCGCTGCCGAAGCGCCGCTGTTCGATCCCGTGGAGCGCGAGCCGGCCTACATCCGGGTGTCGTCGGCCATCGAGGCCAAGATCCTGTCGCGCTCGCTGCGCGACGGCGACGTGCTGCCGGGAGAGATCGAGCTCGCCCAGCAGTTCCGGGTGCACCGCTCGACGGTACGGGAGGCACTGCGGCAGCTGGAGAGCGCGGGGCTCGTGACCCGCCCGCCCGGTGCGAAACGAATGATCGTGAGCCGGCCGCTCGCGGCGAAGGTCGCCTCGGGGATGCGGCACGCGCTGGTGCTGCACGACGTCACGTTCGTGGATGTCTGGGAAGCGATGATGGTGATCGAGCCCGAAGTTGCGGCGTTTGCGGCGACTCGGCGCACCCAGGCGGATCTCGACGCACTGGCGCAGGCTGCTGAGGCATTTCGGACGTGGCCGAAGGACGATCCGCACGCCGTCGATGTGGTAGCGGAGTTCTTCCAAGCGATGGGCGCCGCGTCGCGTAATCAGGTGCTGGTGCTGGCGAAGCAGTCGCTGACCGACGCGCTCGCGCCGTCACTGGCACGCATGATCGACACGGTCCCGCAGGCGCGTCAGCGCATCGCAGACGCGCAGCGCAAAATCATCGCCGCTGTGAAGGACAAGAACGCGGACGAGGCGCGCAAGTGGATGTCGAAGCACGTCCGCGACTTCCAGCGCGGGTACGAGCTCGCCGGCATTTCGCCGGATACACCGATCTCGGTGTGAACTAGGGCTACACCAACTCGATCGCAACAGCCGTCGCTTCACCGCCGCCGATGCACAGCGTCGCGATCCCTCGCTTGCCGCCGCGGCGCTTCAGAGCGTGCACCAGCGTCGTGAGAATGCGTGCGCCGGTCGCGCCGATCGGATGTCCGAGCGCGCACGCGCCGCCATTGACGTTGACTCGAGCGTGATCGAGCTTCAGGTCGTGGATCGCGGCCATGGCCACGACAGCGAATGCCTCGTTGATCTCATACAGATCCACCTGGTTCGCGTTCCAGCCGGTCTTGGCGAGCACCGCCTGGACTGCGCCGACGGGCGCGGTCGTGAACCACTCCGGCGCCTGCGCGTAGCTGGCGTGCGCGACGATGCGTGCCAACGGCTTCAGACTGCTCGCGCGCACCTTGTCGGCGCTCACCACGACCAGCGCGGCCGCGCCGTCCGAGATCGATGAGGAGCTGGCGGCCGTTACGGTGCCGTCCTTGTTGAAAGCCGGTTTCAGGTTGGGAATCTTCGCGATGTCGCACGTGAACGGGGTTTCATCCTTCGCTACGACGCGCTCGCCCTTGCGGTCCTGCACGGTCACCGCAGCGACCTCGGCGTCGAAGTAACCCTTCTCGACTGCCGCCACCGCGCGCCGCACCGACTCGGCCGCGAACTCATCCTGCTGCCCGCGCGTGAAGCCGTATTTCTTGGCGGTCGCGTCGGCGAAGTAACCCATCATGTTGCCGTCGAACGGGCTCTGCAGGCCGTCGAAGAACATGTGATCGATCAGCTGCGCGTGACCCATGCGCAGGCCCGCGCGCGCCTTAGGAAGGAGGTAAGGCGCGTTGGTCATCGACTCGATGCCGCCGGCGAGCACGACCTGAGCGGAGCCCGCGCGAATCTGATCCGCTGCCAGCATCACGGCTTTCAGGCCGGATCCGCACATCTTGTTCACGGTCGTCGCCGGCACCTTTTGCGGCACGCCGGCTGCGAGCGCTGCCTGACGTCCGGGCGCCTGGCCGATGCCGGCCATGAGCACGCAGCCGAAAATCGTCTCGTCGATCTGTGCGGCATCGAGGCCGCTGTCCTTGATCGCGGCCTGAGCGGCGGCGGCGCCCAGCTGCGGCGCGCTCAGCGCGCTCAATACGCCCTGGAAGGAACCGATGGGGGTGCGACGTGCGGCAACGATATAGATGTCTTCACTCATGGCGTGATCCTACAAGCGGTCCGGGGGCCCGGCCAACAATTGCTGCGGCTGGGCGTCATTTCAACTGGACATGGTCAGGGACGGCGCGCCTGCAGCGCTGCAACGCCATCCGTCTCCGCAAGGTCCGGCTCGTCCAGCGCGGTGAGAATGCGCTGCCGCGCCTGATCGCGGGTCTGCGCGGTCGCGATCGTGTGATCGACGCCCGCGAGCGGCGCGAGCGGCGGGAGTACTTGGACGTGAATGCGTCCCGGCCGCGGCAGGATCCGGCCGCTCGGCAGGATATGGCGAGTGCCGCGGATCGCGATCGGCACGATCGGCAACTCCGCGCGCGCAGCGATCGCAAACGCGCCGGTGTGAAACTTGCCGAGCCCCGGCTCCGCGAGGAACGTCCCCTCGGGAAAAAATGCCAGTGCCTGGCCCGTTTCCGCCGCCTTGAATAAGCGCCGTGCGTCCATGCCGCCGGCGTGGCGATTGAAGCGGTCCACGAATTCAGAGCCGATCCGCCGCAGCACGAAGCCGGCAAGCGGGACGCCCGCGACCTCTTTTTTGATTACGAACGAGAAGCGCGCCGGCAGGGCGGCCTTCAGCACGACGCCGTCCAGATAACTTGCGTGATTCGCGACGACTACACAGGGCCCGGACGGCAGATGCGCGGTATCGATCATGCGCACCGGCATGCCGGCAAGTCGGAAAAAGGCCTGCGCCGCGAAGTGCGCCATGTGGCGCCGTGCTGTGATCCCCAGCGGCAGCACGACGAGCGCAAAAGCCAACAGGCCGCAAACCAAAAAGGCTGTGGCGGCGTACAGACCGTAAACGATCTCCAGCAAGCCGAGGAGGCCGCGCTTGAGGGGTGAAGCCATTGGGTCGGGAATGCTCAGGATGCGGTGTGATGCCGAAAACAGGGGTCCGGTTTCTGTGAACTGCTTCTCTTTATGTCAACCGTACCGGGGTTCTGTGATAACTGTCACGTCCTACCCCCACCCCCCTTTGCATACTGCAGGCACCGCAGGAACGGGGTCGGCATCCGGCTGGCTCCGGCGTTTGACCTGAACGTGATGAGCACCGTTACGAAAGCGTCAGTTTACTCGAGGACCGAAGACACGCCCGATACGCCGTCGCTGGCGTCGATCGATCGGTTTCTCGATGCCGTCTGGATGGAGCGCGGCCTGTCGCCGAACACGCTCTCGGCCTATCGCGCCGATCTGACGGCGCTCGACCGCTGGCTGCAAGGCCGCGGCTGCTCCAGTCTCGCCGCCAAGCGCGCAGACGTACTCGCATTCATCGCTTTTCGCGTCGAAGCCGGCGCGCGGCCGCGCTCGACGGCGCGCCAGCTGTCCAGCTTCCGCCGCTATTACCGTTATCTGATCCGCGAGGGCGCGATCAAGGAAGATCCGACCGCGCAGATCGCGATGCCGAAGATCGGCCGCTCGCTGCCGAAGTCGCTCACCGAAGAGGAAGTCGAGTCGCTGCTCGCCGCGCCGGAGATCGACGATCCGCTCGGCAATCGCGACCGCTCGATGCTCGAAGTGCTGTACGCCACTGGCCTGCGCGTGTCGGAGCTGGTGAACCTCAAGTCGAGCCAGGTCAACATGAATCAGGGCGTGCTGCGCATCGTCGGCAAGGGCGACCGCGAGCGCCTGATCCCGCTCGGCGAGGAAGCTGTCGGCTGGCTGCAGAAGTTCATGAGCGGGCCGCGGCTCGAGATCCTGCTGGAGCGGCAGACCGAATATCTGTTCCCGACGCGCCGCGGCGACCGCATGACGCGCCAGGCTTTCTGGCACATCATCAAGCGCTACGCGCAGAAGGCCGGCGTTGCGAAGGCGCTGTCGCCGCATACTCTGCGGCACGCGTTTGCCACGCACCTGCTGAACCACGGCGCCGACTTGCGCGTGGTGCAGATGCTGCTGGGCCACAGCGACCTGTCCACGACGCAGATATATACCCACGTCGCGCGCGAGCGCATGAAAGAGCTCCACGCTCAGCACCATCCGCGCGGCTGAAAGCCGTCCGTCTCGCCGGCTCTGCTAGACTTCTGAACCGTTGGTCCCCTCCGGCGTCGAATGAGGCAGGCGGGCGCTCAGCGCCCAAGCGAAAGGCCGTCATGAACAAGCTCTTCTCTCGTGCATTGACGGGAATCTTCTCCGCCATGCTCTGTGCATCCGTGCTAGCGGCCGAGCCGGCCCAGTCCGGCGCCAAACAGGCCGATGCCGCCAAACAGCCGGATGCAGGCAAGCAAACCGACCCGCGCGCGCTGATCGCCAAGAAATTCCCCGGGACCAACGTCGAGGATGTGCAGCCCTCGCCGATTCCCGGCGTGTATCAGCTGCCGATGGGCGCCGATATGGCGTACATCAGCGCCGACGGCAAATACATCATCGCCGGCGACATGTTCGAGATCGACTCGCGCACCAATATCACCGAGCAGGGCCGCGCGGCCGCGCGGGTCAAGCTGCTCGCCACGCTGGACGACCGTGACCTCATCGTGTTCTCGCCGCAGGTCGTGAAGCACACGATCACGGTGTTCACCGACGTCGAGTGCGGATACTGCCGCAAGCTCCACAGCCAGATCGATCAGCTCACCAAGCTCGGGGTGCGCGTGCGTTACGCCGCCTATCCGCGCGCGGGCCCGGACACGGAGGACTGGCACAAGATGGAAGCTGTGTGGTGCGCGAAGGATCGTCAGACTGCGATCACGCAGGCGAAGCTCGGCCAGGCCGTGAAAGCGCCGAACTGCGGCGCGACTCCGATCGCCAAGCAATACCAGATGGGCGAAGACCTCGGCGTGCGCGGCACGCCCGCGATCTTCGCACCGAACGGCCAGTACATCGGCGGCTACCTGCCGCCCGCGGACCTGGTCAAATCGCTGGAAGAGTTCGAAACCAAGCAGAAGAAAGGGTCTTGATCAGTCCGCTGAACGGCCGAACGCGGGCGAGTTGTGACGCCGCTCGGCTCGGACGGAGAAGTACAGTTCGGCAGACTCGCGCTGCTCGACTGTAAGCACTGCATCGAAGCGTGGTTTGATTCGCTGATCGAACTCATCCGAGTTCGGCGAGAGCTCCAGATGGTCGCCGCGCGCGGCTCTCATGATCGACACGAGCTGCGATGACTGCTCGCTCGTCAAGGGATACCCGACGGCCATGAGGAGCTCGGCCAGGCGGTCGAGCTGAAACCGCTCGACCCGCGTGCCCCGATACTTTTCGAACTCTCGAAAACCCGCCGGCCCGAGCAACTGCTCGATCTGCGACAGCACTTCACGCGCCCGCTGGGGATTCGGCGCGAAATGCCGGCCACTACCTGCCCACCAGTCTGCGGTCAGTGTGCTGTGCTCCGCGATCAAGCGCGTCAACGCCTCGCTCTGCGTTTGCGTGAACTGAAGGTCCGCGAAGAGCTGTTCGTAGAGAGTGCGTGCCTGCTGCTGCTCGAATCTCAGCATGCCCTCCCACTCGGTTTCCGGCGATACCTGGCTGGCGCGCGGCGCCGGCTGGTGAAGGAGAATCAGCTGCGAGTGCTGGAGCGTGTCCTCGGCCGCAATTGCCGGCTGGGACAGTACAAGAACGGCTGCGCAAGGGACGAGATGGAATCGTGTCGCCACAAACGCCTCCTTGGTACCCGAAGGTTCACCTTTCCAGCAATTTCGCCTTGTCCGCCTTGCCTTCCCACTCCTTGGCATCCGGCGGCGCCGCCTTCTTCTCGGTGATCACCGGCCAGTCCTTGGCAAGCTCCGCATTGAGCTGACGAAACTGCTCCTGTCCGGCCGGCAGCTCCTCTTCCGAGAAGATCGCCTCGACCGGGCACTCGGGCTCGCACAGCGTGCAGTCGATGCACTCGTCCGGATCGATCACCAGGAAGTTCGGACCTTCGTGGAAGCAATCGACCGGACACACCTCGACGCAGTCCGTGTATTTGCACTTGATGCAGGCTTCAGTGACTACGAACGTCATCGGCTACTCCGCTGGGGGGCGTGCATTGTGCCATCAGCCATCGGTGGTCACCAGTTTGCCGTCCCGCCAGTCGATGGTGCGGAAATGCAGCCGTTCCACGCCGTTGCGGCGGTCTTCGAGGAAGCGGCGCAGCGCGAACTCGACGCTGAGAAACGCGACCTCGGGCCACGGAATTTCGGACTCGGCGTACAGCTGCGATTCGAGACTCTCCGGCCCGATGCCGAACTGCGGATGCTCGGGATCGAGCCGGGCGCGGAACATGATGTGGACCTGGTGAGCACGCAGCACGCTGACGATCGCGAGCAGCGACCCGATCTGTACGTGCGCGAGCGCTTCCTCCATCGCCTCGCGGGCCGCGGCCTGCTGCACGGACTCGCCGTTCTCCATGAAGCCCGCGGGAATCGTCCAGAACCCGTGGCGCGGCTCGATCGCCCGCTTGCACATGAGGATCCGGGTGTCTACTTCGATGACGCAGCCGGCGATGATCCGCGGATTCTCATAGTGAATCGTCCCGCAGGCCGTGCAGACGGCGCGGGGCAGGTGGTCGCCTTCCGGGACCTTCAGTTCGACCGGTTGGGCGCAGGCGGGGCAGAACTTCATCGATGACGCTGAGCTCGTGGACTTGAGTGCCGTCCGCAAGCTTAAACGCTCATCGCCGCCGCTGTCCTATCGCCGTTATGAGGCGTGCGGTTGCATTGCCTCGGCCGGGGCATCAGTGGTCCGCGTGCTCCGGGTGCGCGGCAGCGATTCGAGCACATCCATCACTTCGGCCGCAGTTCGCTGCCAGGTAAAGCGCTGCGCGCGCTCCGCGCCGGCGCTGCGCAACCTGGCGCGCAGTTGCTGATCTTCCAGCAGGCGGACGATGCCCCCTGCAATGTCCTCGATCGAGTCGGGATCGACGAGCAGCGCGGCGCCCTCCGCGAGCTCGAGCGTCCCATAGCGATTCGCGGTGAGCGTCGGGCAGCCGCTCGCCATCGCTTCCATGACCGGCATTCCGACCGACTCGTAGAGAGACGGCAGCAGCAGACCCTCAGCGAGGCGGTACACGGCAGGCAAGTCGGCGTTGTCCAGCCAGCCGATCCAGTGGACCCAGTCGCTGATGCCCTGGCGTTGCGGTTCGAGCAGCTCGTTCGCCGACAGGAAGCGATTGCTGCCGCCGGCGATCACGAGCGGCACGGCGCGAGCGGGCCCGACCTTGGCGTACGCGCGGATCAGTCGCGTGAAGTTCTTGGGCGGATAGACAGCGCCACAGTAGAGCAGGAAGCGCGCCGGCAAGTTGAAGCGCTTACGCGTTTCATCGAGTTGCCGTTGCTCCAGCGACCGGTGGAAAGCATCGCTCAATCCCGAATACACAGTGTGCACCCGCTCGCCGGGCACGCTCAGATACTTCATGACGTGCTCGCGAGTGGTTTCGGACACGGCGATGACGGCGTCGCTCTTCGCGGCATATTGCGGAATCAGCAGGCGGTGATTGAGCCGGTCGATCCAGCGCGACGCCTGCGGCATCACGTACCAGTCGAGGCCGTGGCAGACCCAGGCGGTGGCGCAGTGAACGCTGAGCGGAATCGAGTACTTCGGGTTGAACAGTACATCGATGCCGAGCTCACGTACGGCCCGCGGCACCTTGACCTGGTCCCAGTAGACGATCGGACCGCCCTCCAGCAGCACCTCGCTGACGTTGTCGATGCCGGCGTAGGTGCCGAGGCGCTTGCGATTGCGGTAAAGCATGACGATTTCGTGGCGGGTGTTGCCGGCCACGATCGCGTTCATCAGCTCGCGCGTGTAAACCTTTACGCCGCCTTCGTGCTGATCGAAATGCCGCAGCATGATTCCCAGGCGCATGATCTACCTCGACCCGCAGTAGGTGTTGTAGAGCTCGCGATACTCGGCGAGCGACGAGACATGGAACGCTTCGGCGTAGCCGTTGCGCGCATCGAGCAGTCCGGCCGAGCGATGCGCGTTCAGGCCGACGCACGCGTGCAGGTAGTCGGCTTCGGCGAGCTGGCTGGCGTACTGCGACAGCGCTTCCTTCTTCAGCGGCATCGTCCGGTCGATGCGTACCAGGCAATTCGGGAACAGCGGGGTCCACACTTCGTAGCCGAAGCACTGGAACTGCAGGTCGGTGCCGGCGACCGCATCCAGCAGGACCTTGCTGGTGGCGCGGTGATCCGCATGCTCTTCGAGATAGAAAGGCAGATACACCAGATGCGGACGCCGCCCGCTCAGGATCGCGCGCAGTTGCTGAGCCGGGACTGCCGCTGACTGCAACGTGCCATCTTCGGCATCGAGGCACAGCATCTCTTCGATGCCCAGCTCCGCGAGCGCAAGACGCGCTTCGTGCTTGCGCGTTTCGATGAGTCGCAGCTGTTCCTGTTCGCGTTGCTCGCGCGGCAGAGTCGAGAGCTTGCTGCTGCCGTAGCGGCCGTCGGTCAGGAAGACCACGGTGATGCTCGCGCCCCGCTGCGCGTGCAGAGCGAGTGTCCCGCCGCAACCGATCGTTTCATCGTCCATGTGCGGCGCGAGCACGACCACGCGCTCGGCGCCCGGCTCCCACACGAGGGCAGAGCGGTTGTAGACGCCGGACACCTGCAGCAGTCCGGAAGACTTGAGGTATGGACGCGCTGCGCGGCTCAAGCGCTTGAGCATGACCTTCGTGAGCGCATTCATGGACGCTGCACCTCCGGCTGTGAGTCGACGGGGTCGGTCGCGTGGGTGAGCGGCCGGCGCCTCAGGACACCTTGCAGGGTCGCTGCACTGAGCGCGTTGACCAGCAGATAGGACAGCACCACCGACGCAATGGCTGCTTCGATACCGTGCGTACCTGTCGTCGCGAGCGTCAGCGCGACACATGCGCACGCTCCGATGCTCGTCCAAGCCGCCCGCGCGACGTTGAGATTGGCCGAGAGCAGCAGGCGGCCGAGCACGATCTCGATGCCCTGTACGAACATCAGCGCCGCCATCGCCGTCATCACCGGTTCGGTTCCGGCGAAACCCGCACCGAGCATCGGGACCAGCAGCGAAGGCGTCGCGACTGCGAGCGCGATAGCGCTCAGCGCCGCAATCACAAAGCCCCACGCGAGTGCTTGGCGGCTCATGCGCCCGAACTCGCGCGGCTCGCGGAAAGCGCGGCTCAGGCCGGGGTAGGCGGCGCGGCCGAGGAACAACAACGGCAGACAGGCCATCTCCACCAGCTTGAGGCCAGCGGCGTAGACGCCTGCCGCCCGCTCACTGACGAGCAGCGTCAGCGCGATCACGCCGATGCGCGTGAATACCTGGCTCATCATGTCGGTGGCCGCGAAAGACCAGAGCGTGCGTACGTTCTGTCGCAGCGTTTGCAGCGAGACGTGCGGCCACAGAGTCGCTCCGTGTTCTCTCGCGGATACGGCAGCCAGTAGTGTGGTCAACACGCCGGAGATCGCGACAGCAAGTGTCGCGAGATGCAGCGGCGCATTTGCAATCAGGATCAGCGGCGCAGCGATCGCGAGCCCGAGGCCGCGGCACAGCAGGGTTACCAGCGCCGGCCAAGCCATGCGCTGCTCCGCCATCGCCGGTACGAACAAGGTGCTGGCGAATGCGGAACAGAGCTGATACGCCGTCAACGCGAGGATGATCGTCAGGACTTCGGCGGTCGGCGAGGTCGCGAACAGGTACGCGGCCAGCGCGACGACGGCGACGACGGCGATGCAGGTCTGCGACCCGAGCAAATCGGCCAGCAAGGCCGAGCGGCGATCGGCGGGGCGCCGCGTGTACTCGCGGATGCCGTACTCGTCGATGCCGAGCGTCGTCGCCGAATAGATGAATCCTGCGATCGCGAAGCCATAGGCATAGATGCCCATGCCGTGCGGCCCGAACTGTCGCGACACGATCAGGAACAGTACGAAGTTCAGCAGGTCGGCGCCGACGCGGCCGACGAGCAGCCACGACGCATTCCGTCGCAGCGTCGAGGTCGCGGCAACGATGCCGGCGGGGCTCGATACCGCGCCTGCGCTTGCCTGCCGCACTTCGCGGAAGAGATCGAGACAGCGGCGGGCGACCTCGTCTATGTGGAAACGGCCGGCGACGGCGCGGCGGGCCGCGGCGCCGATCGACGGCAGCGTAGCGCGTTGCTCGATCGCTTGATGCAGCGCCGCCCACAACGCCGTGGGATCGCGCACCGGAACGAGCCAACCGTTGTGACCGTGGCGAATCACTTCCGGCGCCACGCCGACCGTCGTCGACACCGCGGGCAGTCCTGCGGCCATCGCTTCGACCAGCGATAGCCCGAACCCTTCGCTGTCGCTGCACGAGACGAACAGATCGCCGGCGTGCAGATAGTCAGCGACGTTCTCGACGTGGCCGGTGAACGTCACGCGCGATTCGAGACCATTGCAGCACACGTACTGGCGCAATTCCTGCTCGCAGCCGTCGAACGAGCGATCGCCGCTGCCCACCAGCACCAGGTGCGCGTCCGGATGCTCGCGGGCGATGCGAGCCCAGACTTCGAGCAGCATCAGCAAGCCTTTGGCGCGCGCGAGTCTGCCCGTGTAGATCGTCAGCAGACCGTCCGGCAGCGTGAGGCGTCGACGGAGCTGCTGGCGATCGCACGAGACGTTGTCGTCGAGCTCCAGTCCATTGGGAATGCGCACGACGCGAGCGCTGTCGCCGAGGCGTCGCTTGAGTGCGGCTTCAATTTCGGACGAGATTGCAACGGCCGCGTGCGCTCGACGTAGGAGCCCGTCGCGCAGGCGCGCCCACAGCCGCACGATCGTCGCGCCTTCGCGCAGCTTCATCCGCGCGAGGCTCTCCGGAGTGAGCTCCTGTTCGAGCTCGGCCACGGCGTCGACCTTGACGATGCAGCGCTTGCCGAGCAGCCGCGCGGCCAAGAGCGTTGGCATCAGCACCGCTTTCACGCCCTGCACGAGGATGATGTCGTAGCTGTCGCGCCGGCGCACGAGATGCACGAACAGCATCGCCAGGAACAGCAGAGTCGGCGGCACGGCTCGCCAACCTTTGCCTTTGTAGAGGCCGGTGGGCGGCAGCCGTGTGATGCGGATGCCTTCGAGCACTTCGCCTGCGGTGGAAGCGGCGAAGTTGCGGCGCGTCGCAACCGAGACGACAGCGCCGTGCGCGCGCAAGCGCCGGGCAAGCGCGAACGCTTGTCGGCCCTGGCCGCCTTGATCTTCGGGATGGAAGATCTCCGTGACCAGGCATACCCGCGAGGTCTCCACCGAGGTCCGCTCCGCGATCGCTGTAACTTCGTCCTGCGGTGCACCCGCTATGCCAGTAATGCAATTACGAAGCGATCTTAATTTTCGCTGGCCGATGCGGAAAAACTTGGCCAATGGGCGACGTCGGGCATGCACCGATTACACGATCGGGAGCTATGCGGCCCGGCTCAGCGCACGGGTGCAGATTTTTCCCGAGAACGTTGCAATTTCTGCGCAGAGCGCGCAGCTCGTGCTCTGTTCTTACAACCAGCGCGCCTTGCGCAGCCGATAGAAGATGTAGCCGTCGATTGCGGCCATGAGTCCCCAGACGAGGGCGTAGCCGTAGTGCCAGCGCAGTTCCGGCATGTAGTCGAAGTTCATGCCATAGATGCCGACGATGAGGGTCGGCACCGCGATGAGCGCAGCGTAGGCGGCGAGACGTTTCATGTTCTCGCTTTCCTGCAGCGTGATCATCGAGAGGTTCACGGAGATCGCGGTCGAAGCGGTGTCGCGGATCGACTCGATCGTCTGGTTGAGACGCTGCAGATGATCCGCGATGTCGCGAAAGTACTCCTGCATGCCGCCGCACACTCCCGGCACGCGCGCGCCGGTGATGTTGCCCAGGCTTTCCAGCAGCGGGCCGACGGCATGGCGGAACGCCATCAGCCGCTGCTTCAGTACATACAGTGCTTCGATGTTCGCGCGCGGTGAGGTTGCCGCGAAGATCTCTTCCTCGATGCGCTCGAGGTCGACCTCGATCGTCTGCAGGATCGGGAAGTAGCGGTCCACCACTGCGTCCATCAGTGCATACAGAACGTAGCCAGGGCCGCGACGTAGCAGCTCGGGCTCGCGCTCGGCGCGCGCGCGAACGTCACGGAACCCTTTCTCGACGCCGGTGCGCACCGACAGTATGAAGTTGCGTCCGACGAACACGTCGACCTCGCCGACGCGCAGCTCCGTCTCGCCGGTCTCGATCATGTGCAGCACGACGAAGAGCACGTCGCCGTACTCCTCGATCTTCGGCCGCTGATGGCCGTGGCGCGCGTCCTCGACGGCGAGCGGATGCAGGTCGAACTCCGCCTGCATCAGCTCCAGCGTGGCCGCATCGGGCTCGAGCAATGCGACCCAGACGAAGCAGTCGGGCTGGGCCAGGTAACGATGAATGTCCTGCGGCTCGATGTCGGCGAGCTTGCGGCCGTTCTGGTAGACGACGCTGCTGATCAGCATGGGGCGCGGATGGTACGCGCGCGGACGAATACAGTAAACGCGCGGCGAGCTGCTATTCTGCTGCGCATGAGCACTTCGCTGCCCATCATCGATCTGCGTCGCGCGGGGGAGGGCGCGGCAGCTCGCGCGGCACTTGCGCGACAACTCGACCTCGCCTGCAGCGAGTTCGGGTTCTTCTATCTCGTCGGCCACCCGGTCGATGCGCGAAGGACAGACGGCCTGCTGACGCTCGCGCGCGAGTTCTTCGCGCGCGACCAGGCGGAGAAGATGCAGATCCACATGTCGCGCGGCGGTCGCGCCTGGCGCGGCTATTTTCCAGTCGGCGGCGAGCTCACGTCGGGACAACCGGATCTCAAAGAAGGCCTCTACTTCGGCACCGAGCTCGATGACAGCGACCCGCGCGTGCGCGCCGGCACGCCGATGCACGGGCGAAACCTGTTTCCCGACGTCCCGAACTTTCGTGGCAGCGTGCTCGAGTACATCAGCGCGCTCGAGAATGTCGGTCAACAAGTGTTGTCGCTGATGGCTGAAGGCCTGCAGCTCGATCGCGACTACTTTCGACGTCAGTTCACCGCGGATCCGACGGTGCTGTTCAGAATCTTCCGCTACCCGCCCGACGCAGCTGCGCGCGAAGGGTGGGGTGTCGGCGCGCACACCGACTACGGGTTGCTGACACTGCTGCAGCAGGACGAGGTCGGCGGCCTGCAGGTGTCGAACCGCGATCGCTGGCTCGACGTGCCGCCGCTCGCCGACTCACTGGTCTGCAATGTCGGCGACATGCTGGAGCGGCTGACCAACGGACGTTATCTCTCGGCCCTGCATCGCGCGAAAAACCTGAGCGCACGCGAGCGGCTGTCGATGGTGCTGTTCCTCGATCCTTCGTTCGACGCGAAACTCGCGCCGCTGCCAAACGTTCTGCCGGACACGCGCCAGCCGCACACGAACGTGCGCTGGGATCGCATCGACCCGCACGCGATGCAAGGCACCTACGGCGAGTACCTGCTCAGCAAAGTCTCGAAAGTCTTTCCGGAGCTGGCACCCGCCGTACGGTGACGCTACGGCTTGAGCTGGGCGCGAATCTCGCCGCCCTTGTGCGCGGCGCTGTGCACGTTTACGTACAGCTCGCCGGCCTTGTAGGCCGCGAGTTGCTCGTCGGTGAGCTTCGAGCCCTTCGGCACGCTCCACCCGTCTGCAGTTTTTTCCAGCGCGACGATCGGTGGACCATTCTTGCCGGCGGCAGCCTGATGAATGTGCGCGGCGATGCCGTCGATGCCTTTGGTCGTGACGGTGCCGCTGACGGACTTGTCGGCACCGACGGTGATCGTTCCCGCCCCGGTCGCTGTAGTCTGCACCGCGGGCACTTCTTCGCTGCCGGTCAGCGTGACCTTGGAGTCGCCGGCGAAGGCGAGACTCGTTCCGAGGAGCAGCAGCGCGGACAGGGCGGTGGTGTGAACGTGCGATTTCATGACTGGGCCTCCTGACGCTCATTGACAGAGCGGCGCGTATGATCGCGCTCATGAGCGCCGCAATCCACTCGTCGAAATCGCGGACCGTGTGTCTGATCGTCAGCGCCGGGTTCGTTCTGCTCGCTTCGGCGCCCGTGTACGCCGATAAGTACCAGGTACCTCGTACCAGCGAGGGCCAGCCCGACCTGCAAGGCTTCTGGACCAATGCGACGCTGACACCGGTCGAGCGGCCGGCGTCGCTCGGCGACAAACTCGTGCTGTCCGCAGCGGAAGCGACGGCGATGGAACATCAGATGGCGCAACGGATGGAAGCGGCGAGCGCGCCGAGCGATCCCAACGAAGTGCAGCGCGCCGGACAAGCAGTCGGCGGCTACAACATGTTCTGGGCGGACTTCGGCACGCAGGTGGCGATCGTCAACGGCGAGCATCGCAGCTCGCTGATCGTCGATCCGCCCCAAGGGCGCGTGCCCACATTGCTGCCCGAGGCGCAGAAGTTGGTGAGCGCGGCCGAGCGACGCGGGTACGACGGACCCGAACAGCGACCGCTCGGCGAGCGCTGTCTGCTCGCGTTCGGCAATGCATCCGGACCGCCGATGCTGCCGGTGATGTACAACAGCAATTACCAAATCGTGCAGACCGCGGACACAGTGATGATCCTGGTCGAGATGCCGCACGACGTCCGGCTCATTCACCTCGACAACAAGCCGCTGCCTGCCGGCCTGCGCCCGTGGATGGGACACTCAATCGGCCACTGGGAGGGCGACACGCTCGTGGTCGAGACCTCGCGTCTGCGCAAGGAGCAATACATTTCTATCGGTGGCGGCGGCAGCTATCGCTACGTGCCATCGAGCGAGAACCTCAAGGTGATCGAGCGCTTCAAGCGCACCGGTCCACGCACGATCCTCTATGAGTTCACGGTCGAGGATCCGGAGATCTTCACGCAGTCGTGGGGCGGCCAGGTGCCGCTCAATGCGATCGACCAGCCGCTCTATGAGTACGCCTGCCACGAAGGCAACTATGCGTTGCCGGGAATTCTCGCGGGCGCGCGCGAAGCGGAGAGACACGGTCGCAAGCCCGGTGCAACGCGCGAGGGCGCCAGCGAATGATCCTTGATCGTGTCAATTTTTCACGGCGTACAGGCTGAGCCAGACGCACAGTGAACTAATTATGTAGTCGGAACACTTCGGGCCCCCGGGAATTACTACCACAGCTGTAGCAATTCCAATGTAGAAGTCCATGCGACTATTGGTAACCGGGGCAACGGGTTTCATCGGCTCTCAGCTGGTGCGTGCGGCGCGCGATCACGGTCACGACGTTGTCGCCACCGGACTCCTCAACACTGCGATCGAGCAACAGCGCGCGGATCGGCTGGCAGACGAGGGCATTGCGATCGTCGATGGATCGTTGCGCGTGCCAGCGTTCGCCAGGCGGCTGGTTCAGGGCTGCGAGGCGGTCGTGCACCTCGGAGCTGCACGGCGCGCGGCCGGTATTCCTGACTCCTATTTCTTCGACGTCAACGTCGAGGGTACGCAGCTGCTGCTGGAGAGTTGCGTACGCGCGAGCGTCCGGCGATTTGTGTATGGCAGCTCGATCGCAGTGTACGGCTCAGCCGGAGAGTCGGCACTCACTGAAGACACGCCGATCGCGCCCGACGATGCTCACGGCGAGTCCAAGGCAGCAGCCGAGAAAGTGGCGCGCTCCTTCAGCGACCGTCTCGAAATCTCCATCGCGCGAATCGGTGAGGCGTATGGCCCGGAGGATCTGCGGCTGCTGAAGTCGTTCGAGGCCGCGCGCCGCGGGTTGTTGCCGATCCTGGGTGCTCCTCGCAACCTGCACCAGCCGATTCACGTGCGCGACCTGGCGCAGGCGTTGCTGCTTGCTGTCGAGCATCCTGCTGCGAAGGGCGAGACGTTCGTCCTCGCCGGCGCGAGCCCGATCACGAGCCGCGACATGCTCAGAACGATCGAGCAGATCATGGGAATTCCCACTCGCTCGCTACGGTTGACGCTGTTCCGGATGGATTTCTTGCGCAAGTCGCTGTCCTTCCGCACCGACAAGGCCCGCGCGTTGCTGGGGTTCGAGCCCGCGATCCCGTTCGACGCCGGCGTGCGCGACACGTTTGCCTGGTATTGCAACGCCGGATATGTGGAGGCGCCGCGCGAGCGAGCTGCCTGATAAAAGCAACGAACGGAGTTTTTCCATGGCGGCTGTATTCGGCGTGATCGGCGCAGTCACTGCACCCGAGCTGGAGGAAATGGGCCGCCGCCTCGCGCATCGGGGCGGCAAGGTGGCGTGGAGCGAGGTCGCGCCGCAGGTCTACCTCGGTCAGGTCGGGAGCGGCAATGCATCGCCGCGATTCGAACGACAGTTCTCGATCGTGATCGACGCGCCCGAGGGATTGTTTCCAGGATCGACGCAACGCGTAGTCGATAGCCTGTTGCATTCGCGCGCTGCAGAGGAGCTCGACGAGCGGCTGACGTTTCCGTTCACGCTCGCAGCCTGGAACAACGCCGCCCAGGAGCTGCTGCTCGCTCGCGACTTCCTTGGCCTGAAGCCTCTGCACTTGTGTCGCTTCCCCGGCGGCATCGCGTTCGCGACCGAGTACAAAGCGCTGCTCGCCATCCACGATGTTCCCGCGCGCGCGGACCTGGACGCACTGCGCTGCTTGCAGATGTACAAGGCGATGCCTGCGGGCAAGACCTTGCTCGCCGACGTGTCGCCCGTCCCTCCTGGCAGCGTCCTGCGCATCCGGCGCGATGGCACGATCGCAGGCGACGACCGCATGCCCGACATCCGGTTGGTCGTCGATCCGATGACGGAAGAGCAGGCTTGCGAACAGCTGCGGCGAGTATTGCAGCGTGCAACGACTCCGCTGGTCGCGGGCCGTTCGCGCATAGGACTTGCGCTGAGCGGCGGCATCGATTCGATGAGCACGGCGTTCCTCGCACGCCAATGTGCGCCGAGCGCCGAGATCATCGCGTTCACCGCCGGCGAGCATGTAGAGGATCCCGAGATCAAGCGTGCGGCTCACGTGATGGAGTGTCTGCAGGGCAAGCACGAGCCGTTGGTCGTGGAGAGTGCCGAGCTGCTATCGCGACTGCCTGTCGCTGTCTGGCACCTGGAGAATCCGATCGGTCGCAGCGAGACGTTCCAGTACCTGTCGATCGCGAAGCTCGCCCGTGAGCGCGGCTTCGACTGCCTGCTCACGGGAATGGGCGCGGACTTGCTGTTCGGCGGCATGCCGCGTCACAAGGTGCTGTGGATGGCGGAAGTGCTGCCCTTCATCCGCAAAGATCTGCTGGCCTTCTTCGAAGCCACACAGACGGGCGAGCATTCGTCGCGCCCGCTCGCGCGCCTGATGACGATGCTGTACTACCGCGGCGGGCTTCCGCCGGCGCCCGCAGTCATCAACTGTCAGCGAGCGTTCGAGCCGGAGCTGGTGGCCGATCCCGGCTACGAGTTCATCAATCGCTGCCTGATGCTCGACGGGCAGGAGCCGACCAGCCGCACGCTCGCGCGCATCGAGCGTCCGTTCCAGGCTCACGCGCTGGACTACGGTTCGCCATTCCTGGACAAGGCGGTGATCCAGTTTGCCTTCACGATGCCTGGGCACCTGAAAATCAAGCGCGGACAGCAGAAGTACATCCTGCGGCAGGCGATGCGTCCGCTGATGAGCGAGAAACTGCGCAACGCGCCGAAGGAGCTGATGCGAATGCGACAGGGCGGGGAGTTCGCCCGCACGCTGCAGCAGCTCGCAGATCGTTACTTGAGCGCCGAGCGCGTCAGGCGCCGCGGCTTCTTCGAGCTGGCCGATATCGAGCGCATCCGTCGCGCATGCAAGCACTCGCATCATCCGGAGGCGGCGATGCGGCTCTGGACAGCCATCGTCACCGAGATCTGGGCGGAGATTTATCTCGACAACCGCGGACGCTGTCCGCAGCCGCTCGCAGCGGAAGCGGCGCCGTCGCCGTGGCTCGGCGACCTGAGCCTCGTGCCGCGGTGATCGATGCCATGAGGGCGTAAGCCGTGGAGCGCGCACTGCCGTTGCTGATCACGTTTGCGCGCCAGAGCACGCGCTCGCCGGCACTGCGCAGCGCTGTTGCCCTCGGTCTCGGCGGCGTGGGATTTGCGCTTGCCAACTTGCTGTTGGCGCGTGCGCTTTCCGGTCCAGAGTTCGGCAGAGTCAGTCTGGTGCTGTCGCTGATCCAGGTCGGCGCTGCGTTCGGCGTGGCTGGCGTTCCGACGCTCATCAACCGGCATCGCTGGAGTGTGACGCCGAGGCTGCTCGCGATTTGCACGGCAGGTGCCGCGGCAGCGGGCCTCGTCGCAGCATGGGTTGCACGTGGGTTCTACGATCTGTCGACCGCACTCGCACTGCTACTCGCTGCCGCTATCATCCTCGCGGCGCTCGACCGAGTCGCGGGCGCCTTCTTCCAATCGCGCGAACGTTTTGGCGTCTCATTGACGCTGACGCAGAGTCATAACTGGCTGTTGCTCGCGTGCGTGCCCGTCGTATTTCTGCTCGAGCGGACGCAGGCGACCACTGTGGTTGCAGTTTTGGTGATCGGCTATCTGGCTGTTACCAGTTTCGGTCTGTGGCTGGCGAGAGAGGAGCCGCAGGAGTCAGTCGTCGTACCTCTCGCGCGGGGCCAATGGCTGGCAGAAGGCCTGAGTGCGGCCGGTCTCATGCTGGCAGGCAATCTGCTGTTTCAGCTCGATCGTCTATTGATCGGAGCACTGCTGCCGCTGCGCGAGCTCGCCACGTACTCCGTGGTCGCGGTCATCGCCGGGTCCGCGTTTCGAATGCTGCAGGTCGGTGCTGGCTACTCGCTGGCGCCGCGCCTGCGCAGCTGCAGACGCAAATCGGCCGCGTTACGGCTGATCGCCGCCGAAGGCTCGCTACTCGCGGCCATGGCACTACTTGCCGCACTGGCGATCCTGCTGTTGTTGCCGTGGCTGACTGAGCGCTTCCTCTCCGGGCGCTACGAAGTCACATCGGGGCTCGTACTGGTCGTGATCCTCACGGGTCTCGTGCGGATCTGGGAAGCAGTGATGAGCGCAGTGGTCAGCGCGCTTGGTTCGACGCGCGAACTAACGTTGCTGAGCATCCTCGGCTGGTTCACCGTGGCGCTCTCGGCAGTGTGCTCAGTCGCGGCCGTTCGCTTCGGACTGCTCGGCGTCGTTTGCGGCTTGGGCGTCGGCTGGTGCGTGCTCGCGATTGGCGCGTCCACGCTTGCGGCTCGCGCCTGGTCGCGCCTCGCGTGACGGAAGATGCGATGAAGCGTCGACGAGCTCTCCTGGTGTCTGGCTTGATCTGCCTCGTTCTGGCTCTCGGCGCTTTGCTGCTCCGACAGCCGGAGCCGGTAAGTGAGCCGGTACAGCTGCGCTTCACCGCACTGGACGGTCGCATCGTCGATATGCAGGACCTGCGCGGTCACGTCGTGTTGCTCGAATTCTGGGCTACCTGGTGCTCGACCTGCATGAAGGAGCTGCCGCGGTTGAAGGCGCTGCATGATAAGTATCGCGGTCGCGGTCTGCAGATCGTCGGTGTTTCATTGGACGAGCCGGCCGACCAGGAAAAGCTGGCCGCGTTGCTGGCGAGGGAAAACATACGATGGCCGCAGTACTTCCCGGGCGACGGCCACTACCGAACCAGCGAGCTCGCGCAACGCTTCGGCGTGCAGGGCATTCCGGCGGCATTCCTGCTCGACAAGCAAGGCCGAGTCGTGGACAGAAACGTCCACGTAGCGCGGCTCGAGCACACCATGCGTAGGCTACTTTCACAGTAGAGACGTTTATCCTCCGGCTGCACGCTCCTGCGTCCGCGCACCGCGCAGAATGAGCTCGATTGCCTGATTGCCTTCATGGCACGCGTACTCGTAGATGCGGTAGTCGTTGTCGAGGGTCAGCGGGTATGAGAGCGTCCAGGGCGCCGTGTAGATTTCCGGATCTTCGACTGTGACCTGATAGCGGAGCGTCTTCGCGTCCATGCGCGTGAAGCGCTCCGTGATGCGCAGCTGCTCCGTGGACGGCACGCCGTACAGTCGGCCCCAGTTGCGGCCTGTCGCAATCCATCCCTTGCCGTTGAAGTTGCTGCTCTCGACGACGAGCGTGTCTCCTTCCCAGTGGCCGCGGGAGTCGCCGTTCCAGCCGCGAACCCTCGCGTCGGCGTGCGCGCCCTGCAGCGGGATGATGCGCGCCTCATGAATCATCTCGGAGTGGATCACGACGTGCGTGTCCGTCTGGATGATCTGATAGGCATTGTTGTAGTTGACCGAGAACAGCTCGGTCGGACCGCGGCTGATGCAGCGATCCCACTGACTCATGGTCTCGTAGGAGTCGAAGCGGGTGAGGTTCGCCTGACGCCGCGCTTCGATCTCGGGACGCAGCGGCAAGTGGCCGT
Source organism: Steroidobacteraceae bacterium (assembly GCA_035606615.1). Lineage (GTDB taxonomy): Bacteria > Pseudomonadota > Gammaproteobacteria > Steroidobacterales > Steroidobacteraceae > Steroidobacter. The sequence continues at coordinate 64,097 of DATNFA010000108.1, forward strand.
CAGGCGGATCCACGATGAGGGAAGTCTGTCCCGTCGGCAGCACGCTGAGCTCGTCGTCGAGAAACGCATCGTTGTCGCGTCCGACCTCGCCCATCTTGTGGCCGGATGCCCAGAACTTCTCGGTGAGCAGCCGCTGCTGGTCCGCCATCTCAGCCTGCGTCAGCAGCGGCTTGTCGGCATGGTCCGGTGGCCGCTCGAGCGGAGTCAGCGTTCCTCCCGTCCAGATTCCCTGCAGGTCGCGCGTCGCGCGCTCGGCGGCTGCGGTCTGCGTGGCGAGCAACACTGCAGCACATGCGATATGTGTGTATCTGGTCATGATGAAAACTTGAGTGAGGTGAATCGGCCGCCTGGCGTAGTGCACATCCGGGGATAGGGCGATGAACACTAACCAGGCGCCGAGAGTGCCGGTCACTTAAGTCTGTCCGCGATGCTAGATGCGCCTCGTCCCGCGGCGCGCTGCTGTGGCCGACGCTGATGGATCATTTCCAGACAGGCTTTGAGTCCGACGCTGCCGCCTCTATACTCCCGCACCCTGGTTGATCCCCCTCGATGCCCGAGTGGCGGAATTGGTAGACGCAGCGGACTCAGATAACACAACTTGAGCCCTCGCGGAGAAATCCCCGAGGTGAAGCCCGTCAAACTCGGTGAAGGCCCTGAGTAGTAACTCGAGCTGATGCCGAGCCAAGCCCCGAACAGGGGAAGGTGTAGAGAGCAGACGGCGGGCACCTACGGCCAAAAGGCTATGGTGAAGGCGTGCTCCAGACCACGAACCCGCGGGCGATCCCGCGCGGCGCGGCGAAAGCCGAAGTGGCACGAAAATCCGCCGCCGTTAAAAGCGTGTCGGTTCGACTCCGACCTCGGGCACCATCCAGATCTCACTCCCAATCCGTTCAATCAGTTAGCGCGCTGATTGCATCTGCTATCGAGTTCCTGCGACCTTTTCCTGAACAGCAGCATCTAAGCTGCAACATGTCGCAATTCGCGGGAACAGAAGTCACGGCGGAGATGATCAGCGCGGCCTGCGACGGCGACCTCCGCGCTCAGGAGACGATCTACCGCTCCTACCAGCGGCCCGTGTATTCGTTGATCCGGCGTTTGATTGCGCGGCCGGCGATTGCGGACGAGCTGTTCCAGGACACTTTCATCGAGATCCTGCGCAGCTTGCGCAGTTACTCCGGCGATGGCGCGTTCGGCGGCTGGGTGCGCGCGATTGCTGTGAACAAATGTCTGATGTATCTGCGCTCGCCGTGGCATCGCAGCTTTGCCTATCTCGATGCGGACGAGAATGAGCCGATCGCCGACTTATTAATCGACGCCGCGTCGGGGCCGGATGCTCAAGTGCAAGCTCGCAACGATGTCGAGCTCGCCCTTGCTTCGTTGCCGCCGCTGACGCGCACGGTCGTGTGGTTGCACGACGTCGAAGGTTACACGCACGGAGAAATCGCACGACTGATGGGTCGCACTGCCAGCTTTTCCAAGTCGCAGCTCGCGCGCGCGCACCAGCGCCTGCGTGAGTTGCTCGATCCCGAGTCCGAGTCCTTGCCATGCACGCATCTATCGACCATTTGCTGAGCTTGCGCGACGGCGAGCCCGCGGATGCCGCGACAGCGGCGCACGTGGCAGAGTGCGCGCGTTGTTCGGCCGAGCTGCGCAAGCTGCGCGAGACGCGAGCGCAGTTGCAGTCTCTGCCGCAACTCGATGCGCCGTCGTCGTTCCAGGAAATCCAGCGCGCGACGGCGCGACCGGTCACGGCTCGGCGCCGCGTCGTGTCGGCGCGTCTGGTCGCCGCGTTGGCGTTCGTGTCGCTGACTACGATCTTCTTCATCGCGCTGCGCGATCAGACTGAGCCGCCGTTCGCCGGGCGCAAAGTCGAGCCGGTCGAACACCCGAACCCGCCGACGGATGTCATCGAGACCGCACGCGTGCCGGAGCTGGTCGCACGGTCGCAGCAGCTCGAAGGTCTGTTGCAGAAGCTCCCGGTGCGGCCGCGCATCGAGCGCGTGTCGACCGCTGCGATGATCGACACGATCGAGCAACGCATTCAGTGGCTGGATTTTCAGCTGTCCGACGCACCGGACAGCGGCCTGAACGAGGAACAGACGCGGCGCCTGTGGCGCGAGCGCGTCGAGTTGATGGATTCGCTGGTGAAGGTGCGCTACGCCGAAGGCGGAGTTTCTTTCTGATCGCATTCGACAGGAGCATCGCAATGAGCAACCGACCCGAGGTATTCGCCGTGCTGACGCTTGCCGCGCTGCTGGCTTTTGCCACGAGCGCCGGCGCGGCCGAGCAGGACACGAAGTCAGCAGACACCGACGCGAAGACGCAGGCGGCACTGGAGCGCCGGCTCGCCGATGCGCGCAAGCGGCTCGACGATGCTGCGCGCGAAGTGGCGAATCTCAGCATCTCTCTATCCGACGACGTCGTGCCGTACACGCGCACGTTCGGCAGAGTGATGGGCGGTCCGCCGCGCGCGGTCCTGGGCATCAACCTGGGACCGAACGACGACGTGAAGGGCGGCGGTGTCGAAGTGGTCAGTGTCAGCCCGGGCGGCGCGGCGGAACGTGCCGGTCTGAAAGCGGGCGACGTCCTCACCGAGATCAATGGCAAGACGCTCAAGAGCACTGACGACGAGTCCGCACGCGAGCAACTGCTGGGCGAGATGCGCAAGGTGAAGCCGGGCGACACCATCGCGCTGAGCTATCGACGTGACAACAAAGTCGTGAAGGCCAGCCTGGTCGCGCAGGCGCTCAAGGATCACTTCTTCTCGATGCCGGTCCCGCCTGCGGCAGGCATCGGGCCGATGCCGCGCATGCCGAACTTCGTGTTCATGCGCGGCGAGGGCGTGTTCGGCTCGGCCGAGCTGGTGCCGATGACGCCGAAGCTCGGTCAATACTTCGGCACCGAGACCGGTCTGCTGGTGGTCCGCGCGCCGGACGACAGCCGCCTGAAACTCGAAGACGGCGATGTGATCGTCGACATCGACGGACGCGTGCCGGCGAGTCCATCGCACGCACTGCGGATCCTGTCGTCGTACCAGGCCGGCGAGAAACTGAAGCTCAATATCCTGCGCACGAAGAAGCGCATGTCGTTCGAGGTCACCGTGCCGGAGGATGGGTGGGAGAAGCGTTTCGACGGCGCGCGCTTCGAGCGCGGCCTGCGCTATGCACCCGAGGGAGTGATCGAGGCGATCCCTGCAATGCCAGGCGTTCCCGGCATCCGGGTCGATGGTCCGGGTCCGATGACGATGCCCGTGCCGCCGTTGCCGGATGAGCCCGTGTAGTCTACCGTGCGCGCGCAATGCGGCGCGCCGACTTCGCCTACGACCTGCCTGAAGATCTGATTGCACAGCGGCCTCCGATCGAAAGATCGGGGAGCCGCTTGCTGCATTTGGAGCGCGCGACGGCGCGCCTGCACGATCTGCGTTTCACGGATCTGCCAGCGCTGCTGCGCGCGGGCGATCTGCTCGTCTGCAACGATACGCGGGTGATCCCGGCGCGCGTTCTCGGCAGCAAACCGACAGGCGGGCAAGTGGAGATCCTGCTGGAGCGAGTCCTCGAAGGGCGTCGCATCCTCGCGCATGCGCACGCGAGCAAGCCGCTGCGCAGCGACGTGCCGATATCGTTGCCGGGCGGCGTGCAAGCTCAGTTCATCGGTCGTCGCGACGATCTGTTCGAACTGGAGCTCAGTACCGACCCGCTGCCTTACTTCGAGCAGTACGGAGCGATGCCGCTTCCGCCTTACATCGCGCGTGCACCGGAGGCGGACGACGCAACTCGCTATCAGACGGTCTATGCGCGCGAGCCGGGTGCAGTCGCTGCACCCACCGCGGGTTTGCATTTCGACGAAGCGATGCTCGCGCGCTGTCGCGAGATGGGAGTGAGCTCGGCGTTCGTGACGTTGCACGTCGGCGCGGGGACTTTCCAACCGGTTCGTGTCGACAATCTCGCAGAGCATCGCATGCATGCAGAGCGCGTGACGGTGAGTGCCGACGTGTGCGCGGCGATCGAGCGCACGCGCGCTGCGGGAGGACGAGTCATTGCAGTAGGCACGACCGTGGTTCGAAGTCTCGAATCCGCCGCGCAGGGCGGGCGACTCGCGCCATTCTCCGGCGAGACGCGGCTGTTCATCACGCCTGGCTTTCGCTTTGCGGCGGTCGATGCCCTCGTCACCAACTTCCACCTGCCGGAGTCGACATTGCTGATGCTCGTGTGCGCGTTTGGAGGCTACGATGCAGTCATGCAGGCCTATCGACATGCGGTGAGCGAGCGGTATCGGTTCTTCAGCTACGGCGACGCGATGTTCCTGGAGCGCGCATGAAGTTCGAGCTGATGACTACCGACGGTCGCGCGCGCCGCGGCCGCATGTCGTTTGCCCGCGGCGACGTGGAGACTCCGGCGTTCATGCCGGTCGGCACGTACGGCACCGTGAAAGCGATGACGCCGGAGGAGTTGACCGAGAACGGCGCACAGATCGTGCTCGGTAATACGTTCCACTTGATGCTGCGGCCGGGCATGGACGTGGTGCGTGCGCACGGCGGCCTGCATCGCTTCATGCACTGGGAGCGGCCGATCCTGACCGACTCGGGCGGCTTCCAGGTGTTCAGTCTCGCGACGCTGCGCAAGATCACGGAGGAGGGCGTCAGCTTCCGCTCGCCGGTCAACGGCGACGCGGTGCTATTGACGCCGGAGCGCTCGATGCAAGTGCAGCGCGACCTGGACGCCGACATCGCGATGATCTTCGACGAGTGCACGCCGTATCCGGCGACGGAGGAAGAAGCGCGCAAGTCGATGGAGTTGTCGTTGCGCTGGGCCGAGCGCAGCCGCGCGGAGTTCGAGCGCTTGCAGAATCCACACGCGCTGTTTGGCATCGTGCAGGGCGGGATGTTTCCGGGCTTGCGGCAGGAATCGCTCGCCGGTCTGCGGGGTATCGGCTTCGACGGCTACGCGGTCGGCGGTCTGGCCGTCGGCGAGTCGAAAGAAGAACGCGAGAAAATGCTCGATGCGATCGAGCCGCACCTGCCCACGGACCGGCCGCGTTATCTGATGGGCGTCGGCACGCCCGAGGACCTGGTCGAGGCGGTTCGCCGCGGCATGGACATGTTCGACTGCGTCATGCCGACCCGGCATGCGCGCAACGGTCATTTGTTCACGTCGACCGGCGTGCTGAAGATCCGCAACGCGCGCTATGAGTCCGATACCGCGCCGCTCGACCCGGCCTGTTCGTGCTACACATGCTGCAACTACAGCCGCGCCTATCTGCGACACCTCGACAAGTGCGGCGAGATTCTGGCCGCGCGCCTCGGCACCATTCATAATCTCCACCAGTATCTGTCCCTGATGCAGTCCATGCGTGCGGCGCTCGAACAACGACGGTTCGACGCATTCGTGGCCGAGTTCTACGCCCGCCGGACCCAAAGCGACTGACGCGCACAGCATGCTCGCCGATCTTCCGACCGCACCCTGGTTTCGACGCATTCTCGTCGCGGCACTGATTCTCGGAATCGTGCTGCTCACGTTCAGTGTGCTGCGCCCGTTCATCGTGCCGCTGATCTGGGGCGGCATCCTGGCGTACGTGAGCTGGCCGCTGCAGCAGCGCCTCGTGCGAGCTGTGCGCGGGCGCAACGGTCTGGCATCGCTGCTGACGACGCTGCTCGTGACGGCGGCCATTGTCGTGCCGCTCGTGTGGTTGATCCTGATGGTGCGCGTCGAGGCTGTTAACGCCTACGCGAAGGTGCAGACGTTCCTCGCGTCGCAGCCTTCGCTGCCGCCGGCGCTGCGCGAGCTGCCGTGGATCGGCGCGTGGGCGCAGAACATGCTGGAGCAGCTCTCAGCCGATCCGACTGCGATTCGCGAGCAGCTGGTGTTGACGCTGGAGCAGTCGTCCGTCGAAATGTCGAAGCTGATCGGCGGCGTCGGGCGCAATGTCGCGAAGCTGTTCTTCGCCGTGCTCTCGATGTTCTTCCTGCTGCGCGACGGGCCGCGGCTGGTGCGCGAGGCGCGCGCGATTCTCGAAGGAATTCTCGGGCCGCGCGTGCACGACTATCTCGATGCGATCGGCGCGACCACGCAGGCGGTGGTGTACGCGCTGATTCTCGGCGCGATCGCGCAGGGCACGGTCGCGGGCATCGGCTACTTCTTCGCCGGCGTCGAGGCGCCGGTTCTGATGGGCGCGATCACGGTGTTGATCGCATTGATTCCGTTCGGCGCGCCGCTGGTGTGGGGCAGCCTGACGTTGTGGATGCTCGTCAACGGCAACCTGGGGCACGGCATTTTTCTGCTGGTGTGGGGTTTGCTGGTGGTCAGCTGGGTGGACAACCTCGTCAGGCCGATGGTCATCTCCAACGCGACGCGCATGCCGTTCCTGCTCGTGGTGTTCGGCGTGCTCGGCGGCGTGCTGGCGTTCGGGCTGGTGGGGCTGTTCATCGGGCCGGTGCTGCTCGCGGTGTCGCTCGCGATCTGGCGCGAGTGGCTGGAGGAGCATCAGCAGAAGGAAGTGGCTGCGCCTTCGTCGGAGTCGGGCTAAAGCCCGACCTACAAGTTATCTGCCGGCCGCTTCTCGGTTTTCGAGAGCAGGATCTTGTCGATCCGCACGCCGTCCATGTCAATGATTTCGACCTTCAGGTCGCGCCACGTCAGGGTGTCGCCGGCCTTCGGGATGCGGCCCAGGCGCGCCAGCACGAAACCCGCGACGGTGTGATAGTCGCGGCCGACCATGTCGCGGCGATTCAGCCGCCGCTGCAGCTCTTCGATCGGCAGGTGGCCGTCGACCAGCCATGAACCGTCCTCGCGTTGCAGCGCTTCCGGCCGCTCGCGGCTGCCCAGCTCCGGCAACTCGCCTGCGATCGCCTTGAGGATGTCGATCGGCGTGGTGATGCCCTCGATCTCGCCGTACTCGTCGGTCACGACCGCGAGGTGCGTGCTCGAGCGCTGGAACTGATCCAGCAGCTGCAGCACCGAGATCGAATCCGGGATGTGCAGCGGCGGCTCCAGATCGCGATCCGCATCGAGCGCGCCGCGGTGTACGGCTTCGCTGAGATTCGCGAGCGTGATCATCCCGAGCAGGTTCTCGAACTTCTCGCGCGCGACCAGGAAGCGCGCGTGGCCGCTCGACTTCGCCTGCTGCCAGATCGCTTCGATCGGCTCGTCGATGTCGAGCCAGAT
>DATNFA010000109.1:0-16262 GCA_035606615.1 Steroidobacteraceae bacterium
GATCACGCGGCTGCTGATCATCTGCAACCTGCCGCACCCGGCAGGCATCGCGCGCGAGATCGCGAACAATCCGCAGCAGAAGAAGAACAGCGAGTACGCGTTCAACTTCCAGAAGCCCGATGCGCACAAGACGCTCACTGCGGAAGGACTCGCTCGCTGGGTGCGCGATCCGGCGGCGAAGGCGCACTACATCGAGGCGTTCAACAAGTCCGACTTCGAGAGCATGCTCAACTATTACAAGGCGAACTATCCGAAGCCCGATGCGCCGCCGCCGGCCGCGGACGTGCAGTTCCCCAAGGTGAAGGTGCCGGTGCTGATGTTCCATGGCCTCGACGACCAGGCTCTGTTGCCGGGCGCGCTCAACGGCACGTGGCAGTGGGTCGAGAAAGATCTGACGATCGTCACCGTGCCGGGCTCCGGCCACTTCGTGCAGCAGGACGCTGCGCAGATCGTGAGCGACACGATGGTCGACTGGCTGTCGCGCCGGCAGAAGTAACATGAAGAAAATCCTGATCGGCATCGCGGTGCTCGCCGTTGCAGCCGGCGCCGCAGCGTTCCTGTATCGCGATGAGATCGGCATGATGATGGCGTTCAACCGCCTGAAGCCCGAGCACAGCTTCGCGGCCGCGCCGCCGCCGCTCGCACCGGACTATTCGCTCGCCGCAAGCTGGGGCGCGCTGCCGGATCGTGCAGACGCAGCGGACGTCGTGCCGAATGCCGAGGTGCAGGATCGGCAGGCGACTGCGGAAGTCGACGTCTTCTTCGTGCACCCGACCACGTTCTTTGGCACGGCGGGCTGGAACCAATCGCTCGACGACACCTCGACCAATCAACTCACCGACACGTTCGTCCTGCGCGGCCAGGCGTCGGTGTTCAACGGCTGCTGCCGCATCTACGCGCCGCGCTATCGGCAAGCCACGATCTACTCGTTCATGGACGGCTCGGGCAGCGGCAAAGCCGCGCTGCAGCTCGCGTACGAAGATGTGGAGCGCGCGTTCGATTACTTCATCGAGCATTACAACCAGGGCCGGCCGTTCATCCTCGCCTCGCACAGTCAAGGTTCCGTGCATGTACGCACGCTGCTGGAGAGACGCATCACCGGCACGGCACTGCGCGAGCGGCTGGTCGCGGCCTATCCGATCGGCTTCGGCATCAATCGCGAAGAGATGGCGAAAGCGGTGCCGGATGTGCCGGTGTGCGAGTCGGCCGAGCAGATCGGCTGCGTCGTCACCTGGAACGCAGTCGGCCCGAAGGCGCAGCCGTGGGGCGATCCGCGCAAGAACATCTGCGTGAACCCGCTGACCTGGCGCGCGGATGGCGCGGCAGCGGAAGCTTCGCTGAACCTCGGCGGCGTGGCCTACCCGGGCACATTCGAAGGCACGCTCGCGGACGTGAAGGGCGTGCCGGAGGATTTCATCGCTGCCAAGCCGGTGCTCGAGACTGCCGTTGCCGACGCGCAATGCGTCGACGGCATGCTGCTGGTGAAGGAGATTCACTCGAAGAACTACGCCGCGCGCCCGATGGGAAGGGACAACTACCACATCTACGATTACGGCCTATTCCACATGAATTTGGGAAAGAACGTGGAGCAGAGGGTTGCGGCGTATTTGCAGAGTCGGGCTCTGGCCCAACCGCAGCAGTCAGGCTAAAGCCTGACTCTTATCCCAGGATCGCTTCACGCTGATATAGCCGTATCGCGATCCACACCAGCAACCCCCCCAACGCCAGCGTCGTGCCTGCCGATATCAGCGCATGCAACGGCGGAATCGCATCCCCCCGCATCAGGCTCGTCGCGAGCAGGTGCTGACTCAAACTCGGAATCATCATCAGCGTTGCACTCGGCTTCGTGCCGTTCACGACCGCGAACATGATCGGCGCGATCGGCAACAGCATCACCACTGACAACCACGACTGCGCCTCGCGGTTGCTGCGCGTGAACGACGCCACGGCTGTCATCAGTCCCGCGCCGAGCGGCACGAAGGGCAGCATCACGACGAAGATCGCCAGCACGACGCGCGGGCCGAAGTTCGCCGACATGCCGAGCGCTTCGAGCGGGATGAACTGCAGCACGAGGCCGAATGCGGCGAGCGTCAGCAGCAGCGAGATGGACATGAACGCCGACGTCGCGAGCATCTTGCCGACGATCAGCTCGGCGCGCCGCACCGGCAGGGACAACAGCGGCTCGAGCGAGCCGCGCTCGCGTTCGCCCGCGGTCGTATCGATCGCGAGGTAGAACCCGCCGACCAGCATCGACATGAACGAGAAGTACGTCATCATGCCGAGGATCAACAGCGAGCGGCCCGCCGGGGTCGCGACATCGAGCGTGCGGACGTCGACCGGGCGGATCACTTCCGGACTTACGCCGCGTACCATCAAGCGAAGCGCAGCGAGCTGACCGCCGTACCCTTCGAGCAGGCGTCGCGCGCGATCCGCGCTCGCGCCGGTCTGGTTGTTCGAGGTGTCGACCACGAGATCGAGCGGCGCGGGCTCGCCAGCCTGTAATTTCTGGCTGTACTCGGCATCGATCAGCAGGACCAGGTCTTCGCCGCCGCCGCGCACGGCCCTCATCGCTTCGTCCGCGGTCATCGTGACAGTCTTGATCTCGGTGCCGTTCTCTTCGAGAAAGTGCCCGAGGTTCGGCGCGTGCTCGAGGCCCGACACAGTCAGGCGCAGCGGCTTGTCCTGGTTCTCCATCACGCGCTTCGACGCCAGCGAAGTGGTCAGACCGAAGATCACCGGCGCCAGCAGTACGCCGAACAGGAACGCAGACAGGATCACGCGGCGATCGCGCAGATTCTCCAGCAACTCCTTGGCGAAGACGATGCGGACGGCACGCGTCATGCTGCCACCCCGCCATCGGCCGCGCGCACGAATGCCTCTTCCAGGTCGGCTGCGCCGGTGGTTGCGAGGATTTCCGCAGGCGTGCCGCGCACGACGACACGGCCGTGCGAGATGATCACGATGTCATCGCACAGCGCCGCGACTTCCTGCATGACGTGACTGGAGAACAGCACGCAACGGCCGGATGCGCGCAGCTGGCGGATCAGCTCGCGCAGCATCCGAACTGCATTGACGTCGAGGCCATTGGTGGGCTCGTCCAGAATGATCGTGCGCGGTTGATGCACCAGAGCGCGCGCGAGCGCGACCTTCAGCCGTTCGCCCTGCGAATAGCCCTTCGCGCGTCGATTGGCGACGGCGCCAAGTGCGAGGCGCTCGATCAGCTCGTCCGTCATGCGGTCGAGCTCGGCGCGCTGCAGTCCGTGCAGCTTGCCGTAGTAGCGGATGTTTTCCCGCCCGGTGAGATGCGCGTACAGGCCGCTCGCATGCGGCAAGACGCCGAGCGAGCTGCGGACCCGCAGAGGGGCCGCGACGCAGTCATGGCCGTCGACGATCGCTTGTCCCGTGTCCGGTCGCAGCACGGTGCTGAGGATGCGCAACGTGGTCGATTTGCCCGCGCCGTTGTGGCCGAGCAGGCCGGTGATGCGGCCGTCGCGCGCTTCGAAGGAGACTTCGCTGAGCGCCTGCACGGCGCCGAACATCTTGCTCAGCCGTTCGACGCGAATCATGGTGCCGGCGCAGTCCGCGACAACATGAACGGCGTGGGTCGGATGTTGCGCACGCAAGCATCGTCGAGTGCAGTCGACGAGCCCGCAGCGATGAATTCAGCTGTCAGCCGCGGGATGCAACCCGTCGCCAGCTGGCCGTGACCTTGCCCGGCCGCGATCAGATGCTTGCCCTTGCCCAGGCCTTTCATGATCTGCTCCGCGTAGCGGTCAGGCGTTACCGGATCGTTGCCGCCGGACAGGATCAAGGTCGGCACCTGACTCTGCAGCGGCGCGCCGAAGTCCGGATCGACCGGCCCACGCGGCCACTCCTGGCAGACGGCGCGCATGCTGCTCATGAACGCGGTGCCCATGTAGGTCTTCGCCAGCTGCTCCTCCGAAACGTTTTCCTGTGCCCACCGCGGCGCGTCTTCGCTGCAGACCACGGAGAAGTGCATGCCCTCCGCGATCTGCTCCTCGACGTCGCTCTCGACGCGCAGGTATTGCGCCGCGAGCGATTGCAGATCGCGCAGCGACTGCCCTTCGTGAATCAACAACGGCAGCGTCGACACCGTTTCGTCCGAGTAGCTCAAGAGACGAACAGCGGCGCCAAAGCGCGCTTCATCGAGAGTCGTGTCGGTGAGCGCACCGGTGAGCGGATGCGCGATCGACAGTTTCACGGGTTCGTTGTGCAGCCTGGCGCGCAACGCCGTGAATTGTGCGGAAATGTCCGGGAATTCGCGCGCGCATGCTTCGTCGCGGGCGCAGCGCTGCAAGGTGGCATCGATCGCTCGCTGCGCCTCGATCGCAACATCCGGCCCCAGAGCGAGCTGCGCAGGAACGACGCCGTCGAGAATCGCAGTGCGCACGCGGTCCGGATAGCGACGCATGTAATGTTGCGCGACGCGCGTGCCGTACGAGATGCCGTAGAGATTCACCTTCTGATAGCCGAGCGCGGCGCGCACGTCCTCGAGATCGCGCACAGCGATGCTGGTGGTGTAGTAACGCGGATCGCCGGGCAGGGCCGCGAGGCACTCGCGCACGGTGGCCTGCAGCTTGAGCGGATTGAGCGCGACGAACTCGGAGTCGTCGGGCAGCTTGCAGTCCAGCCGATTGGACAGCCCGGTGCCGCGCTGATCGACCAGCACCAGGTCGCGATCGCGCCGGATGCGCGTGAACGCGGGAGCGACGCTCAGGTAGAAATCGCTGGCGGCCTGTCCGGGACCGCCGCTCAAGATGAACAACGGGTCGGCCGCGGGCTTCAACCGCAGCGCCGGGATGACCGCGACGTGCAATTGCAATTCTTTACTGTGGGGATCGTCGCGATTCTCCCGCACGGTGTAGTGGCCGCACCGTGCAGCGGCGCTGCCGCCGGCCAGCGCGCTCTCCAGACGGCAGTCGCCAAGGCGCAGCGGCTCGTCGGCGAATGCGGCACCGATTGCGCTGCAAAATATCCATGCCACTAATCGAGGAACCTGCGACCGCATCTGTTGTCCGGACTTTTTAAGCGGGTCTTAGCCGTGTTGGCACCCACGACAGTTTGATACATTCGCACGCCTGCCGGGGATCATCCATGGAGTCGTCAATGAGAATTCGAACACTGTTCGCCGCCGCGCTGCTCACCGCCCTGCCGCTCGCCGGGGCGCTGGCCAAAGATGCTGCGCTGGCCAAAGCTGTCGCCGATACGCATCGTTCGCCGAACCTGGTGGAGCGCGACAAGTACCGCCATCCGCAGGAAGTGCTGGAATTCGCGGGCATCAAGCCGACGATGACCGTAGTGGAAATCTCGCCGGGCGGCGGCTACTGGACCGAGATTCTCGGCCCGTACCTGAAGGACAAGGGTACGTATTACACGGCGTTGACCCCACGCAGCATGAGCGAGCGTGCGGCGAAGAACGTCGATGACTGGACCAAGAAACTCGCAGACAACAAGGCGAATTGGGGCAACGTCAAGGTCGCCGAGTTCGGCAAGGGCAGCTACGAGATCGCGCCGGCCGGCACGGTCGACCTGGTGATCACGTCCCGCAACGTGCACAACTGGATGGGCGCCGGCTTCGCGGACGAGGCCTTCGGCGCTTTCTACAAGGCACTCAAGCCGGGCGGCATCCTGAGCGTGGAAGAGCATCGGGCGCCCTCCGATAAGCCGCAGGATCCGAAAGCTGCCGACGGCTACGTGCGCGAAGATCACACGATCGAGCTGGCGAAGAAGGCGGGGTTCAAGCTGCTCGCCAAGTCCGAAGCGCTGGCGAATCCCAAGGACACGAAGGACTGGCCGAAGGGCGTGTGGACGCTGCCGCCGACGCTGCAGATGGGCGAGACCGACCGCGCCAAGTACCTGGCGATCGGCGAGGCCGACAACTTCCTGCTGAAGTTCCAGAAGCCGCAATAGGCCAGTTGCGAATAAAGGTGGTGCCGTGGACGAAGACGCAAAGCGCTGGCTCTACTGGGCGATTCCGATCGTCGTCGTGCTCGGCGCGGGCGGCGCGCTGTATTACGCCCGCAAGCACAACGAGCCGGCGCAGGCACCGGTGGCGCAGACCCAGGCGCCCCCGAGCGTCGCGCCGCCGGTGCAACATCCGATCGAAGACGTAGCGGATGACAAGCCGCTGCCCGCCCTGGCCGAAAGCGATGCCCAGGTTCAGGACTCGCTCATCGGCGCGCTCGGCCGTTCGGTCGAACAGGTGCTGGTGCCGAAAGACATCGTCCGGCACTTCGTAGTCACCGTCGACAACCTGCCGCGCAAGAAAGCCGCCGTGCAGCTCTGGCCGGTCAAGCCGATCGGCGGCGAGCTCGCGGTCGCGCCCGGCGGCGAGCCGACGCTCAGTCCCGACAATGCCGAGCGCTATGCGCCGTTCATCAACATCGTGAAGAACGCGGACGTCGCTCAGGTCGCATCGGTCTATCGGCATTTCTACCCGCTGTTCCAGCAGGCGTATGTCGATCTGGGTTATCCGGACGGGTACTTCAACGATCGCCTCGTCGAGGTGATCGATCACCTGCTCGCGTCGCCCGACATCGCCGGGCCGATCAAGCTGACGCAGCCCGGCGTGTTCTATCAGTACGCGGATCCGTCGATCGAGGAGCGCTCGGCGGGCCAGAAGCTCATGATCCGCCTGGGCAGCAAGAATGCCGCGGTCGTGAAGGAAAAATTGCGCGCGCTGCGCAAGGAAGTCGTGAAGCAGCAGGCCGCAAAGCCGCAGTAGGGGTTCTCGCAACGGAAAGCTCTGGGGAGGTGTCATATGACGAAGATCGCACTGGCACTCGCGATCGTCGCGATCGGCGAGGGAGCCGTCACGCTGCATCTGGTCAATCAGCTGCACGCGGAGCGTGAGATGTCGCAGTTGCTGCAGGCTCGCGTCACCCAGCTCGAAAGCAAAGCGCCGCAAGCGGCGCAGGGCGCGACGTTCATCGCCGTTCCTACGCAATCGACGCTGTCGCCGTTTACTACGGTCAAGAAGGACGGCGCACCCCCGGCTCCAGCACAGCAAGCGATCGCTGGCGTCATCACCTCATCTGACGTGTCCGTGGTAAACCGCGCCATGCCCATGGCTCCCGACCAGGAACGCATGCGTGAGCAGGTCAAGCAGAGCATGGAGCGTCAGGCGGCGTTGTTGCGCGATCCTGAGTATCGCGAGGCGATGCTGGCTCAGCAGAAGATGGGAGCGAGGCAGTCCAATCCGAACCTGGCGCGGGACCTCGACCTCAGCCCCGAACAGGCCGACCGGTTGTTCAGCACGCTGGCGGAACAGCAGCTGCGCGCGATGGAAACCACCAGCCCGATGCTGTGGAGCGAGCAGCCCGATCCCGCCAAGATGCAGGAGCTCCAGCGCAAGATGATGGACCAGCAGCGCGCCAACGAGATGGAGGTCAAGCGCGTGCTCGGCGAGGCAAAGTTTCGCGAGTATCAGGAATACCAGTCCTTGAGCGGCGTGCGCTGGGAAGCGGAGCGCGTGCGCACCGCGCTCGCGAATGCCGGCATGCCGCTGGAGGAGAATCTGACGAAGCCGCTGCTGAAGACATTGCAGGAACAGCAGCAGAAGATGATGCGGCAGATGGCAGCCGCGGCGGGACCGCAGAATCAGCTCATTGCAGCCAGCGGCGTGGGCGCAACAGTGGTGACCAGCAGCGACGGCGTGAGCGGGAACATGATCGAGATGCAGGAGAAGTCAGTCGAGCTCCAGGCGCAGCACCAGAAACGTCAGCGCGAAGCACTAGCGCGCGTTCTCACGCCCGAACAACTCAAGGTCATCGAAGACGAGCACAAGATGGAGCTGCAGATGCAGCGTGCGCAGATAAAAATGATGCGCGCGCAGCAGGAAGCGGGACTCCTGGATCCGGCGCAGGGTGGATTTGTCCAGGGAGAAGCTGTGACTCTCACGCCGTCCGTCGTCACCGACTGAATGGGCCCGAGCGCGCACCTCGCGATTCTCGCTGCACTCATCAGCGTGATCGCGGGCGCGCTCGCTGACGAACCTGCGAAAGCCCCGCGCGCGCCCGACGCGATCCTCAATCAGTACTGCAATGTCTGTCATCTGACCGGGTGGAACGGCGCGCCGCTCAGCGGCGACGCCAATGACTGGCAGCCGCGGCTGTCGACTGGCTTCGATTCGCTGCTCAAGAACGCCAGGCAAGGCATCAACAACATGCCGCCGATGGGAACGTGCCAGGATTGCACCGACGCAGAGCTGGAGGCGGCGATTCGCAAGATGCTGCCTTGACGGGAGAGGCACGGTGCAAAGAACGATAGCGACAGTCGCGCTACTGCTGAGCGCAGCGACTTCAATTGCGGAGTCGCCACGCGGCCAATGGCAGTACTACGGCGGCGATGCAGGCAGTACCAAGTACTCGTCGCTCGCGCAAATCGACGCGAGCAATGTGGGCTCGCTGCAGATCGCGTGGACGTGGAACAGCCCCGACAATTTGCTCGGCACTCAAACGCGCGAGCGTCCGGGTTACTTCAAACCGACCCCGATCATGATCGACGGCGTGCTGTACACGAGCACGTCCTTCGGCCAGGTCGCAGCGATCGATCCGGGAACCGGCGCGATGCTCTGGAATTTCGACCCGAACGCCTGGCGAGTCGGACGGCGGCCGGCGAACTCCGGCTGGCAGCATCGTGGCGTCGCGTACTGGTCCGGCAAAGTGGCTGGCCGCCGCGAGCAGCGCATCCTGATCGCGACGGGTATCGGCGAGCTGATCGCGCTCGACGCGCGCTCGGGCCAGCCGATCGAATCGTTCGGCAAGCACGGGCGCGTCGACTTGCAGGCGGCGCTCATCCGCAAGGAAGAGGACCGCCGTTTCGTCGGCTTCAATGCTCCGCCGATGATCGTCGGCAACGTGGTCGTGGTCGGCTGCACTGTGTTCGATCGTCCGACGGCGCCGGAAATGCCTGCGGGCCACGTGCAGGCGTTCGACGTCGTGACCGGCGCACCGAAGTGGATCTTCCACACGGTCCCGCAGGGGAACGAGCCCGGCGCAGAGACGTGGGAGAACGGGTCGTGGAAATACTCGGGCAACACCAATCCGTGGCCGCCCTTCAGCGCCGATCCCGAGCTGGGCCTGGTGTTCATTCCGGTCGGCACGCCGACCAACGATTACTTCGGCGGCGATCGCCCTGGCAACAACCTGTATGCCGAGAGCTTGCTCGCGGTCGCGGCGGACAGCGGCAAGCTCGTGTGGCATTTCCAGGGCGTGCACCACGGCTTGTGGGATTACGACTTTCCCGCCGCGCCGACGCTCGTGGACATCAACGTCGACGGTCGGCGCATCAAAGCCGTCGCGCAGGTCAGCAAACAAGGGTTCACGTACGTGTTCGAGCGCGCGACCGGCAAGCCGGTGTGGCCGATCGAAGAGCGGCCCGTGCCGCAATCGGCGGTGCCGGGCGAGAAGACCTCGGCCACGCAACCGTTTCCGACCAAGCCGCCGCCATTCGCGCGCCAGGGGTTGACGACCGACGATCTGATCGACTTCACGCCGGAGCTGCGCGCCGAGGCGTTACAGATCGTCGCCGACTACACGCTCGGCCCGCTGTTCACGCCGCCGACCGTCGTTGGCGAGAACGGCAAGAAAGGTGTGCTGCAGATGCCGAGTGCTGCGGGCGGTGCGAACTGGGGCGGCGCGGGCTTCGATCCCGAAACGGGTTACCTGTTCGTGCAGTCGGCGAACATCGTGTCGCTCGCTGCAGTCGTGAAAGGCGATGCGTCGCAGAAATCCGCGTATGCGGTCCGCGGTGCGGCCGGCCCGCCGGGACCGCGCGGCCTGCCGCTGATCAAGCCGCCGTACGGCGTGGTCACCGCCATCGATCTCAACAAGGGCGAGATTGCGTGGCAGGTCGCGCACGGCGCTGGGCCGCGCGTTCATCCGGCCCTGAAGGGACTGAATCTGCCCCCGCTCGGCGCGTCGAGTCACTCGTTCCTGTCGAGCGGCGGACCGCTCGTAACGAAGACGCTGCTGTTCGTGAACCAGGTACAGGCTCAGCCAGATCTGTCGCTGTCGCAGACTGAGCTCTTCATGCGTGCATTCGACAAGAAAACCGGCGCCGTGGTGTGGGAACATCGCATGACCGAGCCGCCTTTCGGTACGCCGATGACCTATCTGCACGACGGTCGTCAGTACCTGGTCGTCGCGACCGGCGGCGCCGGTACGCCCGGCCGCTTGGTCGCCTTCGCGCTGCCCGGCAGGAAATGAGGAGTGAACAGATGCGCTTGTTATCTTCGTTCGCCATGCTCGCACTCTGTGCATGCAGCGGCGGCTCCCAGGCACCGTCGCAATCCGCCGCCGCGCAAGCTCAGTCGGCCGCAGCGACCGAGCGCGACGAGCCCGTGAACCCTGCGTTCGTCGGTCGTGTGTGGCGCACGGCCGAGCGCGGCGTCCCGTTGGGCGCGATCATGATTTTTCTCCCGGACCGCACGCTGTTGATGGACTCGTGCTTCGAAACGTATCGCGTGTCGAAGTGGGGCGTGGCCGGCGATCGCATCCGCTGGCTCGAAGACACCGTGCCGATCGAGGCCGAAGTCGTCACGCCGGGCAAGGACGAGCTCACCCTCAAGATCGCCGGCCAGAATCGCGAGCAGCATTACATCGCGATCACGGATCCGTACACATGCCCCGATATGCCGAAATGAGGAAGTGAACGAGCTCAGCGCACGCGCTTGGCGAACAGGAGAATTGCGCCGAGATGGCCGCCGTGATTGGTGAGCTGCGCGTGGACCGCGTTCACACCGCAATCCTGCAGCATGAAGATCACCTGGTTGAGGTTGTAGGGGTTCATGGCCATCTTCGGCTCGCGTCCCCGGAGCTTCCTGCCGAGGCTCGAGAGCGGCGCCGCGACCAGCCGCCCTGCTCGCGAGCCGATCGAGCGCAGCCCGTAGTTCGATTTGTCTTTCGCGCGCGCGTAGGTCACGTGCAACGCGCCGAACCCGTCGGCACCGAGCAGTCGCAACATCGTGGCTATGTACGCGAGCCCATCCCTGGTGGGCACGTGCTGCAGAACGATGTACGAGTTGACGAAAGAGAACGTGCCATGCGCGCCGACCAGCTCCTCGAGCGTTTGGCAAAAGGTGACGTTGCGCAGCTGCCGCGCTGCGGCTTGCGCTCGTGCTTCCGTCAGCATCCCGGCAGCGACGTCCACGCCGACCACGTGAGCGAACTCTCCGGCGAGCGGCAACGTGAGCCTGCCGACGCCGCAGCCGAAATCGAGCGCTTTCTCGCGCGGCAGCTCAGGGCCGAGATGGCGGCGGCAGGAATCGAGCACGTCTCGCACGTACGCCGCACCGGATTCGAAGAACTCGCGGCGCGCGTCTTCGCTCAACGCACCACTGTGATAGCGATCGTGAGACAGGACTCCGAAATAAGGGTCGTGCCGGCCGTAGTAGTCCCAGGTGCCCATGCCGGGACAATAGCAAACCGCAGACACAGGCAGCTACCTACGCTACGGCAGTCTTCCCGCTGCCGAGATCGCAGCTCAGCGCGCTGAGGCCTGAGGACGCGATCGGTTTTGCCAGCGACGACGGCGGTTGTTCCGATTCCCGTTCGGTTGCTGACGTGCGTGCGGATGCTGCGGCTTGCCCTGCGATTGGTTGGGCTGACCCTGCTTCGGCTGTGCAGGCTTCGACTGCACATGCCGCGGCTGCGAATGCCTCGGCTCCGCGTGCTGGGCCGGACCCGCAGCTCGCTGCGGTTGCGGCTGCGCTCGAGTGAAGTGCGGCAGCGGCAGTTGCGGGATCTGCTTGCGCAGCACCTTCTCGATGTCTCTCATCAGCCCGGTTTCATCCGGCGCCACCAACGACACCGCGATGCCGGTCGCGCCGGCGCGGCCGGTGCGTCCGATGCGATGCACGTAGTCCTCCGGCACGTTCGGCAGCTCGTAGTTCACGACGTGCGGCAGCTCCTTGATGTCGAGCCCGCGTGATGCGACTTCTGTCGCGACCAGCGCACGGACGTCGTAGCTCTTGAAGCCCGCGAGCGCCTGCGTGCGCGCCGACTGACTCTTGTTGCCGTGAATCGCAGCGGCTTCGATGCCGTCTTCCTGCAACTGCTTCGTCAGACGATTCGCGCCGTGCTTGGTGCGCGTGAACACCAGCACCTGCGACCAGTCGCCGTCTTGGATCAAATGCGAGAGCAACGCGCGCTTCTGATCTTTCGGCACCAGGTATGCGCGCTGCTCGACGCTATCGACAGCGGCGTTGCGACGGGCAACTTCGATCTCGACCGGTTGATGCAGCAGGTTCTGCGCGAGCCGCCGGATGTCGTCGGAATAGGTCGCCGAGAACATCAGGTTCTGCCGCTGCCGCGGCAGCAGCTTGATCACGCGGCGAATGTCCGCGATGAACCCCATGTCGAGCATGCGATCGGCTTCGTCGAGCACCAGGACCTGCACGTGCGACAGATCGATGGTGCCCTGTTGCGCGTGATCGAGCAGCCGGCCCGGCGTCGCCACCACGATGTCGGTCCCGCGGCGCAGGCCATCGATCTGCGGACCGATGCCGACGCCGCCGAAGATGACTTGCGTGCGCAGCCGCAGGTACTTGCCGTAGGCGCGGACGCTTTCGTTGACCTGCGCAGCGAGCTCGCGCGTCGGCACGAGCACCAGCGCTCGCGGTGCCTTCGGCGGATGAGCAGTGCCGTGCAGGCGTTGCAGGATCGGCAGCGTGAAGCCGGCCGTCTTGCCGGTGCCGGTCTGGGCGCCGGCCAGGATGTCCCGGCCCGCGAGAATTTCAGGGATGACACGCGCCTGCACAGGTGTGGGTTCGGCATAGCCGCGATCCGCGAGCGCACGGGTCAGTTCGGGCAGCAGCCCGAGAGAAGTAAAAGGCATTGATCAGAATCCTCTACCAGCCCGCATGCGACGTGGTCGCAAGGTCCAGTCGAGGCGGAGATAAGTTCGAGGTGGGAAAACCGCGAGTAAGTGAACGAGCTGACCGGACGGCAGCTGGTTGAGCGGGCGGCACTGTACAGGGAAACACTCGTCACCACAAATCTTTGCGATCGCGAAGAGTTGTAGGTCGGGTTTTAGCCCGACACTCTGTGCCAAGTCAGCAACGAACGGGGGAGCGCTCATGCGGCGGGTTCTGCAGTGGGGAGTCCTGGTTTGTGTGGCGGGCATGCTGGCCGCTTGCGTCGGCAGTCCGGGCTCGCGTTTCGACTCGGGCGGCGTGGAAATCAAGGTGCTGTCGAACCGGGCCGACCTCGTCAGCGGCGGCGACGCGCTCGTCGAAGTCGTGCTGCCGAAGGCTGCGACAGCCACTGACCTCCATGTCGACGTGGACGGGCGGGATGTCAGCAACGCGTTCAAGCAAGGTACCGGTGGGCGAATCGTCGGGTTGATTACCGGTCTGAAAGACGGCGCAAATGTCGTCACGGCGAAGCTCGGCAAGGGCGGCGCTCGACTCACGATTACCAACTACCCGATCGGCGGTCCCATCTTCTCCGGCACACAAGTGCAGCCCTGGGTCTGTGCAACGCCGGCCGCGCAGGATGCAACCAGCACCGCGCCGGCAACGAACGCGAGCGGCTTGAGCGCTGCAGCCACCGACGCTCAGTGCAATATCCCGAGCGAGGATCATCTGCTCTATCGCACGACCGAGCAGTGCTCACAGCGCAACGCCAGCAGCCCGTGTTTCAAGCCATACGATCCGAACGCCCCGCTGCCTGCGGATGTCGCCGAAGTGACCAACGACCAGGGCGTCAAAGTGAAGTTCATCGTGCGCGTCGAGCGCGGTGTGATGAATCGTGCGATCTACGATTTGGCGGTGCTGTTCGATCCGGGCAGTGCGGCGCCAGACGCAGGACTGGCAGCATGGAACCGCAAGCTCCTATGGTCGTTCGGCGGCGGCAGCGGAACGCCATACAAGCAGTTCGCACCCAACAGCACGTGGCAGATCGACTATGCCCTGGCCCGCGGTTATCTCGTCGCGGTGAGCGCACACACCGATCAGCAGCTCAACTCGAACCACGCCGTTGCGGCCGAGACCGTGATGATGGGCAAAGAGCACATCATCGAGCGCTATGGCGAGATCAAATACACCATCGGCACCGGCTGCTCGGGCGGCTCGATCATGCAACTGCAGTTGGCGTCCCGCTACCCGGGCCTGCTCGACGGCATCCAGCCCTCGTGCACGTATCCGGACTCGTACTCCACCGGCATGGAGGTCGGTGACTGCGTGATGCTCGACAGCTACTTCGCGTCACCGCAATTCGCAGCGCTGACCAAGGAGCTGACGCCGGCGCAGCTCGCGAGCAAGAAAGCCGCGATCGCCGGTCATATGGACGAAAAGGCGTGCCGCGCGTGGGCACTGTCGTACGGCCCCTCGAACAATCCCGGCGTGTACACGCATCCGCGCACCAACAAGCCGACCAACAATTGTTCGTTGCTCGATAGCCAGGTGTACGACGCCGCGAAGAATCCGCACGGCGTGCGTTGCACGATTCCCGAGTACGCGATCGCGACCTGGGGTGCGCTGCCCGGCAGCGGTTTCGCCCGGCGCATCGACGACAACGCGGGCATTCAGTACGGACTGAAAGCGCTCGCCGCCGGACAGATCGGCGCCGAGGAATTCGTAACGCTGAACGAGAAAATCGGCGGCCGCGACATCGATATGAACCCGACCGCCGCGCGCACGGTTGCCGATCCGGAAGCGCTGCGCATCGCGTACCAGGACGGCATCATCGGCGACGCGCAGCAATGGGCGAAAGTGCCGATCATCGACTGGCGCGGCAACGACAACTCCAACATTCACATGAACTGGCGCGCCTTCGCCGTCCGCGACCGGCTCGATCGCATCAACGGCGGCCACGGCAACCAGGTGATCTGGCGCTACGGCCCGGGACTGTTGCCGCCGCCGCAACTGATGGTCGATTCGCTCGCGACGATCGACAAGTGGGTCGCCGCCATCAAGGCGGATGCGAGCACTGCGACGCTCGAAGAGAAAGTCGTGAAGAACAAGCCGGCCGAAGCCTTCGACTTCTGCTACATCGGCAACGACTACACGACCAAGGTGACGGACTGGGCCAAGTGCGACGCCGATCCGGTGCTGCGGTACTTCGCCTCGCCGCGCCAGGTCGCCGGCGGTCCGCTCGCGGAGGATGTGCTCAAGTGTCAGCTGAAGCCGCTGAAGCGCAGCGACTACGCGACGACGTTCAGCGATGAGCAGTGGACAAGACTGAGCAAGGTGTTCGCGAGCGGCGTGTGTGATTGGAGCAAGCCCGGTGTGGCGATGCAGAGGTCGACGCCGTGGCAGACGTTTGCGAAGGGACCGGGTGGGGTGCCGATGCCGGCGGCGCCGAGGTCGAAGAAGATTTAAAGCGGTCGGGCTTCAGCCCGACTCTGCGCTTGGGCGGTCAGCAAAACTCTCAGCTTCGTCAGCAGATCCGCTTCCCTGTACGGCTTCGCCAACACATCCGCGCCCTTTTCCGGCGCGGTGTACGACGCCGCATAGCCCGTCGCGTACAGCACCGGCAACTGCGGCCTGCGCTCGCGCGCCAGGCGACCCAACTCGAATCCATTCATCCCCGGCATCACGATATCCGTGAACAGCAGATCGATATCCGGCTGGCGATCGACGATGTCGAGCGCGTGTGAGCCGTTGTCCGCTTCGATCACCGTGAATTGCAGCTCTTTGAGCATCGCGGCCGTCACCGCACGCACGCCGGCATCGTCCTCGACGAGCAGAATCGTCCGATCGCGCCCGGAGACCTCGGCCGATTCCGCGTCGCCCGCCACCTCGGCGGGCTGAACTGTCGCGTCGCTGCGCGGCAGGTACAGCTTTACGCGCGTGCCGCGATTCGGCGCGCTCTCGATCTTGACGTGTCCGCCCGACTGCTTGACGAAGCCGTACACCATGCTCAAGCCGAGCCCGGTGCCGTGGCCGAGATTCTTGGTGGTGAAGAACGGCTCGACCGCGCGTTCCAGCACTTCTGCCGTCATGCCGACGCCCGTGTCAGCCACCTCCAGCAGCACGAAGTCCCCGGCCGGGATGTCGGCGTCCGCGCCGTGCGAGGTCACGTTGCTGGTCTCGATCGTCAACGTGCCGCCTTCGGTCATCGCGTCGCGGGCATTCACGGCGAGGTTGATCAGCGAGGACTCCACCTGCGCCGGATCCGCGAGCACGTGCCACAGGTTCGACTCGTCCTTGATTTCGATACAGATGCGCTCGCCGAGCGTGCGACCGAGGAGCTTGGCGACGTTGCGGCACATCTGCCCGAGATGCACCGGGCTCGCCC
>DATNFA010000110.1:0-28671 GCA_035606615.1 Steroidobacteraceae bacterium
GAGCCGCAAGCAGTTCGGCCAGCCGATCGCGAAATTCCAGGTGCTGCAGCATCGGATGGCGGACATGTTCCTGAACGCCGAACAGGCAACCTCGATGAGCTATCTCGCTGCGCTCAAGTGCATCGAGTCCGACGCCGCCGAACGGCGCCGTGCGCTGTCTGCCGCAAAGGTTGCGGTCGGTCAGGCGGGTCGCTTCGTCGGGCAACAGGCGATTCAATTGCACGGGGGCATGGGCATGACCGACGAGTTGATCGTCAGCCATTACTTCAAGCGCCTCACCGCCATCGACCTGACGTTCGGCGACACGGACTTCCACCTGCAGCAGTTCATCGCCACTCCCGCCGGATGAAAAAAAAGCGCGGCGTTCACCGCCGCGCTTTTATCTTGCCCTGTGGGTCAGGCTTTAGCCTGACTCCTCACTTCTTCCCCGCTTCGTTCTGCTTCTTCGCCGCGTCGCATTCCGCTTTCGTCAGCATGACGTAGCCCTTGCCCTTGCAGCTGTTCTGCCCCTGGCAGGCACTCGTCGCAGTCGAGCAAGCGGACTTGCCCTTGCAGGCGTTGCCGCCCTGGCACTTCATCTTGGCATCTTCGGCGTGCACGGTCGTAACCGCGACACTGCCGAATAGCAGAGCTGCAGCCGTTGCCAGCGCCATGCCGGTGGTCTTAAGAGTGGCCATCAAGAGTCTCCTGTGTGCATGTTCCCGTCGCGGATTGTAGCCGCTCGCCGCGCTAACGTGGCGCACTGTGGTTGGTGACGTACGTCCGTGCCGCCAATATTGCCGGCCGTTCACTGTCGGCGTCTTGCGTCAATTCGAGCAGACGTTGGTGATATGTGTGCGCGTCTTGCTCGTGGTGGAGCAATGCCGCCGCTCGCGCCCCGCCCGCCAAAGAACGATAGCGGTTGGGCACTGTCTGCAGCGAAGCATCGAACTCTCGTTGCGCCTCGTCGGGCCGACCGGCCTCGAGCAGCAATTCACCGAGCAACTCCCGCATCGGCGACAGTCGATTCTCCATCGCCACGTTTTTCTCTGTGCGGTCCTCGCGGTCTGCGGCTGCGCGCATGGAGATGAGTGCCCGGCGCGGGCGATGCTCGGCCAGTGCAATCCAGGCTTCGGCCGCTTGCGTGTAGATGTCGATCTGCGTTACCCAGTACTCGTCGTTGCTGGCAGCGAGTTTCGCTCGCAGACGAGCGAGCTCACCGACATCGCGTCGGGCACGAACGGGGTCGTCGGAGCGTGCGGCGCCCAGCGCACGGCCGAACCAGGTAATTGCTTCCGCTTGCGGAAAGGCAGACGGCGTCGGTGTCAGCATTGCGGCTTCTGCCCACTCGCCTCGCTCGATGGCATAGCGCACCGGAATCGCGGCGAATGCGGTGTGGCCGGAGAGTCGATAGTCGCCGGGCAGCTGAGGCACCGTGTTGCGCTCGTCGACGATCGCCTTGGCTTTCTGGTCCTGGCCGAGTTGCAGGTACGCGTTCATCAGGAAATCCAGCGAGTGGTATCGAGCGGGATTTGCCGCTGTGTTGGCCGCTGGCGCCGAACGGGCCGCGTAATCCTTCGTCGCCGCGTCGGATGCCAGGTCCGCCGCGATCGCCTCGCGCCACATGCCGAGCGTAGAGAAGATGTGCGAGGGCATGTGCAAGGCATGCGGCGCAGACGGCGCGAGTGCCGCGTAACGACGCGCGGCCGGTAAACCTCGCGGGGCAATCGGCGCGTAGTCGTAGCTGTGAATGATCAGGTGCGCGATGCCTGGATGATCCGGGAACTGCTGCGCCAATGGTTCGAGAATCGCCGCCGCCTTGAGTTGACGGTAGTACGACTTGTCTGTGAGGTCGACCGCTTCATTGAGCGCAAGCGCGTAGAACACTGCGATCTCGGTATCGTCGGGATAGCGCTCGTGGAGATTGCTCATCGCTCGTTCGTATCGGGCGGTGCGCGTCTTCTGATCGACGGTGTCGTAATCGGCGTAGAACAACGCGATGGCTTCGATCCAATCACGCTCGCGCTGCGTCGGCGCGTTCGCGGCGCGTGCCTTTTCGATTGCCTGCCATCCGCCTTTCAGCAACTCCTTCGAGAATGGCGGCACCAAGGGGTTCGGGCGCTGGCTCATGGCGATGCCCCAATACGCCATTGCGCACGACGGCTCCGCGGTGGCAATCGCGGTGAAAGCCTTGACCGTCTCGGGGAAGAAAAACGAATGCAGCATCGTGACGGCGCGATCGAGCTGCGGTTGAACATCAGCGCTGCAGGACGTTGTCAGATGCGCGGTACCGAAGTGCTCTGACGCGGCGTGTTCCGCTTGGGCCCAGACCGTCGCGCACACGAGCGAGAGACATGCGCCGAGGACGACCTTGCTCACTCGCCCTACTCCGGCAGCCGGCTCAGCGGCAGCCGCTGCGGATTCTCGAGATGGCCTTTGCCCGGCACGAAATTCACTTCGAGGCGGATGCCCTCGGGATCCTCGAACAGCAGGGAGTAGTAGCCTGGCGCCCACGATCCTTCGCTGGGCGGACGCACGATCTTCACCGACCGCGCTCGCAGGAACTCATAGATCGAGTCGACGTCCTCGCGCGAGCGGGCGCGAAAGCAGATGTGGTGCAGGCCGATGCGGCGCTGATCGAACACAGCATCGCGGTTCTCGGGCGAACAGCGTGCGATGGCGACTGCGGCGCGGCCACCGATCATGTAGAGGAACTCGGGGTTCTTCACGACCGCTTGCATGCCCATGAACCCGAGCACCGCCTCGTAGAAGGGCATGGCCCTAGCCAGGTCGTTGACCGTCAGCTGGATATGCGCGATTCCGTTGATTTCCATCGCATGACGCTCCCCGGACGACACATATATATTAGACGCGGTTCACGGTTTTCGCCTGCACCCTCATCCGAACCGCAGTCCGCTGCGTAGAGCGGGCAACGACGCTGGAGAACTCGAATGCGCAGGTTAGTCGCCGCCCTCCTCCTGATCTGGACCGCTGCCGGCTACGCCGCCGGCCCCACGCCCGCCAAGATCGACTGGCAGCCCTGGTCGGATGGCGTGTTCGAGCGTGCTGCGCGAGAGAACCGCTTCGTGTTGCTCGACCTGGAAGCAGTGTGGTGCCACTGGTGCCATGTCATGGACGAGGTGACCTATAGCGATCCAAAGGTCGTCGCGTTGATCAAGTCGAGGTACATCCCGGTGCGGGTCGATCAGGACTCGCGGCCTGATATCTCGCGTCGATACGAGAATTACGGCTGGCCGGCGACGGTTGTGTTCAACGCCGAGGGCGGCGAGATCGTCAAGCGCCGCGGCTATCTCGCGCCGCCGGTGATGATCTCGATGCTCGAGGAAATCATCGTCGATCCGAGCCCGGTGAAGTACGGCGATGAGGAGCCGATCGCGAAGTTTGCCGACAATCCGTTGCTGAGCCCGAAGCTGCGCCAGTCGCTGGAGCGCGGATTCTATGAGACTCACGATGCGAAACTCGGCGGCCAGAAGCAACCACAGAAGTTTATCGACCATGACACCGCGGAGTACGGGTTGCTGCGTGCCGGCCAGGGCGACAAGAAGGCCGAGGAGATGACGCGGCGTACGCTGACGGCTGCGCTCAAGATCATGGACCCGGCCTGGGGCGGCATGTACCAGTACTCGACCGATTCCGACTGGGATCATCCGCACTTCGAGAAGATCATGGCGATGCAGGCGGCGCCGCTGCGGTTGTATGCGCTTGCGTACGGGCAGTTTGGCGATGCGAAGTATCTGCAGGCGGTGCGGGATTTTCATCGCTACGTGACGACATTCCTGCGTAGTCCGGAAGGTGCGTTCTACACCAGTCAGGATGCGGATCTGGTCAAGGGTGAGCACTCGGCTGAGTACTTCGCTCTGAGCGACGCCGCGCGAAGAAAGCTCGGCGTCCCGGTTGTCGATAAGCACCGTTATGCGCGTGAGAACGGCTGGATGATTCGTGCGCTCGCAACGGCCTATACCGTGACCGGTGAGCACGTGTATCTCGACGACGCACAGCGCGCCGCGCGCTGGATCATAGCGAATCGATCGTTGCCGGATGGTGGCTTCCGCCACGACGAGCGCGATGCCGCGGGTCCGTATCTCGAAGATACGCTTGCGATGGGCGATGCATTCCTTGCGCTGTACACGGCGACTGGCTCGCGCGAATGGCTTGGGCGCGCACAGTCGAGTGCGGGCTTCATCGAGCAACACTTCCGCGGTTCGCAGCCTGGCTATGTGACGAGCGCTCCGCGAGCCGGCTCGAAGCTGCAACCGAAGTCGAATGTCGATGAGAACATCCCGGTCGCGCGGTTCGCCAACATGCTGCATCGATATACGGGCGATGCTCGCTATCGCGCCATGAGCGACTACGCGCTGCGCATGCTCGTGACCGAGCAGATTGCCGATTCGCTGATCACCGCACCGGGCATCCTGCTGGCGGCGTTCGAGTCGGTGAACGATCCGCTGCACATTACGATCGTCGGCGGTAAGGATGACGCAGCTGCGACCGCATTGTTCGACTCGGCGATCCGCTATGCCGCGGTGTATCGGCGCGTTGAGTGGTGGGATCGTCGCGAGGGCAACATGCCGAATCCGGATGTGCGATATCCCAAGCTGCCTCGCGCCGCTGCCTTCATCTGCACCGACAGCACGTGCTCGTTGCCGATCTTCGATGCGTCGAAGATTGCGACCGAGGTTGCGCGCTCGGTGCGGCAGGTGGCGAAGAACTGAGCTATTTCTTTTCCTCGATCTCGAGCTTCGGGATCCCGAACTGCCCTTCGAGCTCGTGGAGCTTGCGCATGTCGATGGAGCCGACGATGTTCACGATCGTGAACTCGCGCGGCTGGCTGGCGATGATCGCGAGACCATTCGCTTTCTCCTGCTCAACCAGGAGGTAGATGTCGACGTTCTGCTGCTCCTTGCGGCTGCGCACTTCGACCAGCCGTTGCCAGCCGGGCGCGCCGAGTTGCTTGCGTACCAGGTCGACGTCGGCCTTGGGATACGCGAAGTCTGCGTCGAACTTGTAGCTCCGGACATAAATCCCCTTGATGCCGGCGATCGCCTCGCGCGCGGCGGCGTCCTGAGGGTCTGCCGGATCGAGGAAGCGCGCAGCCAAGCGGAGGAGCGAGGGATCCAGCGTAATGATGACGCTCTCCGCCGCCTTGTCAGCCAATCCTGCGAATTCGGGGATCTTCAGCTGCCCATCGGCTGCGGATGCGTTCGCGCACAGCGATAGCACTCCGCAGAGAGCCAGGATCGTATGCTTGAAGAGTGCTCTCATGATCATGCACCGCTCCCGTCGTCCGCTGGCAGGGACGACTCGCGATTGACCGCCTGGTATGCGACGTCCAATTTCTCTCCGGTCAGCCGCAGCGCCTCGATCAACTGCTTGCGCGCCTCGAGACCTTCCTGCTCGCGACGCAGTTGCCATTGGTGTGCGCCAAGAACGGCGACGAACAGGACTGATGCGGCGAGCGCGACTGACGCCCAACGGGTGATCTTTGTTCGCGAGCGCGACCGTTCCTGTGCGATGCGTGCCATCACGCGCTGATCGAAGCCCTCTTCCGGGTCGACGGGCTGCAGGGCGTCCCGCAGTTGCTGTTCGAAGTCTTTGCTCATCGGATGTCTTCCACGATTGCAGTCCCCTGCACGCGTGCGCGCAGTTGCATCAGTGAGCGCTTGAGATGGCTCTTGACGGTGTTGATCGACATATCGAGCGTGCCCGCGATGTCGACAGGGTCCAGGTCTTCCTGGTAGCGGAGTACGACCACGGCGCGTGCGGCTGGTGAGAGCTCTGCGATGAGCTCGGTCATTCGCCGATGCAGCAGCGGGTCGTCCGCGATGCTTTCGTCGACGACCGTGACAGCGTCAGTCAGCGGTTCGCTATCGTGGCGCGACTCCTGACGCATGCGATCGATGGCGCGATTCACCGCGACCTTGCGCAGCCAGAACACGAGATGCGTATCGGAATCGATGCTGTCGAGCGCGCGATACAACTGCAGGAACACTTCCTGCGCGAGATCCTCAGCTCGATGCCGATCGTTCAACATGCGTAGCGCGATGCTATACACGGTGCGCTGGTAGCGACGCACAAGCGCGGCGAATGCCGATGATTCGCCGGCGCGGGCGTGGGTCAATAGTTCGTCCCCCGACCATGCTTCGCTCGCTTTCACGTCGCTGTGTTCGCGGCGCGTCCGGCGTGGCTAGGGATCGATGTCGATGGCGTCGGCGTCCAATGCGTCATCCAGGTCGACGTGCAGGTCCATGTGGTGCTGGAGCTTCGCGATCTGCTCGAGGTCGATCGAGCCGACGATGTTGACGATCGTGAACTTGCGCGGCTCGCTAGCGACAATCGCGAAGCCCTTTGCCTGGTCTTCGGTGAGTGCGACGTAGATGTCGACTTCCTGAGCTTTGTTGCGCTTGCGGACCTGGGCGAGCTGGCTCCAGCCGGGTGCGGAGAGCTGCTGGCGGACGGCGTCGACGTCGTCCTTGGAGTAGACGAAATCGGAGTCGAATTGGTAGCTGCGGACGGCAATGGATTTGATCCCTGAGAGGAGCTTTTTCACCTCGGCGTCTTGCGGATCATCCGCGTTCATGAACTTGCTGGCGAGAGCCAGCGGCAAGGTGCCAAGCGTGATGTCGACGACTTCGGAGGCCTTGGATTGGAGGCCGGTGAAGGATGGGAGGTGGAGCTGGCCGGGGGGCTCGGCGGCGGCGGCAAGGAGTGGGAGAGCGAGGGTCGCTAGCAAGAGAATACGCAGGTGCATGAGGGATCTCCTGGCATGGGCCGGGGCGGAAGAGCTGGCCTTATGCAGGAGAATACGGAGGGGGCTGGGCTGGAGGGTGCAGCAGGGCCTGGAAGGCCCTACATATATATGTGTGATTGGTCGGGACGGCGAGATTCGAACTCGCGACCCCTTGCACCCCATGCAAGTGCGCTACCAGGCTGCGCCACGTCCCGACTGCGGAGGGGCGCATGCTAAACAGGCCGACGCCGAGTTGCAATCACGATTCGCGATGAAGGGAAGAGGTGTTAGCCGCTGATTTGTAAGCTGCTGTCAGCGTCTGGAAAGGAACTGCAAGCGAACTCAGTGCATGCGAGCACAACATCACCTGGCACACCGAGCACAAGTCCGCGCAGTGGTCCTGGAGCGCGGCCCGACTTGCTCCACGGTGCGCTGGCCCGAGCGTTGTCCAAGCCTGGTGCGAGAATGTCTGCATAACTATCCAACCAGCGTTGAGATGTTGATCTGCCGCCGATTTGCCAGCTCGATGCTCACGAGGATCCCGTGCCGAATCTCCGTTGGTCTTACATGGATCATTGGCGCGAACGCTCACCGAGAGGCTTGATCACCCAGTACGCATCCGTGCGAAGCATGGACCGCTTCATCAAGCAGCTGGCCGTCCTGGGCTTCGAAGGGATCGACACCTTCTTCTTCAGCCTTCCGCAGTTCGATGCGATGTTCGGCTCGCTTGCGAAGTTCGAGGACTTCATGCGCGAGCGCGGTGTGCAGAAGATCGTCAATGTGTTCTTCGCCAAGCCCAACGCCACTGCCGGCTTCGCCTTTCACGAGCGGAGCGATCACGACAACATCGTGCGAACGTGCGAGACGATCATGGAGCGGTGCCGCGATATTTCGGTGGAAGGATTGATTGTCATGCCGACCAACACCTATTGGCAGATGGAGCCAGTCGACGACGAGAAAATCGCAATCATCGCCGAGCTGTGGAATCGGGTCGGAGAGATGACCCGTCGCTATGGCGCGAAGACCAGCATTCACCACGAATTCTGGTGCGGTATCCGTACTCCAGAGCAGATCGATCGCTTCTATGAGCTCACTGATCCAGAACTCGTCTACTTCTTTTGCGACACCGCGCAACATGTCATCGCGCACGTCGACCCTGTCGCACTCTATGAAAAGTACCACGCGCGTTGCTCGGGCTTTCACTTCAAGGACACGCACAACCTCGACACGACCGCGGATTTTCGCAGGCCACCCGATGCGGAACTCTTGTCCCCGACGGTCGAGCGCTGGTTTTGGGAAATGGGCACGTCAGGCGGTTTAGTCGATTTTCCAGCGCTCATGCATGCCATGAAGCGGCACGCGTACCAGGGGTGGGTTGCGCTCGAGCACGACAAAGCTGATATCGGCGGAAGCAATTACGCTGAGGCCACAGCCGTCGGCAAATGGTACGCCGACAACGTCCTCACTCCGATCTACAGGTAAGCGCAGACATGCCCGGCATTCAGTTCGCCTATGCGCTCAACGCCTGGCGTCCTACCTACGATACTTTCGTCAGGCCCGAGCAGCATGCCCGCGCGCTGAAGACCGTCTCCGTGTCTGGCTTTCGGGCAGTGGAACTGAACTGTGGAGCTGGCCGCTGGGAGCCGCTCGGCAATCTGGAAATGATGGAGGCGAATCACGGCTCGATCGCAGGCTTTGCAGCCTTCCTTCGGTCATGCGGCATAGACGCTGTCTCCAGCTACTTCTTCGACCCAGGCGTGTTTCTGTCGCGCGCGGGCATCCCACTTGCTGCAGGCAAATCTGCCGACCGCGCGGAGATAGTCGAACGCGTGCACGAATATCTGATTCTGCTTTCCGCCCTGGGTGGCAATCGCCTGGTCGTAAAGCCGGCGCCCGCGTACTGGCGCACCGGGGCGCCCTCAAAGGAGTTGCTTCGGAACATAGCCGACCTGTGGAACGAAGTCGGGGAACTGGCGACCAAACAGGGCATACAGGTTGCGATGCATCTCGACTGCCTTTCGGCTGTCAGAACCGAGCATGCAATCGCGGAGCTGCTCGGCGCCACGGACGCGAAGTCGGTCGGCCTTGCTATCGACACTGCCGAAATGGTGTTGGCGGGGCTCGATCCACTGGCGATTTACAATCGATTCACCGGTCGCGTGAATCACGTGCAGTTCAAGGATGTGCTCCTGCGCGATGAGCTGTCCGAAGCCACGCAGACAAACGCCGAGCTCAACTTCCTTTCGAGTGGCGGTTCCCGCGAGGTGACGCGCTGGTTCTGGGAAATGGGCACGACAGGAGGGCTGGTCGATTTTCCGGCGATGTTGTCGGCGATGCAGGCCGGCGGCTACCGCGGCTGGATCGTCGTCGAGAGCGATCAGACTCCCTATCCAGCAACGAGCGCCATGCTCAACGGCTGGTATGTCAAACACAAGCTCGCGTCATTGACATGATGCTCGACGCGAAGCCCGGGGCGCAGTCCAACGAGTCGCCAGTGCTTGGCCCGAGTGGCCGGCCTGCCGCGGCACCCCAGGCGCTGGTGTTGATTTGTCTGAACGCGATGCCGATTCTCGCGAATGCCTCGCTGGTGCCGAGCCTGCCAAACTTCCTGAGGCACTTCGCCGAGGTACCCGGTGCCACGTTCTGGGTGCCGATGATCATCACCTTGCCGACGCTATGCATTGGAGTCTTTTCCGCAGTCGCTGGCGTATTGGCAGATCGATGGGGACGACGTCGTCTGATCCTCGCTGCGCTTGTTCTGTTTATCGCCTGCGGAATGGCGCCGCTGTTGCTGGACCAGCTCCACTGGATTCTGTTGGCGCGCGTCGGCCTTGGCGTCGCAGAGGCCTGCACGTTGACGGCCGGGAACGCCCTCATGGGGGATTATTTCGCCGGCGAGACGCGCCGGAAGTGGCTGAGCTACGAGACGATCCTTGGCCCGATCGTCGGATCAGGCGTACTGATTTGCGGCGGCTACCTGGGCACGCTCTGGTGGCGCGGCCCCTTCGCCCTGTATGCCATTGGCATCCTTGTGCTGATTGGCGCCCTGCTTCTCATCTGGGAACCGCCGCGAAAAATCAGAGAAGCGGTCAAGACAAACGCGGGTCAATTCCCTTGGAAAACCGCTGCACTCGTCTCGGCAGGTACGCTGATTGCTGCCATGCCGTTCTTCTCGCAGAACATACAGCATGGCCGCATCTTTGCTTCTCTTGGGCTGAGCTCGTCGTTCGAGATCAGCCTGTTCGCAATGATTGCCAGCGCCGGTACGGTGATTGGCGCGTACACGTTCCGGATCCTCCCGGCGCGTCGCATCGAGCAGATACTGACGCTGGTATTTGGCCTGTTTGCACTCAGCTTCATTGCCCTCTCCTTCAAGCCCTCGCTCCCGATTGGCACGGCCTTGGACGCTGTCGGGCAGTTCGCCGGCGGTATGTGTTACCCCGCCGTGCTCGCGTGGGCGCTCAGCCGCTTTCCGCCGGAATACAGAGGTCGTGGTGTGGGCGTGTGGAGCGGTAGCTTCTACGTAGGCTCATTCGTGAGCGGCGTGACGATCGGAGTGATCGGCCGCTTCACCGATGGATTTCTGCAGAGCCTCGGCGTGATCGGTTTCGCGTGTGCTGTCATCTCCCTCGGATTGCTCATCGCCAATCTTTGGTCGAGAGGCGCAGCCGCAGCCCAGCCGAGAGCAACGACATGAAGCTATCCGCTTGCATCGAATGGTTGTTCGCCGATGAGGTCGAGAACTTTGCGGATCGCATCCGAGCCTGCGCCCACACGGGAATACAGGCCGTTGAATTTCACCTGTGGCGCGATAAGGACCTCGATGCGATCGAAGCCGCACTGCAGGACACGGGCGTCGAGCTCGTTGCCTTGATAAACGATCCCCGCCGACATCTCACGAAGCGCGAGACGCACAAGGATTTCTTCGCTGACTTCGCTGCAGCTCTGCAGGTCGCACAGCGCTTGAACGCGTCCGCTGTCCTGGCAACCATTGGTCCTGCCGCGGCTGATCGACCGCGTCAAGAACAGCGAGCGGCGGTGGTCGCCGCATTCGCGCAAGCAGCACGCATGGCACGCGACGCTGGCAAGCATGTCTTCGTGGAAGCACTGAACAGTGTCGTCGACCACCCCGGATTTTTCCTGACCTCGGGCTCGGAAGCCCTGGACATCGCCGAGGAGGTCGGGCAGCCAAGCATGAAAGTCCTGTACGACTTCTACCACTCGGTGATGATGGGCGAGGAGCCGCGCTCGATCCTGACAGGACGCATGCAGCACGTGGGGCACGTGCAGGTTGCCGATGCGCCCGGACGCCATGAGCCTGGCACCGGCCGTATCGATTGGGCGGCGCAGATGCAAACTCTCGAACAGCTCGGCTATGCGGGTCCGATCGGACTCGAATACAAACCTAGCGTTTCGACGACAGACTCGTTGGTGGCGGCTAAAGCCGCGCTGGGCGTCAGACGAAGCGATTGATGAGGTTCTCACTGTGAATCGTCGCGAGTTCGTGCATTTTGCATCCGCCGCCTCCATCGTCGGCAGCCTGCCTCCGCTGGTTGCGTTCGCCCAGAGCATCCCCGCCAGCGCTGGCCCGTGGGTTCAGTTGTTCAATGGGAGCAATCTCGACGGCTGGGACTTTTACCAGGACAGCGTCGGCATCAAGGACGCTACGAATGCAGTCACGGTCCACGATGGAATGATTCACATGCTGGGGCCTGCTCACACCGGCGGCAGCGCGCCAGGCTTCGGGCACATCGCAACCCGACGCGAGTACGCGAACTATCACTTGCGAATCGAATACAAGTTCGGCGAGCGCCGCTTCGAGCCGCGTCTGCTCGCCAAACGAAATTCCGGGCTGCTGTATCACATGTTCCCAGAGCGCGATCGCGTATGGCCGAACTCGGTGGAGTTCCAATTCCAGGAGAGCAACATGGGCGATGCGATTCTGATCAATGCGCGCTGTTGGCCTGGCGCTAACCAAGGCGGCACTCCAGCGTGGCCCACTCAGCCGCCCGCCACGCCAAAAGCGACGTTCACCGTCGTTGAACCGCGACCGGCAATCGAAAGACAGTATCTGCCGCGCAATGGTGACTTCGAGCGTATGGACGACTGGAACACGATCGAGCTGATCGCGATCGGTGACCGTGCCGCCCATCTGGTGAACGGCCGCATAGTCAACACGCTCTATGAAATCGTGGGCCAGGCTATCGATGACCGGAACGTGTATCGACCATTGACGAAGGGCCGGCTGGCGCTCGAGATCGAAGGGGCGGAGCTATCTATTCGAAAGGTCGAGATCCGCCTGTTTTCTGAAGCTTAGAGAGGTCCTCGTGCAGACCGCCACGCTGACACGACGCGCGTTGCTGGCCCGCCTGGCAGCGGCGAGTGTGTGCGCCAGCTTCGCACCCGCACAGGCTGCATCGAGCCCTTCGGGTCTCATCGACGTACATCACCACTTCATCCCGCCATTCTGGTTCGAGGAGGTGAAGGAGCACATCTCACGCCAGGGCGGCGGCCGCATCGTGCCAAACTGGCTCGGCTGGTCGGAACAGCGAGCACTCGAGCGAATGGACGAGACCGGCGTCGCTACTGCAATCGTCTCGATCTCGGCGCCAGGCGTTTGGTTCGGCGATGTAGCGCAAGGCAGACGCTTGTCGCGCGAAACCAGCCTGTACGCCGCACAGATGCAGCAGCGACATCCGAAACGGTTTGGCTTCTTCGCCGCACTCCCCCTTCCCGACATCGAAGGCACTCTGCGCGAGATCGAATACGCTTTCGATCAGCTCCATGCGGACGGGGTCGTGCTCATGACGAGCTATGGCGATCGCTGGCTCGGCGATCCCAGCTTCGATCCGGTGATGCAGGAGCTGGAGCGACGCGCTGCCGTCGTCTACGTCCATCCCGGATCTCCCGTGTGCTGCTCGCAGCTGATGTCCTACGTTCCGCCATTCCTCACCGAATTCACGCAGGACACGAACCGGACGATTACGAGCCTGATGTTCTCCGGTCAGCTCGCGCGGAGTCGTGCGATCCGTTTCATCTTCTCCCACGCCGGCGGCACCATACCAATGCTCGCGGGGCGCATTGCGCAGTTGAGTACCAGCGTGCCGCAACTCGCCGCAGCAGTACCGGACGGAGTTGAGGCGGAGCTGCGGCGCCTGCACTACGAGGTAGCCAACTCGGCGAATCGGCCAGCAATGGCGGCGTTGCTGAGCCTCGTGCCTGCGACACAAGTGATGTTCGGCAGCGACTTCCCCCTCGTACCGATCGAGGCTACGCAGGCGAAACTGCCCAGCGTGGGATTGAGCAGCAGCGACTTGGCGGCAATCTCGCGCGGGACGGCGACCCGACTCTTTCCCAGATTCGCCGCGTAAGCCTTTTACCGGATCGACAGCCGGCCGCCTGAGTCCACGAAGCCCATCAGCGCCTGGAATCGTTCCGGCGAAGACACCGCAGGACGTGGCTTCACGTCGTCGCCGAGACCCATCACTTCAACCGCATTGCCAGTCACCGGATTCCAGCGCGGCAACGCTCCACCGTTCGGATCGCCGCTGCGGATGAAGTTGAGCCAGTAGGACTGCAGCTGCTTCGCGATCTGCTCATCGCTATCGCCGTATGGCCTGCGGCTGCGATCGAGCACACCGAACAGATACGGCACCTCCGATGTGTGGAATGTGCCGAAGCTCGGCGGCTTCGCGACCGGTGTCGGATGCGTGAACAGATATGCGTACACGGGCGCTCCGCCTGCACGCGTACGATCGGTCGCCCATCGATACGTCGAGGCCATGTAAGCATCGCGAACGAGTGCGCGCGCGGACTGTGCGGCCTCTGCGTCAGTCGCGTGCGGATAGAGCGCGAGCAACCGGTCCGCGTGTGCACCGTAGCGATCGCGCACCGACTGCTGAAATTCCGCGATGGTCTGATCCCGCGGCGGCATGAACTCATCGAAGTTGAAGCCGGTGATGAGCGGAACGTGTGATGCGACGCGTGCAGTGGGATCGATCGGATCGACCGGCAGCACGGCGCCGTCCAGCACCGGCAGTAGCGGGATACGCGGCGGCGCGCCGGGCGGCGGCGGTCCGAAGTAGGTCGGAATTGCGGCCTGTATCTTCTCCGGCGGCAGCGCTCGCAGCTGTGCGAGTGTTGTCGCGCCTACCGTCTTGGCAAGGCTCTGGCCGTTGCGCTCTGCTTCGGCAAGCGGGATAGCCGGGATGCCCATGCCCGCGCCGGACTGCGCAATCGCGCTCGCGAACAGTCCTTTCGCAAGCGGCGAGACGATCAGATCGCTGACCGCGATCGCGCCGGCAGATTGACCTGCGATCGTGACGCGCGCCGAGTCGCCGCCGAACGCTTCG
This sequence comes from Steroidobacteraceae bacterium, assembly GCA_035606615.1. GTDB lineage: Bacteria > Pseudomonadota > Gammaproteobacteria > Steroidobacterales > Steroidobacteraceae > Steroidobacter. The sequence continues at coordinate 14,080 of DATNFA010000110.1, forward strand.
ATATTGGCGCGCACCCAGCGCAAGGCTTCGATCATATCCTGCAGACCATAGTTGCCGGCACCGGTACCCCGTGCCTCCCGCGTCAGCTCCGGGTGTGCGAGAAAGCCGAATGGCCCGACGCGGTAGTTGATGGTAACGACAACGATTCCCCGCGAAGCGAGATGTGCGCCGTCGTAGATGCCGATCGCGCCCGAGCCTCCGCCGAAGCCGCCGCCGTGAATCCAGACGAGGACCGGGACCTTTGCTTGCTTCTGCGCCGGCGCCCAGACATTCAGATACAGGCAGTCCTCTGCGTGGCGCGGCGTGTCGACGAACTCGGACGTGTACGGTCCGAACGTACGTGCAGGCCATTCCTGATAGCAACTCGCGGCGTGCTCGGTCGCGATACGAACCCCAGTCCATGGCTGCACGGCAACCGGCGCGCGCCACCGCAGCGCACCGACGGGCGGCTCGGCATACGGCACGCCCAGAAATGCCGTCACCTCCTCGTGGCGCACTCCTTGCACTGAACCGGAATTCGTAGCGACCACGGTTGGCATCGTCGATGCACACACGGCATGCGACATCATCGCTGCAGCACCGAACGCAGCGAGCAATCCGCGGGCACGCATAGTCATCAGTCCACCTCCGGGCCTTCCTAACTAGAACTCCTGCGCAATGGCCGTGTCGACAATTCTTCTTGCACCGCTACGCCCTTCTCGCAGGTCGGCGCGATGTCGCCGCAGGAACCGGCTTGCGCTCCGGCGATCTCGCGCGGGACCGCGAGCAGAGTTTTGCCCAAACTCGTCTAGAGCGACGCGATCGTCGGTTCGATGTCGTAGGGCACGCTCACGCGTCCCAGTGGCGACGGATGAAGGTGATGCTCTCGGCGAACAGCGTCTCGAGATCGGGGAATAGGTCGCGCCATACGCGAGTCGCTGCTGCCAGTTCCGGCACGGCGCGCCCGAACGCCTCGACCGTGAGCCAGCCGTGGTAGCCCGACCCCCGTGCCGCCGCGATGACCGATGCCAAGGCGGCATGGCCGCGCCCGGGGATGCCTCGGTCGTTTTCGGAGATGTGGATGTGAGCTAACTCGCTCGCATGCTTCTCGAACGCACCGACCGGCGACCGCTCTTCGATATTGGCGTGGAAGGTGTCGTACATGTAGCCGACATTGCGGTGGCCGACACGACGCGTGAATGCGCTCCCCTGCTCCGCCGTGTTGATCACGTAGGTCTCGAAGCGGTTGAGCGGCTCAAGCACCAGCTTCACGCCTGCTAGCGCGGCGTGCTCTGCAGCAGCACGCAACGTGTCTGCCGCGAAGCTCAACTCGGCCTCGGTCGGACCATTGCCGCTGAAATAACCGAGCGGCGCGTATAGCGGGCCGCAGATCGACGCAGCTTGCAAAGCGTGCGCGCAGTCGATCATCCAGCGCAGGCGATCGTAGGCAGCCCTGCGGATCGAAGCATCGGCGCTGCAGGGATTGTCGGTGCCGAGCAAAGCGGAGGACGCGGTCCGCTCGAGACCCAGGTCGGCACAGTACGATGCCAGCTTGCGGTAGTGACTGGCATCGCCGTCGAGAATTGGGATCTCGACACCATCGTAGCCAAGCGCCGCGAGACGCTGCAGCTGCGATGCATGCGCGTCGGTGATCAGCCCGCCGAGCACCAGCAGATTGAATCCGATCTTCATCGACGTCTCACTCAAGGTAACTCACGGCGCCTCTTTGAGGATCCGCAGACCTACGTCCCAACCGTTGGCGGGTCCGCCGGCATGAGTCGCGCAGATCGCATTCTTCACATCGGAGGTGAAGCTGCCGCCTTTCAGCACGTGAACCCGCCCATCGCGAGCCGGGATGGCATCGGCGAACAACTTGCTGTTGTACGGATCCTGGACCCATTCCCAGACTCCGCCGAGCATGTCGTGCAGTCCCCATGCGTTGGCCGGCTTCGTTCCGACTTGCCGCGTGGTTGGAGCGGGCGTCTCTGGAGTAACCCGTTCGCCGCCATAGCGTCCAAAGGCTGTGCCGCCTTCGACCGCCGTGGCGCGAATATCAGCCCACGGCTGCTGTCCCGATCCGCCTGCCCGGCATGCATATTCCCATTCGAATTCGGTCGGCAAGCGATACGCCATGGTCTTCTCGCGCCGGTTGAGCGCGGCCACGAACGCCTGCGCGTCGGCCCACTCGATCGACTCGACAGGGAACTTGGACGTGTCGCCATTAACCAGAGGGCCCTGGAAAGTGGACGGATTTCTACCCATCACCTGACGCCACTGCTCCTGGGTTACCTCGTACTTGCCGAGGTAGAACGGCTTGGCCACTTCAACGCGGAATCCTGGGCTGGACTCGCGAGCCACGATTTCTGCGCAGGCTTGGTAATCGGCAGCGCTCCACTCGTTACGCGGGTCGCGCGGCACGGGCGGCGGATTTGCCACTCCCGGCGGCGGGGTGGGTCCGGCCGGCGCGGTTCCGGGCGCGGGCGGCGTGGGACAAGCAGGTGTGAAGACACCAACTTGCATCGCGCCGGGCTGGATCAACACGAACGTCATGCCCACGCTATTGGTGATGCTCTGCGGTGGTGCTGCAACCTGAGCGGCAGCCGGCGCAATCGCGCAGATCGAAGCCGCGAGAACGGCGAGCAGATTCCTCACGGGAGTTCCTTGATGGCGACGTTGCGGAAGCCGATCCGAGCGCCTGCCTTCCAGCTTCGGCCTTCACTCGCGCGCGCGATCTGCGGCTCGTAAGTCGCGTTCCAATGCAGCTGCAAGGCAATGCTGCCGGCAGTCTCGCCGGCGATCTTTGCGTTGCGCGGCTGCTGACTCTCCAGGACCTGTTGACCATTCACCCACAGGGTCACCTTGGGCGCGTCGCCGGTCATGCGGATGCGGAATGAATTCCAGCCGCCGTCCTTCCAGATCGGCCGCAGATCCGAGGGCCGGGCCGTCTGTACGGCGACGCCCTCGCCGATGAGCGAGCCGACCGCGGTCATCGCCGGCGAGTCGGAAGCGAGAGCCACCAGCTCGATCTGATAGGCGCCGCCCGTCTCCGTCGAACGCAGAAACACTCCGCTGTTCAGCCCCCATGAAATGTCGGTCTCCAGATAGAGCTCGAAGTTCTTGTAGCGCTTGTCCGTCATGAACAGGCCGCCCTGTCCATAGGGCGCCTGCGACAGATACAGCGCGCCATTTTCGAAGACGGCCTTGCCCGTGGAGCCGTGATGAGTGCTGAGGCTCCAATGCCAACCGCTGAGATCGGAGTGCAGCAGTGGGGTCATCCCCTGCGGCACTTGTGCCTGGACAGTCGTCGTCATCAGCAAAGCCGCTGCAAGCGCCGGTAGTTTGCGCATGTTCTAAGGCAGTGTGTATGCGAACAGCTGATCGCCGGAACCGACGACGATGTGTTGCTTGCCATCGAGCACATACGAGATCGGCGCGTTGCTCACCGAGTACGACGGCAGCTCGTCGTGCCAGAGAATCTCCCCGGACATTGCGTCGAACGCGACGAAGTTGCCGGAGACATCGCCCGTGAATATCACGCCGCCCGCAGTACTGAGCACGCCGGGATATCTGGCGTTGATCCCGTAAGGCTCGAGATATTCGTGCACCCACGCGACCCTGCCCGTGAGCGGATCCAAGGCTCGCAGCGAATTGCGGAAGCTGCCGATGATGTACTCCCGTCCCTTCGGATAGAACACGCCGCGCGACTTGACCGTATTGACGTAGATGAGACCGGTCTGCGGGCTGTAGCTAGGCGAGGGCCAATTGGTCACGCCTTCCGAGCTGGGAAACAGGAGCACGCCGCCCGCTTGCGGCGACTTCGCGAGCGTCGGCTCGGGAGTGCCATTGGGACGATTGTGGTCCGTCCAGTTCACCTCGGGAAAAATCTTCTGACTGACCAGGTTCTCGCCAGTCACGCGGTCCAGCACGAAGAGAAAGCCGCTGCGGCTCACTTGAGCCAGGAGCTTGCGCTCTTTGCCTGCGACACGCTTGCTGAACAACACCGTGGTCTGCGTACCGTCGTAGTCATGGTCGTCGTGCGGCACCATCTGGAAGTGCCACTTCAACTGACCGGAGTCCGCATCGAGCGCAACGATCGTAGAGGTGTAGAGATTGTCGCCGGGCCGGTCCGCTCCATCCTTGATGGGATCGGGATTGCCGGTGCCGAAGAAAAGCAGATTCAACTCGGGGTCATACGTCAGGGGCTGCCAGGGCGAGCCGCCGCCTTTGACCATCGTCGCCACGCTAGGCCAGGTTTCGGCGCCGCGCTCGCCGGGATTCGGCACCGAATACCAGATCCACTCGCGCTCGCCGGTCCGGACATTGCGCGACTCCAGCCACGCGCGTGTGGTTCCGCGCGAACTGCCGCTGTTGATGTAGACATGGTCGCGGACGATGATCGGGGCGTACGGCACTACGCTTCCGCCAGCGAGGTGCTTGCGCCACTTCTCGACTCCCGTCTTCGCGTCGATAGCAGTGAGTCCGCCATTCGCCATCATGAACAGCGTGTCGCCGCTGATCCCCAGCCCGCGATTGCTGATCCCACCGGTGCTGTTGCCGATGTAGTGCCACACCTGCTTGCCCGTGCGGGCATCGATCGCGAAGGCATTCTGACCAATCGTGTAGAACAGCAAGCCCGCCTGGTAGAGCGGCGACGAGCGCACGCCGCCCAGGCCATCGAGGCTCGAGCTGGAGCTCGTGCGTCCCGGCCCGACCGGCGGCAGCTTCACGTTCTGGAAGGCCGGTGGGCCGCGACGGCCCACTGGATGTTGCGGCGGATTGGTTTCGCTGGACCATGCTCGCCGCAGATCCGCCACATTCTTGCGAGTGATCTGGTCGACATAGGCGTAACGCTGGCCGCTGTAGTCGCCGTGATAGGTCACCCATTGCTCGCCGGCGCGCTTCATCAGGTCGTTCTGGGTGACCGGCGGAACCGCTACGGCCCGGTTGGGCAACGTTCCCGTCGGAGGCATGTCGACTTTCGGCACTTGCGCTGGAACGGTTTGCGCGCAGGCCGCGCGGGCACTGCAGAGCACGGCAACGAGGCAAGCGCCCGCTAGGAGATGCCGCTTCATTTCAACGTCGCCAGGTACGCAGTCAGATGGTGAATATCGGCGTCGCGGTAGATCTCGAGCAGGTCGAGGTGATGTTGGAGCCGATCCTGCAGGACGACGTGCGGTTCACCTTTGTCGCGCGAGAACGTCGTCTCCACACCCGCCTTGTCGCGGATGATGACCTTGAAATCCGAGACGCTGCTCAGGAAGCCGGAGTAGGACCGCCCTTCACGGTAGCTGACGGTCGCCGTCACATCCTCGCTGAGTGCGGGACTCCAGAAGAAGACCCGATTCAGGAGCATGTTGTTTTGCAGGTTGCGAGCGTCGGGATATTTGCGCGCGATATGGGCCAAGTTGGCGGCCGAACTGGACTGGTCGGGCTCCACGGCGTGGCAGGTGTTGCAGCGGCCGATGGGACCATTGAAAAACGCCTTGCCCACCGCCGGATCGCCGACCAATACGGGATCCACGCCGGATGAGTCTGCGCCGGTCGCGGCTTCTGCGGCAGCACGCAGCGAGCGGAAGGTGGCGGAAAGCTGCGCATTCTGAGCTTCGCTCAACAGGAACGGCGCCATGCCGCGCTCAGGTCGTCCGACGTCGAGGAAAGCCTTCAGCGTCCGTCCACCGTCAGCAGCTGTGGCGATCGCAGACTGCCTCAGGTCGGGCGCGCCGCCCGGTCCGCCACTGCCGTCCCCGCCGTGGCATGCGGCGCAAATCTGCTGGTAGAGCGCGTCGCCCTGTTGGCGCAACCCCGGGTTGCCGGTAGCCGGCACCTCGCCTGCGATCTCTGCCGCGAGTGCTGGCGGAAGCGGTGTCGTGAATCCACCCATCGCAATAGCGGCAAGAGCAAGACAATTTAGGATGGACGTCCGCATCGCTCCACGCGCGGGGAATTGCTGGGAGGACCTGCTCATTCCGCCACTGTCGTAGACGCGGCGACAGGCGCGGCGCGGCTCTTGCGTGTGAAGAACCAGAGCGCGAGAAACGCGAAGACCAGAAACGCCGGGATCGCACTCACGACGCGGAACGACTCGCCTGCAGCGAACACGAGCACAGATTGGAGCTGCTCGCGGCTGAGCGTCGCCAGCTGCGCGGCGCCGCCGGCGGCTTCAATCTTGGCGGTGTCATAGACCGCACCCAGCAGCGGCAGGACGACGTAGCTCGAAATCGAGCCGGCCACACCCATCAGCCCGATGGCGAGCGCGCCGCCGCGCGGATAGCGTTCGGCGGCCACCGCAATCATCGTCGGCCAGAGGTAGCAGACGCCAAAGCCCCAGGCCGTCGCCGCCAGCATCGCGGTGACGGGCGAATTCGCGACGCTCAGGCTCAACAGACCTACGAAGGCAAGGGCGCTCGAGCTCGCGAGCAGGCCTTCCGGCGAAAGCTTGTGAGCCAGCGGCCCGGCGAAATGCCGCGCGACGAACATGATGGCTGACACGTAGACGAGCAGCAGAACGCCGCGCATCCCGACGACACTGGTCAGCGCGACATCGACCCATTGCCCCGGGGCGAGCTCGGTCGCGGCCGTCAGGAGCATCAGGAAGAACCAGATGAAAAAGCTTGGACGCCGGAAGATCTCCGCGAACTGGCTCTTGCTCGCTACGTTCATCCGCACACTGGTCGTGGGAGGGAACTCCAGTTGCGAAGTCCGGACGCCCATGATGAGGGCGAACACAGCGACCAAACCGAAGGTGACGCGCCAGTCGATGCCGAGCTGGCTCGCGCCGACGCCGGTGAGGCCACCGATGATCATCCCCATCGGCCACCACGCGTGCAGCACATTCATCCAGTGCGTGGTGTCGTGGGGATAGAGTGATGCGACCATGGGGTTCACCGTCCCCTCCACGCAGCCCCAGCCGATCCCGCAGATGAACATGCCCGCGACGATGAGGTGATAGACGGAACGTCCTGACGACAAGTCGTCAGCGAAGACCACGATCGCCGTTCCGACGATGAAGCCGGCGGAGGCTGCCAGCAGCATCCGCTTCATGCCGATCCGGTCGAGCAGCAAGCTCGACACCATCAGCATGATCGAGAAGCCCAGAAAGGCTGCCCCGAGCGCGACCCCGATCATGCGCCCGGAGTCCGCCATGCTCACAGGATCGAGGTACGCGACCTTGATGTCGGTCGCGATTGCCGAACGCAGCGAGGCGCTCAGGCCAGCCGTGAAGATTGCCAATTTTCCGACCCAGAAAGCCGGCGATTTTGCGGAGGCGTGCTGGTGCACTTCCATTCTCAGGTGGCAAGAGGCTTGATTCCGTACCGGCCCCTCCTCAAACGTGAGCCGAGGCACATCGGCGACAATCGGGGAACGCGGCGGGCAATGTGTCGACAATTCAGACGGCCCTGCGTTAGATGCGTCATGAAGACGCTACTGGTTGTCGGCACCCTCCTCCTCGCGCTCGCTGGCTCGGCGTCCTCCGCGGATACTGGCGACCTCGATCGCAACAAGGCGCTGGTCAAGCAGTTCTTTGCTGCCGTCGAAGGGCGCGACAAGGCGACTGTCGAGCGGATCGTGCGTGAGGACTACATCCAGCACATGCCAGGCATCCCAACCGGGCGTGCTGCCATCCTCCACTACATCGACATGGTCGCGCCCAAGGGTCTCGGCAAGATGCCGCAATTCGCACGAGTGATCGCCGAAGGCGACCTGGTGATGGTGCACTTCCGTCGCGACGATCCGAACGGTCCCGTGGCGACCATGGAGATCTTCAGGATCAAGGACGGCCAGATCGCAGAGCACTGGGCCGTGACCGAGCCGATTCCGCCGGCGGACAAGGCGCGCAACAGCAACGGCATGATCTGAGCGCGGACTAGCTCCAGCGCAGATCCTGATCCGCAATCGGCAAGGAGCGCACACGCTTGCCTGTCGCGCGGAATATCGCGTTTGTGACGGCGGGTGCAAGGGTGCCCACAGCCGCCTCGCCGATGCCACCCCACGAGTCGCCGCCAGAGAGCGAAAAATAGGTTTCGATGCTCGGCGTCTCGGAAATCCGCAGCATTCGATAGGCGTCGAAGTTGCTCTCCTGCACGACGCCATCGACGACCGTGAGTTTGCCGTACAACGCGGCCGTGAGCGCCCAGATTACTGCGCTCTCGACTTGCTCCTCCGCGGTCAGCGGGTTCACCAGATTGCCGCAGTCGACCACCGATACGACTCGCGACACTTTGAGGATGCCGTCGCGCGCCACGCTGACTTCCGCGACGTGTCCCACGACGGTCCCTACGCTCTCGTGGACCGCTACGCCGCGGCCGGTCCCCGCAGGCAGTGGGCGATCCCATTGTGACCTCTCTTTCAGCATCGCGAGCACGCGGCGATAGCTTGCAAGCTCCGGCTTCAGCAGCCTCGATCGATATGCGAGCGGATCCGCTTTTGCCGCTATCGCCACTTCGTCGATGAACGACTCGAGCGCGAACACATTCTGCGTCTTGCCCACTGCGCGCCAGAACCACGAAGGCAGGTGAGTTTCTTTGCGGATGTTGGAGATGCGTTGATTCGCAATCGCGTACGGAATCTCGGCCAGCCCATCCACGGAAGTCGGGTCGACGCTGCCTGCAGGAATCGGACGTCCTGCGGTCGCGAGAATCGATGGCGTCACTGAGTGACTCACGTACGCGGTCGGATTTCCGTAAGGATCGAGCGCGGCTGCAAAGCGCATGTGCGACATTGGCCGATAGCGACCCATGCGCATGTCCTCCTCCCGCGACCAGATCATCTGCACCGGCACATCGAACTGCTGCGCAATCTTCACAGCTTCGCTCGCCACATCCGGCGGACTGCGCCGGCCGAAGCCGCCGCCGAGGAAGCAGTTGTGGACGTAGACGTTCTGCGGCGGCACGCCGGCGACCTGCGCAATAGCAGGAATCAAGCCATCCGGGCTCTGCGTGCTGAGCCACAGATCGACGCGATCGGCGCGCACCTGGGCCGTGCAATTGAGAGGCTCCATGCACGCGTGCGCAAGATATGGGACACGATAGTCGGCATTCACCGTGCTGGCGGCAGCGTCGAGCGCAGCTTTCGCGTCACCAATCTCTCGCGCGACGACACCTGGAGTATCGAGAGCAGCAGTGAAGTCGCGTTGCCACTGGTCGGACGAACTGCCAGCACCAACGCCGCGGTCCCACTCGATCGGGAGCGCCTTGAGCGCCGTGGCCGCGCGCCAATAGGTGTCCGCGACAACGGCCACGCCCGAGCCGATATCGACTGTCTTCCTGACACCCGGCATCTTCGCGACTGCAGCGAAGTCATGGCTCTTCACCTTGCCGCCAAAGACCGGGCAGTGAGCGATCGCTGCGTACAACATGCCCGGCAATCGCGTGTCGATGCCGAACGTCGCCGAGCCGTCGACCTTCGCCGGCACGTCGATTCGACGCGTCGGCTTGCCGGCCAGTTTGAACTGGCTGGCTGTCTTGATCTTGAACTCGGGAATATCCGTGACCGTCGCTGCCGCGCTCGCGAGCTCACCATACGTTACTGAACGATTGCTCGGAGTGTGATGCACGCGTCCCAACTCGGCGCGTGTCTCTGCATGCGGGACGCTCCACGACTTCGCAGCAGCCGCGCGCAATCGCTCGCGGGCCGTCGCTCCCGCCGTCTGCATCGCGACCCGCGTGCCGCGTATCGCAAAGCTGCCTACGGTCGTCATCCGTCCATAGACGTTGTTCTCGCGAACGCTGCGGTTCGCCGACGCATACTCCACGCGCACCTGTTTCCAGTCGACTTCGAGTTCTTCTGCAATCAGCATCGGCAGCGACGTGAAGACACCCTCGCCCATCTCGGCCTGTGCGCAGCGAATGATGACCGAGTTGTCGGGCTCGATTGCGAGCCAGGCGCTCACCTCACTCGACGCACCGGTGTAAGCCTCGTAGGGACGCGATTTCGCGAGCGCAGGAAAGCGGATCGCGAGCAGCAGACCACCGGCGGCGGTGGTCGAGGCAACTACGAATTCACGACGGTTGAGCATCTCGGGCCTCCTGCGCCTGTCGGGCGAGCGCCAGGGTCGCGACAGCTGCGATCAGCACGAACGGAATCGTGCCGAGGAGCACTACTGTACTCGCACCGCCGAAGGCAAGCAGCACGCCCCCGTACAGCGGTCCGAAGACGGAGCCGAGCCGTCCGACCCCTACTGCGGCGCCAACTCCGGTGCCGCGAATCGACGTCTCGTAGTACTGCGGAGCCGCCGCGTACAGAATCAACTGCGCACCGATGATCGTCGCACCGGCCAACCCACAAGCGATCGCCGCCACCGTGAACGTCGAGGCCGTCGGCAGGAGCACCAGCGAAGCCGCGATGCCGCCGTACGTCAGCGCAATCCACAGGCGGCGATCGGCTCCGGCGCACCGTCGCGCCAACAGCATCCCTACGAGCGCACCGCTCACATTGAACAGGATCGCTGACCAGCTCGCTTGCGCGTGTGAAAAGTGCAGACCCATGAAGAGCGTCGGCAGCCAGTTCAACATGAGCAGCAGGATCATCTGCGCGAAGAAGAAGCCGAGCCACAGCTGCAAGGTAGTCGCCGCTCGGCCGCCGCCGAACAGCGCGGTCATCATCGGCGGAACGGGGGTAACACTGGGCTCGCTGGCCGCCGCCGGCACGCGCGATTCGCGCAGCGTCGGGATCATGATGAGCGCCAACACGATCGGCCCGAATCCACCTACATAGAAGATGGCGTGCCAGTCCAATCCCAAACCGAACCCCTGACTCAGCGCGATCAGGCCGGCGAGAGCGCCGCCGAGCGGCAACGCCGCTGTCACTGCGGTAACGGTTGTCATGCGCCGCGCTGGCGCGACCGCCTCGGCCGACAGCGCAATGAAGTTCGGCATCGCGCCACCGAGACCCAGGCCCGTCATGAATCGAGCGAGGACCAGCACTTCCAGATTGCCGGCCGTCGCTGTCCAGAGGGAACAGATGCCCATGATGAGCATCGAGCCGATCAACACCTGCCGGCGCCCGATGAGATCGGAAAGCCGCCCGCCGACGATCGCACCGATGAACAAGCCGAACGTGGCGGCGCTGAACACCCACGACGTGGCGACGGGACTGAGTCCGAATGCAGGTATCAGTTTCGGAGCGGCGACGCCCATCGATTGGTTGTCGAAGCCCTCGAACAGCGCTGCAGCAACGCACATGAACAGGGTGCTGCGCTGACTGGAAGTCGACGAGAGGTTTTGCGTCACAGGTGAAGTCTAGGTTCTGCAGCGTTGCCGCCGGAAGCAGCCGCACGCCGAGTCAAGTCTTGACGGTGCGGCGGTCAACTCCGACCGGCGCAAAGGCCAAGAATGCCGCAACTCCCAACGAGGTGCCTGCATGAGAGCAATTTTCGTCCAGGCGCTCGCCGCCGCGATGCTCACAGTTCCGCCCACGCAAGCGACGCTCGCGGATTCGATTCCTTCGGGGTGGCAGGCGAAAGACGTAAAGCCTGTCTCATACCTGAAGCTGCAGGCGCAGCGCGGCTTCAAGCTGACGATGAAGAAAACCGACGCCGGTCGCTGGTACCTGTTCGTGGGCACCACGAGCCCGGGCGGCTTCCAGGTCATCGACGTCACGGATCCGACCAAACCGGCGATCGTCAAGGTGATCGAGTCGGAGCGAGGCAGCGCGCAGATCACTTCCTCGGGCAATCTGCTGCTGCTCGGTGCGCAGCTGCCGTTCACCGATCGCGGCACGCCGCGTCCGTTCCGGCAGCCGGCGCAGGATCTGGAACTGGTAACCCTGTGGGATATCGCAGATCCGCTCAACCCTGAGCGGCTCTCTGGTTTCTCGGCGCGCGGCTGGGGCACGCATCGCAACGGCTATTTCGGCGGCAAGTACGCGTATCTCGCCGCGTTCGTCGAAGGCTATCAAGGGCAGTCGATCCTGCTGACGCTGGACGTCAGCGATCCGCGGCATCCGACCGAAGTGGGCCGCTGGTGGTGGCCGGGCCAGCGAGACAACGACGGCGTCGAGCGCATCCCGATGGCCTTTCACGGCGTGCCGGTGCTGAACCGTGACGGCACGATGATGACGCTCGCCTACGCACCGGGAATCGTGAACCTCGATGTGCGCGACGCCGCCAATCCCAAGATCATCGGCAGGATCGAGTTCAGTCCGCTGACGCAGGTCGGTCCACCGTCGATGCACACCGCCCTGCAGCTGCCGAACGACTACCTGTTCTTCTCGACCGAGCCGGAGAAACCCGGCTGCGAGAGCGAAACGCTCGCCCAGGCCGGAATCATCAACAACCGCGATCCAGCGAACCCGCTGCTGGTTGCGCGCTTCGGTCGACCGTCAGCGCCGCCGGGAGCTCCCTACAAGACATTCTGCGAGTTGAAAGGACGCTTCGGCCTGCACAACGTCAATGCCGAGACGCACCTGTCGATCGCCGAGAAACCGGCGAAGCGGATCTTCGCGACCTACTTCCTCGCCGGTCTGCGCGTCTACGACATCTCGAATCCGCTGTTCCCGACCGAGGTGGCGTATTTCGTGCCGCCGATCCCGGACTGGGACAAGGGTCAGCGTGGTGTCGAGGATGTGCTGGTCGACACGCGCGGCTACGTCTATATGACGAACGGCGCCGAGGGCGGCATCTGGATCGTGAGATACACCGGTCCCACCCGTAACGATTAGTCCGCACGACGTCCAATTCAGATAGCGCCAGTTTTCAGTTGCTCGACCGCGTACCCGGCGGCACGCGCTGTCAGCGCCATGAACGTGAGCGAGGGATTCACGCACGAGCTGGAGCTCATGCATGCGCCGTCCGTGATGAACAGGTTCGGCGCGTCGTGTGCCTGGTTGTGCGCATTCACGACGGATTCGCGCGGGTCGTTCCCCATCCGCGCGCCGCCGTATTCGTGAATCGAAGTGCCGGGAATCGCCGGCTCGGGCAGCGGGTTGATGTTCGATGCGCCTGCGGCTTTCAGCATGTCGACGCTCTCGCGCAGGATGTCCGCGCCCATGCGCCGCTCGTTCTCGCGGAACGTCACCTCGAAGCGCAGCTGCGGCACACCGAAGCGATCAGTCGCGCGCTCCAGCACGATCCGGTTGTCCGCGTACGGCAGGCACTCGCCGAACCCTTCGAGGAAGATGAACCACGGCCCAGGCTTGCGCAGCGCTTGCTTGAAGTCCGCGCCGAACCCCGGCACACGATGCCAGTACGAGCTCCACGCGATCGGCGCAGCCGCACTCTGGAAGCCGTAACCGCGTACGAAGTCGTGCCTACTCTCCTCGCCGCGCAAGTTACGGAAACGCGGCAGGTACATCGTGTTCGGCCGGTTGCCGTAGAAATACTTGCCCTCGAAGCCCGGCATCGTCGCGGTCGCTCCGACGCCGTGGTAGTGGACCATGATGTAGCGACCCAATGTGCCGCTGCTGTTCGCGAGCCCATCCGGATGCTGCTCGGCGCGCGAGTTCAGCAGCACTTGCGTCGATGCAAACGCCGAGGCGCAGAGGAAAACGACTCGCGCGGTGTACTTCTGCCGCTCGCCGGTCCGCGTATCGATGACGCGCACGCCAGTCACACGACGCTTGCGATGGTCGTACTCGAGCGACTCCACGAGTGAATCGGGTCGCAGTGTCAGATTCCCGGTCTTCGTGGCGGCCGGCAGCGTCGAGCTCTGACTGCTGAAGTACGCGCCAACCGAGCAGCCACGCGCACACGGACCGCAGTAGTGGCAGGCACCGCGATCACCGAGCGGCTCCGTCAGGACGGCAACGCGCCCGATCGTGACGCGACGCTCTGGATATTTCGTTTCGACGCGCTTCTTGAATGCCTGCTCGCAGACGTTCATCGACATCGGCGGCTGAAATTCGCCGTCGGGCAGCTGCGCCAGCCCTTCCGCCTGGCCGCTCACGCCGATGAACTTCTCGACGTGCGAGTACCACGGCGCGATGTCGCGATAGCGGATCGGCCAGTCGACGCCGTGTCCGTCCTGCTTGTTCGCTTCGAAATCCAGATCGCTGAAGCGATAGACGTGGCGTCCCCACACGAGCGAGCGTCCGCCGACCACGTCGGTACGCAGCCAATTGAACGGCATGCCGGGCGGCTGCACGTACGGGTTCTCGCGGTCGTTGATCCAGAAGTGCTGGGTCGCGTAGCCGAAGCCGCGTGCCCGACTCTGGATTGCGTAGTCGCGGTCATACACCTCGCGCTCGAACAAGCCGCGATCGGGCATCTGCCAGGCCGGCATGTGCTCGGTTGTGTAGCCCGCGCGATGCTGCACGTCCTTGCCGCGCTCGAGGACGAGCACCTTCAAGCCCTTCTCGGTCAGCTCTTTCGCGGCCCAACCGCCAGTGATGCCAGAGCCGACGACGATGGCATCGAACTGCTGCGACTCGCTCATGACGTCCACTGCTTGCCGAGCAACGCGAAGTCGACGTTGCCATCGTAACGGCCCGGCACCGGGTTGAAAGCAAGCTCGCTCGTCGCGCCGACCTCGGACGTGTAATAGCCGAGCACGGTGAGCAGCTTCAGCTTGAAGAAGAACGGCGAGCGCTCGTCGGGCTTGCCGAAAACCGAAGTGCCGGGCGGCGGAGCGTAGCTGGCCGCTTGCTGTTCGAGCGAACGAAGCGCCGCGATGCGCTGTG
>DATNFA010000111.1:0-2618 GCA_035606615.1 Steroidobacteraceae bacterium
CGAGAATCGGCCTCATTAGATGTACTCGCGTATCGCCGGCACCGGCAAATACTTACCGGAACGCGTCCTCACGAACGCGGATCTCGAGAAGATGGTCGAGACCACCGACGAGTGGATCAAGAGCCGTACGGGTATCGAGCACCGGCACATCGCAGCCGACGACGAATACACCAGCCATCTCGCGCACAAGGCAGCCGTGGCCGCACTGGAGAGCGCAGGCGTCACGCCGAACGATATCGATTTCGTGGTCGTGGGCACGACGACGCCGGATTTGATCTTCCCGAACGTGGCCTGCCTCGTGCAGGACAAGCTCGGCATCAAGAGTTGCCCCGCGTTCAGCGTCGAGGCCGCTTGTTCCGGTTTCATCTACAGCCTCGTCGTCGCGGACCAATTCATTCGCACAGGAGGGGCGCGGCGCGCGCTCGTCATCGGCGCAGAGACGATGTCGCGCATCATCGATTGGACCGATCGCGAGACGTGCGTGCTGTTCGGCGACGGCGCCGGAGCCGTGGTTCTCGAGGCGGCCGAGACCCCCGGCATCATGTATTCGACCCTGGGCGCCGACGGGCGCTACCGCGACCTGCTGTACGCTTCGAGCGGCGTGTCTTTGCGCCAGCGCGAGGGTGCGGCCCTGCGCATGAAAGGCAACGAGGTCTTCAAGGTCGCCGTGAAGACGCTCGAGAACCTCGTCGACGACGTCGTCGAGAAAAACAACCTCGAGAAGGGCCAGATCGACTGGCTCATCCCACACCAGGCGAACATCCGCATCATCAGCGCGACCGCGAAGCGGCTCGACCTTCCCATGGAACGAGTCATCCTGACCGTCCGCGAGCATGGCAATACCTCGGCCGCGTCGGTACCGATGGCTCTCGATACCGCGATCCGGGACGGTCGCATCAAACGCGGCGACCTGCTGCTGCTCGAGGCTTTCGGCGGGGGCTTCACGTGGGGCGCGAGCCTCATACGCTATTGACGCTGGACGAGACTGCCGACTGGCGCTCATATTCATTAGTGCCGCGATCCGTATAATGCGCGCATGCGCCGTTTAGCTCATTGGATCTTGCCTTGCCTGCTTTCCGTCGCGACGGCGCAGGCGGAGGAGTTCTGGATCGGCGAAGGGGACGAGGTCTTCGGCGAGGTTCAAGTCGTCGAAGCCCGCTTCGAAGACACCTTCGTGAGCCTCGCGCGCACCTACAACGTCGGCTTCGAGGAGCTCAAGCAAGCGAATCCCGGCGTAGACGCGTGGCTGCCCGGCGCGGGCACGAAGATCACGATTCCGACGCTTTACGTCCTGCCTCGCGCACCGCACCGCGGCATCGTCGTCAACGTGGCGGAGCTGCGGCTGTACTACTTCCCCGCCGATTCGAAGCCGCCTCCCGAAGGAGTCCCGGCAGGGTCGCAGCGCGTCATCACGCATCCGATCAGCATCGGTCGCTTGGACTGGTCGACGCCGCTCGGCGTCACCTCTATCACGGGCAAAGTGTCGAATCCGAGCTGGTATCCGCCGCAGTCGATTCGCGACGAGCATGCGGCGCGCAACGACCTCTTGCCTCGCATCGTTCCGCCCGGGCCCGACAATCCGCTTGGGTTACACGCGATGCGGCTCGCCTTGGGAAGCTATTTGATCCACGGCACGAACAAGCCGTCCGGCGTCGGCATGCGCGTCACGCACGGCTGCATTCGTATGTTCCCCGAGGACATCGAAGCGCTCTACAAGACCGTGCCCGTCGGCACCTCGGTCAACATCGTCAATCAGCCGGTGAAGCTCGGCTGGACCGCCGACGGCACGTTGTACCTGGAAGCGCATCCCGCGCTGCATGAGAGCAACTTCGACGGCGAGAGTGTCGCCGACGACGTTGCCGCGGAGCCGGTTCAGGAATCGCCGCTGACGAGCCTCATGCGCGCCTACGTCGCGGCCACCGAGGAACGGCGCGTTGCACTCGATTGGGACGCAGCCGAGCGTGTCGCGCAAAGCACCAGCGGTATACCCGAGGCCGTGTCCGTCGCCGGCAGCGCGACGCCGCTCACCGCGGAGATCGCCGCCGCGGCGGCGTCGGCCGATCACGGCGGTCACTAGACCGAAGCGCGCAGCAAACTGCTCCCTGCGTTTGCTGCATGCCGGCCGTCCCTGGCCGGCGCCGGAAAATTGCTCCTGCATTTGCGACATGCCCGCCATCCATGGCGGGCAAAAAAAACCGCCAGCGACGGCGGTTCTAAAAAAAGAATGCGGCTCTTGCGAGCCGCATTTTTTTGGTCGTAATTATTTCGCCTGATTCTGCTCGAACATGCGATCGACTCTCTGGTTCGTTGCATCGCAGCAGGCTTGTGCCGCCTGCGCCGCTTGCAGAGCTTGGTTCGCGGTGCTCTGAGCAGCCGAGGCAGTCTGTTGTGCTTGCGTCGCCGTGCGTTGTGCAGCATTCGCCGCATTCTGCGCAGCTTCAGCAGTCGCCTTGACCATGTCGAGCGCTGTCTGCTGTTCCTGATTCGCGCAGCCGGTCACGATCACAAAGCTGCCGACGAGCGCCGCTGCCCGCAGAGCAGCCTGGATTTTTGTGGCCATTGTTTGCATACCCCTAGACTAAAGTGAGTGAGGACTAACCGCAGGCATTATTTCCTAA
>DATNFA010000112.1:0-30187 GCA_035606615.1 Steroidobacteraceae bacterium
TTCTTGCCGCTGCGGATGTCGACGCGCACGACTTCGCCGCGCGCCGTATCGACCACGTACAGATTCGACTTGGAATCGAAGTTGGCCGCGGCCGGCGTGTCGAAGCCCTCCGCGATGACGTCGAGCTTGCCGGTGTCCGGATCGATCCGCACGACCTGGTGCTTGAACCACAACGGTCCATAGAGCTTGCCATCGGGGCCGATGTCGAAACCGTTGAAGCCGCCGAGGTCCTTGAGGATCAGTCGCGGCGGCTTCGCGCCGGCGGGATCGATCTCCCACAGTGCGTCGCCGCCGAACACCTGCGCCGCGAACAAGCGGCCGTCCTTGCGCACGTTGATGGAATTGACGCTAACGAGTTCGGCGAGCTTGACCACGGGGCCGTCGCCTTTGCGCGCACGCACGACGCCATGCTGGATCGAGGTCCACACGACCGTGCCGTCGGCGAGAAAGACCAGGTCATCGGCCATCCCTTCGGGCGCGCCGACGAAGGTGGTGACTGCGCCTGTCCTGGTGTCGACGCGATAGATGCTGTGACCGACCACGCTGCCCGCATACAGCACATCGTGCGCATCGAATGCGAGTCCGTGCACGCCGTGGAAATTGGATGCCGGCACCAGGCGGTCGAGCTGATAGCGCTCGCTGGTCGGCTCCGCGTTCGCCGCATCGATCGAGACCGCGGCAATCGCGGCAAACCATGGACTGAGCCAGCGAGCCCTGAGCATGCAATCCCCCCAAGTAGCGAGTCGTCTTGTTATTTGTCGCCGCCGCGTGTGCGCCGCGCCCTCATCCAGATGACCACGATGACGATGGCAACGACCAGGAACAGTAAGGCGATACGCATCCGGTCATTCCTGCAGCGGTACTTTGAAGCGTTCGGTCAGGGCCGCGAGATCTTCCGGCGTGTCGAGATCGATCGCGGCATTCGACATCGGCACGCGCACCAGCCGATAGCTGTTGCGCTCCAGGACCGCGCGCGCGCCGTGGTCGCCGCGCAGCTCGGCGAGCTCCGAGAAACACAGGCGCGGAAAAATCGCCGGCACCCCCAGGTGCTGATCGTAGACGCTCGCGGCAATCAGGCTCTCCTCGCCTTTCCAGGCCGCGGCCAGCCGTTTGAGATCGTCCGCATTCACGCCGACTTGATCGCCGAGCAACACCAGCACAGCGTCGCAGGCCGGCGGCAGCGCAGCGACGCCGAAGCGCAGCGACGAGCTCATGCCCTCTTCCCAAAAGCGATTCACGATCACCGATGCTGGCGAGTGCGCCAGCAAGTGCGTCATCTCGCGCGCGTGCGCGCCTACCACGACGGTCACCGCGTTGCCGGCCAGCGCAACGGCATTCGACACCACAATGTGCAACGCCGGCCTGCCGCCCAGCTTCACGAGCTGCTTCGGCTGCCCGAGGCGTGTGGATGCGCCGGCGGCCAGGACGAGGACGTGGAGAGACATAGAAGCGATACTATAGCCATGGCCATCCGTCCGGTCCTCAAAATGGGTGATCCGCTGCTGCTGCAGGTCGCGCAGCCCGTGCAGCGCTTCGGTTCCGTCGAGCTCGCAACGCTGCTCGAAGACATGCACGACACCATGGAGGAGCTGAACGGCGCGGGGCTGGCAGCACCGCAGATCGGCGTTTCGTTGCAGGTGGTCATTTTCGGGGTCGCGCGTAATCCCCGGTACCCGCAAGCCGAGGAAGTGCCGTACACGGTACTGATCAATCCGCAACTGGAGGCGCTGAGCGAGGAGCTGGAGGAAGGCTGGGAAGGCTGCCTGTCCGTGCCCGGCATGCGCGGATTGGTCCCGCGCTATGCGCAGCTGCGCTATCGCGGCTTCGATCAGACCGGCAAACCCATCGACCGTACGGTGGGCGGCTTCCATGCGCGCGTCGTGCAACACGAAGTCGACCATCTGAACGGTATCCTGTACCCGATGCGCATCCGCGACCTGCGGAACTTCGGTTTCAACGAAACGCTGTTCCCGGGCCAGGATCTGCAGGACGACTAGACGAGTTGCGGAGTTTTCTATGGTTGCCGTCCGTCAATCTTCGATTTCATTGCGCGACCCGTCGCTGTTTCGCGAGCAGGCGTTCGTCGGCGGCCGTTGGGAAGGCGCCGCCAGCAGCCAGGTGAAGCAGGTCTTCAATCCGGCCACCGGTCAACTCATCGGCACGGTGCCGAATCTCGGTGCCGCGGAGACGCGGCGCGCGATCGAAGCGGCCGACAAGGCGCTGCCCGAATGGCGTGCACGCACGGCGAAAGAACGAGCGCAGGTCCTGCGCAAGTGGTTCGACCTGATGATGGCGAACCAGGACGATCTCGCGGTGTTGATGACTGTCGAGCAGGGCAAGCCGCTGCTGGAGAGCCGCGGCGAGATCGCCTATGCAGCGGCATTCATCGAATGGTTTGGCGAAGAAGGCAAGCGTGCCTACGGCGATGTGATTCCGGCCCACGGCCGCGACAAGCGCATCATCGTGCTCAAGCAGCCGATCGGCGTCACCGCCGCGATCACGCCGTGGAATTTCCCCACTGCCATGATCGCGCGCAAGGTTGCGCCAGCGCTCGCCGCAGGTTGCACGATGGTGATCAAGCCTTCGGAGCTGACGCCGTATTCAGCGCTGGCCATGTGCGTGCTCGCCGAACGCGCCGGCGTTCCGGCGGGCGTCGTCTCCGTGGTGACGGGCGATTCCAAGCCGATCGGCGGCGAGCTCACGAGCAACCCGATCGTGCGCAAGCTGAGCTTCACCGGCTCGACCGCGGTGGGCAAGCTGCTGATGTCGCAGTGCTCGGCAACGGTGAAGAAGGTGTCGCTGGAACTCGGCGGCAACGCGCCGTTCGTGGTGTTCGACGATGCGGACCTGGAAGCCGCAGTCGCCGGCGCCGTCGCCTCGAAATATCGCAACGCCGGTCAGACCTGCGTGTGTGCGAACCGCATCTTCGTGCAGGCCGGTATCTACGACCGCTTCGCCGAGCGCCTCGCGGAAGTCGCGTCGGGCCTGAAGGTCGGCAACGGCCTCGACCAGGACACGAAGATCGGGCCGCTGATCGAAGAGAAGGCAGTCGTCAAGGTCGAGGAGCACGTGCGCGATGCCGTCGCGAAGGGCGCGAAGATTCTCACCGGCGGCAAGCGCGGCGACGGCGCCGGCCACTTCTACGTGCCGACCGTGCTGACGGGCATCCGCGCGGACACGCTCGTGATGCACGAGGAGACGTTCGGACCCGTCGCACCGCTGATGAAGTTCGATACGGAAGAGGAAGCGCTGCGCCTGGCGAACGCAACCGAATTCGGCCTCGCGAGCTACTTCTACACTCGCGACATCGGCCGCGCGTGGCGCGTCGCGGAGGGCCTCGAAAGCGGCATCGTCGGCATCAACGAAGGCATCATCTCGACCGAGGTGGCGCCGTTCGGCGGCGTGAAGGAAAGCGGCATCGGGCGCGAAGGCTCGAAGTACGGCCTCGAGGAATATCTCGAGATCAAGTATCTCTGCTACGGCGGCGTATGAAAGCAACGGTCAGATGGGTGCAGGACGTGATGTTCGTCGGCGAGTCCGGCTCCGGGCACGCAGTGGTGATGGATGGCGCGCCCGATTCGGGCGGACGCAATCTCGGCGTGCGGCCGATGGAGATGCTGCTGCTCGGCCTCGGCGGCTGCACTGCATTCGACGTCGTGATGATCCTGAAGCGCGGCCGCGAGCCGGTGACGGACTGCGTCGTCGAGATGGACGCCGAGCGCGCCGCGACCGAGCCGAAAGTATTCACGCGGATAGTGATGCGCTATCGCATCAGCGGCCCGGGGCTCGACCCGAAGAAAGTCGAGCGTGCAGTGAATCTCTCGGCCGAGAAATACTGCTCGGCGACTGCAATGCTCGCCAAGACTGCACAGATCTCGCACGAAATCGAAATCATCGACCCCTCTCAATCAGGAGCGACAGCATGAAACGCAGCGCATCGGCAGTCTGGAAGGGCGGCCTGAAAGACGGCCGCGGGACGATCTCGACGCAGAGCGGCGTGCTGCAGGACACGCAGTACTCGTTCAGCACGCGCTTCGAGGACGGCAAGGGCACGAATCCCGAAGAGCTGATCGCAGCTGCGCATGCAGGCTGCTTCACGATGGCACTGTCCGCGCAGCTCGACACCGCCGGCAAGAAGGCCGAGAACATCCAGACCGAAGCGGTCGTGACGATGGACAAGACCGACGCCGGCTTCACGATCACCGCCGTGCATCTGAAAGTCCGCGCCAAAGTGCCGGGCGCGGCGCCGCCGGATTTCCAGGCGGCTGCGGAAGCCGCGAAGAAGGGCTGCCCTGTATCGCGCGTGCTGAACGCGCAGATCACGATGGAAACGAAGCTGGAAGGCTGGACTTAGCGGAACCGCCGTCTGCGCACCCGGCTCGCTCGCGCTCTCCGAATTGCCGGCGCAGTGCTCGCTGCGCTGGCGGTCATCGGATTGTGGGCTTTGTGGACTGCATGGAGGCAGCCGACCTATCTGCCGCCGCGCGGCGATGAGATCGACATCCTGCTGGAATTGGCCGGCGTGTTTCCGGACAACTACGGAATTATGTGGCGCGAGCACCTGGCGCTGCGCGCCACGGATCCCGAGGCGAAGATGGATCCGACGCTGCTGCGCGACGCGTCGTTCATGCACAGGCTCACGACCGGCTCGGAAGGCAAGGTCTACATCGAAGTCGAATATCGGTTCTACGCAAGCGACCACAAGCTCGCGGGCGACCCTGCGCCGCAGTGCTCCTGCGAGCCGCAGCCGAGCTGCCGGGGTCCGCTCGCGTTCGGCAACTACGAGTTCTCACTCGCGGCGACGTACACCAACGAGGCGTGCACCACGCCGTTCAATCCCAAGCGACAGGAAGAATTCCGCCACGCGATGCAGACGGCGAACCAGCTGATCGGCATCTATCTTCAACCGCTGCGCCGCAAGCCCAGCTGGTTGTGAACGGTTAGTGCGCAGGCTCCGCACTCGCTTTCAACTTGCCCTGCACTTCCGTCAGCAGCTTGAGCGCAGCTTCGGTTTGCTCGCTCGGATGCGGGTTGTACGCTAGCGGACCCAAAGTCTGCACCGCTTCTTCCAACCGACTGTCGCGGACCATCTGCTGCGCGACGAGCCAGCGCAGATCTTGATCGAACGGCGCGAGCGCCATCGCCCATTCGAGACCCTCGACCGAGTTCTTCGTCGGCGTCTGACCCTGCTTGACGTAGCTGAGATAAAACTGCATGAGCGGCACGGGATGATCGTTCTCGATTGCGTTCGCCTTGATGAACTGTTCGCGCACATCCGCCCATGCTTCCTTCGGCAAAGCACCCGACTCGATCTTCTTCATGAGCGCATGGCCCTTCCAGATGAGCGCCTTGAGCTGCTGCGAATCGAGCGCCAGAGCGGCGTCGGCAGCGGCGATCGCTGCATCGTTGTTGCCCGCATCCACTTCGGCTTCAGCAAGAGCCGAGAGCACCGCGGGATCCTTGGCATGTCGTTCAGCGACCTTGCGCGCTTGCGGTAGCAAACTCAAAGCCTCCTCACGGCTCACACCCCAATTCGATTCGATCATCGTCGGCATCATCGCTGCCTCGCCTGGGCGCAGCTCCCGCACGACGACCGGGCCGATGTCGAGTGCCTGGGCAGGAACGACCATGGCGCTGAGCGTGCGACGCTTGGCATACGTCACGGTGTCGCGCTCGAGCTTGCCGAGATCGCCGAAGACGCTCTGCGCGGCTTCGAGCGCAGAGCTCCCGGAGGCCAGCTGACGTTGATACTTCGCAAGCTGACCTGCGCGCTCCTCCCCCATCTGCAGGTAGTGGAACAGCATCCAGCTTTGCGCATAGAACTGGTCGTAGCCGACCTTGTCCTTGCGATACCCGCCGTCGAAGTCAAGCAGCGTGCGGATCGGAACCTTGGGCGCGTAGATCAAGTCCAGGGCCAGATGATTAGCCGGGGCCCCGAGCGTGATGCTGTCGTCGTCGTTGAATCTCACGCCGGCGAAGAACTCGGCAAACCCTTCGGTGAACCAGCGCGGTAGCGCGCGCGGGGTCAGCCCATACATGAAGTGATGCGCGTACTCGTGGTAGAGAACGAACTCGCCCGTCAGCGTCGACGTCGATCCGCTGCGCACCTCCGCGACTACGGCGACTGACGATCCGGCGCGTGCTCGGTATACGCCTGCAACCCTGCGTCGTCCCGTGACTCTGCCGACCCTCGTCGTACTCGGTACGACAAAGATCGTCACCCGGTTGGACGGGCCGGGCTTTGCCTGCTTCTTTGCGTACACATACGCCATCGCTGCGTGAAAGCGCTCGAGCCGCTCGGAGAACCGTCGCACGAGCGCCTCGTCCTGTTCGCTGTAAACGACGAAGTGATCGCTGCTGGCCTCATACCACGTGGCATTCGCAGCCGTCGCCGCACCTGATGCAAGCGCCAACACTCCCAATACCCAGTAACGCATCGTCGAGCTCCCCGCGCCGACTTGTATCGCTTAACCGCCGCGCCGCAAGCCCTCCTGGCTCTGAGGCGCGGCGTTGGCCCAGAAATAACTCCCCAGCGCCAGCGCGCCGCCCGCGGTCATGATCGCGGCGAGCGTGCTTACCGTACCGTCGTTGAAAGTCGCGACAGCGAAACCGGCCGCCATCGCCAACGCCGATTGCAACGCGCCCATCAGCGCAGACGCAGCACCTGCCTCAGCACCGTGCGGCGCCAATGCGAGTGCCGCCACATGCGGAGTGACTCGCCCGACAGTGACGAAGAACGACAACTGCAGAGCGACGAGCA
This sequence comes from Steroidobacteraceae bacterium, assembly GCA_035606615.1. Taxonomy (GTDB): domain Bacteria; phylum Pseudomonadota; class Gammaproteobacteria; order Steroidobacterales; family Steroidobacteraceae; genus Steroidobacter. The sequence goes on from DATNFA010000112.1 coordinate 6,761, forward strand.
TCCACAGCGGTATAGGCCACAACGACGTCAGCGTGAGCAGCGCTACGCCAATCACCAGCGGCATCCACACGTAGCGTGCGAGCACGTCGCGCGGACTCATGGTGCGCAGCGCGATCATGTTGAGCCGGCTCGCTGTCATGAATGCGAGTCCGTTCAAGCCGATCAACGCGCCGAATTGCTGCGGCGACAAATCGTAGCGATGAGTCAGCACGGTCGGTGCGCCCGTCACGTAACTGAACAGCGCGCCCATGCCGAAGCCGCCGACCAGCGAATAACCGACGAGCAGTCGATCTTTGCCGAGGCGGACGTAGGTTCGCAGCACGTTCGCCAGGTTCAGCGGCTTCACCGTCGACTCCGGGCGCGACTCGCGCAGGAGGAAGTGCGTCGCGGCGAATAGCGCCAAACCGAGCGCCGTCTGGAACACGAAGGTCGCGCGCCAACCGAAATGCGTGACGACGAAGCCGCCCGCCACGGGCGCGAACACAGGTCCGAGCGCCACGATCATCATCAACAGCGAGAACGCGCGGGCGGCTTCGTGCGGCTCGCAGCGATCGCGCACGATCGCGCGGCCGATCACGAATCCCGAAGAGCCGCCGAGTGCCTGCACGACGCGCAGCAGCGTGAGCGCCGGCATGCTGCCTGCGAGCGCGCAGCCCGCGGCACCGATCGCATACAGCGCGAAGCCGAAATACAGCGGCGGCTTGCGCCCGAAGCGATCGCTGATCGGTCCGTAGAACAGCTGGCTGACGGCGATGCCGACCAGGTATGCGGCCATCGTGGTCTCGACGCCGCGCACGCCGAACTCGCGTTCGATCGCGGGAAAGCCCGGCAGATACATGTCGATCGAAACCGGGCCGACGGCGGCCAGGGCTGCTACGAGCAGCAGCCAGCGGGGGACACCTTTCATGGGTTACGAATCGATCAGTACACGACGACGCTGCGAATGGATTCGCCCGAATGCATCAGATCGAAAGCCTTGTTGATGTCCGCGAGCGGCATCGTGTGCGTGATCAGGTCGTCGATGTTGATCTTGCCGTCCATGTACCAGTCGACGATCTTCGGCACGTCGGTGCGGCCGCGTGCGCCACCGAACGCAGTGCCCTTCCACACGCGTCCAGTGACCAACTGGAACGGCCGCGTCTTGATCTCCTGGCCTGAGCCGGCGACGCCGATGATCACCGAGACGCCCCAGCCGCGGTGACAGCACTCGAGCGCCTGGCGCATGAGATCGACGTTGCCGACGCACTCGAAGCTGTAGTCGGCGCCGCCGTCGGTCATCGCGATCAGGTGCTGTACGAGGTCGCCGCCGACTTCTTTCGGGTTGACGAAATCCGTCATGCCGAACTTCTCCGCGAGCGCGCGGCGCCGCGGATTGAGATCAACCCCAATGATGCGATTGGCGCCGACCAGCTTCGCGCCCTGCACGACGTTCAAGCCGATGCCGCCCAGACCGAACACCACGACGTTCGCACCCGGCTCGACCTTCGCGGTGTTCATCACCGCGCCGATGCCGGTCGTCACGCCGCAGCCGATGTAACAAACCTTGTCGAACGGCGCGTCCTCACGGATCTTCGCCAGCGCGATCTCCGGCAGCACCGTGTGATTGGAGAACGTCGAGCAGCCCATGTAGTGGTGAATCTTGTCCTTGCCGATCGAGAAGCGGCTGCTGCCGTCCGGCATCACGCCTTTGCCCTGCGTCGCGCGAATCGCCGTGCACAGGTTGGTCTTGCGTGACAGGCACGCCTTGCACTGCCGGCATTCCGGCGTGTACAGCGGAATGACGTGATCGCCAGCCTTCAGCGAAGTCACGCCGCGGCCGACATCCACCACGACACCCGCGCCTTCATGCCCGAAGATCACCGGGAACAGGCCCTCGGGGTCCGCGCCGGAGCGCGTGAACTCGTCGGTGTGGCACACGCCGCTCGCTTTGATCTCCACCAGCACCTCGCCGTCGCGCGGCCCATCCAGATCGACGGTGACGACTTCGAGCGGCTTGCCGGCGGCATAAGCGACTGCGGCGCGGGTTTTCATTGAGGCGGCCTCGCGAGGGAGATCGAACAGGGAGCGCGCATTCTGCGCTCATCGCCAGCGCATGCGCCACTGCACGATTGCCCCATCCGGCGTCGCTGCCACGGTCAGCGAGCTGCTGCCGGAGTCCAGACCAAGGAAGGCATCGTTGACGAATGAAGCCACGAAGTTGCCCAGGGCCATGCCGAACATCGTGTCGGCGGGGAAGTGCCAGCCCGCCTCGATGCGGGACCAGGAAGTGCCGATCGTCAGTGCATACAGGCCGACGTCGAGCGTACTGCGCACGCCGGCCGGCATGTCGATCGAGCGCAGGTTGCGCGAGGCGAGCCGCGTGTGAACCGCCGAGCTCGACGTGTGACCGGAGGGAAAGCTCTCATCGTCCTCGCCGTTCGGCCGCGTCCGCCCGGCCGCCTGTTTGAGCGAGCCGGTGATGGCCGTAGTCGCAGCAACAGCCGCAACATCGACCAGAGTTCCCTTGGCCTTGTTCGCGAGCCATTCGCCGAACTCATCGCCGCTCGGAGTAGCGACGATCGTTGCGTAGTGCGCCACGACCGAGGCCGTCCGCAGATCGTCGCTCCACTTTTCGGCATTGTGTTGCGAGCCGAATACCGGCGTGTGCTCGCGCGCCCAATCCGAGGTGCGGCGGTCGAGATCGTCGATCTGCATCACGGCCGCACCAGCGAGCGGCGCCCAGACCCACGGATCGCGCGCTGCATGGACTGCTGAAGTACGGACTCGCTCCCATCCCGGCCGCCACGTCGCATCCTCGCCCCAGCCGCGACCCGAAGGCAGAGTGCCGCAGCCGGCGAGTAGCAGAGCGAGCAGGGGCAGAAGTCTATTCGTGGCGCAGAGCCTCGATGGGATCCAGCTGTGCAGCGCGACGCGCTGGGAAGTAACCGAACACGATGCCGACGGCGGCAGAGAACGCGAACGACAGGATCACGATGCCGGGATTGAACACGAACGGCACACGGAACGCACTGGTCGCAAGCAGTGCTGCACTCAGGCCGAGCGTGATGCCGATGATGCCGCCAAATGCTGCGAGCGTGACTGCTTCGACGAGAAACTGCAGGAGGACGTCGCGCGCCATCGCGCCGACCGCGAGGCGAGTGCCGATCTCGCGCGTCCGCTCAGTCACTGACACCAGCATGATGTTCATGATGCCGACGCCGCCGACGATCAGGCTCACTGCGGCGACCGCGCCGAGCAGCGCGGTGAGCACCCGCGAAGAACTGGTGAAGGCGCTGGTGACCTCCTTGAGGTCGCGCACGTTGAAGTCGTCCTCCGCCCCCTCGCGAATCTTGCGGCGCTCACGCAGCAGCCGCTCGAGATCGGCCTGCACCTTCTCCGTCGACACGCCGTCGCGCGCCGACACCATGATGTTGTTGACGTCGGAATTGCCGGCCATGCGCCGCTGCAGCGTGCGCAACGGCACGACGACGATGTCGTCCTGGTTCTGCCCGAAGCCCGATTGTCCCTTCACCGACAGCAGGCCGATCACCTGGCACGACAGCTTGCCGAGCCGGATCGACAGGCCGATCGGATCCTGGTCGCCGAACAGCTCCTGTTTGACCGTGTCGCCGAGCATGCAGACTGCCGCACCGGCGCGCAGCTCGCTCTCGGAGAAATTCCGGCCGGAAGCCAACGGCCAGTCGCGGACTTCCAGATACTTGTCGCTCGTGCCGGTGACCTGCGTCGACCAATTGGCATTGCCGTAAATCGCCTGCGTCCCCGTGTTCGAGGCAGGAGCCACCGCGCGCACGCCGGAGATGTCGTTCTCGATCGCACGCACGTCCTCGATAGTGAACGGCGGCGCCGAGGAACGTGCACCGCCACCGCCGCCAAAACCCTGGCCGCGGAAAACCTGCAGCAGGTTGGTGCCGAGCTTCTGGATATCCGCTTGCACCTGCGCCGTCGCGCCCTGGCCGATCGTGACCATCGTGATGACAGCGGCGACGCCGATGACGATGCCGAGAATCGTGAGCGACGAGCGCAGCACGTTGCGGCGGATCTCGCGCAGAGCGAGCAGCAGCGCATTCCAGAACATCAGGCGACTCCTCGCACCGGAGTATTGGCTTCGTCGCTTTCGATCACGCCGTCGCGGAAGCGCACGATGCGTCGCGTCCAGCCCGCAATGTCGGGCTCGTGGGTCACCATGACGATCGTAATGCCGCGCTGCTCGTTGAGAGCCGTGAGCACTCGCATGATCTCGGCGCTGGTCGCAGTGTCGAGATTGCCCGTTGGCTCGTCGGCGAACACCACTTGCGGCTGTGCGACGATGGCGCGCGCAATGGCGACGCGCTGCTGCTGGCCGCCCGACAACTTGCTCGGGACGTGCGACTCACGGCCGGCGAGTCCGACCTCCTGCAGCGCCTTGCGTGCGCGTGCGTGACGCTCTTCGGCCGGCAGGTGTCGATAGATCAGCGGCAGCTCGACGTTTTCGAGCGCAGTCGTGCGGCTGAGCAGATTGAAGCCCTGAAACACGAAGCCGAGATGGTTCCGGCGCAGCAATGCGCGCTGGTCCGCCGTCATGGTGCCGACCGGCACGCCGAGGAAGCGATACGTGCCGGAGGTCGGCGTGTCGAGGCAGCCGAGGATGTTCATGCAGGTCGACTTGCCGGAACCGCTCGGGCCCATGACGGCGACGAACTCGCCCGGCGCGATCGCGAGATCGATGCCGCGCAGGGCGCGCACCTCGCCTTCGCCCTCGCCGTACACCTTCGTGACCTGCGACAGCTCGATCACGTGGCTCGGAGGAGTCGGCATGCCCGTCATTTCTTCGGCGCTTCTTCGTCGACGATGACCTTGAGGCCGGGCTCGATCTTGCGCTCCAGCGCCTTCTTGAACTTCTCGTCGTTCGCCATCGTCGCCATGCGGCCACCGGCCGGCATCGGGCCGAGCGGCAGCACCTGCGTCATGCGTCCATCGGTCGACCCCGGCTTGAACATCGCCAGTGCGGGCTTGCCGTCTTCGAGCACCCAAACGCGGCCCATGCGCCCACCACTGCGTTGCTGGCCACCGAAGAAGCGGCGCGGCATCGTCGGCATCAGCGCCGACAGTGCACCGCGTGACTGTTGTGCGTTCGCCGGAGCCCCGGGAACGTCGACGCCGGTTGGTGTAAAGCGCAGCGCGGCGTTCGGCACAAGCGTCGCGCCCTCGATGTTCGTGGTCACGATCTCGGCAGTCGCAGTCATGCCCGGCCGCAACAGCAGGTCGGAATTGTCGACTTCGAGCACGGTCTCGTACGTCACGACGCCGGTCGAGGTCGCGCTGCTCGAGGAGCCTTGTCCGCTGCTGCTGCTCGACGAGCTCTTCTGCGTGTTGTTCGAAGCGAAATCGACGCGCGTGATCTTCGCGTGGAACTGGCGATTCGGAAATGCGTCGACCGAGAACGAAGCATCCTGGCCGATTTCGACGGAGCCGATGTCCGCCTCGTCAACGGCGACGTGCAACTCCATCTTCTTGAGATCTTCTGCAAGCGTGAACAGCACCGGCGCCTGCAACGACGACGCCACCGTCTGGCCCGGCTCGACCGAGCGCACCAGCACCACGCCGTTGATCGGCGATTTGATGTCGGTCTTGCTCAGATCTGTCTTGACCGCATCGAGATTGGCTTTCGCCTGCGCCACCGCGGCCCGGGCCGCAGCTTCTTCGCCTTCACCCTGTGCGACTGCCGATTCGCTAACGTCCATATCCTGCTGCGAAGGCAGTTTGTTGTTGCTCAGCTCGCGCACCTTCTGCAGGCGAGCGAGATTCGCGCGTGCTTCCTTCAGTCCCGCGACGCTCTGCAGGACACGCGCTTCGGCCGAAGCAAGCGAGCTCTGCGCTTGCAGCACCTGCGCTTCCAGGCGGGTGGTGTCGAGCTTCGTCAGGATCTGTCCCGCCTTCACTTCGTCGTTCACGTCGACCGAAACGGTGCGAATCGTGCCGGACAGCTCGCTGCCGATATCGACTTGATTGCGCGGCTCGAGGTTGCCGGTCGCAGTGACCGTGACGGTCAGGTCGCCGCGCGTGACTTCCTGCGTCACATATTTGGTCGCGTCGCCGTTGCCGCGGCCGAAGATGAGATAACCGACGACGATCGCGACCAGTGCAATCGCGCCCCAGCGTGCCCAGCGCTTCCACGGCGCCGGTGCACCCGGCCCGTAGTCGGGGGCCGAGACCTCCGGCGTGGTCGAAGGATTGGTTTCAGTGTCCACGTTCATTCCTTGGGGAAGATGCTCCAGCCGCCACCGAGCGCCTTGTAGAGGCGGACCAGGTTGGCCGTCACCTCGCCGTCGCTCACGGCCAGCGAATCCTCGAGCGTGATGAGCTGACGGTCGGCATTGAGCACGGTCTGGAAATCCACGAGTCCGGAGTTGTATTGCGTGAGCGCAAGGTCGGAGGCACGCCGCGCGCTCTCGACGCCGAGCTGCAGGGCATCGTGCCGCAGATGCTCGTTCGTAGAGGCAGTGAGCGCATTCTCGACCTCTTGGTACGCCGCGAGCACGGTCGCTTCATAGGCCGCGAGAGCCTGGGCGACCAGCGCGTTCTGCACATTGACGTTCTGTCGCAATGCGCCGCCGCGGAAGATCGGCAGGTTCAGCGACAAGCCGAGGCGATCGGTGCGAAAGCCGTCCGGCACGTCGCTCGCCGTCAGCGCCTGCAGCGTGATCGAGCCGGTCAACGACAAACTTGGGTAGAGCGCTGCAGTCGCGACACCGACCTCGGCAGTCTGCGCGGCGAGGAGGCGTTCAGCGCTGCGAATGTCCGGTCGACGACGCAAGACGTCGGCCGGTACGCCAACCGCGATGTCCATCCGCGCTACCGGGACCGCCTTGCGCTCCGCCAGCAGCGCTTCGAGTGATCCCGGCGGATCACCGGTCAGCACCGCGAGCGCGTTCATCGCTTGCACCAGACTCGATTGGAGCGAGGGAATCGCGGCACGCGTCTGCTGGTACGAGCTCTGCGCCTGTTCCACATCGAGTGCGTTCGCCAGGCCCGCGGCGGCGCGCCAGCCTGTGATGTCGAGCGTGCTCCGTTGCGTTTCGAGATTCTTCTCGGCGAATGTCAGCCGCGACTGAGCCGTGCGCACGTCCAGGTAGCTCAGCGCGACGTCACCGAGCAACGTTACGAGAACATCACGCAGGTCCGCTTCGCTGGCGCCAAGCTGTGCAGTGGCTGCTTCGAACGCGCGACGCTTGCCGCCGAACAGATCGAGTTCCCAGATCGAGTCCAGGCCGGCGTCGTAGATTTCGTCCGTGCCGCCGGAGAGCCCGACGTCAGGATCGCTGACGCGCGCCTCGGATTTGGTGCGGCTGCCGCGGGCGGACGCGTCCAGCGTCGGAAAGAAGTCCCCGGCGGCAATGCCGCGGCGGGCGCGAGACGCGAGGACGTTCGCATAGGCCTGTTTCGCCGTTTTGTTACTCGCGAGCGCCTTGTCGATGAGCTGGTCGAGGGTCGGATCGTCGAGCGTCTTCCACCAGTCCGCGAGCGCGGCGGGGTCGCCGGCGGGCGCTGCCGCCGTTCCGGTCGGCTGTGCATGCCACTCGTCGGGTGTCACGGGCTGAGGGGCCCGATAGTTCGGACCGACCGCGCACCCCGCGAGCGTGACGAGTACAGCGATGGCCAGGCAACTGCGCTTCATAAGGCCTATTAGACTGAAGTTCGCGCCGGGGGTGCGGCAAAGAAGTGTAATCCAATGTAACTTTATGTATCTGAAATCCCTTTAATTTTGGCTGCTCGCGCCGGCTGCAGCGCTTATGCCTTGAGATTACGCGCGCCGCGCAAGGCGGCATATGCGCCCGAGGGTCCCCTGCCGCACAATCCGCTCCCATCAAACCGCGCTGAAACCTTTTTGCGACCGGCAGGCTTTCGACTGACAACGATGATCCGACTCACGCACCTGCAACGCCTCGAAGCCGAGAGCATCCACATCCTGCGCGAGGTCGTCGCCGAGTGCGAGCGGCCGGTCATGCTGTATTCGATTGTCAAGGACAGCTCGGTGCTGCTGCACCTGGCGCTGAAAGCGTTTCATCCGGCCAAGCCGCCGTTCCCGCTGCTGCACGTCGATACGACCTGGAAGTTTCGCGAAATGATCGCGTTTCGCGATGCCACGGCGGCGCGGCTCGGCGTGCCGCTGATCGTGCACGTCAACCAGGATGGGCTGGCGCGCGGCATCGGTCCGTTCACGCACGGGTCGGCCGTCCACACCGATGTCATGAAGACGCAGGCGCTGAAACAGGCGCTCGACCAGTACGGCTTCGACGCCGCGTTTGGTGGCGCACGGCGCGACGAAGAGAAGTCGCGCGCCAAGGAGCGCGTCGTGTCGTTCCGCTCGGCGCAGCACCGCTGGGATCCGAAGCGCCAGCGTCCGGAGCTCTGGAGCCTGTACAACACGCGCAAGAGCAAGGGCGAAAGCCTGCGCGTGTTCCCGCTGTCGAACTGGACCGAGCTCGACGTCTGGCAATACATCTATATGGAGAACATCCCGATCGTGCCGCTGTATTTCTCCAAGCAGCGTCCGATCGTCGAGCGCGACGGCGCGCTGATCATGGTGGATGACGAGCGCATGCCGCTGCGCGACGGCGAGCGTCCCGCGATGCGTTGGGTGCGGTTCCGCACGCTCGGCTGTTATCCGCTGACGGGTGCGGTCGAAAGCCGCGCCGACACGCTGCCGGCGATCATCCAGGAGATGCTGCTCACCACCAGCTCCGAGCGTCAGGGCCGTGTGATCGACCATGACAGCGCGGCATCGATGGAGAAGAAGAAGCAGGAAGGGTATTTCTGAACGATGGCCCACCAGTCGGACCTCATTGCGCAAGACATCCACGCCTACCTCGAGTCGCATGAGCACAAGGGGTTGCTGCGGTTCATCACGTGCGGCAGCGTCGATGACGGCAAGTCGACCCTGATCGGCCGGCTCCTCTACGAATCGAAGCTGATCTTCGAGGATCAGCTGGCGGCGCTCGAAGCCGATTCCAAGAAGGTCGGCACGCAGGGCGGCGAGCTCGACTTCGCGCTGTTGGTCGATGGCCTCGCCGCGGAACGCGAGCAAGGCATCACCATCGACGTCGCGTACCGATTCTTCTCGACCGACCGGCGCAAGTTCATCGTCGCGGATACGCCGGGTCACGAGCAGTACACGCGCAACATGGTCACTGGCGCATCGACCGCCGACGTTGCCGTGATTCTCATCGACGCACGCAAAGGCGTGCTCACGCAGACGCGCCGGCACAGTTACATCGTGTCGCTGCTCGGCATCCGGCACATCGTGCTCGCGATCAACAAGATGGATCTGGTGGATTACTCGCAGCAGACGTTCGATGACATCGTCGCCGCCTACCGCGAGTTCGCGCAGCAGATCGGGCTCACGAACATCGTCGCCGTCCCGCTCTCCGCGCTGCGCGGCGACAACATCCTCGAGCGCAGCGCGCGCACGCCGTGGTACGAGGGCCCGACGCTGATGGGCTATCTCGAATCGGTCGAGATCGAGGATGACCTGCAAACCAAGCCGTTCCGCCTGGCCGTCCAATGGGTGAACCGGCCGAACCAGGACTTCCGCGGCTTCGCCGGCACGATCGCGAGCGGCAAGATCCGGCGCGGCGATACGGTGCGCGTGCTGCCGTCAGGCCGGCAGAGCCGCGTGACGCGCATCGTCAGTTACGAAGGTGACTTGGAAACGGCGGTCGCCGGCCAGTCCATCACGCTGACGCTGGCGGACGAAGTCGACGTGAGCCGCGGCGATATGCTGGCTGCGGCAGACGCACCGCCGGCCGTGTCCGATCAATTCCAGGCGACGATCATCTGGATGCACGACGAGCCGATGCTGCGCGGTCGCCCGTACATCATCAAGCTGGGCACACGCACGCTCACCGGCAGCATCACGACGCCGCGGCACAAAGTGAACGTGAACACGCTGGAGCGCCTCGCGGCGAAGCAGCTGGAGCTGAACGAGATCGGCGTGTGCAACCTGAGCTTCGATCGCGCGATCCCGTTCGATCCGTATGCCGAGAACCGCGAGACCGGCGGCTTCATCCTGATCGACAAGCTTTCGAACGACACCGTCGGCGCGGGCCTGCTGAACTTCGCGCTGCGGCGCGCGGAAAACATTCATTGGCAGGCGCTGGACGTCAACAAGACAGCACGCTCGTCCCTCAAGGGACAGCGCGCGTGCGTGTTGTGGTTCACGGGACTCTCGGGCGCCGGTAAGTCGACCGTCGCGAATCTGGTAGAGAAGCGCTTGCACGCGCTCGGCCGCCACACGTACACGCTCGACGGCGACAACGTGCGTCACGGCCTCAACAAGGATCTCGGCTTCACCGACGCGGACCGCGTCGAGAACATCCGGCGCGTCGCGGAAGTGTCGAGGCTGATGGTCGATGCGGGACTGATCGTGCTCGTGTCGTTCATCTCGCCGTTCCGCTCCGAGCGGCGCCTGGCGCGCGAGCTGATGCAGCCCGGCGAGTTCCTCGAGGTGTTCGTCGATACGCCGCTGGCCGAAGCCGAGAAGCGCGACGTGAAGGGCCTGTACAAGAAGGCGCGGCGCGGCGAGCTGAAGAACTTCACCGGCATCGATTCGCCGTACGAGCCGCCGGAACACCCCGAGATCCATCTGCGCACGGTGCTGCAGTCGCCGGAAGAGGCGGCGGAGCAGATCCTGAAGACGTTGCGCGACAACGGTATGCTCTACCCGGCGGACGAGTTGTCCGGGTTGTAACCACCGTGCCTGTCGATGCGAAACTGCTTCCCGACATCGTCTCGCTCGCGCGGCGCGCGGGCGACGCGATCCTCGGCGTGTACGGGCAGCAGTTCGAAGTAACGAACAAGGCGGACCACTCACCGCTCACGCTCGCCGACACGCAGTCGCACGACATCATCGTGCAAGGTCTGCGTGCGCTTACGCCGGATATACCCGTGCTCTCCGAAGAGGCCAGCGACATCCCGTACAGCGAACGCTGCCAGTGGCAACGCTACTGGCTGGTCGATCCGCTCGATGGCACGAAGGAGTTCGTCTCGCGCAATGGCGAGTTCACCGTGAACATCGCGCTGATCGATGGACACGACGCAGTGCTCGGCATCGTGCACGTGCCCGTCACTGATACGACGTACACCGGCGTGCACAAAGTCGGCGCAACGCGGCAGACCGGACGCGAGCCGGCCGTGCCGATTCACACGTCCAGGACAGCGGCGACGCCGTTGCGCATCGTCGGCAGCCGCTCGCATCGCGATGCCGTGCTCGATCGTTATCTGCCGCAGCTGGAGCCGTATCAGCTCGTCACGGTCGGCAGCTCGATCAAGTTCTGCCTGGTCGCCGAAGGCAGCGCGGATTTCTATCCGCGCTTCGGCCCGACCAGCGAGTGGGACACGGCCGCCGCCCAAGCCGTCGTGGAGGCAGCGGGGGGACGCGTGATCCAGACGGATGGGCAGCGGCTGCGTTACAACGCGAAGGCGGAAGTGCTGAACCCGCACTTCCTCGTGTCCGGCGATCCGAGCCGCGATTGGCTCGCTGAGTTGTCGTTACGCGATTAACGCACCAGCAGGAATGGCGCGATCATTACGACGGTGGTTGCGACCAGCAGCGCGCCTTCGAAGGCGCGAGTCAAACGCTTTAGAAACTTCATGAGTAATGCTCCAGAGTTGCGGTAACCGTGCAGACCGGGCACACCAGATCGCCGCGACACCCTCGAACATGACTCCGATGGATCTGAGCTCCTGTTGCTGTCTGCTTTTCATGGTGCGCACTTTGCCGGGCGCCCGTGACAGCGAAGTGATGGCTGCTGTGAAGAAGGCGTGAAAACGAGGCGTTACGAGACGCGCAGGTAGATCTGCGCGCCGCGCTGCGTGTCGTCGGGGGCGGGGAGCTTGCTCGTGAAGCGGATTGGGTATTCGCCGGCGGCCGAGGGACGCATGCAGAGGTCGCCCTTCGGATGCGTGAGCTGCAGCGGCAGCTTCTGATCCTCGCGAATCCCGATCGATAGCGGCACGCCGGCTAGCGCCCGACCGTCAGGGGCGAACGCCCGCAGCTGAAATGCGCTGACGCAGACCTGCTTGCCGACCGCGATCGGGAGGATCGCGGGCTCCACGTCGACGCGCACCACTTTGGAGCTGCGCTCGACCGGGACGGCCTCCTTGCCGGCCGAAACGACTTCGGCGACGGTGCTCCAGACAACCTTGAAGTCCTGGGCGACGGCCGCCAGACAGCAGCCGGCCGATAGAAAGAGCGCGATCAGACGCGTCATGGGCTTCATTCTCTTGCCTTGGCTCGGGCCCTGCTGCTAGATTCGGCCCATGCGTACGAATCAGCAACAGTCCGCGCTGCCCCTCCGAGGCAGTGAGCTGCTGCGTACGCGCCTGCACCTGCGTCGCTAAGACGCAAACCCCCCGACCGTACGCCAGGGACTGGCGCTAAAAATCCGCTTGAGAAATCGTTTGTCGCCACCGGCGGCTGTCTGCCGCCGCAGCACAGGAATGCCTACGATGTTGCAGGAACCCAAGAACAAGTACCGCCCGTTCGCGCCGATCGACATCCGCGACCGGACCTGGCCCAACAAGGTGATCACCGCGCCGCCGCAGTGGTGCAGCGTCGATCTGCGCGACGGCAACCAGGCACTGATCGAACCGATGGACGCCGCGCGCAAGCGGCGCATGTTCGACATGCTGGTGCGCACGGGCTTCAAGGAAATCGAGGTCGGGTTCCCCGCCGCTTCGCAGACGGACTTCGATTTCGTGCGCGAGCTGATCGAGCGCAACCTGATCCCGGACGACGTAGTCATTCAGGTGCTGACGCAAGCCCGCCCCGAATTGATCGAGCGCACGTACGAGTCGCTGCGCGGCGCGAAGCGCGCGATCGTGCATTTGTACAACTCCACGTCCACGGTGCAGCGGCGCGTCGTCTTCTGTCTCGACCGGGCCGGGATCGTCAACATTGCCGTGCAAGCCGCGCGCTGTGTTCGCGACCTGGCCGCGCAGCAACCCGAGACTGATTGGCATTTCGAGTACAGCCCTGAGAGCTTCACCGGGACCGAGCTCGACTTCGCGGTCGAGATCTGCGACGCAGTGAACGAGGTCTGGCAGCCGACACCCGCACGCAAGGTGATCCTCAATCTGCCGGCGACCATCGAAATGGCGACGCCGAACATCTACGCGGACCAGATCGAATGGTTTGGCCGTCACGTCGCGAAGCGCGACTCGATCGTGCTGTCCGTGCACCCGCACAACGATCGCGGCACAGCGGTTGCGGCGGCGGAGCTCGCGGTGATGGCGGGCGCGGAACGTGTCGAAGGCACGCTGTTCGGCAATGGCGAGCGTACCGGCAACGTCGACGTCGTGACGCTCGCACTGAATCTCTATAGCCAGGGCGTCCACCCGGGACTGGATTTCTCCAACATCAACGAAGCGGCGCGCTGTGCAGAGCACTGTAACCAGCTGCCGATACATCCGCGTCATCCATACGTCGGCGACCTGGTGTTCACTTCGTTCTCCGGCTCGCACCAGGACGCGATCAAGAAAGGCTTTGCGGCGCGCCGCGACGGTGACATCTGGGAAATGCCGTACCTGCCGGTCGATCCGCGCGACCTGGGGCGCACGTATGAATCTGTCATTCGAGTGAACAGCCAGTCGGGCAAGGGCGGTATCGCCTACCTTCTGGAGCGCGACTACGGTCTGACGATGCCACGGCGGCTGCAGATCGAATTCAGTCAGGTGGTGCAGGCCGTGACCGATGCGACAGGCAAGGAGCTGTTGTCGGAACAGATCTGGTCGCTGTTCGAGCGCGAGTATCTCGGCGAGAACGGAGCGTATGTCTACGGCGGCCACCAGCTGTCGCCGGTGCGCGAGCACCAGAACGTCGAACGGCTGACGCTGAAGCTGAAATGCAACGGGCAGGGCGCACTGCTGCACGGTGACGGCAATGGTCCGATCGACGCGATCGTCGACGCGCTGGGTCTGCGCTTCGACGTGCTGTCGTATGAAGAGCACTCGATGGGCTCGGGCAGCGACGCACGTGCGGTGGCTTTCGTCGAGATCACGACGCCGGCGCGCGCCACGCTGTTCGGCGTGGGCTTGCACGAGAACATCGTGACTGCATCGCTGATGGCGATCCTGAGCGCGGTGAATCGGGCGCTGCAGAGAGGGCTGCTGGACGACTCCATGCCGGCAGCGACGGGTTGACGGATTGTCGGGCTGAAGCCCGACCTACAGGCCATCTACGAGACTTGTAGGTCGGGCTTTAGCCCGACTCTTCTCTTATCCGGAGATATACCTCTCCAGCTGCGTGATCGTCTGCTGCTGTTCCTCGATCACAGCCTTCACCAGATCGCCGATCGAGATGATGCCGATCAGCTTGCCCTTCTCGACGACCGGGAGGTGCCGGATGCGCTTCTCGGTCATGATCTCCATGCAGCGGTGCACCGCCTCGTCGGGCGACACGGTCACGACGTCCGCCGTCATGATCTGCCACACCGGAGTGTCGGAGCTGGAGCGGCCGAGCAGGATCACTTTGCGCGCGTAATCTCGCTCCGACACGATGCCGACGAGCTCCTCATCGCGCATCACGGGCAGCGCGCCGATGTGCTTGTCGGCCATGACCTGGATCGCCTCGAGCACCGGCGCTTCGGGGCCGATGGTCCAGACGCTCTTGTGCTTGAAGGCCAGCAGGTATCTGACGCGTAGCATCGCCGTACCCTCCTACCGCCAACGTCAGCGCAAAACCGCTGCTAGTGCAATGCGGAGTTCTTCTAGTGTGCCCTAGTGGTCGTGATGGCCACCCGGCCCGTGGACATGGCCGTGCGCCAGCTCTTCCTCGGTTGCCGTGCGGACCTCGGCAATTTCGACTTCGAAGTTCAGATTCTGGCCTGCGAGCGGGTGGTTACCGTCGATCGTGACCATGTCGCCGGCGATGTGCGTGACGGTCACGGCCCGCACGCCGTGCTGCGATTGAGTGTGCAGCTGCATGCCGACACTGAGATCGCCGACGCCCTTCAGCGCTCGGCGCGGCACGCGCTGGACCAGCGACTTGTCATATTCGCCGTAGGCATCCGCGGCCGCGATCTTGACGCTGAGCTTGTCGCCCGCGGACTTGCCTTCGAGCTCGCGCTCCAGGCCGGGAATCAGGTTGCCGTTGCCGTGCAGATAGGCGAGCGGCGTGCCGTCCGAGCTGTCGAGCTTGTTGCCGGTGTCGTCCGTCAGCGTGTAGTGGATCGAGACGACGGCGTCTTGGGCGATTTGCATGGGGACGATTCCGATGGAATGAGTGCACGATTGTCACCCATTCCCACGTCCAGTCGCCAGACCGGACTATTCGACCGTCACCGACTTGGCGAGATTGCGCGGCTGATCGACGTCGGTGCCGCGCAGGATCGCGCAGTGATACGCAAGCAATTGCAGCGGCACCGTGTAGACGGCGGACGCCTGGAAGTGGCTCACGTGCTTCGGCATCGTGATGACCGTAACGCCTTCCGACGGCTGAATACCGGACTCGGGGTCGGCGAACACGTAGAGCTCGCCGCCGCGCGCGCGCACTTCCTGCAGGTTGGACTTGAGCTTCTCGAGCAGATCGTTGTTCGGCGCGACCGTGACGACCGGCATGTCGGCGTCGACCAGCGCCAGCGGACCATGCTTGAGCTCGCCGGCCGGATACGCCTCGGCGTGGATGTACGAGATCTCTTTCAGCTTCAGCGCGCCTTCCATCGCGATCGGATGCATCTGGCCGCGGCCGAGAAACAACGCGTGATGCTTGTCGGCGAAGCGCTTCGCCAGCTCGCGGATCTGGGCGTCGAGATGCAGCGTCTTCTCGATCAGGCCCGGGATCTCGATCAGGCGCTGCACGAGCCCGCGCTCGCGCTCTGCGTCGGTGCCGTTGAACTTGGCGAGCGCGACCACGAGCATGCCGAGCGCGGTGAGCTGCGTGGTGAACGCTTTGGTCGAGGCAACGCCGATTTCCGGACCCGCGCGCGTCAGCAGCACGAGCTCGGATTCACGCACCAGCGAGCTTTCCGGCACGTTGCAGATCGACAGGCTCGACAGATAACCGGACTGCTTGGCCATGCGCAGCGCCGCGAGCGTGTCGGCGGTCTCGCCCGACTGCGAGATCGTGACGAACAGCGTGTTCTTCGGCACGACGGGATTGCGATAGCGGTACTCGCTCGCGATCTCGACCCAGCACGGCAGGCGGGCGATCTGCTCGATGTAATACTTCGCGACGGCGCCGGCGTGATAGCTCGTGCCGCAGGCGACGATCTGCACGGCCTCCGTGCGACGGAACACTTCCGTCGCGAGCGGCCCGAACGCGGCTTCGAGCAACTTGCCGCCGGCCACGCGCTCTTCCAGCGTCTGCGCGATTGCGCGGGGCTGCTCGTAAATCTCCTTGAGCATGTAGTGCGCGTAGTCGCCCTTCTCCGCGGCATCCGCCGAGAGCGAGCTCTGCTTGACAGGGCGTTGTGCGGTGTTGCCTTCGCTGTCGAGGATGCGCACGCTCTGGCGGCGGATCTCCGCGACGTCGCCTTCGTCGAGGAAAATGAACTGGCGGGTCACCGGCAGGAGCGCCGCGACATCCGAAGCGACGAAGTGCTCGTTGTTGCCGACACCGATGACGACGGGGCAGCCGGCACGCGCCAGCACGATCGTCTCCGGCGAGTCTTGCGACACCACGGCGAGTGCGTACGCACCTTCGAGCTCCGCGACAGTGGCACGCACCGCGCGGAACAGATCGCCGAGCTTCTGCTTGTGATAGTGAATGCGATGCGCGATCACCTCGGTGTCGGTCTCCGACGTGAACGAGTAGCCGAGCTTGCTGAGCTCTTCGCGCAGCTCCTCGTGATTCTCGATGATGCCGTTGTGAACGATCGCGATGCCGTCGCGCGAGATGTGCGGATGCGCGTTGCGCTCGGAAGGCACGCCGTGCGTCGCCCAGCGGGTATGTGCAATGCCCAGGTGGCCCTCGACCGGCGTCTCCTTCAGCGCGTCCTGCAGCATCCGGACTTTGCCGACCGTGCGCAGCCGGCGCAGTTCGCCGCTGCCGTCCAGGATCGCGAGGCCGGCCGAGTCGTAACCGCGGTATTCCAGGCGCCGCAGGCCCTCGATCAGGATGGGAACGATGTCTCGATCAGCGATCGCGCCGACGATTCCGCACATGAATGACCCCTGGGAGCTTGTTCGCAGGACGCCATTCTAACCCTGTCGGCGCTTGCAAAAATTGCCGCGGATCACGGTCTTAAGTCATAGAAGCTGCAGATAGGCGACGATGTCATCCACGTCCTGGTCAGTCAGTACGATGAACCCGCCGAGAGTCCGCGACCCGACGGGGTCCTGTGCCTCAGTGAAGTTGAAGAAGCGCTGGTAGTGAGAAACGGCGTCGCGGAGCGTCTTGGCGCCGTTGTCGTGAAAGTAAGGCGCGGTGTCTTTGACGCCCCACAGCGTCGGGATCTTGAACAGGTTCGCGAAGAAGGCGCGGGGGATGACGGTCGGCGGCGGCGACGGGGGAGCGGGATTGAGCAGCAGCCCGATATCGGGCGAGTGGATCGTCACGGGCGGATTGATCCCGTCGTTGATGACCCACGTCCGAAGCGGATTGTTCGGTGCATTCACGAGCGTCACGCCCGTGTCGATGAAGCGCACGCCCGGCGGCGGACTGCCCGGGACGTTCGAATGGTCCTGGTTGACCCTGTTCAGCATCGGGCCGCTATGACACAGCGCGCAGATGCCATTCTTCGAGGGAGGAGCAAAGGGTGCATCGACGAAGAACATGCGTCCTCGCTTCTCGGCCGCAGTGACCCCGGGCGGCAGCTCAGGCGCGGGCCCACCGGCGGCGAATTCCTCGAGCTCATCGGATGAGAAGAAGTGACTGTCGCTACGCTGGAAGACTGCAATGGCATCGAGCTGCGATGCCGTCGGTTCCACACTGTTCTGGTAGTGATCGTGGATGGCCCCTAGTGCCTGCTCCTGGAGCGTCGGCGCGCGTCCGTCGTGGAGTAGAAACCGGTCGAGCGCGGGCGTGTTGCGCGTCGATGGGATACCGCGAAAGACGGTGACGTGCGTCGCGCCCGGGTCATCCGCCAGCGAGAGCCACGGTGGCAGCGGGATGCTCATGCGGATGGTTGCATGCGTCTGGATCCGCATAGTGCCCACCCCATCATCGTCGAGCGCATCATGAAGCAACAACGGATCGTAGGGCTTCGCCTTGGCGATGATCCGCTGCACGTCCGCCAGACTGAGCGTACCGGTGCGCTTGCTGTGGCACGTGCGGCACGTCCGCCCATTGCCGCCGAACGTCGCCTTCTCGAACAGCTTCTTGCCGTGGAGCATCTTGCCATCGAGCTCGATGCCGGCCTCTGTCTGGCCTGATGTCTGAGCATGGGTAAGGGATAGTGCGCTGCCACCGACCGTCGCCAGAGTGACGAGGACCACCGATGCGACGCACTGGGATGTTGTTCGAGCCATGGCGCTCTCCTTCCGATTGTCGAGCCGCACGAACCATGAGCGCGCATCGTTCGCAGGCGTCAGGTCTCTACGGTGTTTTACGTCCGAAAAAGAGGACAGGAAGTCGCGTCGGCCCGTTGCTATACACTTCCGTCGATTCACAGGGAGCGGGCCCAATGCCCACCGAGATCGGCGCAGGCGACCTGTCGGATTCCGCTGTCCGTGCTCAGCTCGACAGCATCCTCGCGAGCGCGGTCTTTTCGCGATCGCCACACCTGCGGCGCTTCCTCTCATTCATCGTCGAACAAACGCTGGCCGGCCAGGGACCCAGGCTCAAGGAAGCGGTCCTCGCTCACGAGCTATACGGCAAAGGCACGAATTTCGACGCAGGCAACGATCCGGTCGTGCGAGTCGATGCCCGGCGGCTGCGCGACAAACTGCGCGAGTTTTACGAGGGCAGATCCGATCCCATCGTCATCGCGCTGCCGAAAGGCAGCTACGTCCCGGTTTTCGAGGCTCGTTCGCCTTCCCGCGCGGCGCTGCCAGAGACTCGGCGGACCACACATCTAACGCGCACTAGAGTTGTGCTCGGCGGTGTGACGCTCGTGTTGCTCGTAGTGACGACGGTGATGGCATGGCGTGCACTGCACGCGCCGGCAGACGCTGCAGCTCAGTTATTTCCCCTGGCCTCGTACCCAGGTCCGGAGGGACCGCCTGCGCTATCCCCGGACGGCAGACTGGTCGCCTTCGCTTGGCCGAGCCAAGACTCTGGCCCGACGGATATCTATGTGAAGGCCGTGGAGAGTGAAGCGCTGCGGCGATTGACCGAAACTCCGGATTGGGAGAGCAGTCCGGCATGGTCGCCCGGGGGAGAAATGATCGCCTTCGTCCGGGACGGGCAAGGTGTATTCACCGTTTCGCAACTCGGCGGCGCGGAACGCCAGGTGTCAGCTTCGGGCACGCACGTCGCCTGGGCGGCGGACTCGAACTCGGTTCTCATTCGTGACCGGGACGGCGATGCCGGTCCGTTCGGGATCTATCAGGTCTTCCTCGACACGTTGGAACGACGCCGGCTGACGCAGGCTCCCGTCGGTGCCGGAGACTGGCGGTTCGAGGTCTCGCCGGACGGTCGGACTCTGGCGTTCATACGTTATGAGCGCGAGGGCATCGCGGACCTCTACGTCGTGCCCATGCGAGGCGGCGAACCGCGGCGGCTATCGAACTGGAACGCAGCTCTGACTGGACTATCTTGGACTGCGGATGGTCGAGAGATTGTCTATTCAGTCCAGGGGCCGACCGTCAGTCGCCTGTGGCGAATCCACTCGAACGTCGCCGCGCCCGATCGCGGCTCGCCGCTTCCCGACATCCCCGCATCCGCAGACAATCCGTCGATTTCGCGGCCGCTGCCCGGCCAACCTGCGCGCCTCGCATTTCAATCGATCACGCGCGACGTCGACATTCAGCTGATGGACCTCAACGCCCCTGTGGTGAATGACAGTATCGAGTCGAAACCATTTTCGAATTCGACTCGCATCGAGGCCTCGGCGGAATTCTCGCCGGACGGCAAGCGGATTGCGTTCGCGTCACATCGGGCAGGGACCCCGGAGATCTGGCTCGCCGAGCGCGATGGGGGCAAGCTGCAGCAGATCACGTCACTCGGCGCCGTTGAGCTAGTCGTTGGCGGGTGGTCGCCGGATGGCGCAAGGATAGTCTTCGACGCAACGGTCGCCGGCAACAGTGACGTCTATGTTGTCGGCGCGGATGGCGGGCGCGTGCGCAGGCTCACGTCCGAGCCCTCCATCGATGGTCTTTCATCGTGGTCGGCAGATGACTGGATCTATTTCTCCTCGACGCGCGCGGGAGCTATTCCAGACGTGTGGCGGATCGCTCCTGCGGGCGGTGCAGCCGAACGGATGACGCGCAACGGCGGCTTCCAGCCGCAAACATCGTCCGATGCTCGATACCTGTTTTACCTTGATCGTTATCCGCAGCGCTCGGCGATAAAGACTACGGCGAGGCTGATGCGCCTGCCTGTTGCCGGCGGAAAAGAGGAACTGGTGCTCGAGGGCGTCCGGCCCTTCGCCTGGGCAGTCACGGGCACGGCAATCGTATTCGTCGCCAGTGAGCGTGACTTCGATGCGATTGACGTGTACCGGCTCAGCGATCAGCGAGTTGCCCGCCTGGGTCGGCTCGGATTTCGCATTTCGGGGACCTACAACCACATGGCGGTGTCGCGCGACGGGCGCTGGGCATTGGCAACGCAGCTGGTGCGGTTCGAGTCCGACCTCATGCGGCTCGACAACTTTCAGTGACCGCGTCCCAGCCGCGACACTTGTCAGCTACTTCTTCTTTTCCGGGCGTTTCCAGCCTTCGATCGTGACCTGCTTGGCACGGGCGAGCGTCAGCTTGCCCTCCGGCGCGTCCTTGGTGATGGTCGAGCCCGCGCCGGTATTGGCGCCCGCGCCGATCTTGACCGGCGCGACCAGCATCGAGCCCGAGCCGATGAAGGCGTTGTCGCCGATCTCGGTGCGCCACTTGTTCGCGCCGTCGTAATTCACGGTCACGCTGCCGGCGCCGACGTTGACCTTCTTCCCCACCGTCGCATCGCCGATGTACGTGAGATGGTTGGCCTTGCTGCCATCGCCGATCACGCTGTTCTTCACTTCGACGAAATTGCCGATGTGTACCTCGTCGTGCAGCTCGCCGCCCGGGCGCATGCGCGCGAAGGGGCCGATCGAGCAGCGCGCGCCGATCGTGGTGCGATCGACTACGCAGTTCGGATGCAGCTCGGTGTCGGCGCCGACGCTGCAATCCTTCAGATAACAGTTCGGGCCGATGCGCACGCGGTCGCCGAGCGCGACTTTGCCGACCATGACGACGTTGACGTCGATGAACACATCGCGTCCGACGCTGACCTCGCCGCGGATGTCGACGCGCGCAGGATCGGCGAGCGTGACGCCTTCCAGCATCAGCGCGTTGGCGCGCTCGGCGCGCAGTGTCGCTTCCAGTTGGGCCAGCTGCACTTTGTCGTTCACGCCCAGTACCTCTGCCTCAGTGGGAGCAATAACCGCGCCGACGCGCACAGGCTCGCGCACCGCCATGACGACGACGTCGGTGAGGTAGTACTCGCCTTGCGCGTTGTCGTTCTTCAATGCGGCGATCCACTTGCGCATCAGCCGCGCGGGTGCGCTCATCAGGCCGGTGTTGATCTCGTTGATCGCGCGCTCTTTGGTATTCGCGTCCTTCTGCTCGACGATGCGCACGACGCTGCCCGCGGTGTCGCGCACGATGCGGCCATAACCGCTCGGGTCGGCGAGGATGACGGTGAGCAGGCCCAGTCCTGCGGCGCCAGCGGCAACGAGCTGCTCGAGCGTGGACACGCGAACGCACGGCACGTCGCCGAACAGGATCAGCACTTGATGGTCGTCGGGAATCGCCGGCAGCGCTTGCGCAACCGCGTGACCGGTGCCGAGCTGCTCGGCCTGCAACACCCAGTTGATCGGCTCGTTGGGCAGCGCCTGCTTCACTTGCTCGCCGCCGTGGCCGTACACGACGTGGATCGCATCGGCGCGCAGCGCCTTCGCGCTCGCGATGACGTGGGAGAGCATCGGCTGACCGGCCAAAGGCTGCAGCACCTTCGGCAGGTCCGACTTCATGCGCTTGCCCTGGCCGGCGGCCAGGATGACGATGGAAAGCGGCATGGGGCGCAGTGTACGCCCGGATCTATTGTTTGATCTTGCGCAGCTTCTCAATCGCGCGGATCTGCGCAGCGGCGCGCGCCAGCTCGGCTTGCGCTTCGGCGACCTCGATCGCCGAGCCGCGGTTACGCAAGGCTTCTTCGGCGCGCTGTTTCGCTGCCGTGGCCGCCGCTTCGTCCAGATCGTGAGCGCGCACCGCCGTGTCCGCGAGCACGGTCACGATGTGCGGTTGGATCTCGATGGCGCCGCCCGACACGAAGAAGAATTGCTCTTCGCCCCCCGGCGTCTGCACCCGGACTTCGCCGGGCCGGAGCGTCGTCAGGAGCGGCGCGTGCCGGGGCGCGATGCCGATATCGCCCATGATCGCCGGCACGAACACCATCGAGGCTTCGCCCGAGAAGATCTCGCCTTCGGCGCTGACGATGTCGACGTGGATGGTCGTGGCCATGGGTAGTTACTGCAGCGTCTTCGCCTTCGCGACCGCTTCATCGATGTCGCCGACCATGTAGAACGCCTGCTCCGGCAGGTGATCGTACTCGCCGGCGAGAATGCCTTTGAAGCCGCGAATCGTTTCCTTGAGCGGAACGATCTTGCCGTCCTGGCCCGTGAAAACCTTAGCGACATTGAACGGCTGCGACAGGAAGCGCTGGATCCGGCGCGCGCGCGAGACGGTGCGCTTGTCCTCTTCCGACAGCTCGTCCATGCCGAGGATCGCGATGATGTCCTGCAGTTCCTTGTTCCGCTGCAGTACGGCCTGCACGCCGCGCGCAACGTTGTAGTGCTCCTCGCCCACGACCAGCGGATCGAGCTGGCGACTCGTCGAGTCGAGCGGATCGACCGCGGGGTAGATACCCAGCGACGCGATCTGGCGCGAGAGCACGACAGTGGCGTCGAGGTGGGCGAACGTCGTCGCCGGTGACGGGTCGGTGAGGTCGTCCGCCGGCACGTACACGGCCTGGATCGACGTGATCGAGCCCGTCTTCGTCGACGTGATGCGCTCCTGCAGAACGCCCATCTCTTCGGCGAGTGTCGGCTGGTAACCCACCGCCGAGGGCATGCGGCCCAGCAGCGCGGATACTTCCGTGCCGGCGAGCGTGTAGCGGTAGATGTTGTCGATGAACAGCAGCACGTCGCGGCCCTTGCCCGTCTCGGTCTTCTCGTCACGGAAGTATTCGGCCATCGTGAGGCCGGTCAGCGCGACGCGCAGACGATTGCCCGGCGGCTCGTTCATCTGGCCGTACACCATCGCGACCTTCGAGTTCGGCAGGTCCTTCGCGTCGATGACGCCCGCTTCCATCATCTCGTG
>DATNFA010000113.1:0-18149 GCA_035606615.1 Steroidobacteraceae bacterium
GGTAGTACTGATATCCGGCCACCAACGCGAGCACGGCAGCCGCGGCGAGCGTTGCCTTCTGCAGCGCCGTGACACCACGGAACAACTTGAGGAAGTCGCCGGCGTTCTGCGGCCGCCGCTTTCTATCAAACGATAAACAGCGTTCGATCGCCCGCGCCTCCTTGCGCTTGAGGCCTTTCAGCGCCTCCGGCTTCAACCCGAGCTTGCGCGCGGCTGGCGCGCTGTGGCGCTGATACGGGTGGAAGCCAGTCAGCAACTCGTACGCGATGATGCCGAGCGCATACATGTCGTCCGCTGGGTGCGGATCAACACCGTCGATCATCTCGTCCGTCGCATACGCCTCTGTGTACGCTCCGAGACTGCCGGCATCGAACACATCGCGGCTCGCTTCCGTATTCATGCTCGGCACCGCGCGCGCGATGCCGAAGTCGAGGATCTTCGCCGCACCCTCTTCTTCGGTGATGAACACGTTGCCCGGCTTCAAGTCCGAATGCACGATGCCTTTGCGATGCGCGTAGGCGAGACCTTCGGCGATGCCGCGGATGATCGGCAGCGCAACATCGCGCTTGATGCCCTTGCCGCGCGCTTCGCGCGTCATCGTGTCGAGCGAGCGGCCTTGCAGCAGCTCCATCGTCATGTAGACCGCATCGCCGTCGCGGTCGAAGTCGAACACCGTGACCACGTTCGGATGCGCGAGCGACTGCGCTTTGCGCGCCTCGCGCTGCAGAGCCATGAACGCTTGCGGATGACGCTGGAAATCCGCGTTCAGCACCTTGAGGGCGACACGCGGGTTCGGATCGCGCGCTTCTTCCTTGCGACGGTCGATGGCGCCGAACACGAGGCCCATGCCGCCCTTGCCCAGCACCTTTTCCAGAACGAAGCGCTTCTTGATGACTGAACCGGGCTCGAGCGGCCCGTGATGACCTTCGCCCGCGGCTTCCAGCGAGCCGACCAGACGATTCGAAATCACCTGCGTGCCATCCGGGCCAGTCTGCGGTGCTGCTTGCAGCGTCGGCGCGTAAGCCGTGCCCGGCCCAGGCGATTTCAGTGTCTGCGCGTAAGCGCTCTGCGAAGTCGGTGGAGCAGCTTGCAACGTGCGAGCGGCAGTCTCGGCGATCTGCGGACGCTGAGTCTTGATAGTCGCGTCGGGATCGACCGCGGCGGCGGACGGAGGCGCGATCTCGGTCGGTGCACGGAGCACCGTCTGTTCGTCGACTTGCGTCGGCGGCGCGGGCGCCGCTGCTGGCGCGGCGTGCGGCGAAGGACGCACGAGCGTCGCTTTGTCCGACGGCAAGTGCTCGGTCTTTTCGTCGTTCTTCATTGTGCTTCGATCAGGACCACGGTGACGTTGTCGCGAGCGCCAGCTTGCAATGTGGCGTCGATCAGCGCCTTTGCGCTTTGCTGCAGGTCTTCGCCCCCCATCAGCTCGGCGATGCGCTCGTCATTCAGCTCGCGGGTCAGGCCATCGGAGCACAGCAGGTAGCGATCGCCGAGCCGGACGCGGTCGCGGCGTACGTCGAGCAGCAGCGTGTCCTCGCCGCCGACGGCTCGCGTGATCGCGTGATCCGCTTCTTCGTTCGGTTGCTGCAGATTGAGCTCCGACGCCCAGGTGTGATCGGTCGTCATCTGCATCAGTCGCTTGTGCCGCAAGCGATACACGCGGCTGTCGCCCGCCCACACGACGGCGCACGCCGTGCGCTGGACGAGAAAGATCGCGACGGTGCTGCCGCTGATGATCGGGTCGTGCTCGCGGATCGAAGCCTGGTGCAGCTTCGCGTTGACTTCGTTCATCGCCTGGCGAATGGCGTCGATGGTGGCTTCGAGCGCAGTGGTGCTCTCGAGATTCTGCAGCCCCTCGCACACCATGCGGCTTGCAACGTCGCCGTCGCGATAGCCGCCCATGCCATCGGCGACTCCCCAGACGCCGCGCGCGCCGAGCTGCACGAAAGCATCCTGATTCGACGTGCGCACGCGGCCGGTGTCGGTCGCGCCTTCGGAGACGTAGACCGGGTGAATGTCTTCCTCGACCAGCGTGTCTTCGAGCACCTAGTTCCCCGGGGCTGCGTTACTTTTCGCGACCGCGTGCCAATCCCTGCAGCCGCTCCAACTGTTCCTCGTACGCCTTGGCAAAAGCATCGCCGAACAGATTGCGGAACGCAGCCTGCGCGTCCTTCGCCAGGTCGGAATACTTGTCGCGATACAGATCCCAGTAGCGCAGCTTCGCCGGCACGCCGAGGATCGAGCCCTTCTTGATCTGCCGATCGAACTCGTCCTGCAGACGATTCGGATCGAGCTGCGAGAGCATGGATTCGAACGCGAGCCGCATCGCCGAGAGGAACGCGGCCTGGTGATCGCGCACGTCGCGGAACGCATCCTCGAACGCTGCAGCGGGATCGAGGTACGCCGGATTGCGCTTCACGAACAGGTTGTGGAAAGCGTCGTCGACGTTTGCGGAAAATTTGAGCGGGTTGTTGTTCGCGACTTTGAAGGTCGTGCCGCGCACGCGCAGCTCATCCTTCATGCGCTCGCGGGCACGCAGAACTTCCATCATGCCGCCGACCGCCGCGCGCAGCATCGCGCCGAGCGTCTGCGCGGCTTCGCTCGAAGGATCGAGCCCTTCGATGCCGGCGGCATCGAGCAGCGCCTTCAACTGTGCGGTGTCGGGCGAATTCGCTGCGCGACGCTCTGCATTTGGAACTGCCTTCACCGCAGGTGCCGCTGCCGCTGCCGGAGCAGCAGGACGACGCGGACCACGGACGACCGGTGCAGGTGCGGGTGCGGGGCGCTGGGCTTCTGCCCTGGCCCGTGCGCCGGGCAATGCCGGCTTCGGGCCCGACGACATATCGCTCAAGCCGAACCACACCGTGCCTTCGGAGTGCTCTTCGCCACCGCGCGCGGGCCGCTTCACCATGTTCTCGGTGCGATCAGCTTCGTTCCCCGCCGGCGAGCGCGGCGGCGGAATCTGTTTCGTGCCGCCTTTGCCGCGAGCCTGCAACTGCGCGAACGGATCGTCGCGCTCCGCCGCTTCCGGATCCTTCACGATCGAGACTTTGATCTGGTAGGCGTCGATGAAAACCACGTCGCCGTCGTACAGCTGGTGCGACTCGGTGCGCGAGATGCGGTTGTCCGGCGTGTTGACGAAGACACCGTTGGTGCTGGTGTCTTCGATGAAGTACTTGCCGCTCACGTAGCGGATCAGGGCGTGCCGGCCCGAGACGTACGGATCCGGGAACACCCAGTCGTTGTCCGGCAGGCGGCCGATCGTGCCGCCAATGGCATTGAAGACCTTGCGGCTGCCCGCTCCAAGGTCTTCTGCCTGGTCGCCTATGACTTCCAGCGTGAGGATCATGCTCGGCTGTTCCTGGACCTGCCGAAACCTTGATTATGGAAACAGTTGGAGCATCGCAGTATCGGGCAGGCAGTCGCAACAATAATGAGTACTATCGCCCACTTCCGTCCGTCTTTCGGGCACAGCATCACAAACGGGACAGGCGCCATGACAGGCCATCCAAGGCATGCGGGAAAACCCTGGTTTTTGCACCTTTTTGCTGCCGCAGCGGGCTGCTGGGCAGTTGCGGGCTGGGGTGCCGAGCCCCAGGTCACGGAGGGTTTTGTCAACGCGCCGGTCGCGGATGTCTGGCGGATATTCACGACCTCGGAGGGCTTCCTCGCGACGGGCGCCGCGCAGGCCGAAGTGCGGCTCGCGATCGGCGGCGAGATCCGCAGCCACTACAACCCGCAGGGCAAGCTCGGCGATGCCGAGACCATCGTCAACGAGATCCTGGCGTTTGAGCCGGAACGCATGCTCACGATCCGCATCAAGCAGGCGCCCGCGAGCTTTCCGCATCGCGATGCCGTAGCTGGCACCTGGACGGTGATGTACTTCACCCCCGCCGGCGAGAACATGACGCAGGTGCGCATCGTGGGGCTCGGCTACAACGATTCGCCGGCGTCGCAGGCGATGCGGAAGTTCTTCGCGGAGGGGAATCGGTGGACGCTGGATCACATCGCGAAGCCGTACTGGCCGAAGTGCAAGCTCTGTGAGAAAGAGTCGGGCTGAAGCCCGACCTACAGCGCGCTAAACGACGCTTCTGCTATCTTCCGCGCACAACAAACAGCGGACGCGGCCTTTATGGATCGCAAATACATCGAAGCCGAGCACATCGTCGACCGCTATCTCTCCGGCGATCTCACCGTCCGGGAGGCGCGCGAGTTCGAGGAGTACTGCAACGAGCATCCCGAAGCGCTCAAGGCGATGCCGATCCCGGTGCGCCTCAAAGCGCGGCTCGCGCGACGGCCGTCGGAGACCAGCGAGACGGGCGTGTTCAAGGCGATTCCTTCCAGCGTCACTCACGCCGCGCTGCAGGCGACCGAAGAAGGGTTCGACCTCGACGAAGAGCAGAGCCGCTTCTCGAGTGGACCGAAGGTCGGCGGCAGCCGCGGGGTCTTCATCGGCCTGGTGTTCGCGCTGATCGCCGCAGTGGCCGGAGCCATCGCCTATGGAATGCAGGCGAACTCGTTGAGCAAGCAAGTGAAGAGCCTGGAACGCGCCGCACAAGCGACGCAGATGCAGGCGCCCGGCAGCACGCAGAATTACAAGTTGGCGCTGGTCCGTAACAAGCCGGCGGAGGCGACGTTGAATCTCGGCTGGTTGTCGCCGCCGCAGTGGATGAATCTGTACATCGACGTGTCGGAAGGCAAGTACACGCAGTTCATGATCACGGTCGAGAAGGTCGACGGCGGGCTCGTCATGCAGATGCGGCGCGTGGCGCGCGACTCGAATCGCGAGCTGCGCCTCACGCTGAATTCGTCGGCCTTCGGGCCGGGCGAATATCTGTTCCGGGTCGAAGGCTACAACTGGCGCGGGCAGACTGAAGTGATCGGGTGGCTGAGGCTGGGGCTGCAGTAGAGCCTAATTACCTCTCAGTGTTGCTATCGGCGGATGATTCACGACG
Source organism: Steroidobacteraceae bacterium (assembly GCA_035606615.1). Taxonomy (GTDB): domain Bacteria; phylum Pseudomonadota; class Gammaproteobacteria; order Steroidobacterales; family Steroidobacteraceae; genus Steroidobacter. The sequence goes on from DATNFA010000113.1 coordinate 4,956, forward strand.
GAACGCGTTGCGAGCGTTCCGCTGATGCCGACCAGCAGCGCACCCGTGACCAATCCGACACCCCACACTGCGAAGCTGAAGGTGTATTCGAGGCTGAACAGCCGCGTCGCGAGGAAGTAGCCGGCGGCAGTGGCACCGATAGCCGCAAGCGTGCCTGCCAACAATCCAAGCGTCGTGAACTCTGCGGCGACCCCTTGCAGCACGACGCGCCTGCTGGCGCCGAGAGTGCGCAGCATCGCGCTTTCATAGCGACGTTCATCGCGGGTCGCCTGGATCGCAGCGAGCAGCACAGTTACTCCGGCCAGCAACGTGAACGCAAAGACGTACTGCACGGCCAGCGACGCTTTGTCCATCACGCTGCGCACCTGCGCGAGGATCGCATCCAGATCGATCGCCGTGACTTCCGGAAAGCGCCGGTTGAACTCCAGCAGGAGGCTGCGCTGCTCGCGCGGGATGTGCACGCTGGTAATGTACGTGCCGGTGCTGTCGTCGAGCGTGCCCGGCGAGAACACCATGAAGAAGTTCGGCCGGAACGAATCCCATTGCACTTCGCGGAAGCTGGCGAGTTTTGCATCGACGATCTCGCCCGCGATGTCGTAGGTCAGCTTGTCGCCGATCTTCAAGCCGAGCGCGTGGGCCAACTCGATCTCGACGGAAACGCGCGGCCCGCCGCCATCATCTGCTCGCCACCATTCGCCGGCCACCAGCTTGTTGTCCTTCTGCATGGTCTGCGCCCAGGTCAGGTTCGCTTCGCGCTCGAGGAAATCGCGGCCGCGCTCGTTTTGCAGATGCAAGTCCGCCACCGGCGTGCCATTTATCTGCGTGAGCCGTGCGCGGATCATCGGCACGAGCTCCGGCGGCGTCACGCTCGTCTGTTTGGCGAAGAACTCGCGGATGGCGGCGGTCTGATCCGGGCGGATGTTGATCATGAAATAATTCGGTGCGTTCTCGGGCAAGCTCGCGCGCCACTGCGCCATCAAATCGTTGCGCACGACTGCGAGCAGCAACAGAACCATCAGCCCGAGACCGAACGCGACGATCTGGATGACGCTGTCGCGGCCGCGGCGCGCGATGTTCGCCATGCCGTAGCGCCAGGAGATGCCGACGCTGCCGCGCAGAGAGCTGAGAATCCGCACCAGAACCCACCCGGCAGCCATCAGCACGACGAACGTGCCGAAGGTCGCAGCGGCGACGTACCAGAGCAGTTTCGGGTCACGCACCAGCCAATACAGCAGAGCGAGCAGCGCGACGAGAGCGCTGCCGTAGACGAACGCGTAGCGCAGCGGCGGCGGTTCCAGATTGCGCCGGAGCACGCGGGCGGGCGGCACCTTGCGCAACTGCAGAAGCGGCGGCAGTGCGAAGCCGATGAGAATCAGGATCGAAGTCATCAGGCCGAGCCAGCCGGGGCCCAGTCCGGGCCGCGGCAATTCGCCGCGCACGAGATCGCGCAACAGGAACGCGATGCCCTCCTGCGCTGCGTAACCGATCAATGCGCCGAGCACGCCGGCGATGATCGCGATTGCCAGCAACTCGAGCACGCTGATCGCGAGCACCAGGCGCTGCGCAGCGCCCATGCTTTTCATCAACGCGACCGTATCGAGGTGACGCGCAACGTACCGTCGCGCGGTGATGGCCACCGCGATCGCGGCGAGCAGGATCGTGACCAGGGCCGCCAGGTTGAGAAAGCGGCTCGCGCGATCGACAGCGGAGCGGATCTGCGGGCTCGCCTCTTCGACGTCGACGATGCGCTGCGTGGGCCGCTTGCGCGCGGTCAGCTCTTCCTTGAATTGCGCGACCTTCTGAGTATCGCCCGCGAATAGTGCCGCATAGCCGATGCGGCTGCCTTCCTGCGTCAGCTTCGTCGCTGGCACGTCTTCGAGACGCATCAGCAGCGTGGGTGCGAGGTCGACGAACTGCGAGCCCTGGTCCGGGCGGTAGTCGAGCACCTTCGCGATCGTCAACTCGGTCTGACCGACACGAATGCGATCGCCGACGCGCGCGTCGAGCTGGCCGAACAGCCGCGGTTCGAGCCACGCTTCGCCGGGTCCTGGCAACGTCGTGACTTCATGCGCTGGACCGAAGGGCACCTCGGCGACCCTCAGACGTCCGCGCAGCGGATAGCGCGAAGACACGGCACGAATCGCTGTGAGCGCGCTGTCCTCGCCCTTGAGCACGACACTCGGAAACGTCGAGACTTCCGCGGTGGTCAGGCCGTCGCTCTCCGCTAGAGTGAAGAATTCGCGCTCGATCGGTACTCGCGACTGCAAACGCAGATCGGCAGCGAGCACTTCGCCCGCTTGTTGATCGACCGCGAGGCTGACGCGGTTCGTGAAGAAACCCACGGCAGTGAGTGCCGACACAGCGACCAGCAGCGCGAGCATGAGGACACGCAACTCGCCCGACTTGCCGTCGCGAAGCAGCGCGAGCAACGCCAGACGCAGCGCTCTCGTCACTTCGTCACTCCGTCACTCACGTCACCAATCTCCCCGCCTCGATCTTGATGATCCGACTACACCGTCTCGCGATCGCCTCATCGTGCGTCACTACCACGAGGGTCGTGTGCGTGGCCTTGTTGAGATCGAACAGCAGCTCGATGATCCGCTCGCCGGTGACCGAATCGAGATTACCCGTCGGCTCGTCCGCGAACAGCACTGCCGGCCGTGTCACGAACGCGCGCGCGATAGCGACGCGTTGCTGCTCGCCGCCCGACAGCTGTCGCGGATAGTGCTCCCGGCGCGGGGACAGGTTGACTTGGGCGAGCACTTCCGCGGCTGCGCTGCGCGCATTCGGCATGCCCGCCAGCTCCAGCGGCAGCATCACGTTCTCGATCGCCGTCAGCGACGGGACCAAGTGAAAACTCTGAAAGACGAACCCCACATGACGCGCGCGCACGGCGGCGCGGCCGTCCTCGTCGAGGGCCGTCAGCTCTGCCCCGTTGAGCCAGACCCGCCCCGCGCTCGGCTCGTCCAGGCCGGCGAGCAACGCCAGCAGCGTGGACTTGCCGGCGCCGGAAGCGCCGACGATGGCTACGGTTTCTCCTGCGGCGATCTGCAGGTCGACTTCTGCCAGAATGGTCAGCGTTCCTTCCGGACTACTAACCTTTTTCGTGACGCTTTCCGCTTTGAGAACCGGTTGCACAGTGTTCGTACTGAAGTTGGTCGCGCTGTTATGGGTAGGACTGGCGTTGCCGCTGTCGGTTCACGCGAGTCCGGCGCCGCAGCCGGTCGTCCTGGTTGTCGGCGACAGTCTGAGCGCGGGCTACGGGGTCGCCGTCGACGCGACCTGGGTGGCGCTCCTGCAGAAGCGTCTCGCTGCGCAAGGTTACGGTTACCGCGTAGTGAATGCCAGCATCAGCGGCGACACCACGGGCGGTGCGCGGGCACGCCTGCCACGCGCACTGGAATTGCATAAGCCGGCTGTCGTGATCCTCGAGCTCGGCGGCAACGACGGGTTGCGCGGGCTGCCCTTGCGCCAGGTGCGCGAGAACTTTCAATTCCTGATCGAGCGCGCGCAGGCCGCAGGGGCCAAGGTCGTCCTGGTCGGCATGCGCATGCCGCCGAACTACGGCGCCGCCTATGCCGACGCGTTTCATGCACTATATGGCGAGCTGGCGAGCCGCTATGGCGCGCCGCTGGTCGGGTTCTTTCTCGAGGGGGTCGCGCTGGACGAGAAGCTGATGCAGGCCGACGGCATCCATCCGACGGCCGCTGCCCAGCCGCGCCTGCTCGACAATCTGTGGCCGGCTCTGCAGCAAGTACTCAAAAAATGAACAAGGTCTGGCTGAAGAACTATCCCTCCGGCGTGCCGGCGGAGATCAATCCGAACGAATATCCCTCGCTCACGGCGCTGATCGAATCCGGCTGCCGGCGCTTCGCGGAGCTCGACGCGTTCACCAGCCTCGGCCGCACGATCAGCTATGCCGAGTTCGAGAGCCGGGCGCGCGACTTCGCGGCGTGGTTGCAGCAAACCGCGAAACTGCGGCGTGGCGAGCGGATCGCGATCATGCTGCCGAACGTCCTGCAGTATCCGATCGCGCTGTTCGGCGCGTTGCGCGCCGGCCTCACGGTCGTCAACACGAATCCGCTCTACACCGCGCGCGAGCTCGAGCATCAGCTGGCGGATTCCGGCGCGAAGGCGATCGTCATTCTGGAAAACTTCGCGCACACGCTGGCGGATGTGATCGAGCACACCAAGCTGGAGCACGTCATCATCACCGGCGTCGGTGACCAGCTCGGCTGGCCGAAGTCCACGATCGTGAACCTGGTCGTGCGCCACGTGCGCAAGCAGGTGCCGCGTTACGATCTGCCGGGCGCGCTGCGCTTCAACGAAGTGCTGGAGCAGGGCGAGTTCCTGCCGTTCGAGCCCGTCACCACGACTCACGACGACATCGCGTTCCTGCAATACACCGGCGGCACGACCGGCGTCGCCAAGGGCGCGATGCTCACGCATCGGAACATGGTTTCGAACGTGCTGCAGGCCGGCGCGTGGCTCGGCACCGAATCGAAGCTCGGCGCCGACACGGTGATCACGCCGCTGCCGCTGTATCACATCTTCGCGCTCACCGGGAATCTGATGGTGTTCATCAAGCTCGGCGCGCGCAACGTGCTGATCGCGAATCCGCGCGACTTTCCTGCGTTCGTTGCGGAGCTCCGCCGGTGGCAATTCAGCTTCATCAGCGGCGTCAACACGCTGTTCAACGCGCTGCTGCACACGCCGGGCTTCGCGGAGCTCGACTTCAGTCAGTTGCGCATCACGCTCGGCGGCGGCATGGCCGTGCAACGATCGGTCGCGGAGCACTGGCAACGCGTCACCGGCAACGTGCTGACGCAGGCCTGGGGGCTCACGGAGACCTCACCGGCCGCGTGCGTCAATCCGTTCGGCGCGACCGAGTTCAACGGCTCGATCGGCCTGCCGATTTCCTCGACCGAAATCACGATCCGCAACGACGACGGCCGCGAGGTGCCGCTCGGCGAGATCGGCGAGATCTGCGTGCGCGGCCCGCAGGTGATGCTCGGCTACTGGAACCGGCCCGACGAGACTGCGCAGGTGATGATCGGCGACTGGCTGCGCACCGGCGACATCGGCCGCATGGACCACGGCGGTTTCGTCTTCATCGAGGATCGCAAGAAGGACATGATCCTGGTGTCGGGCTTCAACGTGTATCCGAACGAGATCGAGAGCGTCGTCGCTGCGCATCCGGGCGTGCTGGAAGTGGCGGCGGTGGCGCAGGACGATGAGCGGTCGGGCGAGGCGGTCGCGCTGTTCGTCGTGAAGAAGGATCCGAACCTGACGGAGCAGCAGCTGATCGATTACTGCCGAGGCGAGCTCACGGGGTACAAGGTGCCGAAGCACGTGTATTTCAGGAAAGAGCTGCCGAAGACGAACGTCGGCAAGATCCTGCGGCGGGAGCTGCGCGACAGCCTGAAGAGTCAGGCTAAAGCCTGACTCTCTATCCTTTGTGATACGGCGGGCTCAGCTCGTGGACCGCCGCGATCATCGCGCCGGCATGCTCTGGATCCACCGCCGGATGAATCCCGTGGCCGAGGTTGAAGACATGCCCGTGACCGCGCCCGTAGCTCGCGAGCACGCGTGCAACCTCAGCGCGAATCGCCTGCGGGGACGCGTATAAGCAGTTCGGGTCGAGATTGCCCTGCAGCGCGACACTGTCTTGCACAGTGCGTCGCGCATCGGCGAGATCAGTCGTCCAGTCGACACCCAATGCATCGCAGCCGGTGCGCGCCATCGCATCGAGCCATGCGCCGCCGCCCTTCGTGAACAGGATGACGGGCACGCGGCGGCCTTCGTGCTCGCGCCGCAGGCCCGCGACGATTCGCTGCATCGGCTGCAGCGAGAACTCGCGATACTGACTCGGCGTCAACACACCGCCCCAGGTGTCGAACACCATAACCGCCTGTGCGCCAGCGGCAATCTGCGCGTTCAAGTAGGACGTCGTCGAATCGATGAGCAAAGTGAGCAGCGCGTGCAGCGTCTCGGGCTCCTCGTACATCATCGCCTTGATGCGCGAGAACTCGCGCGAGCTGCCGCCTTCGACGATGTACGTTCCCACGGTCCACGGACTTCCAGCGAAACCGATCAGCGGCACACGTCCGTCCAGCTCGCGGCGGATGAGACGGACCGCATCCATCACGTAGCGCAGCTCCGTGTTCGGATCGGGCACGCCGAGCCGTGCGACGTCGGCGCGCGAGCGCACTGGACGTTCGATGCGCGGCCCTTCGCCCGTCTCGAATTCCAGCCCGAGCCCGAGCGCGTGCGGAATCGTGAGGATGTCGGAGAACAGGATCGCCGCATCGAGCGGATAGCGCGCCAGCGGTTGCAAAGTCACTTCGCACGCCAGCTCCGGCGTCATGCAAAGCTTCAGGAAACTGCCGGCGCGAGCGCGCGTAGCACGGTATTCCGGCAGATAGCGGCCAGCCTGGCGCATCATCCAGACGGGCGTGCGCTCGACCTGTTGTCGCAACAACGCGCGCAAGAACAAATCATTCTGCAAAGGGCTCAACTTCGTTTCCCTGGATCGAACAGCCGCTCGTGCTCCACGATGGCGTATCGATCCGTCATGCCGGCGATGTAATCGGCGACCGCGCGAGCGCGGCCCATTTCGCCCGATTTCGCTTCGAACTGCTTCGCCGCTTGATGATGCTCGTCCGGCAGCAGCTCGGGGCGCGCGAAGAACGTGTCGAACATCGAGCGGATCACCGCATTCGCCTTGTTCGTCATGCGCAGCACGCGGTAGTGGCGGTAGACGTGATCGCGCAAATAGTGCTTGAGCTCCAAATGCTCTGCCGCGACCGCCTTGCTGAACTGCACTAGCGCCGTCGAACGCGCCCGCACCTCATCGACGCCGGCTGGCGCGGCTTCGCGGAGCGCCATCCTGGTGGTCTCGACCAGGTCCGTCACGACGTAGTTGATCATCCGCCGCACGACTTCGTGGATCAGCCGCCGGTCTTGCAGGTCCGGATACAGCCCGACGACGACCTCGTGCTGCCGCCGGAACAACGGCACTTCGCGCAGGCCGTCCAGCGCGATCAGCCCGGCCCGCAGGCCGTCATCGAGATCGTGATTGTTGTAGGCGATCTCGTCCGCGAGATTGGCGATCTGCGCTTCCAGCGTCGGCTGGCGGCGCTGGATGAAACGCTCGCCGAGCTCGCCGAGCTGCCGCGCGTTGTTCACCGAGCAATGCTTGAGGATGCCCTCGCGCGTCTCGAACGTCAGGTTCAGTCCGGGGAACGCTGCGTAGCGCTCCTCGATCTCGTCGACCACGCGCAGCGATTGCAGGTTGTGCTCGAAGCCGCCGTACGGCTTCATGCAATCGTCCAGCGCATCCTGTCCGGCGTGCCCGAACGGCGTGTGACCCAGGTCGTGCGCGAGGCAGATCGCTTCGGCGAGGGTTTCGTTCAGGCGTAACGCACGCGCGATGGTGCGCGCGATCTGCGCAACCTCGATCGAGTGCGTCAGCCGCGTGCGGTAGAGATCACCCTCGTGATTGACGAATACCTGCGTCTTGTAGACCAGGCGCCGGAACGCGGTCGAGTGGATGATGCGATCGCGATCCCGCTGATACTCGCCGCGCAGTACCGGCGGCGGTTCGGCGTGCACGCGGCCCCGCGAGGCCGTCTCGACGGCAGCGTAAGAAGCGAGCGATTGGATATCTGCGGTCATGCGCTGCGGGCGAGTATCAGCCGAAATGTGCCTGCAGAGTAGCTTCGAGCGCCTGCTCGGGGTAATCGTCGACCACGGCCGCACGACCTGGCCCCTGCAGCAGTACCAGGCGAATGCGCCCGCCCAGCACCTTCTTGTCCATGCCCATGAGCTCGCGACCGCGCTGAGCGCCGATGCGCGGCGGAGCAACGGGCAGACCCAATCGCGTGAGCAACTGCACGATACGGTCGCGCTCGGCAGGCTGCAGCCAGCCCAGTCGCGTCGACATGTCCGCAGCCATCGCCATACCTGCAGCGACTGCTTCGCCGTGCAGCCAGTTGCCGTAGCCGGAGGCAGTTTCGATCGCGTGACCGAAGGTGTGGCCGAGATTCAGGATCGCGCGCAGACCCTGCTCGCGCTCGTCCTGGCCGACGACCTCTGCCTTGATCTCGCAGGAGCGGCGAACTGCGTGGATCACTGCCGCGTCCTCGCGCGCGATCAGCCGCTCGACGTTCGCTTCGAGCCACTCGAGGAATGCCGCGTCGCGAATGAAGCCGTATTTGACGACCTCCGCCATGCCAGCGCGGTACTCGCGAGGTGGGAGCGTGTGCAGAGTGCCCGTGTCTGCCAGTACGACACGCGGCTGGTGAAAGGCGCCGATCATGTTCTTGCCGAGCGGATGATTGACGCCGGTCTTCCCGCCGACGGATGAATCGACCTGCGCCAGCAGCGTCGTCGGCACCTGCACGTAGTCGATGCCACGCTGATAGCAGGCGGCCGCGAAGCCGACCATGTCGCCGATGACGCCGCCCCCGAGCGCCACTGCGGCCGCGTCGCGATTCATGCGCTCGGCGACCAGGGCGTCGAGGATCCGCGAGAAACTCTCCAGCGTCTTATGCTGCTCGCCGTCCGGCAAAACCAGCGTTGCCACGCGCCTGCCCTGCAACGCGCCCTGCAGTTTCGCGAGGTAGAGCGGGGCGATCGTCTCGTTCGTCACGATCAGCAGGCTGCGCGCCGTGATGTGCGTGCTCAGCAACCGAGCATCGTCGAGCAGCCGCGGCCCGATCAGAATCGGATAGCTGCGCTCACCCAGCGCAATGTCGACGCGTTCGTACGCAGGCGTGCTCATGTCGCGGGCAGGCTCTTCAGCCGGTCGAGGATATCGTCGGCGACGATGCGCACGTGCCGGCCATCGGTCGCAACGACCACGCTGGCGATGGATTCATAGAGCGGGGCGCGGACTTCCATCAGCTCGCGCAGTCGCGTCTCGGGATCCGCCGTGTAGAGCAACGGCCGCTGCCGACCGTGCTTGGTGCGCTCCAGCTGCTGGCGGATGCCGGTCCGGAGGTACACGACGCGGCCGCGGGCGGCCAGCCGCTCGCGATTCTCGGGCAGCAGCACGGCGCCGCCGCCGGTGGCGATGACCACATCCTGGAGCTGCGTCAGAGAGTCGATCACTTCGCGCTCGCGCTCCCGGAAGCCGGTTTCGCCCTCCTTCTCGAAGATGTAGGGAATGTCGACGCCGGTGCGCCGCTCGATCTCGACGTCGCTGTCGTAGAAGGTGAGATCAAGCATGCGCGCCAGCTGCTTGCCGACGGCCGTCTTGCCCGAGCCCATCGGGCCGATCAGAAAGACGTTCCTGCGAAGGGCCTGCGAGCTCATGACGGCAGGGCCGACTATAAACGAAAGCGGCCGCCCGAAGGCGGCCGCGGATTCGTCGGGCCAGGATGCCCGATCAGTACAGGCTCGCGCCCTCGCGCAGGATGCGCGGCGTCACGAAGATCAGCAGCTCATCCTTGTTGTCGGTCTTCGAGGTCGTCTTGAACAGGTAACCCAGGACCGGAATGTCGCCGAGCCACGGCACTTTCCGCTCGGCGTCGCGGCGCTCCGTCTCGAGGATGCCGCCGAGCACCACCGTCTGGCCGTCGTTCACCAGCACCTGCGTGACGATCTCGCGCGTATCGATACTCGGCACGAAGCCGCCCGTCGCGCTCGCGACGAGTTGGCCGACACTGTCCTTCGCGACCGTGAGATCGAGAATGACGCGGTTGTCCGGCGTGATCTGCGGCGTGACCTTCAGCGACAGCACGGCCTTCTTGAACTGGGTCGTGGTCGCACCTGACGAGGAGGATTCCTGATACGGAATTTCCACGCCCTGCTCGATCGTGGCCTCGCGCTGGTTCGCGGTGATCAGGCGCGGCGAGGAGATGATCTCGCCACGACCTTCGGCCTGCGCGGCCGACAGCTCGAGGTCGACGATGTAGTCGGAATCGAGCAACGTCAGCGCGAGGCGCCCCGCCGGATTCGTGACCGGCAGGTTGACCAGGTAGCGCGAGTCAGGAATGTCCGTCGGGAAACCGTCGGGCGTGACGGCGGTGCCCGGATCGCGCGAGATCACGCCGCCGGCGGGGTTGTTCGCGCCGATGACCCCGGCGCCGTCGCTGCCGCCATGATCGAAGGCCGCGTTTGCGCCGAAGCGAACGCCAAGGTCGCGGCTGTAGTCGTCGTTGACGATCACGATGCGCGCTTCGATCAGCACCTGGCGCACCGGAATGTCGAGCGTCGACACGAGCCGGCGGATGTCAGACAGCCGCTCCGAGGTGTCCTGCAGCAGCAGTGTATTCGTGCGCTCGTCGATCGCGACGCTGCCGCGATCGGAGAGCAGCGAGTTGTTCTGGTTCGCCTTGATCAGCGCGGCCAGATCGCCCGCCTTGGCGTAGTTGATCTGCAGGTACTCGGTGCGCAGCGGGGCAAGCTGCTGCACCTGCTGGCGCGCCGTCAGCAGCTCCTTCTCGCGCGCGGCGATTTCCGCGGCGGGGGCGACGAACATGACGTTGCCGTCGCGACGCATGTCGAGGCCCTTGGTGCGCATGACGATGTCCAGCGCCTGGTCCCAAGGCACGTTCTGCAGGCGCAGCGTGACGTTGCCGCCCACGCTGTCGCTGATGACCATGTTCTGGCCGCTGGTATCGGCCAGCAGCTGCAGCACCGCGCGCGTCTCGATGTCCTGGAAGTTCAGGGTCAGACGCTCGCCGGTGTATTCCTTCTGATCCTGCAGCTCCGGCGGCAGCTTCACGATCGGTTTGATCTCGATCGTGTAGATGTTGTCGGACTGATACGCGAGCTGCTCGTAATCGCCGTTGGCAGCGATGACCAGGCGGGTGCCGTCGGCGACGCGCAGCGCGTCGACCGAGCTGACCGGCGTCGCAAAGTCGGTCACGTCGAGGCGCTGCATCAGGTTCTCGGGCAGCGAGGTCTTGGCGAAGTTCACCACGATCTTGCCGCCTTCCTGGCGCAGGTCGGCGGGCACCTTGGCGTCGGTGAGCTCGACGACGACGCGGCCGGAGCCGTCCGCGCCGCGGCGGAAATCGATGTTGTTGACGCTGCGGGAACCGGAAATCGGGGCCGCAGAGCGCGTGGTCTGCGTAGCTGCGGCGGCTGCGGTCGAGACCGCGGTACCGCTGCTGGCAGCGCGTCCGGCGCCGCCGCCGACCGATACGACGATCGTGTTGCCGCTGACGCGAGTCTCGTACGGCACCAGGTTGTCGACGTTCAGCACGACGCGCGTGCGGCCGTTCGCCTCGGCGACGTTCACGGTGTCGACCACGCCCTGCTTGACGTCGACGCGGCGCGAAGCCATCGCAACGCTGGTGTCGGGCAGATCGAGCGCGATGCGCGCAGGATTGTCCACGGTGAACGTGAGCGGCGTCGGCGCGCTATCGCTGAGCCGCAGCGTCAGTTCGACTTTATTGCCGGCGCCGGTGGTGAAGGTGATGCCTTCGAGGCGATTGGCGCCCTGCGCGAATGCCTGCAGGCTCATGCCTGCAAACAGCAGTGCACCGATGCCGATCCGGCGCAGCGACGAGATTGTGGACGACATTTTCGGATTTCTCCCTGGGATCATTCTGTCAACGCCAGCGCGGCTGGACGCTCGATGTATCCGCCGAGACCGTCGGGGACGATCTCGATGATTGATATCTTGGTGGGGCTGATGCTGACGATGCGGCCGTCGTTCTGGCCCATGAAGCTGCCGTTCAGCACGCGATGCACGAGGCCGTCCTTGCCCTGCACCAGCCCGTAGTTGCGGCCCTGCAGCGCCAGCGTGCCGACCATGCGCAAGGTGTCGAGCGGGAACTGCTCGAGGAACTCGCGCGGGCGCTTCACGTCCGGGCGCACGCCGGCAGCGAGGTCGCTGCGCGCGGGTGGCGTCGGCACGAACGGCGAGCGCATGTTGCTCGCGTTGTACGTGAACGCCTCGTACGGCTTGATCTCGGGCAGCGGCTCGATGGCCTCGCCCGGACGAGCCTTGATCTCGGCGACCTGCTGCTTCAGCTGGTCCATGCCGTTGGAGCACCCGCTCAACGCCAGCACTGCGGCGGCGGCGACGAGGGCGATCGAGATGGATCTGGTCATAGGGTGGCGCTGCTTCGGTTGTTCAGGTGCCCGGGCGGCGCGCGCCCGCGGGTCCCTGCGGCTGGTTCGCGGCCTGTTCTTCCTCGTCCAGGTAGCGATAGGTTTTGGCCGTGACGTCGAGCTGCAGCTGGTCGGTGCCCGGGGTCTTGCCGACCTGCGTGATCTCCACGTCGTGCAGCGTCACGATGCGCGGCAGGGCCGCGATACCGCTGACGAACGCACCGATCGAATGGAAGCTGCCGGTGAGCCGCATCTTGATCGGCAGCTCGGCGTAGAAGTCCTTGATGTTCTGCGCGTTCGGCTGGAACAGCTTCTGGTCGAGGCCGGCGGCGGTGCCTTGCTGCGAGATATCGGTCAGCAGGTTCGGCACTTCGGTCTTGTTGGGGAGCTTGCGCAGCATTGCGCCGAAGGACTGCTCCATCTCCGCCAGCTGCGCCTTGTACGCGTCGAGGTTGGCGGCCTTGCGGGCCTTGGCTTCGAGCGTGCCCAGCAACTGCTGCTCTTCGGCGCGTGCCGCATCCAGCTCGGGCTTCTTCGGCTTCCACGCGAGCAGGTAAGCGAGCAGCGCGACCGCGACGATGAAGATCAGACCGATGGCGCCGAGCCGGAACGGCATCGGCCAGCGGCCCGGATCATTGGGATCGAGCTCCCGGATCTGGTCGAGGACGCTCATTGATGCGCTCCTGGCGGGCGGGCTCCTACCGGGCCTGTCGGCGCCGCGGCGACCTGCTCGTTGTTGCCGCTCGCCAGCTGCGGATTCTTCTGCATGGCGTTCAGCGTGAACTCAGAGCCGCCGTCACCGGCGCCCTTGGTCTCGAGGATGTCGAGCGAGGGCTCAGTGAGCCACTCGGACGCGTCGATGTTGCGCATGTAGGAGGCAACGCGCGTGCTCGACTGCGCCAGGCCTTTCATCTGCAGCTTGCGGTCGGTCTGCTTCAGCGCAGTCAGGTTGACGCCGTCGGGAATCGTGCGCACCAGCTGGTCGAACACGTGCACGATCTCCGGCCGGCTGCGCTCGAGCTGCTCGATGACCTGGATGCGCGCGCGCAGCCGCTGTTTCTGCTGCTCGAGCGCGAGAATCTCGGTGATCTGCTTGTCGAGCTTGGCGATCTCTTCCTTGAGATA
>DATNFA010000114.1:0-24269 GCA_035606615.1 Steroidobacteraceae bacterium
GTCCGCCGCGTCTACCTCGCGAATTTCCGCGACGATGCCGATACGACCAGCAACGATGTCGTGCGCGGCGTGCTGCAATCGATGGCACTGCCCGACGGCGACGCGGTGCTGGAGCGAGCTACTTCGAACGAAACGAAGGAGCGCCTGCGTCAGCGCAGCGAAGAAGCCATCGCGCGCGGCATCTTCGGTGCGCCGACATTCCTGATCGGCAACGAGCTGTACTGGGGCAACGATCGGCTCGAAGACGCCCTCGCCTACTGCACCGGCTTGCGGTCTTCGTGACGCAGCGGCAAGCGTAGCGAGAGCGTGATCGGGCAGCGCTGACATTCCGACTCGTTCGATTCGACCACGATGAACGTGCCGGGCTTCAGCGCGGTCGCGGCAATCTGGCCTGCTGCCAGCTCGAGCACATGCGTAGTGCCGCGTGGTGCCAGCAACACACGCCAAGGTCGAACGCGCGACACGAGCCCGAGCACGCGCATCTGGCGATTGAGAAACACCGCATCGACCTCGAAACGCATTCCCAACGTGTGAATGCCGCGTGCAGGACTGAGCAGCAGCCCGGCTCGTGTCGGTAACGATTGCTCGCGCGACAGAGCCAGCCAGCGCGCAGCCAGCGAATGAACAATCCGCACCTCGTGCGCGATGAATCTGCCTTCGGCAGTTCGCAAAGCGATCGTCTTCATGGTCGTCCCTGACGTGAGTGGCAGCGACCAGCATTTAGCCGCAGCAGGCGCGCAGCGGTGACGGCGATTTCTCGGCAAATGCAGCGCTACAATGCGAGCCATGACCCTCGCGCGCGCTACAGATCGCATCGAATCGACTCGGCTCGTCCTGCGTCGGATCACCCCCAGCGACTTACCCTTCTTTACACGCATTCATTCCGTCGCCGACGTCGTCCGTTACACCGGCCACGGTCGGCCACGCAGCGCTGAAGAAACGCAGCAGTGGGTGCAAGCGACTATCGCGAGTTACGAGGAGCTGCAGCTCGGACAGCTCGCGGTATTGCGCAAGGCGGACGGTGCGTTGCTCGGTCGCTGCGGCCTGAGCGACCTGGTCCTCGAGGCCAATCCCGCCTCGCTGGCGATTCGTCGCGGCTGGTTCGGCCGCGCGCAGGCGCCGGCCGGACTCGCCGTGATTCAGGAGCAGGAGCTGGGCTACACCTTCGATGCGACCTACTGGGGCCACGGCTATGCAACCGAAGCCGCCCAGTGCGTGTTCGCCTATGCACGCGACCAGCTCCGCTTGCGCCGCGTGATTTCGGTCATCGATCTCGACAACGAGCGGTCGCTGCGCGTCGCGCAGCGCTGCGGCCTGCGCCGCGAAGGACAGATCGACGTGCTCGGACGCACGCTCGGTGTACACATCTGGCCCACGTGACGCGCGGTTGCGAACCGCGTATCGTCCCGCGACTCAACAATAACGATCCGGAGATTCCTTTCATGCGTCTCAAGTCGATGCTCGTCGCCGCTGTGACGGCGACATTCGCAGTGGCTGCGCACGCCGCACCCGTCGTGCTCAAGGCTGCTTATCTGTTCGACAGCAAATCCGGCCAGCTCACGCAGGGCGGCACGCTCGTCGTCGACGGCGACAAGATCACGGCGGTCGGCGGCGCGGCGCCGGCGAACGCAACGGTGATCGATCTCGGCGATGCGACGCTGCTGCCGGGCTTCATCGACGCGCACACGCACCTCGACGGCCAGTTCGAGAAGGACTACTACAAGGCGTTCTACGACCAGATGCTGCGGTTTCCCGTCGAGCAGGCGCACACCGCGGCGCTGTACGCGAAGCGCACCCTCGAAGCGGGATTCACGACCGTGCGCAACGTCGGCGCCAGCGATTGGCAGGACATCGGCCTGCGCAACGCCATCGACAAAGGAGTGATCGTCGGGCCGCGCATGATCACGGCCGGGCATGCCATCGGCTCGACCGGCGGCCACTGCGATCAGAGCCCGTTTCCGCCCGACGTCATCGCGCCGGTCGGACCGGTGGAAGGCGTGTGCAACGGTCCGGATGAATGTCGCACGGCGGTGCGCGACCAGATGAAGTGGGGCGCGGACGTGATCAAGATCTGCGCCTCCGGCGGCGTGCTGTCGGAAGCGGATCCGGTCGACGTGCCGCAGCTCACACCCGCGGAGCTCGAGGCGATCATGTCGGAGGCGCATGCGTGGAAGCGCAAGGTCGCGGCGCACGCGCACGGCGATCTCGCTGCGAAGCTCGCCGTCGAAGCGGGCGTCGACTCGATCGAGCACGGCAGCTTCCTCACGGAAGCGACGCTGAAGCTGATGAAGCAAAAGGGCGTCTATCTCGTGCCGACCCGCATGGCGGTGTACTGGATCGAGAGGGAAGCGGCCACCTACCCGCCGAAGATCCAAGCCAAGGCGCGCGCCGCAGCTGCCGCGCACGGCTCGATGCTGAAGATGGCGATCAAGCTCGGCGTGCCGATCGCGTTCGGCACGGATGCGGGCGTTTTTCCGCACGGCATGAACGCGCACGAATTCGCGCTGATGGTCGAGCAAGGCATGGCTCCTGAAGCAGCCCTGCTGGCCGGCACGCGTGAGGCGGCAAAGCTGTTAGGCGTCGATGCTGAAGCGGGAACGCTCGAAGCCGGCAAGATGGCGGACGTCGTCGCAGTGAGCGGCAACGTGCTCAAGAACATCGCGGCGACGGAGCAACCCGTGTTCGTAATGAAGCACGGCGCGGTGATCGTGAAGAAGTGAAGGTCTACGCAGCGTCGTGGAAGATGATCCCGAGCGTATGACGCCGCCCGCGCGTGAGCGGGCTCACGCCATGTCGCAGCGTGACGCGGGAATAGCCGCGCGCGCCGCGACGTGGACGATGGTTCACTGCAATCACTGCAGCATCGCCTTGCTGTAGCGATATCACGCTGCCCTTCGATTGCGCGCGTGGCCGCTGCTCGACGATCAGCAACTCGCCGCCCGCGAAATCCTGCTCCGGCGCATTCAACAGCACGATCACTTGCAGCGGAAACCACTCCGCGCCGTACAGATCCTGATGCAGGCAGTTGTAGTCGCCCTGCACGTAGCGCAGCAGTAACGGCGTCGGCCGACGCTGCTCGGATGCGTGACATCGCTCGATGTACTCGCGGTGCGAAGACGGATAGTGGTGCTCGTAATCCAGATCGGTCGCCCACTGATTCGCGATCGGTGCAAGGCGCGCGTAGAGATCGCCGCGCAACGTACCCAGCCACGACGGCAGCGGATAAGCGAAGTAGCGGTACTCGCCTTTGCCGAAGTTGTGTCGCGCCATGTGCACGTGCGAGCGGAAACCTTCGGGCTGGTCGTACAACTCAGCCACAGTCTCGCAGCTCGCAGGCGGCAAGAGGTTGCGTAGCACGGCCGCGCCGTTCTCGGTGACGTCGGCAGCGACGCTCTTCCAGTTGAACGCCGCGAGCGGCTGATGATGGACAGTCATGTCAGCCGGTCTCAGGTGCCGGAGCGCTTGCTCGCAGCGCGCTCCGTGTCCAGCAACACACGCTTGCGCTGCACGCCCCAGCGATAGCCGCCGAGCTCGCCCGTGCCGCGCACGACGCGATGACACGGGATCAGCAAGGCGACGCTGTTCGACGCGCACGCCCGCGCCACCGCGCGCGCGGCGCTGGGCTTGCCGATCGCCTCGGCAACTTCCGAGTACGAGCGAACTTCGCCGTACGGCAGCTTCTGCAGATAGCGCCACACGATCAGCTGGAACGCTGTACCGCGCACGTCCAACGGCAGATCGAGCCGCGGCTCCAAGCCACGCAGATGCCGATTCAGCGCTGCCATCCAGGATTCGAATTGCTCTGCATGCGTCGCGGGCATGGGCTGAACGGCCGCGGCCGGAAACTGACGGCGCAACTCCCCTTGCAACGCGCGGTCGCTGTCGCCGAACTGCAGGAAGCAGATGCCGCGGTCCGTCGCACCGATCATGAGCAATCCGAGCGGCGTGCGGCCGCTCGCGTATGAGATCGTCAGTCCCTTGCCGCCGCTGCGGTATTCGCTCGGCGTCATGCCGAGATGACCGTCGGCCTTCTCGTAGACGCGGCTGCCGGAGCCGAAGCCGGCTTGGTAGATCGCATCCGAAACCGGCGCGTCCTTGCGCAGCTGCTGCTTGAACGTGCGCAAGCGCGCGGCCGTTTGATATTCCTTCGGCGTGCTGCCGATGATCGCCTTGAAATTCCGCTGCAGGTGGAACGGGCTGTAGCCGGCGCGCTGAGCGAGCTGCGCCAGCCGGAAGGGTTGCTCCGGCTTCGCCTCGATTTGGCGCGCGAGCTCGTGAACCACCGCGTTGATCGGGCTGACGCTCCGGTTCTCTGCCCCTTCGTCCGGACGGCAACGCTTGCAGGCGCGATAGCCTTGTGCGCGCGCCTCGGCAGTCGTTGCGAAGAACTCGACGTTCTTGCGCAGCGGGCGTCGCGACGCACACGTCGGGCGGCAGTAGACCCCGGTGGTCTTCACCGCATAGAAGAAGTCGCCGGTGCCGGACGTGTCCCGGCTGACTACGGCGTTCCAGAGCTCGGCGTCTTTCTGTGTGGTGTTGTGCGTGGACATGGCAGGCTTCCTCGATGATGTGCCTGCCATTGTCCGGATCGGCCGTGAAGCCGAACTCCGAGTCTTGCGGTCGAATCGCGGCATGAGAGTTCAGTGCAGGAATCAATGCCGGAGCAGGTAATCCGCCAGCGGCACGGTCACGAGCGAGAGAACGATGCCGATGCCGAGCACGGTGTTCGCGAGCTGCGGCTCCAGGTCGTGCTGCTCGGCGAGGATAGCAGCGGAGATCATCGGCGCCATCGCAGATTCGAGTACAGCAATCGTCAGGATGGCGCCTGACACGCCTGTTGCAAGACCGGCGAGCAGGATCACCAGCGGTGCGAGCGCGAGCTTCCAACCGAGCGCGAGCAGGACTGCCGCTGCCTGTCCGTGCTGAAACTGCAGACGGAACTGCAGGCCGACCGAGAACAGCGCGATCGGTACGAGAGTCGCGCCGAGACGATCGAAGATGGCATCGACGGGCTGCGGCCAGCCGCCGATCAATCCAGCGGCGATGCCCACGACGAGCGAGACGAACGGCGGGAACGTCAGAACTCTGCGCGTAACAGCCTTCGCGCTCGCACTCTTGCCCGAGTAAAGCGCCGCGACGATCGTGCCGCCGATGGCTAGCGCGAGGAAACATCCGAGCTGATCTGCAACCAGCGCGAGCTTTACGCCTTCGCGTCCGTGCAACGCTTCGATCATCGGGAAGCCGATGAAGGCCGTATTGCCGAGCCCGCACACGAGTGTCAGTGCGCCAATGCGCGCGCGCGACCAGTGCAGTGTGCGACCAAGCGTAGCGAACACAGCCCACGCGCCGAGAAACACGACCCATTGCGAGACGCTGAGAAACCAGAACTGCCAGTCGAAGCTCAACGTCGGAATGAGATGCAGGACGAGCGCGGAGAGCGCGACGTTGATCACCCACCAGTTCAGACCCTGCGACAACGTCGCGGGCGGCTGCGCGAAGCGCGCGACGAGCACACCGAGAACGAGGCAGGCGACCAGCAACAGCAACGCAGACATCGGGCGTGGAGTTTAGCGACGAGCCTGTCGAAAGTCAGAGCGGCCTTCGACCTTGCGTGGGTACTCCCGCGGCTCGGCGGCGTCGATGATGAACCTGGCTGCCGCGGTCGGAAAACATGTGGAGTTTCGATCCCCGGCTCTCCGACCCCGGCCGTTGGCAGCCCACTCTCCCCGCAGGCATCATAGGCGCCTCCCCCGCCAGCTCCGACGAGGCCCGCCGATGTCGTTGCATCTTCGTTCCCGAACCGTGCTGATCTGCATTGCCGCCGCATTGCTGCCGTTCGGCGCACAGGCCATCGAGCCGAGCCAGACCGTCAAAGTCACGCAGCTGCTCAAGACCACGACGAGCTGGAACGGCGCGCCGATCAAATATCCGCAGGGCCAGGCCGAGGTCACGAGCCTGATGGTCGAGATCGCGCCGGGCGGCGAGACCAACTGGCACGAGCACCCGGTACCTTCGTTCGGCTTCCTGCTCGAAGGCACGCTCGAAGTGAGCCTAGCCGACGGCAAGAAGAAACTCCTGAAGGCGGGCGAGGCGCTGGCCGAAGTCATCGCAACTGCGCACAACGGTCGCAACGTCGGCACGACACCGCTGAAGCTGATCGTGTTCTATGCAGGCGCGGTCGATAAACAGCCGCTATCCGTGCCGCGCCCGGATGCGCGTCCCAAGACCAATTGAGCGGACTCCGTCATGACAGTCTCTCGTCGCCAGATCGACAACGTTTGCGTGGTGCAGATCGAGCGGCCGGAGCACCGCAACGCAGTCGACGCAGCGACTGCGCGGCAACTCGCCGACGCCTTTCGCGAGTTCGACGCGGACGAGCGCAGCCACGCCGCGATTTTGACCGGCGCCGGCGGCCACTTCTGCGCGGGCGCAGACTTGAAAGCGTACGCGCGCGGCGATCGCCGCAAGGTCACAGAAAAAGGTGACGGTCCGATGGGCCCGTCGCGCATGCGCTTGTCGAAGCCGGTGATTGCGGCCGTCGAGGGCTACGCAGTTGCCGGCGGCTGCGAGCTGGCTTTGTGGTGCGATCTGCGCGTGGCGTCGCAAACCGCGATCTTCGGGATCTTCTGCCGGCGCTTCGGCGTGCCGCTGATCGATCTCGGGACGATCCGCTTGCCGCGACTGATCGGGCACAGCCGCGCGATGGACCTGATCCTCACCGGCCGCGAAGTGCGTGCGCAGGAAGCATTCGACATCGGTCTGGCAAACCGGCTCGTGCCGGCAGGCGAGGCATTGAGCGCGGCGATCGAGCTCGCGCGTCAGATCGCAGCGTTCCCGCAAACCTGCATGCGCAACGACCGGCTGTCGGCGATCGAGCAGTGGGGCATGGAAGAAGATGCAGCGCTGCGCAACGAATTCCGCCACGGCACCACGACGATGGCGAGCGGCGAGAGCGCGGCGGGCGCGAATGACTTCGCGAAAGGCGCAGGCAGGCACGGTGGCGAGCGAGAATCGAGTTGACAGCGCAAGCCCGGTCAATACACTCCTGACCCCATGACGTACATCTTCAACCACAACCCCAGCAACTGCGCGCGTGCCCTGAGCATGCGACTGCGCGCCGTTGCCGCAGGTGTGATCACGAGCCGTTAGCCTTCCGCGACAGCACTGGAAGGCCTGCGTGCCTTCCAGGAGTCCAGCCCAAAACCCTGGTCGGCATGCCGATCGGGGTTTTTTGCTTTTGGGCCGACGAGATGAGGAATGGCACATATGGCTACGCGTCTACATATCGCGCAGTCCGAACGGGCTCTCTTGTGGAGACAGGGGCGCTTCGTGGGCATTCTCGAGCCTGGCGTGCGCTGGGTTGGGCAGCCGTTCGCTCGCATCGCGGTTCAGCTGTACGACCTGAGCGTGCCGGAATTCGAGCATCCGCGCCTGGATGAGCTGTTGACGCACGCACGCGCGACCATGGAGCGTCACTTCCAGATAGTCGAGCTCGGCGAGCGGGAGATGGGTGTCGTCTACAAGAACGGCACGCTCGCGGGCGTGCTGGCGCCAGGCAGGCGACAGCTCTACTGGAAAGGGTCGACCGAGGTTCGTGTGCAGAAGGTGCGGGCCCGACGCGCGGCATCGGGCCCTGGATCCGAGGAAGCTCAGTCCTTGGTCTTCTTGTAATCCGCAGGCACTTCGAACGTCTGCGGGTTCACAGCGTCGCGGCTGATGGAGACCAGCTCGGTGCCCATGCTCATCAACGGCATCAGACCGCCCGCCATCGTCGGGGGCGGCGCTGCCTGCGGCTGCGGTTGTTCCTGCTTCTTCTTGAACATGCCGCCGAGCGCGCCGCCGAGCGCACCGCCGAGGCTGGGCGGGGACTGCGGGCCGCCCTGAGCCTGCGTTTGCTGTGCGGCCTGGCACTGCGGACCGCCGACGCCCATGCTGAAGCCCGACTTCACTGCATAGCCCTTCACGTTGAGCTCGGCCATCCGCTTGCCGATCTCAGTCCAGATACCCTTGTAGCGACCGAACTGCGCCTGCGCGCGCTCGGCGAAATCGCGCGACGAAGCAGTGCCGAGGCCCAGCTTCTCTGCATAGGCTCGCTGATAATTCGTCGTCTCCGCGGACGCCTCGAAGCCCGGCGCGATCCACTGGTCGAGCGCCAGGCCGAAATCGCAGACCTGCCCGTTCTTCTTGTTCGTGCACGACTGCGTCGCGGTGACCGTGACGTGCTCCGCCTGGAAGCCGGCGATCAGCGCCTTCTCGCCGGTCCGCTTCACTTCGGACTTCGGATCGGACCACTCGCACTCGGATTCGTCGACGCCGGACGTGGCCTGCTGCTGCGAGCCCTGCGCCTTGGCCATGCGGTCCGCCGCCTCCTGCATCATGGCGCGCCGCTCGGCGAACGTGGTTTCCGAGTAGGTCTTCTTCTTGGGATCGAGCGAGTAGATCTTGTCCTGGTCGAGCCGCACGATCTCGACGTGCGGGCCGCCGGCGCCGCGCGCGAAGGTCCGCATCATCGCGGACTCGAACGTCATGTTGCTCTCGGTGCGGGCGCGGTCTTTGGAAATGACCGTCGTCGTCGTGCCGCTCATGTTCGCCATCTTCATCATGCCCGCGCCGGTCAGCGACATCTGCTCCTGCATCGTGACGTCGGCCTGAGCTGCGGCGGCGCACAGCACGCCGGCCACGCAACACGCCAGCAGATGCGATCGGAAAACGTTCGCCATGAGAGTCATCCTCCGGTTGAGTTCCGATGATTCGAGGCTGGCGCGCATGCTAGCAGCGTGCGCGATGGCCGGGGAGCGGTCCTTTAGGTCGTCAGCGATCCGCTCAGCAGTTTTTGCAGTTTTGTGGCATGCGTCGCAGCGAAGTGCCGCGCTTCGATCTCGTAACGGTTCAGCCAATAGCCCCGCTGCAGGGATTCGACGAGATAGCGCCAGATCGTCAGCCGCCGCGGCTGCCACTGCCGCAGGACATGGAAGTATTCGTGCAGGACCAGATCCAGGTCGCACCAGAACGCCGCGGCGGAATCGCGCAGCAGAATGCGGTTGCGGCGTGTGGTGGCGCGCGCGCCGAAGTGCAGGCGCGCGTAGAGCGAGCGCTCGATCACGCGGACGTGGTCGACCGGCTCGCCGAAGATCTCTTGCAAGGCTGCGCGGAGCGACTCGGGAGGCCGCGCTACGCGCACCGTCGACGCTTTGACAGCATCAGTACGCCAAGCAAACCCAGCAACAGCATGCCGAGCGACCCGGGTTCCGGCACGTTGAAGCGCAGGCCGAGCATCGCGTCGCTACCGAAGTCGACCGAGAAGCTGCCGATCGGCACTGCGCTCGCGAAGAAGAAATCGGTATCGAAGATGCGCGCGAGCAGCCCGCCGGACGTATCGAAAATCGACGTGATGGTCTGGTCGTCGAAGCCTGGCGGCCGGAGGAAGTCCTCGCAACAGAACTCTATGCCCAGCGAAAACACCGAGGTCGGCAGCAGCGTGCCGGGCACGACGAAGGACCCGTTGATGATGCCGTTGAAATCCGAGACGTTGGTCTTGTCCGCACCCAGGCAGGGATTGGGAGCGCCGCAGCCTACGTTGAGCGCCAGCGACGGCGTCGTGAGGAGCAGTCCTCTGGAGATCCACTCGGTGCCGACGACCTCGCCATTGGCGGTCGGAATATTGGTGCGATCTTCGAACGTAACCAGCGTTGCGAACGCGCTGTTCATCCAGAGCAGCGCAAGCACAAGAACTCCGTTCCTGACCTTGGACACCATGGCACCCTCCCGTGATTTTTGGCAAATGTACTCCACATCGTGGCCGCGGCGTCACGCATGTGACAGTGCCCAAACGTCTGTAGGAGATTCTTGTCTATTTGCCGATGCAGAAGGTGGCAAAGATGCGACCGAGAAGGTCATCCGAAGTGAATTCGCCAGTGATTTCCGCAAGCGCCTGCTGGGCCTGACGCAGCTCTTCCGCCATCAGCTCGCCGGCGCGTTGCTCGAGCAGCTGTCGGCGCGCTTCCTGCAGATGCCGATCGCTGCGCGCGAGCGCGTCGAGATGCCGACGGCGTGCCGAGACGGTTCCCGAGTCCGCGCCCTGAAATCCCATGCATTCCTTCAGGTGCTCGCGCAGCAGGTCGATGCCCTCGCCAGTGATCGCAGAGACATACAGCCGCGGCGGTTGCGATTGTTCATAGCGCGATGCGATCGCGAGCAGGTCGATCTTGTTGACGACCAGCGTCACCGGAACATCTTTCGGCAGCCCGGCGAGCTCGCGCTCGACTTCGGCCGGCTCGGACCGAAGCTCGCCATCCACTACATATAAGATGCGGTCGGCGCGAGTCATCTCCTGCCGCGCGCGGCGGATCCCCTCGGCTTCCACGATGTCGGCTTCGTCGCGAAGACCAGCCGTGTCGGCGACGTGCAGCGGCATGCCGTCGATTGCGATGCGTTCGCGCAGCACATCACGCGTCGTTCCGGGGATCGCGGTGACGATCGCCGCATCGTAGCCGGCGAGACGATTCAGCAGGCTCGACTTGCCCGCGTTCGGTCGGCCGGCGATCACGACCGTCATTCCCTCGCGCAGTAACGAGCCCTGGCGCGCTTTCGCCGCGATCTGCGCACAGAGCGCGATCGCACCCTCGATGCGGGCGCGCAGTGCCGTGTCCGCGAGAAAATCGATCTCCTCCTCGGGAAAATCGATGGCCGCCTCGACGTGCATGCGCGTCTCGGTGACGGCATCGGTCAAGGAATTCACAGCAACGGAGAACTCGCCCTGCATCGAGCGCAGCGCCGCGCGCGCGGCCTCGACGGAACCGCTGTCGATCAGGTCGGCAATCGCTTCGGCCTGCGCGAGATCGAGCTTGTCGTTGAGGAATGCGCGCCGGGAAAACTCGCCCGCATCGGCCATGCGAGCGCCGAGCTGCAGCGTGCGCGCAAGCAGCATGTCCATGACGACCGGACCGCCGTGACCGTGCAGCTCGAGCACGTCCTCGCCGGTGAACGAAGCCGGCGCGGCGAAATACAGTGCCAAACCCTGATCGAGTGTTTGTCCGTCGGCATCGCGAAACGGGCGGATGACTGCGCGCCGCGGCCGCGGGACTTCGCCGAGAATTTCGCGCGCGATCGAGGGGGCGAGCGGACCGGAGACGCGGATCACGCCGATGCCGCCACGTCCGGGCGGCGTGGCCAGCGCGGCGATCGTATCGCGCGTCGCGTTCACATCCTTACGTCTTCTGCTGCTCCGCCGCCACGAGCTTGTTGATGCGGTATTGCTGCGCGATCGACAGCAGCGTGTTCGTCAGCCAGTACAGCACGAGGCCCGCAGGGAACCAGGCCATCGTCACCGACATGATCACGGGCATGAAGGCGAAGACCTTCGCTTGCATCGGATCGGTGCTCGGCATCGGCTGCAGCTTGAACTGCGCGAACATCGCCGCGCCCATCAACAGCGGCAGAATGAAGAACGGATCGCGCGAGCTGAGGTCGTTGATCCAGCCGAGGAACGGCGCCTGCCGCATCTCGACGCTTTCGAGCAGCACGCGGTAGAAGGCGAAGAAGAACGGAATCTGGATCAGGATCGGCAGGCAGCCCGCGAGCGGATTGATCTTCTCGCGCTTGTACAGCTCCATCATCTGCCGGCCGAGCTGCTCGCGGTCGTCCTTGTAGCGCTCCTGGATCGCCTTGATGCGCGGCGCGACGTTGCGCATCTTCGCCATCGAGCGGCCGCTGGCAGCGGTCAATTTGTAGAACGCGAGCTTGATCAGGAACGTGACGATGACGATTGCGAAGCCCCAGTTGCGCACCAGGTCGAAGACCTTCTCGAGCAGCCAGAACAGCGGTTGCGCAATCGGCGTCAGCCAGCCGTAGTCGGTGACGTGGTCGAGCAGCGGCGCCGTCGCCTTCAACTGATCCTGCAGCTTCGGGCCGACGAACAGCTTCTCCTGAAACGACTGCGTGCCGCCGGCGGGCACGACTTTGCTCGGCCCGATGTACGAGAGCGTGAAGTCGTTACGCGCGTTCAAGCCGAGCTGATACTGCGCCGATTCCGGCGCTGGCGGCACGGCGGCGGTGACGAAGTGATGCTGAAGCGCGGCGATCCAGCCGTTCTGGATGTTCGCTTTGAAAGTGCGGTCCTCGTCCTTCTCGACGTTGAGACGGCGATAGCCTTTGCCGTCGGAAATCGCAGGCCCGCGGTACGCGTACGTTTCGACCTTGAAATACGAGCGCTCGACGTGCTCGTAGTGACGCACGATCTGCACGTACGACGCTGCCTTCCAATCGCTGCTGCTGTCGTTCTTGACGTCGTAGCTCAGGTCGATGCGATACGTGCCGGGATAGAACGTGTAGGTCTTGGTGACGGTGATGCCGTCTTCGCTCCAGGTCAGCGGCACGACGAGCTTCGACTCGCCGGGCTTCAGCCGGTACTCGTCGGCGTCAGCGCGGTATAGCGCGAGATGATTCGGCTCCGGGCGCTTGTCTGCCGCGCGCAAACCCGACTGCGCGACGTAGCGCGGATCCTGCGGACTGAACAAGCGGACCGGCAGCTCCGGGTGATTCTTCACTTGCGCGTACTTCAGCAGATCGGCGCGCTCCAGATCGCCGCCGCGCTTGCTGATGTCGAGCGAGAGCACGTCCGTGATGACGCGCACGGTGCCGGCCTTGCTGTCCGCAGTCTCGACGGCCTGCTCCGGCGCTGGCGTTGCTTGCGCAGCTGGCGTCGGCGTGGAAGTCGAAGTGTCTGACGGCAGTTCCGGCAGCGTGTCCTTGGGCGCCGCATTTTGCGTCGCCGACTGTGACTGTTCAGCAGTGACTGGCGCGGCCTGCGGCGCGTAGTCACGCTGCCATGTCGTGTAGTTGAGCCACAGCAGCACGGCCAGTGCGGCCCAGATGAATACGCGTTGGTTATCCATGCGACACAGGCTTTATGGAAGAGGGCGGCGGCACCGGGTCGTACCCGCCGGGATGCCACGGATGACAGCGCAAGATGCGGCGCGCCGCGAGGTAGCTGCCGCGCATGACGCCGTGCTGCTCGAGTGCTTCTTCGGCATAGCAGGAGCAACTCGGATAGAAGCGGCAGTTCGGCCCGAGCATCGGGCTCACGCAGTACCGGTAAACGCGAATCAAACCCTTCAGGACGGCGCGCATTGTTTTACGACCGTTCGCCAATGCCGCTCGAGGCTGCGCGTGATCGCTGCGTTATCCGCGTCGCGCGCGCCGGCGCGCGCATTGACGACAAGATCCACTGTGGGCAATTCATGCTGATGCTGACGAAACGATTCCCGGACCAGACGCTTGATGCGATTGCGGCGCACCGCATTCCCCACGATGCGGGCGGCAATCGCCAATCCAAGGCGAGGCACCGGCGCGCCGGTATTGCGCGCAAATATCGCGAAAAAAGCGTCGGCCGAGCGGCGCGCATCACGATACACGCGATCGAATTCGGATTTTTGTCGGAGGCGTTGCGCGGGTTTGAATTGCCGTGCGGGAGACGAGGCCACGAAACAAGCGAGTGCGAGCGAGGTAGCGCGAACGCGCGCGCACCGCTCAGACAGTGAGACGCTTGCGACCTTTCGCGCGGCGCCGTGCGAGGACCTGACGACCCGCTCGGGTGGCCATGCGGGCGCGAAAGCCGTGAGTGCGCTTACGGTGCAGATTGCTGGGTTGGTAGGTACGCTTCATGCGGGCTCTCGCCGAATCAACTGGCTACGAAAATTTGCGCCAAAACAAGCACATGGTGGGCGCAAATGAAGGGCGGCAAGGGTACGCAGCGACTCCCGCAGTGTCAAGCGCGAGGAAGCGTCCGGGCGTCAGAAAGATCGCGCGCGAGGGCTGTGGATAACCTCGCGTCAATCGATATAGACTCGCCCTCCTTCCGCGTAGCCCGCGCAGAAAAATTCTTTGGCTTTGGCTGGACAACTAGGGGACGAAACCGTGCAGGGTTCGTTATGGCGGCGCTGTCTGACTCAACTCGAGGCGGAACTGCCGGAGGCGCAATTCAACACGTGGATTCGCCCGCTCCAGGCGGTCGAGGACGGCCGCACCTTGCGGCTGCTCGCGCCGAACCGGTTCGTCGTCGATTGGGTGAATGAGAACGTCGTCGGGCGGATTTCCGAGCTCGTCGATGCCGTCGGCTCCGAGCCGACCCCTGCGGTCGTGCTGGAGGTCGGTTCGCGGGCGCTGCCCGCCGTGCCCGCGGCGGCTGTCGCTGTCCAGAGCGGCCGTCCGCAGCCCAAGGACCTGCCCTCGCTGCTCGGCAGCCGGCTGAACCCCGACTTCACCTTCGCGAGCTTCGTCGAGGGCAAGAGCAACCAGCTGGCGCGCGCCGCGGCCGTGCAGGTCGCCGAGAATCCGGGCCGTGCTTACAACCCGCTGTTCATCTACGGCGGCGTCGGCTTGGGCAAGACGCATCTGATGCACGCGGTCGGCAACATGATCCGCAGCCGCAACGAGCGCGCGCGCGTCGCCTACGTTCACTCCGAGCGCTTCGTCGGCGACATGGTGAAAGCGCTCCAGCACAACACCATCAACGATTTCAAAACCGCGTATCGCTCGCTCGATGCGCTGATGATCGACGACATCCAGTTCTTCGCCGGCAAGGACCGCTCGCAGGAAGAGTTCTTTCACACGTTCAACGCACTGTTCGAAGGCCAGCAGCAGATCATCCTCACCTGCGACCGCTATCCGAAAGAGGTCGAGGGCCTGGAAGAGCGGCTGAAGTCGCGCTTTGGCTGGGGCCTCACGGTGGCGATCGAGCCGCCGGAGCTGGAAACCTGCGTCGCGATCCTGATGAGCAAGGCCGCCTCGACCCGCGTGGATTTGCCGGAAGAAGTAGCGTTTTTCATCGCCAAGCGCATTCGCTCCAACGTGCGCGAGCTGGAAGGCGCGTTGCGTCGGGTGGTCGCGAACTCGCAGTTCACCGGCCGCGCAATCACGATGGACTTCGCGAAAGAAGCGCTGCGCGATCTGCTGGCGCTGCAGGATCGTCTGGTCACGATCGAGAACATCCAGAAGACCGTCGCCGAGTACTACAAGATTCGCGTCGCCGATCTGCTCTCCAAGCGCCGCAGCCGTTCGATCGCGCGGCCGCGACAGGTTGCGATGGCGCTCGCGAAAGAGCTCACGAGTCACAGCTTGCCGGAGATCGGCGATGCTTTCGGCGGGCGCGACCACACGACAGTGCTGCATGCTTGTCGCGTGATCAAGGAACTGCGCGAGTCGAATACGCGAACCAGCGAGGACTACTCGAACCTGTTGAGAACCCTGGCTGGATGACTGTGGATAGAGTGTGCAAGACCTGAGGACCGGATCGATCCACAAATAGCTCACAGCTTAAGGACATGCACCGACTGAGTTGCTCCGTGCGTCGTGCTTGCTGCAAGTGTGTTGACGGGATTACCGAAAAGTCACTTATTCACAGCGCAGCGTGCTGCTCATAGTTATTACAATTCTTAAATATCTATCTCTCTAATTAAGAAGTCGGACAGGTGGAAAGATGAAGTTCAGCGCAGAGCGGGAAACAATCCTCGCCCCCTTGCAGGCAGTCATCGGTGTGGTGGAGCGGCGGCAGACGATGCCGATCCTCGCTAACGTGCTGGTCGTTGGCCGAGGCGAGCAGCTCTCCATCACAGCGACGGATCTCGAAGTGGAGCTCGTCGCAAAGACCAACGTGAATCTGCAACAGGCAGGAGAGGTCACCCTGCCGGGACGCAAGCTGCTCGACATCGTGCGGGCTTTGCCCGAGAAAACGCAGGTAACGGTTTCGATCGAGGCCGAAAAGGCAACCATCAGGTCCGGAAAGAGCCGTTTTACACTCGCTACGCTGCCCGCTTCTGACTTCCCGACAGTGGAAGACATCCGCGCTCAGCAGACGCTGACCATCGCGCAGCCCGCTCTGAAGCGCTTGCTGGACAAGACCCACTTCTCGATGGCCCAGCAGGACGTTCGCTACTACCTGAACGGCATGTTGCTTGAATCGGATGGGAAAACGCTGCGAACGGTAGCAACTGACGGACATCGGCTCGCGTTCTGCGAGTCTGCGCTCGATAGCGAATCAGCCTCGTCCCAGCAGGTTATCGTGCCGCGCAAAGGCGTGTTGGAGCTGCAGCGGCTACTCGGCAACGAAGGCAGCGTGGAGCTGGCAATCGGTAGCAATCACGTTCGTGCTCAGATTGGCGATATTCGCTTCACATCGAAGCTCATTGACGGGCGATTCCCGGAATATGGACGAGTGATTCCCGCCGCTCCGCCCAAAAAGATCCTGGCAGATCGCGACATCCTGCGGGCAGCGCTTCAACGCGCAGCGATCCTGTCAAACGAGAAGTACCGCGGCATTCGGCTCGCAGTGAAGTCCGGAGTCCTGACTCTGCAGTCTCACAACCCGGAGCAAGAGGAAGCCGAAGAAGAACTCGAGATCGCGTACGCAGGCGAGGAGCTCGAGATTGGCTTCAACGTCAATTACCTCCTCGACGCCCTGGCTGCGATCGATGTTGGCCAGGTCGAGCTGGGCCTGACCGACGCCAACAGCAGCTGCCTGGTCAGCGCTAGTTCGACGCCCCAGGCCAAGTACGTCGTCATGCCGATGCGGCTCTGAGCGAGCCGCCCGCGCGATGTGCTGACCACGATCGATATCGAGAATTTCCGGTGCATCCGCGCTGCCCATCTGGAGCTCGATCCGCAAGCAACGGGAATCGTCGGAGACAACGGCTCGGGTAAGACGAGCCTGCTCGAGTCGATCTACTTCCTGGCACACGGCCGCTCATTTCGCGCGAATCAGCGCGAGAAGCTGCTTCCTCCCCAAGCCGAGTTTCTACGAGTCGTTGGACGTATCCAGACAGCTCGCGGCGAGCTGGTTGCGGGCATCGAGTACAGCCGGCAGGGCACACGCGCGAACCTTGCGGGTCAGGGCATCTCGGGCATCGCCGAGATCGCCGAAATCTTGCCGGTCCAGGTGATCGATCCCGGGGTCCATCGACTCATCGAGGAAGGATCGGCACGCCGCCGCCGATTGCTCGACTGGGGTGTGTTTCACGTGAAACACGAATTCCTCGGAGTCTGGCGCCGCTATCAACGCGCGCTCCAACAACGCAACGCCGCGCTTAGAGCGAACGGCGATGAACAGCTCCTGGCCGCTTGGGAGAGTGAGCTCAGCACCGCCGGGAACCGCGTGGACACGCTCAGGGGCGAATATGCTGCCCAGCTACTGCCGTACTTCGTTGACGTCGCAGACCAGCTCCTCGGCGCTCAAGGCGCTCGATTCGCATATCGCCGCGGTTGGGCGGCGGACCAAGACCTGGCCCTGCAGCTCATCGAAGCCAGGCCGCGCGACCAGCGATTGCGCACGACCACGGTCGGGGCGCATCGCGCTGACGTGTCGTTCTTCTTCGAGGGAGCATCGGCACGCGACCGTGTCTCGCGCGGTCAGCAGAAGTTGCTGGCGGCGGCCTTCATCCTGGGTCAGCTGGCACTGCAGGCCGGGCAGGGAGCACCGCCCGCCTGCCTGATGCTGGATGATCCGGCGGCCGAGCTCGATGTGGATAATTTGGGGAAACTCCTCGCGGCCGTCTCAAAAATTCCTGCTCAACTCGTCATCACATCCGTGCACGAGAGCGGCCTTGAAGGCGTGAAACTCGGCCGAAAGTTTCACGTGAAACAGGGCAATTTCTTATAATCCCTCACCTCGTTTTCCAGGCCGGCCCATGACAGATTCCGACGTTTACGATTCAAGCAAAATCAAAGTTTTGAAGGGCCTCGACGCCGTCCGGAAGCGGCCTGGCATGTACATCGGAGACACCGACGACGGCAGCGGTTTGCATCACATGGTCTTCGAGGTCGTCGACAACTCTGTCGACGAGGCTTTAGCCGGTCACTGCTCTCAAGTCACGGTCACCGTCCATGCCGACGAGTCCGTAACTGTCGCGGACGACGGGCGTGGAATTCCTGTGGATATCCATCCGGAGGAGGGCCGCTCCGCCGCCGAAGTCATCATGACCGTCCTGCACGCCGGCGGTAAGTTCGATGACTCGTCCTACAAGGTCTCCGGTGGCCTGCACGGTGTCGGCGTCTCGGTCGTCAACGCGCTGTCCGAGTACCTGCTCCTGACCATCCATCGAGAGGGCAAGCTGCACCAGCAGGAGTATCGGCTGGGCGAGCCGCAGGCACCGCTGGCGGTCGTAGGCACCACGGACAAGCGCGGCACGATCATTCGCTTCAAGCCCAGCTCCACCGTCTTCACGCACATCGAGTTCAACTACGACGTCCTGGCGAAGCGGCTGCGCGAGCTGTCCTTCCTGAACTCCGGTGTGCGCATCGAACTGATCGATGAGCGCGACGACAAGCACGAGGTCTTTCAGTACGAGGGCGGCATACGCGAGTTCGTGCGCTATCTCAACCGCAACCAGACCGCGATCCACGAGACGATCATCTGGTTCCGGACGCAGCAGGACGCGGTGACGGTCGAGCTCGGCCTGCAATGGAACGACTCGTACCAGGAGAGCATGTACGCGTACACGAACAACATCCCGCAGAAGGACGGCGGGACGCATGTCGCCGGCTTCCGTAGCGCGCTGACCCGCACGCTGAACAACTACATCGAGAAGCAATTCGCCGCGAAGGACAAGATTCCGACCTCGGGAGAGGATGCGCGTGAAGGTCTGACGGCGATCCTGTCGGTGAAGATGCCGGACCCGAAGTTCTCCTCGCAGACGAAGGACAAGCTGGTCTCGTCCGAGATCAAGGGCATCGTCGAATCGGCGGTCGGTACCAAACTCGACGAGTTCCTGCAGGAACACCCGCAGCAGGCGAAGGCAGTCGCGAGCAAGATCCTCGAGGCTGCACGCGCACGCGAGGCCGCGCGCAAGGCACGCGAGATGACTCGACGCAAGGGCGCTCTCGATCTCGCCGGCCTGCCGGGCAAGCTTGCCGATTGCCAGGAGCGGGACCCGGCGCTCTCCGAGATGTTCCTGGTCGAGGGCGACTCCGCAGGCGGCTCGGCGAAGCAAGGGCGCGACCGCCGCACGCAGGCGATCCTGCCGCTGAAGGGCAAGATCCTGAACGTCGAGAAGGCGCGCTTCGACAAGATGCTGTCGTCGGCCGAAGTCGGCACGCTGATCACCGCGCTCGGTACCGGCATCGGCCCCGATGACTTCGATCTCTCGAAGCTGCGCTATCACCGCGTGATCGTCATGACGGACGCGGACGTCGACGGCTCGCACATCCGCACATTGCTGCTGACGTTCTTCTATCGCCAGATGCCGGCGCTGATCGAGAACGGGCACATCTACATCGCGCAGCCGCCGCTCTACAAGCTGAAGAAGGGCAAGACGGAGCACTACCTCAAGGACGAAGCAGAGCTCAACGCGATGCTGTTGAAGCAGGCGCTCGAAGACGCCGAGCTCTACGGCGATCCGGCGCAGCCGCCGATCGCCGGCACGGCACTGGAAGCGCTCGCGCGGCGGTGGATGGAAGTCGCAGCGATTCTGCGTCGCTCATCGCGTCGTTACGATCAGCGCGTGCTCGAGCAGCTGCTCTACATGCCTGAGGTCACGCTCGCCGATCACGATCGAATGGACTGGTTGACGCAGTGGGGCCGCACGCTCGAAGCGCAGCTCAACGCACAGGACGATTCGTCGCGGCGCTATCGCGTCCGGGCGATCGGCACGACCGACGGCGGGACACCGCGACTGCTGGTCGCGCGCACCGAGCACGGCACGACGACGGAGAAGCACATCCATCGCGAGTTCTTCGAGTCCGCCGAGTACCGGCGGATCGCCGAGCTCGGCAAGACTCTCGCGGGTCTGCTGCAGCCGGGCGCGTATGCCGTGAAGGGCGACCAGCGCCAGGAAGTCAGCAGCCTCAAGCAGACGATCGAATGGCTTCTCGACCAGGCGCGGCGCGGGCAGCTGATCCAGCGCTACAAAGGTCTCGGCGAGATGAATCCGGAACAGCTGTGGGACACCACGATCAATCCGCAGACGCGGCGGCTGATCCAGGTCCGGATCGAAGATGCCCTCGCTGCGAACGACATCTTTGCCACGCTCATGGGCGACCAAGTCGAGCCGCGGCGCGAGTTTATCGAGAAGAACGCGCTTGCCGTGGCCAACCTCGATATTTAAGTTTTCTAATCGCGCACTAGCTGCAGTCTGGGCCAAGTACGCGAATCAGAAATTTTATTTAACGAGTTACTGAGGCGGGACGAGCGCGGCGATCTGATACTCGATCCACGCGCGCACCTCGTCATTGAGCTCGCGAGGGTCGCGCCCGGCGGCTTCGATCGGCGGACCAATCACGACGCGAATGACGCCGGGCTTCTTGATCCAACCGCGGCGCGGCCAGTAGTAACCCGCGTTGTGCGCGACCGGCACGATCTTGCAGCCCGCGCGCGACGCGAGCAGTGCGCCACTCACACCGTACTTGCGCGTCTCCCCGACAGCGACGCGAGTGCCTTCCGGGAAGATCAGGATCCACGTGCCTTCGCGCAGTCGCTGCGTTCCCTTCTCGATCACTTGCGAGACGGCAGTGGCGCCGGCCTTGCGATCGATCGCGATCGGCTTCAGGCAGCTCACGGCCCAGCCGACCAGCGGGATCCACATCAGTTCGCGCTTCAGCACCCAGGACTGCGGCGGAAACACTGCGGCCTGCGCGATCGTTTCCCACGCGGAGGAATGCTTCCACATCGAGACGTGTGCACCGGGAGGAATGTTCTCTCTGCCTTCGATCGTGTAGCTCAGCCCGCAAAGCGTTTTCAGCAGCCACAGATGAGTCCGTGCCCACGAGCGCGCGACGCCGTACAACTTGTGATGCGGTAGCCAGCTCAACGCGACGACCGCCACTGCGAAGAGCAACGTGCCGATGAACAGGCACGTCGTGAACAGCACGGACCGCAGCAGCTGCACTGAAGTACTCCGCTCAGCCTGGCAGACGCGACAAGTCCGCGAACTGCAGGAACAGGCCGCGGAGCCGCAACAGCAGTCCGAGCCGGTTGGCACGGACGTCCGCGTCCTCCGCCATCACCATCACCGAATCGAAGAAGCGATCGACGTCGTCGCGCAGGCTCGCGAGTTGGGTGAGCGCCTGCGCATATTCGCGTCGCGCGAATAGCGGATTCACTGCGCGCTCCATCGAAAGCACGTGCTCGAACAGCTGGCGCTCAGCGCCGTCCTGCAGCCGGCTCGTATCGACCGCGCCGGTGAGATCGCCAGGAGCTTTGCGCAGGATGTTCACGATGCGCTTGTTCGCGGCCGCGAGGCTTTCGGCTTCTGACATCTTCAAGAAGCGCTCGAGCGCGCGCAGCCGCAGGTCCATGTCGAGAACCGATTGAGTGCGGCTCGCTACTACCGCGTCGAACATCTCGGTCGTGACAGCGCGGGCGCCGTCGCTTTCCAGATAAGAGCTGCGCAAGCGCTCGACGATATAGGTCCAGACTTCTTCGACGACTTCCGGCTTCTTTTCCACCGGCTGCGCGGCGACTGCGCTTTCGACGAGCTGGCGCAGATCGACGTCGAGCTCACGCTCGAGAATCGTGCGCAGCACACCGAGCGCTGCGCGTCGCAGACCGAACGGATCGCGCGTACCGCTCGGTTTTTGGCCGATCGCGAAGATGCCCGCGAGCGTATCGAGCTTGTCGGCGAGCGCGAGCGCGATGCCGGTGCGTGTCTGCGGAATGCGGTCTCCCGCGAAGCGCGGCCAGTACTGCTCTTCGAGTGCAGCGCAGACTTCCGCCGGCTCGCCGTCGGCTGCAGCGTAGTAGTTGCCCATGAGTCCCTGCAGCTCCGGAAACTCGCCGACCATGAGCGTCAGCAGATCGCACTTGCTCAATTCGGCGGCGCGACGTGCGAGGGCAGCATCGCCGCTCGTCGACTCGGCGATGCGCACGGCGAGGCGGCTGACGCGCTCGGTCTTGTCGTGCAGCGAGCCGAGCTTGGCCTGGAAGGTCACGTTCTTCAGCATCGGCCGGCGAGCTTCGAGTCGCTCGCGTCGATCGCTGTCCCAGAAGAAGGCAGCGTCGGCGAGGCGCGGCCGAATGACGCGCTCGTTGCCGTCGCGCACCTTGTTCGGATCGCGACTCTCCAGGTTGGCGACTGCGATGAACTCGTTGCGCAGCTTTCCTTGCGCGTCGCGCACCGGGAAATAGCGCTGGTGATCCTGCATCGTCGCGATCGGCACTTCCTGCGGCAGCTCGAGATAGCGTTCGTCGAAGCGGCCCAGCAGCGGCACGGGCCATTCGACCAGCGCCGTGACTTCATCGAGCAACGCGTCCGAAATGACAGCCGTGCCGCCGTTCGCCTGCGCGAGCGCCACGCTGCCGCTACGGATTCTCTCGCGCCGCTCCGCGACGTCGGCGATGACGTGGGCTTTCTTCAGCGCGTCGACATACTTCGCCGGACTCGCAATCGGCAGCGGCGCCGGCGCGTGGAAGCGGTGTCCGTGCGAGTTCTTGCCAGTGCGCACACCGAGCAGCTCGCACTCGACGACGGTCGTGCCGAACAGCATGACCGCCCAGTGCACGGGCCGGACGAACTCGGCATCACCCGCACCCCAGCGCATGCGCTTCGCGATCGGCAACGCGTCGAGCGACGCTTTGACGATGCCCGGCAGGAGCGTCGTCGTCGGCTCGCCTTTCTTGGTTCCGACGAACATCAGCACGCGACCTTTCGGGCCGTCGACTTGCTGCAGCTTGTCGACGCTGACTCCGCACGACGCCGCGAATCCGGCCGCTGCCTTGGTCGGCTGACCGCTGTCATCGAATGCGTTCGCGACGGCAGGTCCTTGTCGCTTGATCTCCTGGTCGGGCTGCTTTTCCGCCAAGCCATGGATGCGTACCGCGAGCCGACGCGGCGTCGCGAACCACTCGACCTCGCCGTGGGCGATCGCGGCTGTTGCCAGACCTTTCTCGATGCCCTCGGCCAGCGCGCGCGCCAGCGTGAACAGCGATTTCGGCGGCAGCTCTTCGGTGCCGAGCTCGAACAGGAAGTCGCGCTTGGCCATGCGCTCAGGCTCCGGCCGCGGCTTGCTTGAGCATCGGGAAGCCGAGCGCTTCGCGGCTCGCGTAATAGGCTTCCGCGACGGCCTTGGCGAGCTCGCGCACGCGCAGGATGAAGCGCTGACGCTCGGTCACCGAGATCGCCTTGCGCGCATCGAGCAGGTTGAAAGCATGCGAAGTCTTCAGCATCTGCTCGTAAGCCGGCAGCGCCAGTCCGTTCGCGAGCAGTGTGCGGCAGTTGGCCTCGTGCTCGTCGAAATGGCGGAACAGCTGCGCGACGTCGGCCAGCTCGAAGTTGTACTTCGACTGCTCGACTTCGTTCTGGTGATAGACGTCACCGTACGTCACGCGACCGAGCGGGCCGTCGGTCCACAGGACGTCGTACATGCTCTCGACGCCCTGCAGGTACATGGCAAGCCGCTCCAGGCCGTAGGTGATCTCGCCCATCACCGGGCGGCAGTCGAGCCCGCCGACCTGCTGGAAGTACGTGAACTGGGTGACCTCCATGCCGTTCAGCCAGATCTCCCAGCCGAGGCCCCAGGCGCCGAGCGTCGGCGACTCCCAGTTGTCCTCCACCAGCCGGATGTCGTGCGTCAGCGGATCGAAGCCGAGCACCGCCAGCGAGCCGAGGTACAGGTCGATGATGTTGAGCGGCGAAGGCTTGAGCACGACCTGGAACTGGTAGTAGTGCTGGCCCCGGAACGGATTCTCGCCATAGCGGCCGTCGGTCGGGCGCCGCGAAGGTTGCACGTAGGCCGCGCTCCAGGGCTCGGGACCGACCGCGCGGAGCAGGGTGGCGGTGTGGAACGTGCCCGCGCCCATCTCCATGTCGTACGGCTGCAGGATGACGCAGCCCTGCTTCGACCAATACGCCTGCAGGGCGAAGATCAGGTCCTGAAAAGTCCGGGGCGGAGCCACTGCTTTCGGTGCGGCCATGCGTCGTCCAAGCGCGAAGGGCGCGGGAGTATAGCGGGCCTATCGACTCCGAGCCGGGCTTGTCAAAGCCGGCCTGCACAGTAATAGTGCGCGCGGCTTCGTGCCACGCCCTGCGAAGGCGCGGCGCGCGAGCCAACGGCAGAACGACTGACGCCGGATCAACCGCTTGCATCCCACACAAGAGTGGACGTGCAGTGGCATAGATCCTGCAATCGCGAGCCCAGACTCAATAAACCACCGGCATCGCAGCGGCGAGCGGCCGGTGATCATCAATTTCGCCGCCAACCGGAGGAAGACTCATGACGACGCCCGCTGAAGTCCTCAGCATGTTGAAGGAGAAGGAGGTCAAGTTCGTGGACCTGCGCTTCACGGA
>DATNFA010000115.1:0-3171 GCA_035606615.1 Steroidobacteraceae bacterium
AGGACGATATCAGACGACGGAAAATCGTGGTCTGGTGCCCGGGGCCGGACTCGAACCGGCATGGAGTTTCCTCCGAGGGATTTTCATACCCGCTACAGCTTTCGCTGCTGAGCTGCCGCTCGCGCCGCAGCTCATTTGGAGTCTGGACTTTCTCTTTGCCGTGCGCTCGGCGCGATGCGCGACCGGCGAGCGTTTAGGCAGGGGCCGTCAAGTCTCTACACTTTCCGCGCGCGGTTGAGCGTGCGGCTTAGCTCGGGATTGCAGTCACGCCGTGCGTGGGGCTGGTTCCCCGAATTTGACCCCATTCACGCCGGGCGTTTCCGCGCCGGGTGCTCAATTTTCTCAAGTCCCTTGCGTCTACCAATTTCGCCACCCGGGCAGCGGGTGCGGGGCGATTGTATGCCACGAGGCCACCAGTGTGGACCCGGCCTGTAGGCGTGTGGCGACGCCTGCGGGCCGCGACGCCGGGCCGTCGGCAGCCGTCTGGTAGACTGCGGCCGGTTTTTTGGCCGCTTCATATAACAACCATGCATGCACAGGCCGAGACGGCCGCAGCGGAGCCGCAACTCGACGTTCGCGCCGTTCACCTGTGGCGCGGCGAGCGGCATCTTTTGCGCGGCACCTCGTTCGTCCTGCAACGTGGTGAGCTGCTGCAGGTCACCGGTCCGAATGGCGTCGGCAAGACGAGCCTCCTGCGTTGCGTGGCGGGGCTGCTGCCGACGGAGTCGGGCGAGATCATCTGGCGCGGTCAGCAGCTGCACGAGTGTCGGGACGAGTATCACCAGGAGCTGGCGTACCTCGCTCATATCAATGCGCTCAAGCCCGACCTCACCGCACTCGAGAATCTGCAGTACAGCGTCGCGCTGCGTCGGCCGGTCATGCAGCAGGAGCTGCGCGCCACGTTCGCACGCTTGCGCATCGATCAATGTGCCGACTTGCCTGCTCGCGCGCTCTCGGCGGGGCAGAAGCGGCGGGTTGCTATCGGCCGCATCCTGCTGACCCGGGCTTCGCTCTGGATTCTCGACGAGCCGATCACGAATCTCGACTCCGCTGGCATCGCGCTGTTCGAGGAGTGCATGGCGGAGCATCTGCGAACGGGCGGGCTGATCCTGACGGCCGCACATCAGCTGCTGCTGCAAGGTCGTCCTGGCGTGCGCACTCTGGAGCTGCACTGATGCAGACCTCCGGGCTCGGCGCGCTCGTTCGATTGGTGATTGCACGCGACGTGCGGCTCGCGGCTCGACACTGGGATCAGGTGTTCCAGCCGCTGATCTTCTTCGCGATCATCACGACGCTGTTCCCGCTCGCGATCAGTCCCGCACTCGATGAGCTGCGGCGTATTGCACCGGGTGTGCTATGGGTGGCTGCGATGCTGGCCTCGCTGCTCGCACTCGAGTCGCTGTTTCGTCCCGACGTCGAGGACGGGACGATGGAGCAGTGGGTCTTGTCCGGCCAGCCGTTGTCGCTGTTGCTACTGGCGAAAGTTGTGACGCACTGGCTTCTCACGGGCCTGCCGCTGGTGCTGATGTCGCCGTTCGTGGGAACTGCGCTGGGCATGCCGCAGTCTGTCTGGCCGACGTTGATGGCGACGCTCGCTCTCGGCACCGGCTCGCTCAGCATGCTGGGCGGAGTAGGGGCGGCGCTGACGGTCAGCGTGCGCCGGGGCAGCGTGCTGCTGGCATTGCTGGTGCTGCCGCTGGAAATGCCCGTACTGATTTTCGGTGCGCGGGCCGTGGATTTGGCGATGCACGGCGAATCGGTCGCAGGTCCGCTAAACTTGCTCGCCGCGCTGCTGCTGTTCTTCGTCAGCCTGGGACCGTTTGCGATGGCTGCAGCAATGCGCGTCAGTGTCGAGTCCTGAAAGTCAGGAGACAGATCTCACTATTTATATGTGGCTCTGGTTTCACAAGCTCAGCTCGCCTCCCTATGCCTACCGCCTGGCGACGCTGTTGCGCCCGTGGTTCTTCTGGCTTGCGATGGCGCTGATGCTGTTCGCGGCTTACGGCGGGCTCGTGCTCGCGCCGCCGGACTATCAGCAGAAGGATGCATTCCGGATTATCTACGTGCATGCACCGGCCGCGATCATGTCGCTGCAGGTGTACGTCGTGATGGCGATCGCGGCTGCCGTCGGCATCATCTGGCGCATCAAGCTCGCGCATGCGGTCGCGGCGGCGTGTGCGCCAGTCGGCGCAGCGTTCACTGTCGTCGCACTCGCAACGGGCTCGATTTACGGCAAGCCGATGTGGGGCACGTGGTGGGAATGGGATCCGCGCATCACGACGGAACTGATTCAGCTGTTCCTCTATCTCGGCTACATGGCGCTGCGCGCATCGTTCGACGACACGCAACGTGCAGACCGGGCGAGCGCAATCCTGGCAATCGTCGGTGTGGTGAATGTGCCGATAGTCAAATACTCGGTTGTCTGGTGGAACAGCCTGCACCAGGCGCCGACCATCTCGAAGATCGGCAAGCCCGCGATCGTGCTGTCCATGGCCTGGCCGCTCTACACGATGTTGCTCGGCTTTATGCTCTACTTCGCAGCCGTGCTGTGCGATCGGGTGCGCAGCGAGATTCTCCGGCGCGAGCGCAATGCCGCCTGGCTGACTGAAACCGTAAAGACATCATGAGCTTACGTGAATTCCTTGCCATGGGTTCTTACGGCCCCTACATCTGGGCCTGCTACGCCGTGACGATCGCGATGCTGATCTTCAGCGCGTGGTCGGCGCGACGCTCGCTGCATGAGCAGATCGGTGCTGCGCGGCGCCGGGTCGAGATGCAGAAGGAGGAGCGGACATGACGATGACACCGCGACGCCGTCGCATGGTTCTGGTCGGGCTCATCCTCCTTGGAGTGGGCGCGGCGACAGCCTTTGGATTGACCGCGTTCCAGGACAACCTTCTCTATTACTACCCGCCGGCAGACGTGGCCGCGGGCAAGGCTCCGGTCGATCGTGTGTTCCGGCTCGGCGGCATGGTCGAAGAGGGCAGCCTCAAGCGCGAGAGCGGCAGCATGGAAGTGCGCTTCATCGTGACCGATTTTCAGAAGGACGTGACCGTCAGCTACAGCGGCGTACTGCCGGATCTGTTCCGCGAGGGACAGGGCGTCATCGCGCGCGGCAAGCTCGGCCCCGGCGGCGTGTTCGTCGCGCACGAAGTGCTCGCGAAGCACGAC
>DATNFA010000116.1:0-229451 GCA_035606615.1 Steroidobacteraceae bacterium
AAATGCCTTGGGCGTCGGGTTTCGCGATCTCATGGATGCCTCACACAAGTTTGCGTCGGCGAGCGCTGTGCGCCTGCGCCGGCAGCTACGGGAAGCGGGCCGGCGAAAACGAGTACGAGTCCTGACGGATTTGACGTTACCCCCGAGCGCCGCTCGCCAGCGCGTCGCAATCGTCGATCGAAGCGTAATGCCGGGGCGCGATATTCTTGGCACGAGCCACGATGCTCGCGGAAGCAGCCGGTCGAGCTTCGATAGGAGCGCCCGTGAAACTGCCACGCACCAGTGTCTCCAGGGCCGACCTGCATCGGCGAGCAAAGTTGCTCCGCTCCCAAAGGCTTCCAGCACGCCGCGGCTGCCGACTCAAGGGTCTTCGGCGACGGTGGCGGCTGGCCCGTTCATAGTTCAGCCGCTGCCCTGGCTCGCGGGAGCATTGGCGCCGGTCGTGTCCTCGCGCGCAATTCACGTTCACTATGGCGTTCATTACGCGACCTGCATCGCATTGGCGAACCAGCTCTCACGCGAGCGTCAGGAATTGAGGCATAAGAAGGCCTTGGACATCGTCTGTTGGGCACGCGAGCATGCGCGTGACACTGCGCTGTTCACAGCGACCTCAGAGGCCTGGAACCATGCCCTGCTCTGGCAAAGTCTCACACCTTCCAGGAAGCGACCAGAGGGCGAGTTATGCCGTGCAATCGATCAGGCGTTTGGCAACTACTCCAATCTGGCCGCCGCGTTGGCAACGGCCGGTGCAGCGCACGTGGGCAGCGGATGGCTGTGGCTTGTAGTCAACCATGGTAATCAGGTCAAGATTCTAACGACGTCAGGCACAGATTCCCCGGAGTACCGCGGCACCACATGCTTGCTGGCGATCGATCTGTGGGAGCACGCTTACTACTTCGACCATCACAACCGCCGTCGCGAGTATCTCGATGCTCTCATTGATCGCCGGCTCGACTGGGATTTCGCCGCAGCCCGTTATCGTCTTGCATTTGAGCAGAGTGCGAATGCGCGGCGCGAGTCCAGACGACGGGCACCTCACGGAACGTCGCACTAGCGAACGAGAGCAGGATTCAGCGGATCTGAGCGCCGGGCCGTCGCAATAGCTTGCAAGCTATGCATACGGTGGGTTTTCGCCGCTCTGAGAGAGATCTCAGGTGGCTAGGCTCCCAGCTACCCGTAATCGTCGGGCAGCCGCGCGCGGCGCGATGGAATTCGCGTTGCGTGTGTTGCATGGCTGTCCCGTTGATCGAAAGCATTTCAGTCACTTTGCAAATGGATGCGGCAGCGGCCGCGGAAAAACGAACGGCGCGAAGAAGAGCACGCGCCGTTGCGGACGCAACTGCAATTTGGTTGCAAGCGGAACTATGTCGCAGATCGCGCCGGACGACGCGAGCGACGCAACCCCGCCAGCAGCGCGAGCCCACCGCACATCAACAGCACGGCATTCGGTTCCGGCACCGGCGTGCCCTCGCGCGAAGTGCTGAAGTTGCCGGCGAGATCCGCGTAGCTGTAGAACTCGCCGCCATCGAATGGATAAGCGAATCCGACGAGCGGCATGCGCGAGGTGAGCGGCGTCGCGTCGGGCGTCAGTGACAGGAAGAGACCGAAGAGCGAAGCGCTACCGCCAGCGATGCTCGGGCCGGTGCCCGTCAGCTGCAGTCCGTATGAGATGACGGGATTGCCCGGGCCGATCATGTACGTGTACGTCCAGATCCTGCCGGCATCGAGCAACCACTCCAGCGAGCCCAGGCGAACCCGGCCGGAGACCGGTGCGACATCGAAGTCGTTGACGAGCGCTGCGTCATCGACGAGCCCGGAGTCGTCGAAGGTCACGTCGAAGGAGGCCGTCGTGCCGGCCGGAAAATCGTTGAGCACAGTGGTGAACGAGCCGCTCGATCCCGAGACCGTACCGTCGAAAGTCGCATGGACGGGAACAGCCGAAGCGAACTGGGGAACGGTGCACGCGACAGCAGCAATGAGCAGCGGGACGACCTTCTTCATAGCGAACTCCAGTGGGGATACGCGCCTTGAATATTGAATGCGCGCCCGTAGAGCCACTACCCGGATTCACGGGTGTCGAGGAATCTGTCAGTCCGGCTCCATGCCCTGCGCCTTGATTACCGCGAGCGCGCGCGGACTTGCGAGGCAGCGCATCAGCTCGCGTGCAGCGTCCGGCGCTTGCGACTTCGCGCTGACAGCGCCGATGAAAACGATCGAGTGCTGGATCTGCGGCGGCAACGGGCCGACGAAGTCGACGCCTGGCGTCGTGAGAATCTGCGTGCTTACGACGATGCCAAGCTCGACTTCGCCCTTCGCGACGAGCTCCGAAACGATGTCGGACTCCGGTCTGGTTGCCTTCGCCTCGATGTCTTGCGCGATTCCCATGCGCTCGAACAACTCATGCAGGTACAGGCCGCTGCCGATTCGCAGATACGCGATGGATTTGGCATCGAGCACTGCGCGCTTGAATGCCTCGACGGTGCTGATATCGGGCTTGTGTGCGCCCTTGCGCACTCCGACACCGATGCCTGAGCGCGCGAACGTCGCCCGCGTTTCCTTCACGAGCCTGCCTTCCTGAATCAGCGCATCGACCGGCCCGGCAGTGCTGATCAGAATGTCGAACGGCTCGTCGGCCCTGGCGCGCTTCAGAAACGGAGCGGGCAGATCCGACGAGATCTCGAGCTTGTGGCCGGTTGCACGTTCGAACTCCGGCCCGATCTCCGCGAGAACAGTTGCGCCCGCCCGCGCGGTCCAGACTTGCAGCTCGGCGGCAATCGCGACGGGCTGAGCGGTCAGCGCGAGCAGACTGATCAGCGCTGCACAACGTCGAGCTCTCATGCGCGGAATTGTGGCAGACATTTGGTCACGATTGCTCACAGCGCCAAGCGAGCGGCCGCCTACGCTCGGCGCATGAATCCGCTCAAGGCATCGGCAACGCTCTGGTTCAT
This sequence comes from Steroidobacteraceae bacterium, assembly GCA_035606615.1. Classification (GTDB taxonomy): domain Bacteria; phylum Pseudomonadota; class Gammaproteobacteria; order Steroidobacterales; family Steroidobacteraceae; genus Steroidobacter. Next base: position 2,949 of record DATNFA010000116.1, read on the forward strand.
CGTCGCTGCGGCCGGCCAATGGCTGTTTGCCTACTATGTCGTCGCCGTTTTCGGCAGCCGGGTCGTCGTCGACGGACTCGCGGGGTTGTCGCAATTTCGGTTGCTCCACGGATATGTCGCCGGCGACACGCTGGGGAACATCGCGAGCACCGTTCACATCCTGCTCGCGACCCTGATTCATGGCGGCGGCCCGCTGCAGCTCATTCCGCAAATCCGCAACCGTGCACCGACCCTCCATCGCTGGAACGGCCGAGCCTTCCTGGCCGCCGTCATCGTCTCGACGCTGTTCGGGCTCTTCCTGGAGTGGGGTCGCGACGCGTATCTGGGCCTCGCCGACATCGGCGGCAATACGATCGCGTCGCTCCTCATCTTCGTCTGCGCCGCCCTCGCGCTCCGCCACGCGCGGGCACGGAACTTCGACGTGCATCGCCGTTGGGCGCTCCGACTGTTTCTCGTGGCCAGCGCCGTCTGGTTCATCCGTCTCGGGTCGTACGGCGCGCAATTCCTGGAGCATGCGTTCGAGATCCGCTTTGCACCGGCGTATTACCAATCCTTGAACGCGGCGAAGCTGGTCGTCCCGCTCGGCGTGCTGGAGCTGTACTTCCGGGCCCAGCGCCGTGCAGGCGCTCGCGAACGGATGGCAGTCGCCGCCCTGATAGTCGTGATGGCTCTGCTGACTGCGGTCGGCATCTATGGCGCGGCGACTATCAAGTGGCTGCCAGCCATCCGCTGATTCATTGCGTGAACACTTCTTCGAGCAGCGCGCGCATCGCCAGCCACGAGCGCCGATCGGCGCGCTCGTCATAGACGAATCCGGGCAGATTCCAGCGGCCGATTTCCGGATTCGTGAAGCTGTGGCCGACGCCACCGTAGACGTGCATCTGCCAATCGACGCCGGCGCGCGTCATCTCGGCTGCGAAGTCGCTGCGATGCTCGGCGGTGATGATCGGATCGTCGGCGCCTTGGCACACGAGCACTTTGGCGCGAATCGCGCCGGGCTGCGCTGGCGCGGACGTCGCGAGTCCCGCGTGAAAGCCGATCGCGCAAGCAATATCGGCGCCGCTGCGCGCGAGCTCCAGCACCGTAGTCCCGCCGAAGCAGAAGCCGATCGCCGCGACTCGCGTGGTGTCCACGTTGGGTTGCTGCCGTAGCAGATCGAGCGCGGTGGCCGCGCGCATTCGCAACGTCGGCAGGTCGTTGCGCAACTGCTGAACGATCTGTCGCGCCTGATCCAGCGGCGGCCGAGTATCGCCGAACAGATCGAGTGCGAAGGCTACATAGCCCAGCTCGGCGACCATGCGCGCGCGATCCTTTGCGTGCTCGGTCAGGAATCCACCGCCCTCGTGTGCCACCAACACTCCCGGCACGCGACGTCCGGCCGAGCCATCCGCGACGTAACCTGTATACGTCTGCGTGCCGATTCGATAGGCGAGAGGTTGCAGTGCCATGGATTGAGTCATCAGTACCGTGTAACGTTCCGCTCCGAGCAGTCGCTTGCACAAGAGGATGAAGAAACCATGGCTGACTTTACGCGCATTCCGCACCGCTGGCTCAATGGTCTCGATCGACGCGAATTCCTGACTGCCGCGACGCTGGCCAGCGCCGGCGCGATGTTCTTCGGCGCACCGGGTGCAACGGCAGCCGCCGAACGTTACCCGGCGATTCGCAAGGCCGCGGAAGCCGGTCGCGAGGCGGCCATCAAGCGGCTCCAGGACTGGATTGCGCTGCCTTCGATCGCGGCCGAGAACCGCAACATGAAGGAAGGCGTGGAGTACATGGCGAATCTCGCGCGCGAAGCGGGCTTCGACACAGCCACCGTCGTGCCCACCGAGGGTCATCCGGGCGTGTTCGCCACGATGGACAACGGCGCCAAGCGCACGCTCGCCCTGTACTTCATGTACGACGTGAAGCAATTCGATCCGGCGGAATGGTCCTCGCCGCCGCTCGAAGGTCGCATCGTCGACAAGCCCGGCTTCGGCCGCGCGGTCGTCGGTCGCGGCGCAGTCAATCAGAAGGGTCCCGAGGCGACCGTGCTCTCCGCGCTCCATGCGATGCGCGCCGCGAACGCGAAATTGCCGGTGAACCTGCTGCTGGTGTGCGAAGGCGAGGAAGAGATCGGCTCGCCGCACTTCCATCAGATCGTGCAGCGCCCCGAGGTGTTCGCCGCGCTCAAGAAGGCCGAAGGCATCTACATTCCCGCGAGCTGGCAGGACCTCAACGGCAATGTCTCGGTGAATCTGGGCTCCAAGGGCGTCGTCGAGCTGGAGCTGGTGGCAAGCGGCGCGAAGTGGGGTCGCGGGCCGAAGGGCGACATTCACTCCAGCCAGAAAGCGAACATCGACTCGCCGGTCTGGCGGCTCGTGGCGGCTCTGAACACGCTGGTCACGCCGGATGGCAATACGCCGACGATCGATGGCTGGTTCGAGAACGTCCGGCCGCTCAGCGCGCGCGAGCAAGAGTTGATCGCAGAGGTCGCGCGCAGCAGCGACGAGCAGGCGCAGAAGAAACTGCTCGGGATCACACACTGGATCGACGATCTGCCTTTCAACCAGGCCCTCGAGCGCTTGGCTTCGCAGCCGACGGTCAACATCGAAGGGCTCGTCGCCGGTTACACCGGTCCGGGCGGCAAGACGATCCTGCCCGGACGCGCGGTGGCGAAGCTCGATCTGCGTCTCGTGCCGAATCAGACACGCAAAGAAGCAGTAGACAAGCTGCGGGCGCACCTCGACAAGCGCGGCTTCAACGACGTGGAAGTGAACGTCAGCGGCGGCTACGATCCGACGGAAACTGCAGAAGACAGTCGCATCATTCGCGCTCAGCTCGAAACCTACAAGCGCGCGGGCATCAAGGCGACTCTGAATCCGCGGCTGGCCGGCTCATGGCCGGGTGCGGTGTTCACGGCGCCGCCGCTGTCGCTGCCCGCCGGACACTTCGGCTTCGGTCACGGCTCGGGCGCGCACGCGCCGGACGAGTACTACGTCGTAGAGTCGACCAATCCGAAGGTCGCGGGCATCGTCGACGCGATGATGGGTCACGTCGACATGTTCCACCAGATCGCGCAGGTGCGTTAGCGTCCGCGCCGGGCAGCGACGATCCAGCAGCACGCCGTGAAGCGAGCCTCCGCTCCATCCACGTAAGGATCGAATGCGGCACGGACCGCGCTGGCGACCCGCGCGCGAGTGTGCGGGTCCGCTTCGCGCAGAGCAGTGCCGACAGGCCCGAACCGGGTGCCATAACGCGTCAATTCGTGTTCCGGCAGCGTGCAGACCACGTCGATCGGCCGGATGTCGATCTCGGTCCAACCGCTCTCCTCCAGGATGGCGCGCACGCGACGCTCGTCGGCGAAGCCGAACGGCCCCGCTACGCCAATGCGACGCTCCTGCAGGTTCGGTAACAGCGGAGCCGCAGCGCGCTCGGCTGCCGTCATGAACGGATTCTCTCCAGGACTGCGCCAGGCGATGGAGAACAATCTGGCGTCTTGCGCGCCCGCGCGCCGCAGATTTGCCAAGGCCGCGACGGGATCGGTGAAGAACATCGTGCCGAAGCGCGACATGATCAGGTCGAAGCTGGCGGGCTCGAACCGATGAGTCTGCGCATCCGCGCAGATGAATGTCGCTGCCGTGAGGTCCTGCGCAGCCAGCGTGCGCGCGGCGTCGATCATCTGTTCAGAGATGTCGATGCCTACGGATCGATCTCCTGCACCGAGCAGTCGCGCGACTGCCCGCGTCGTGCTGCCCGTACCGCAGCCCACGTCGAGCACGCGGTGCGCGCCAGTGGCGGCAACGGTATCGACGAGTAGATCCTCGAATGGCTGCAGCGTGCGATCGAGCAACGCCTGCGCTTCGACCCACGCGCAGCCGGCGCTGCCGTTCCAGAGCTTCGCCTGCTCGTCACTTCGACGCTGTACTGCCTCCACGATTCGTCTCCTGTTGCTTGCCTTTCCAATCGGGCGATTGCACTCTGCCACTTCAAGTTGACTTGAGGTCAAGCGATGAAGCCCCTGGACATCACCGAGGTCGCGCGGCGCGCCGGCGTCCCGGCCTCGACGCTGCGCTTCTACGAAGAGAAAGGCCTGATCGCTTCGATCGGCCGCAGCGGGCTGCGGCGCCTGTTCGATGCGCGAGTGCTGGAGCGGCTGGCGTTCATCGCGCTCGGCCGCGCCTCCGGGTTTTCGCTCGACGAGCTGGCGCACATGTTCGCGGCCGACGGCCGGCCGCGCATCGACCGCAAAGTGCTCGCGGCAAAGGCGGACGAGCTGGACCGAACGATTCGCGAGCTCACCGCGATGCGCGATGGCTTGCGACATGGCGCGGCGTGCCGCGCACCCAGTCACATGGAATGCCCCACGTTCCAACGGCTGCTGCGAGCCGCAGCGGCCGGCCAGATCGGCGCTCGCAAGAAAAAAAATCTGTCATAAAGGTCCCGCATGTCCGCTTACGAAATCAGCACTGATTCCGCGCGCCTGGACGTCGATGCGATCCACGCCTTCCTCACGCGGAGTTACTGGTCGCCCGGGATTCCGCGCGCGACCGTCGCGCGAGCGATTGCCAATTCGCTGTGCTTCGGGGCGTTCTGGCAGGGACAGCAGGTCGGCTTCGCGCGCGTGGTCACGGACCGGACTACGTTCGCCTATCTGTGCGATGTCTATGTGCTCGAGGCCCACCGCGGCCACGGGTTGGCCAAGCAGCTGATGGATCGCGTCATGAAACATCCGGACCTGCAGGGACTGCGCCGCATGATGCTCGCCACGCTCGACGCGCACGGCTTGTACGCGCAGTTCGGTTTCACTGCATTGGGTGCGCCGGACCGGATCATGGAAGTGCTCAAGCCCGACATCTACTCGAAGGGCTGAACGATCACGGCCCGTCGAGAAATTCCTCGACGAACCCTGCGGTGAGCTCGGGCGCGCGCGTCACACGCTGCGTCACGATGGCTTCGCCCAGGTAATCGCCGTGTCCGCCGACAAGAATCATCAGGCGTGCATTAGGTATCACGTGGGTCAGCCCCAGCGCGTGCTCGGGTTTCACGATGTCGTGGTCGCCGAGCAGGATCAAAGTCGGCGCACGAATCGCCCGCAAGTCCGCATCGGGCACGTCGGCGAAGTGACGCATCCGCTCGGCGTCCTTGTCGTGCATGGTCTTGAGCTCGCAGGATCGGCATTCACCTTCAGGAATGCGTCCTGCAGCGGCTGCGGCATGTTCGAGATATCGGCGGTCCGGATGAGCTCCCACAGCTGCGGTTGCGCGCCCTCCTTCTTAGTGAAGGACGATGCAAATACCAGTCTGCGCACTGCCTGAGGATGACGAATCGCGACCTGCAAGCCGACGCTCGCGCCGTTGCTGAATCCGAAGACGTCCGCCTGCTCGATCTTCAAGTGCTGCAACAGCGCAGCGATGTCGTCTGCAGACGTCTCGAATCTGACAGGCGCGTTGCGGTCACTGGTCCTGCCATGCGCCTGTTCCTCGACAGCGATGACGCGTCGATCGCGCGCAAGGACCGGCAGGATACGACCCCAAGTCACGTCGATCGTCGAGCCGCCTCCATGCAGCAGCACGAGCGGAACGCCGCGCTCCGGGCCGTACGTCTCGTAGTACATCCTGATGCCGTTGACGTCGGCGTATGCACCGCCGCCCTGCGCGGCCGCAGACGCGGCGATGACCGCCGATGCAAATGCCAGGGAGGCGACGCCCATGGCTGCCCTGCTAACCATTGCTCGCCTTCCTCACGCCCACGACCTCGGCAAGGCGATCGAGCATCTGCAGCCAGCTCGGATGCGCACCGGTGTGCTTGGCAAGAGATTCCGGAACGTTCTGCTCGAGCGTCAGCAGCGTCGCGCCGCGAACCTCCGCAAGCGTGACCGTCACGAGCGACTCACGCGGCCACCGCGGATCATGTCCCGCCTGCGCGGGCTCGATCTCGTTCCCGGCGCTGTCAGCCGTCGCGAGCGTGTACACGATGCGCTCGGGCCGGACGATCTCCTTGTACACGCCGACACACCAGCAATCGCCGAACGACGGATTGTTGATGCACCAATGAAACCGACCACCCGGCCGCGCATCGAGCTTCACGAGCTGGATCGTGCAGCCGCGCGGCGCGTACCACTGCATCAGATACTCGGGCCGCGTCCACGCGTCAAACACGAGCTCACGCGGTGCGTCGAACCTGCGCTCGATACGCAGCGTGCGGGCGTCGTCAGCGTTTCTTGCGGACATGGCGTCGCTTCTCCTTCTTCAAGAAAACATCGAGTCGATCGAACGCTTCGTCCCAGAACTGCTGGTAGCCCGCCATCCAGTCGTAGGCGCCCTTCAGCGGCGCGGCGCGCAGCGAGCAGAACTGCTGACGGCCCTGCTTGCGCTTCTCGATCAGGCTCGCGCGCTCCAGGTAGGCCAGATGCTTCGAGATGGCCTGCTGCGAAACGCCGAAAGGCTCGGCGAGCTCGTTGACGCTCGCCGCGCCCCTGCGCAGCCGGTCGAGAATGACCCGCCGCGTCGGATCGGACAGTGCCAGGAAAGTCAGGTTGAGCGTATCCACAACCATATGGTTGTGCATAAAGCCGCGAAAGTCAACGCCGATTTCTAGCGACGCACGCCGAAGACCAGCCGCGCCAGCACGTGGCCGCGATCCAGACGACGATGCGCATCTGCCGCGCGCGCCAGCGAATAAACCGCCGTGATCGGCACGCGCAGTTTCCCGGCGTCGATGCGCCGCTGCAGTTTGGCGAACTCGCGCGCGCTCGCGACTGCATCGAACGAGCGGATACGAAACGTGCGGCGCGCGACGGGCTCCGGCTCGATGCCATTGGGATAAACGACTCGCCCCTTCGGCTGCACGAAGTCGAGGCAGCGCTCGAGCGCCTTGCCGCCTGCCAGCGCGAGCACTCGATCGAGTCCATCCGGCGCGAACGTTCGTAATTGCTCGATCGACTCCAGACTGCGCGCATCGATCACCTTCCTGGCGCCGAGCCTCTGCATCAGACGCTGCGCAGCCTTCCCGGATGCGGTTGCAATGACGTACGCGCCGCGCTGCGCAGCCAATTGCACGGCGAGCGTACCGACCGCTCCCGAGGCGCCGAAGATCAGGATCGTGTGCCGCGGGCGCAGCTCGAGCTTGTCGATGCCCTGCATCGCCGTCAGCCCCGTCGCCGCGGCGCCGCCTGCCGCACGCATGTCGAGACTCTTCGGCACCGCGCTCACGTGCTCCGCATCTGCGACTGCGAACTGCGCGTAGAAGCCGCCGCGAGGATTGCCGAACTCGTACGCGTAGACCGTGTCGCCGATGGCGAAGCGCCGCACGCGAGCGCCCTTGGCGACGACGGTTCCCGCGCCATCGACGCCCGGTATCAGAGGAAATTTCGGCCGGCCGGAGCTGCGCCACGAGCCGTCGCGAATCGACGTGTCCCAGCTGCCGATTCCTGCTGTGTGGATCGCGATGAGAACTTCGTGCGGCCGAGGCTGCGGCACCGGCAACTCGTGCAGCTTCAGCACAGAGGGTGGGCCGAAGCGATCGACGGCCGCCGCCTTCATCGTCGCGGGAATGATGGAGGTGCGCATGCTCGTCAACGCGATGGCAACGAGCGGGTTCCGCTGCTGCAGCTGTCGGAAACGACCTCCTTGGTCACATTCCCGGCCCTTCCGGCTAGACTGGCCGTGCGCTATCGCTCACGATGCGCCCGGGGAGGCCGGACTCGTTCGTCACAGCGAACTCTCTTATGTGCGGGCAGTCCAACAAACTGCCGTTCGTGGGGGAATAGATGTCGATAAGGAGCGGTTTACTGTTGGCGGCAGTGCTGCTGAGCGCGGCGCTGCCGTGCGTCGGCGCAGAGGAACCGGCCGCGCAGGTGCCGAAACTGCCGCCCGGGTCCGCCGGGTCGGAAGTCATCCCGACGACCGCGCCTGCCTCGTCGTCCGGCGAGGGCGCGCCCTCCATCGAAGAAGTCCGGGTCGAAGCTCCCGAGCCGCGCTACGTGGCGCCGACCCTGCGCGACAGTATCGGGCGCATCTGGGCACCGGTGCTGATCAACGGCCAGGGTCCGTTCCGCCTGGTCCTGGATACCGGCGCGAGCAAATCCGCGCTGCTGCCCCGAGTCGCTCGCGCGCTGAATATCCCGATGCAACCTTCGATGATGCGCCTGCACGGCGTCACCGGCTCGACGGATGTGTCGACGGTCGCCATCAATCAACTGGAAGTCGGCGAGCTGCTCATGGGAGCGACGACGCTGCCGATCGTGCCCGACGTATTCGGCGGCGCCGACGGCGTGCTCGGCAACGAAGCGCTCGGCGACAAGCGCATCTACATCGACTTCCGCCGTGACTTCATCGAGATCATGATGTCGCGCAGCGAGCGGCCCGGCATGGGCATGAGCAAGATTCCACTGAAGCTGACACGCGGCAAGCTGCTGGCGTTCCGGACCCGCATCGGCTCGGTGGCAACGACTGCCGTCATCGATACCGGCGCGCAGCGCACGATCGGTAATCAGGCCTTGCGCAACGCCTTGAATCGCCGCGGCCGCAGCGCGAACCAGGAAGAAATCATCGGCGTCACGCTCGACGTCGCGAAAGGCGACAACATCGCGACCCCGCCGATCGCCTTCGGCAACGCGACCATCAGCGGCGTGCGCGTGACCTTCACCGACACGTCGATCTTCGAGCACTGGCAGCTCTCGAACGAGCCCGCGCTGCTGCTCGGCATGGACGTGCTCGGACTGCTCGATGTGCTGGTGATCGACTACAAGACCAAAGAGCTGCACGTGCGCTTCCGCGGCCCGACATCGACGCTGACTAAGATGCGGGACAGTCTCATCAAGTGAGGGAGTCCTCATGCTGACGGTGCATCATCTCGGCATCTCCCAGTCCGAGCGGATCGTCTGGCTCTGCGAGGAGCTGTCGGTTCCCTATCGGCTCGTCAGATACGATCGCGACCCGGTGACGCGGCTCGCGCCCCCCGAATACAAAGCTCTGCACCCGTTTCAGACAGCGCCGGTTATCGTCGACGGCAAAGTGGTCCTGGCGGAATCCGGCGCGATCATCGAGTACATCATCGCCCGCCATGGGAAGGACCGGTTGGCGGTCAAGCCCGACGCGCCGAACTACGCCGACTACCTGTTCTGGTTTCACTTCGCCAACGGCTCGATGATGCCGGTGCAGTTCGCCGGTGCGATCAAGCCGAGCCCGGACGAATCGCCGCGAACACGAATCAGTCGCGACCGTTGCGAGCGCACGTGGCAGATGGTGGAGGCGCGGCTCGGGGAAGTCCCCTACTTCGCCGGCTCCGAGTTCACGGCCGCGGACATCATCATGCTGTTCCCGCTCACGACCATGCGCGCATTCGTGCCGCGGGACATCTCCGGCAATCCGAACGTCCTCGCGTACCTGCAACGCATCGGCGCGCGCCCCGCCTATCGCGAGGCGATGCAGAAGGGCGACCCGCAGATGAAGCCGCTGCTGACGTAGCTACTTTTTCATCTTCGCCGGGTAGACCTGGTGGAAACTGCCGGCAAAAGTCACGCCTTTTGACGGCGTCGTCGAAAGGGCCTTGGCCGCTTTCGACCAGAAGAATAGAACAGCACTTCGATGTGCGAGAACTCGCCCAAGCCGGCCAGCGCCTCGGGCGCGAACTGCGGCAGAAGCTCGATGCGTGCCTGCTCGCCGCCCCAGAAGTCGTCCTCCGCATGCGGCCGGGGCGCCCTCACATGGCCGATCGGCTCGAGCTCGACATGCATGTTTTTTCCAGCGGTTCTCGCGGGCGCGCAGTGTAACGGCGCAATAGCCAGCACGCACGCAAGGGACTAAGCTCGACCCCGATCGGTGTTGTTCACTTTCGTATTCGGGGGCTGAGGCTCAGGCCGCCGACGCGACTGTAGCCGTCGACGGACCCCTCGCCCGCTCCCGGGAGGCGTGCGATGAAGGTCAGCAGCTTTGCGACGTGCATCTTGTGCGCCGCCGCGATCTGCGGCTGCTCTCGCGACGAGACGTTGCCTGCCGACGTCACCAGTGCGTTGGAACAGGCGATCACCCGTCACGACATCGCGGGCAGCGTCGCTGTCTTCGCCGACGACGCGCAGATCCTGCCTCAGCACGGTCCCGCCATCCGCGGCCACAAGGAAATCGAGGCTTATTTCCAGGACACGATCACGCCGAGGTTCGTGTACGACACGGACACGGAGATGACGCTGGTGAGCGGCGATCTCGGCGTCGAGCAAGGCCGCTACCGCATCCGCAACGTGCGCCGCGGCTCGGATGTGGAAGAAGGCAAATACCTGCACGTCTGGCGCCGGATCGGCGGCGACTGGAAGCTGTACCGAATGATCTACAACACAGATGTCGAATCACGCACCGAGGTCTCGGTCGAGCCGGCGCGCGAGGAAGGTTAGGAGATCAGCCATGAGTACTCGATTGTTCAGCCGGTTTCGCGTGGTCGAGCCGGCGGCCGAAGCCGCCGCCGGTGGCGTGAAGTCGCCGCGGGAAGCGCTCAATGAGCAATGGTTGCGGATCCGCGCAGGCCTGGGCGTGGAGCCCGCGATCGACAGCATGGATGCGGTCTACCAAACCGAGTTGCGCGAGCTGCGAAGTGCAGAAATCCAGGCGTGCGCCATCGTCGACGAAATCTGGGTCACGCTGCTCAATGGGCCGCTCGCGGAGCGAGTGAGCCAGTACGTGGGAGCGCTGCGCCGGCGCAGTGCCGAGCACGAAGGCAGCAGCGGTCATCGCAACCCGGTGATGCGCGCGCTGGTGCACGAAGCGAGCCGGATCGCCGAGAACTGCACGACCAACGTGCGTGACGTCGTGCTGGTCGCCACGCTCCAGCACATGGTGCACTACCTGATCACGAGCTACGGGACCCTGGCCGCGCATGCCAAGGCTCTGGGCCTCATGGATCAGGCCGAGCGCTTCCATGCCTATGCCGAGAGCGATCGGCAGTTCGACCTGGACCTCAGCTCACTGGCGAAGACCGAGGTGAATCCGCACGCGCTCAGTCAGCGGGTCGGCACCGACAACTGACGATCGCTGGCGTCGCCCCAGCTGAGCAGCGGGCTCGGAATGTGCCCGCTGTCGCCGACGGCGAGCACCTTCGTCGAGCCGTCCGGCTGCACCTGAATGACGGTCAGGCTCGCGTGCGCCACGGACATTCCGAGCCAGGCGCGCGGATCGACCTTCAGCGCTTTCATCACGAGGTAGCGAATGACGTTGCCGTGAGCGACGAGGATGTCGTTGCGCTTCGCGTTCCTGGCGACGGTGAAGAATTCCGCGAAGGCCTGGTCCAGCTGCCTCGCGCACGCCGTTTGCTCGCTCGCCACTTCACCTTCGGCAGCTTCGAGCCCTGGCGGCGTGCACTCCCTGAGCAGCGCCGATTGGGCAACGGGCACGCTCGCGAGCGTCTCGTGCATCACTGCCGCAGTATCGCGAGCACGCTGCAAGGTGCTCGACGTCATGGAGTCGAAGGCAACGCCGGCCCCGCTCAATCGTGCGGCGATCAGCCGCGCCTGCGCCACGCCGAGCGCGGTGATGCCGGGACCGAGCTGCGGATCGGCATTGCGATCTGCGACGTACGCGCCATGGCGAATCAAGTAGAGCGTATGCGTAGCATTCGGCTGCGACTGGGCCGCCGCCACTGCGCTGACCAGGACGAAACAGGCGCAGCAGAGCACTTTGATCATCGGCGCGACTCCCGAAAAATTAGTTCTGTCCCTGATTACGCACGGGATAGCGGCGGCACGGCGGCGTCGGGTCCTTCGGTGTGTCGGCGGCGAGCTGGATCTTGGTGACGAGGCCTTCTTCGACCACGACGTAACCCAGCGCGCGGGCGATATCGAGGAACGCCGCGTAGAACTCCTCCGACGTGAGCGACTTGCTCCACTGCGCCGTCACCTGCGCGCACACGCCCGGCTCCAGCTCGAACGTGCGGCTGGTCAGCTCGCCGACGTACTTCGCGATCTGACCGAAGTCCGAGTCGACGAACGTCGGCCGATGCTTCACCGTGGTCTGCAACTTCGTAACTTGTCCCCACGCCGCGGCCGAGACGGCGACAGCGACCGCGAGCACGATGATTTTGCGCAGGCCCATGTCCATTACTCGATCTTCTTCACGATGCGGTCGGTCGCGCCGAGCTCGCGGTAAATGTAGTGCGTGATGCGGCCGCCCGCATCCTTTGCGAAGGTGATGCGCGAGGTGTCGCCGCCGGCCGCGGCACCCGGCATGTAGAACGTCGTTGCAGTCTCGGGCCGCCACTCGACCGGTTCGCCGGCGCCGAGATGCTCCAGCAGGCGGTCGCCCTTGCGCTCGATCTTCGAAACCAGCGTCGGCGCCCATTCGTAGCGGCCGACATAAGCATCGAGGATCGACGCCTCGATCTTCGCGGTCTTCGGCTCGGGCGGAATCAGGCCGTCGGCCACGCCGAGCAACAGCCAGCGGCCGTTGCGGCGCACGTGGGTCTCGATCTGCCACTTGTGAACGGAGGTCGTCTGGCCGCCAATTTCGGTCAACTGATCGGAGTGATACGTCGCGATTGCGGTGTCGCCGTCGACGCGCACCTTCACGTCCTGCAGCGGCCCGTACCAGTAGCTCACTTCCCGCGGCCACGACTTGTGTTGCGCAAGCCAGGATTGCTTGGAGCGGGTCGGGCCCTCCACCGGCGCCATCATGTCGTCCGCGACGAGAGTTGCCCATGCGGCCAGGTCGTTGCGGCGGACTGCCTCGAGCCGGGCGTGAATCGCTTTGACGACCTCTTCTTCTGCGGCTGCCTGCGCGAGCGAGACAGCAGGCAGCGCAAGGCTGGCGACGAGGATCCAGGCGAGGCGCGGCGACATGCCGCATTTTTACAGGATCCGGACTACTGCGTCACCGGTCGCAACGAACCTCGACATCGTCGATGTTCTTGTCCTCGATCGTGCCGGATCCATGGCGTACTTCGCAGCTGGCGAACAGCGGCTGCTGCCTGATCGTGACGTTGTACGAAGCGCCGCTTGGCAGCTGGGTCGGGAACGTGAAGCGCCCCTCCGCCGCGATCTGCAGATCGTCGCCACCGTTGTTTTGGATGACGAGGCCGCCAAGGCCACGCAGACGCATGACCTTGCCGCCGACGCTGAAGCCGCGCGTCTCGCACGTGACGGCGATATTCGTGACATTGCTGTCACCGACGGTGCCGGCGCCCCGCTCCACCGTGCAGGTCTGGTCCGGATTGCGAGGCTGCTCGGCGATCCTCACGTCGTAACGCGCGCCGCTCGGCAGCGCGGTATCGAAGTGGAAGGCACCGTCGGCATCGATCGTCAGGTCGTCGCCGCCGTTGTTCCGCAGGACCAGGCCCGACCCTTCGAGATTGCTCACTGTGCCGCCGATCGTGAAATCGGCAGTGCTGCAGCTCACGAACACATTGCCGGCATCGGAGCTGCCGATCGTGCCGCGGGGATTGGTCACCGTGCACGACTGAGTCGGATCGGAGGGCTGCGTTCGGACCGTGACGTTGTACTGCGCGCCGCTCGCCAGCTTGGTCGGGAATCTGAATGTGCCGTCGGCGTTCACGGCCAGATCGTCGGCGCCGTTGTTCTGCAGAACCAAGCCGTGGCCCATGAGCCCGTTGACCGTCCCCGAGACGGCGAATGTGCTCGACGCGCAGCTGACCCGCACGTTGTTGACGTTGGCACTGCCGATCGTGCCATCGCCGCCGGCGACCGTGCACACTTGCGTCGGGTTCGCAGGCTGCGTCGCGACTCTCACGCGATACTGCGATCCGCTCGGTAACGGCGTTGCGAACGTGAAGCTGCCGTCGCCACCAAGCGGCAGATCGTTGCCGCCGTTGAGGGTCAGCACCAGGCCTGAGCCGGACAGACCGCTCACCGTACCGCCGACGGTGAAGCTGCTGCTGACGCAGTTGATTGCAACGTTGGTGACGTTGCTTCCCGATACCGTGCCCGAGCCGTTGCCGACCGTGCACTGCTGAGCCGGATTCTTCGGCTGCGTGAGCACAGTCACTTCGTAACCGGCGCCGTTCTGCACAGTCGTCGCGAACGCGAACGGACCGCTGCTGACGATCGACCGGTTGTTGCCGCGATTGAGCTGCAACACCAGGCCCGCACCGGCCAACCCCGAGACAGCGCCACCGATCGTGAAGCCGTTCGAGCTGCACGCTACTTCGATGTTGGTCGCGTCGGCACTGCTGATCGTGCCTGTCGAATTGCGCACGATGCAGTTCTGCCCGCTCGGCTGCGTGCGCACGACTACCGAATAGGTTGCACCGTCGATCAGCCGGTTGGCGAAGGAGAACGGCCCGTTGGCGGAGATCGGCAGGTCATTACCGCCGTTGTTCTGCAAAACCAGGCCCGAACCCGTCAGGCCCGAGACGGTGCCGCGAATCGAGAACTGCCCGGTGGCGCACGTAACCGCGATGTCGGCGACGTTTGCGCTCGCAACGCTGCCGCTGCCGCGGGCGACGCTGCAGGTCTGCGCTGGCGCTGTAGGTTGAGTGAGGACAGCGACGTTGTAGGTCGTGCCCGTTGCGACGCGGGTGGTGAAGGTAAAGGCACCGTCTGCAGATACGGCCAAGTCGCCAGCGCCGTTGTTCTGGAGCACCAGCCCGCTGCCGGCCAGGCCGCTGACATTGCCGCCGATCGTGAAGCTATCTTGCGCTCCCGGCGCAGGCGGAGTCGGCGGATCCTTCTCGTCCACGGAACCTGTGCCGTTCGAACACGCGATGACGATGGGGAGTACGAACACCCCCGCAACCCAGCGCGCACAGCGCAGCGACAGCATCTTTTCCCCACATCGGAATCTGGACCTTTGTCATACCGACACGGGTAGGGAAATGTTCCCGATCGGGCGGATCAGGTGCTCGTCGTCATAGAGAAAGGAATTGATCCGCGGGCTCACCGGGTGCGCGACCATATGCTGGTGCGGCAGCGGCTTCAGCACGGTCTTCGCGACCGCAGGCGCCGCAGTCAGCCAGACCGCATAGTCGCGGCGATCGAGGATCGCCGGCATCTCATTGTCCGATCCTTGTAATTCCGCCAACAGCGGATTCGGCGGCACGGTGATCAGCGCGCAGCTCTCGATCACGTCGTCGCCGCCCTCGGCCTCGGTGCGATCCCACACGGCGGCCACGCCGAACACGGGCCGATTCACGAGACGCACGAAGAACGGCTGACGGTGACCTTGCCAAGTGAGCTGCCAGGCGTAGAAGCCGAACATCGGCACGATGCAGCGGCGTCCGAGCTCCCAGCCGCCGCGGGTCGCGGCCGCGTGCTCGATCTCGGTGATCGACGCGGTGACTGCGCATGCCTTGGCGGCGTCCGTTTCCGCCCAGCCGGGAATCAGGCCCCAGCGCAGCATGACGCCTTCGACCTGGCCGTCATGCATGCGAATGATGGGGACGTAGCGCGCCGGTCCGACGTTGAAGCTGGGAGAGAATTGCCACCAGCGGCGCACGACGCCGAACTCCCTTTCGGCCTGCTCCGCGTCCGGCATGACATAGCGCTCACACATCGCTCACTGGCAACCCCGCTGTCATAGGAAGGATCCCGTTAGACCGGTAGCTTTGCGACCCTCCCTTTCGAGAGGTGTGCCTTTTGCAGCGCGAGCAGCGTGCGCTCGCGCGGCGGACGGTGTCAACGCGGTTATGTAAGAAGTGTGACTAGCCGGCAAAAGCCACGCCTTTTGACGGCGTTGTCGAAAGGGCCTTGGCCGCTTTCGACCAGAAAACTAGGGACTGGCCGTCAGCGCTTCGCGCAGGCGAACTTTCGCAAGGCGAGCGTCGGCGTTGTCGGCAACTTCAGTATTGCCCATCTGCCGCGCGCACTTCGACAAGCCGATGAGCGACTGGCCGCGACCCGGCGCGAGCACCTGCGCCGCTTCGAACGCCTTGCACGCTTCCTGTGCGCGACCGTGTTCGAGCAGCACTTCGCCGAGCAGCTCGTTCGCCGGCTTGTCGAGCGACGGCGGACCGAATTCCATCGGGCTCGCGCTTTCGCCCGCGGCCGCTGCCGCGAGGAGCGCGATAGCTTCATTGGTGCGGCCACGCTTCAGCAACAGCAGTCCGTCGAGTTGCTGTTGTTCGATTTTCGCCAGCCGCTGTCCCGGTGCGTCGGGAGCGATTCCTGCAGCCGTCGCCGCCGCGACATAGCGCTTCGTGGAATTCTTCGAACGCTCGATCGCGGCGACTGCAGCGTCGAGCTTGCCGGAGCGAACGGCACTGTAGGCATCGACCCAGTCGCGCGTGAACTCCGCAGTGATCAGGCCTTCGACGTTCACTTTCAGCGCGGCAACCGGCCCCGACCAGTCGCCGGAGTCGATCAGATATCGCGAGCGCATCGCTGCAAAAGAGGCAGCGGAGCTGCTGTCCGAATCGAGGGCGCTCTGCACACCCATCTCATGCTCCGGCATCACCGGATGGCTGCGCATCTCCTCGCCGCAGCCATCGACCAGCCGCCGGGCATCGGTGAACCGACCCTGTTGCAGATAGGCGTACGACAGCCACGTAACGGGATGGCCGCAGCCGAGCAGTGGCGCGTCCTTGTTGCGGGCGCGCATGAACTCGTTGATCAACTGAATGGTCCGCTCGTTCGCGGCGACTGTCTCGTCCCACATGCCGAGCGCGAGAAAGATATGCGAGGTCATGTGCTGGGCGTGCGGCGAATCCGGGGCGATCTTCGCGTACGCATATGCGGCGCGCAGCCCGAGCGGCGCGTGCACGGAGTCGTCGACCGAATGGATCAGGTAATGCGCGGCGCCGGGATGCTGCGGATTGCGCTCGAATACTTCTTCCATGAGTGCTGCAGCACGCATGTACGTCGGCACGTCCCGGCCCGAGTGCGACGTGCCGAGCAGGGCCAGTGCGTAGAAACACGTCGCGTCGACATCGTCCGGATATTTCGCGTGCAGCTGTTCCATCGCGAACGCATAGCGCCGGTCGCGATCGGCCTTCTCGCCGTCGCCGAACAAGACTTCGCCGGCAGCGAGATACGCTTTCTCACGTTCGGTCTTCGCTTTCGCTGCACGAGCCTGCGGCGTGGGACCGAGCTTCGCGAGTGCCGCGCGCGCCGCGACCGGGTCCTGCTCTTGCCAGACCGCGTGGTTGTACGACATCGCCTCGCCCCAGTATGCGAGCGCGAACTCGGGATCGGCGGCCTGTGCACGCTGGAAAGCTCGCGCAGCGAGTGGATATTGGAAGTTGTGAAGCGCGGCGATGCCCGTCAGAAAATCTGCCTGAGCGGCGGGCGCACCGGAGTTCTCGAACGAGATGACGCCCATGTTCGGCGCCGCGGCCTGCAATGGCAGCCACGCGATGAGCGACGCAACGGTGGCAATGATGGCCCGAAGTTTCATCTGCGTCTCCGGTATCCAGTAGCGGCGATGATAGAGTGCGACCCATGCGTGCTCAATGTGTACTTACGGTCCTGAGCTGCCAGCTGCTCGCGTGCAGCGTCGTTCACGCAGCGGAGCAGCCCGCGCCGCTCGCGATCGGCGAGACGTTCACGTTGCAATCGAAGGTGCTGAACGAGACACGACGCATCAACGTCTACCTGCCGCCGGGCTACGTCGAAGCGGCCGACAAACGATTCCCGGTGCTGTACATGCCGGATGGCGGTCTCGCCGAGGACTTCCTGCACATCGCCGGACTGGTGCAAGTCTCTGTCGGTAACAGCACGATGCGCCCGTTCGTGCTCGTCGGCATCGAGAACACCGAACGGCGCCGCGATCTGACCGGCCCGACGCAGAACGAGGAAGACAGGAAGATCGCGCCGCGCGTCGGCGGCTCTGCGCTGTTCCGCAAGTTTCTGCGCGGCGAGTTGCTGCCGGAGGTGAAGGCGCGCTATCGAACGACTGACGAGACAGCGATCGTCGGCGAATCGCTGGCTGGACTGTTCGTGATCGAGACGTTCCTGCTCGAGCCCGACCTGTTCGATACGTACATCGCGATCGATCCGAGCCTGTGGTGGAACGATGGCGCCCTGGTGAAGAGCGCACCTGAGCGACTGCGCGGGCAGCCCAAGGCGAGCAAGTGGCTGTGGTTCGCGAGCAGCGGCGAAGAGCGCGGCGACGGGACAGAACGTCTGCACGCGGCGCTGCAGGCAGCGAACGGGCCGTCGGGACTGCTATGGCGCTTCGAGCGATTTCCCGAAGAGAAGCATTCGACGATCTACCATGCGGCCGCGCTGATGGCATTTCGCGCCGTGTTCAGGCCATGAGCCACCGGTACAGCTGTGCAACTGTGCTGCGCCCGAAGAGCGGCGACTGTTGCGTGTTCTGTTCCGACGGCTCCGTAAAATGAGCTGGTGACTTCCAACGCCGGCGTTTCAGTCCGATTGCTCCAGGCCGCAACGCCTCGCGAATGGGACGAAGCGCGACGGCTGGTACGCGAGTACGCCGCCTCTCTGGACGTCGACCTCTCCTTTCAGCACTTCGACGAGGAGCTGCAGCACTTCACCACTGAATACGCCGCACCTGGCGGCGCTTTCCTCCTCGCCGAGGAAGCAGGCCGATACCTCGCCTGCATCGGCCTGCGACAGTTCTCGGCAGACAGCGGCGAGATCAAGCGCCTCTACGTCGTCCCCGCCGCCCGGGGGCGCGGCCTCGGCCGGGTGCTCGTCGAACGCATCATCGTCGTCGCCCGGGACATCGGCTATGGAAGCGTGTTGCTGGACACCCTGCCGTTCATGAAAGAGGCGCAGGCGCTGTACTCGGCGCTCGGCTTCCGGCCGACGACCGCCTACCGCTTCAATCCGATCGAGGGTTCCGCCTTCCTGCGGCTCGACCTTTGAGCCGGCCGATCCGACCGTTCGACACGAACTTCCGTCCGCAGCCCGCCTGGCTTTACATTCACGCTGCGGACTCATCACCGGCGAGGGATACCCATGAAGCGACGTGAAGCCATCCAGCTGTTCACTGCAGCGGCGGCCGCCACTCTGGCCAGCGGTCGCACGTTCGCCCAGCAGCAGAAGCTGCGCGTGCTTATCTTCGGCGGCACCGGTTTCCTTGGACCGCACTTCGTGCAGGCACTGCAGGCCGGCGGACATCAGATCACGCTCTTCAACCGCGGCAAGAGCAATCCAGGGCTGTTCAAGGATCTCGAAACGCTGATCGGCGACCGCGACGGCAAGCTCGACGCACTGAAGGGTCGCGACTGGGATGTGGTCATCGACGACTCCGGCTACGTACCGCGCCAGGTCAAGCTGAGCGCGGACCTGCTCAAGGACCATGTCCGCCACTACCTCTTCATCTCGAGCATCTCCGTGTACGGCACATTCCCGAAGCCGGGGCTCGACGAGGACGACAAAGTCGCTGCGCCGCCGGCCGCGACGGTGGAAGAAGTCACCAACGAAACCTATCCGGGCCTTAAAGCCGGCTGCGAACAGGTCGTCGAGAGCATTTATGGAGCTCGCTCCACGATCGTGCGGCCGCACTACGTCGTCGGTCCCGGCGACAGCACCGATCGCTTCACGTACTGGGTCGCACGGACTGCGCGCGGCGGCCAGGTTCTTGCGCCCGGTAGCGCCAACGATCCGCTGCAATACATCGACGTGCGCGATCTCGCAGCGTTCGTGCGTCGTTGCGCAGAACAGCGTCCGGCCGGCCGCTTCAACGCATGCACGCCACCTGGCGCGCACACGATGGGCGAGCTGATGGAAGCGGGTAAGCGCGTCAGCGGCTCGAACGCGACGTTCGTGTGGGCCGATGCAGAGTTCATCCAGAAGAACGGCCTGATGGCGAAAGGCGAGATTCCGATCTGGCTGCCGTCGACCGGTCCGTTCGCGGGTGCGCTGCTCGTCAGCTCGGCGCGCGCCGTACAGCAAGGCTTGCGCTTCCGCGATCTCGAAACGACCGTGCGCGACACGCTGGAGTGGAACAACAAGCGTCCCGCTGAACAGCGTCAGAAGCTGGCTGTGGGCCTCAGGCCGGAGCGCGAAGCCGAGTTGCTGAAGCAGCTGACGGCGAAGAAGGGCTGAAATAACGTGTGGGCGTATTGGCTCTGCCAGCTGTTCGGATGGGGACTGAACACCTTCGGTCAGACGGTCACGGGGATGTCGCGCGACAACGCCGGACCGACGCTGCAGATCGCATTCGAAGCCACGTTGCTCAATGCACTCGCGCTCCTGCTCACTCACCTGCTACGCCGGTACATCAAGCGACACCGCTGGGAGACGCTCCGTATCGCCGCTCTCGTACCACGAGTGCTGGCTACATCCTTCATTCTCGGATTTCCGATCGCGGTCATCATGGGTTTCATGTCCATCGCGATGCTGTGGGGCGGCGGACCCGAGGATCAGGCGGCGATCGGCGAGCTCGCGGGCAAGCCCGGCCTCTGGCTGGTGCGCATGGACCTGCTGGTCCGGACCCTCAACTGGAGCGCCGCCTTCGCGTTCTGGATGGGCCTGTACTTCGGGATCACCTCGGTGCGCGACCGGCACCGCGCCGTGCTGCGCCAGTCCGAGTTGGCACACGCGCTGAAGGTCGCCGAGTTGCGAGTCCTCAAGTCGCAGCTCAATCCGCACTTCCTGTTCAATTCGCTGAACAGCGTGCGCGCGCTGATCGCGGACGATCCGACCGGCGCACAGAACGCCGTGACCCAGCTGGCGCGAATGTTGCGCTATACACTGACTGCGGGCCAGGAAGAAGTCGTCTCGCTGGAGCGAGAATTGGCAATTGTCGCGGACTATCTGGAGCTCGAATCGCTGCGGCTCGGCGAACGGCTGCGCATCGACCGCACGATCGCCCTCGAAGCGCGCGTGGCGCACATTCCCGTGATGCTGCTGCAAACCGTTGTCGAGAATGCGATCAAGCACGGCATCGCCGAATTGCCACGGGGAGGCGTGCTGCGGATCAGCGCGGAACTCCGCGAGGGCGCACTGTTCATCGAAGTCGAGAACCCGCGCCCTGCGACGCCCAGCCAATCGCCGTCGCATGGTGTCGGCCTGCGCAACGCTGCCGAGCGGCTGCGATTGCTGTTCGGCGCCGCCGGCACGCTCGATCTCGATCTCTCGGATCCCGCTCGCGCGCTCGCGCGCATTCGCATTCCACAAGGTCATGTCGCATGAGAGCGATGATCGTCGACGATGAGCCCCTGGCCCGGCGCGAGCTGCGCCGGCTGCTGGCCGAGTTTCCGTGGGTGGAGATCGTCGCCGAAGCGGGCAACATCGTCGAAGCCGCCAGGGAGATCGAGGCGAGCACGCCGGAGCTGCTGTTTCTGGACATCAAGATGCCGGGCGGCACGGGCTTCGATCTGCTGGCAAAGCTGGAGCATGTGCCGCGCGTGATCTTCACGACGGCCTACGACGATCACGCCGTGCAGGCATTCGAGGTCAACGCGCTCGACTATCTGCTCAAGCCGATCGAGCCGGAACGACTCGCCGGCGCGCTCGCCCGCGCTCGCGGACCGCTACCGACTCGGAGCGCCGCGCCCGCCACGCAGCTCGTCGAGCGACTGTTCATTCGCGACGGCGCGCGCTGCTGGTTCGTGCCGCTGAACGAGGTGTGTTTGATCGTCGCCGAGGGCAATTACGTGAGGCTGCACTGGCGGGAAGTTCGGCCGTTGCTCGGCCGTCCGCTCAGCAGCCTCGAGGAACGCCTCGACCCGCAGCGCTTCTTCCGCGCGAACCGGCGCCAGATCATCAACGTCGAGTTCATCGAGTCCGTCGAGCCGGGTACCAGCGGCCAGCTGCACGTGCAATTGCGCGGCGGTCCGGAGGTCGAGATTTCGCGGCGCCAGGCGCGCGTGTTCAAGACGCTGATGAGCGTGTGATCAATTCGTGATCACCGACGGCGGCGGTTCCTCGGTCGCGAACATCACGGGCGTCGCGCCTTCCACGCGTTCTATCGTCGCGCTCTCGCTCACCAGCAGCTCGACCTTGCGCTTGAAGCGCAATGTGCCCATCACCTTGGCGCGCGGTCCGATGACCACACGGGGCGGCGTGCTGCGGCCCACCGGAACGCCGAGCTTCAGGTCGAATAGCGACAGCCCGACTACATCGCGACTGTGCACCAGGATGCCGCGGTCGAGCCGCGAGTCCGGTCCAACGTAGATGTCCCCGTCGGTTGTAGACACCAAGCCGCCGACGTGCGCACCGTCGATGCGGATCGTGCCACTGTTGTTCGAGAGCTTCCCGGAGATCTCGGAGCCGGGTTCGAGCACGAGATCGCCGCGACCGGTTTCGACATCGCCGCGGACGTGCGCATCACGCCGCAACGTGATGGAGCCTCCCACGGACTCCAGCGACTCGGCGCGAGAGTTCGCGCCAAGCGAGATGTCGCGCGTCATCGTTTCAACCGCCTCGGCCGGCTCGTGCGACTCGTCGCATGAACACGGCACCGTGACCTCACCGGCAGCGACCGCGGCCGTCGAGAGCACGACCCAGGGAATGAATGCGAACCGCATGACGAAGGCTCCGTTTGCCAACTCTGCAGCCAATGTAGGGTGGCGGCGGCGGGCGGAAGCGGATTTGTGGTGAGCGGTCGCCGCATCGTGGCGAACGGCGCGTACACTCGACGCCCGCCCATCCTACTGTCCAGGAGGTCCACCATGAATCCATGGATCTGCGTCCTCATCGCGACGGTCAGCCTCGCAGGATGCCAACGCGACACCTCCGCCCCACTCACTGCAGCGGAGCAGGCGTCGATCCGGGCCGAGATCGACAAGCTTCGCGCAAGGTACGAAACCGGCGTCGCTTCCGGCACTGCTGAGGCGCTGACACCGCTGTTGGCGCAGGGCGCCGTGATGGTGCAGCCGGGTGCGCCTGACTGGAATGCCATGGCGGCGGCAGCGAAAGGAGCGCCCTTCCCGCCTGGCGCCACGATCGCGATCAAGCCGATTGAAGTCGTGGCACTGAGCCGCGAATGGGCTTACGAGTTTGGGACTTCGATTACGACGTACACGCCCGAAGGGGCCAGCGCCGCGCAGCAGCTGCACGATACGTATCTGGTTCTGTTCCGGAACACGGGTGATGGATGGAAGGCGTATCGCGAAGTTGCCAGTGCCGCGTCGCCACCGGGCGGTTGGCCCGGCAACTGAGAAATGCCCCCTCCCTGGCCTCCCCCGTAGGGGAGGTAAAACAGGGAGGGAGCGGCGCCTTCAGTTGAAGATTCCGAACACGGCCGAGACCACGATGCCGCTGGCGATTGCGGCGAGCACGACGTCGTGGTCGACGCGCACGTAGTGATAACCGTACGGCGGCGGATGCAAGTGATACAGGTGGTAGTCGTTCACCACGTACCGGCTCGAGTAGTAGCCGCGCGGCAAGTAATCGCCGTAGCGCCACGAGCGGTAGTAGTAGCCCGACGGACGCACATAGCGACCGTAGTTGTAGCGGCGACCGTCGTAGTGACGGAAGCCGTAGTTGCGATCCCAGTCGCGACGGTCATAACGGCGATCGTTACGGTGGTCGTAGCGCCAATCGTTGCGATGGTCATTACGCCAGTCGTTGCGATGGTCATTACGCCAGTCGTTGCGATGGTCGTAGCGTCGATCATTCCGCTGATCGTGCTGTCGATTGTCGTGTCGGTTGTCGTACCGATTGTCGTGACGGTCGTTGTGCCGATCGCCGCGATGGTCATCGTGGCGCTGGTTGTGGTTGCGGTCGCGATTGTCGGCCTGCGCCGTGGTAACGACGCCGCTGAAAAGCGTGAGCGCAACAGCCGTAGCAGCGAACAGACGTTTCATTTCGATCTCCCGGACTGACCGGACGAGCCGGCCTTGGGGCGCACTATCGGGCGCAGCGCCTGATCCGAGACTGAACGATTCTGGACAGCTGCCGTTCAGGCAATTTCTCGCGGCAGCAGGAACAGTTAGGCGCTACGAGACATAATTTGTGCATGAAATCCAAGTACCAGCTGCACTACTGGCCGTCGATTCCGGGGCGCGGCGAATTCGTACGCCTCGCGCTGGAATACGCGGGAATTCCCTACGTCGACGTCGCGCGCCTGCCGGAGGCTGACGGCGGCGGCGAAGAGGCGCTGTACGAATCGCTCGACCGAGCGCATCCGCGCACGATTCCGTTCGCGCCGCCCTATCTCAAAGCCGGCAAACTCGTCATCGCGCAGACTGCGAACATCCTGCTCTTTCTGGGCCGACGCCATGGCCTCGCGCCTGAAGGCGAAGCCGGGTGGCTCTGGACGCACCAATTGCAGCTGACGATCGCCGACTTCGTGGCGGAGGTGCACGACACACATCACCCGATCAGCCTGGACGAGTACTACGAGGATCAGAAGGCCGCAGCTGCAAAGCGCACGGCGGCTTTTCGCAAGAGCCGCATACCGAAGTTTCTCGGCTACTTCGAAAAGGTCCTGGAGCGTGCCGGCGCGAAGTGGGTAAACGGCAAGCAGCCTTCGTACGCTGACCTGTCGCTGTTCCAGATCGTCGAAGGCTTGCGCTACGCGTTCCCGCGCTGGATGCACAAGCACGAGGCGAAGTATCCAAAACTCATCGCGCTGCGCGACCGGGTCGCAGCGTTGCCGCGAATCGCGTCCTACCTGAAGTCGCCGCGACGCATCGCGTTCAACGAAGACGGCATCTTCAGGTACTACAAAGAGCTGGACCGCGCCAACTGAGCGTCAGCGCACGCCGATCTGCGACAGCCAGTCGAGAATCGCCCTCACTGCAGGCTCTGCGTTCTCCTTGCCATTCGTCTCGCGATACGCATCCCGCGGACTCGCGTAGCCCGTGAAGTGATGGTTGAGCTGAGGCAATTCCTTGAATGTCCCCGAGCCGGGCTGACGGTTGTTGACGATATTCGCGATCAGCCGCGCGGCGTCGCGCGACTCGAACCAGTCGTACTCGCCGTAGAGCACCAGAACGGGTGCGGTTACGCGCTGCCAGGCGCCGGCCCAGTTCTGTCGCTGCGCCTGCTGATGGAATGCGAACGGTCGGCCGTAGTGACCGGTGTCGCTCGTGCCGACGATGCGGCGCCAGACTTCGCCGAGCTTCGGATCGCTCGCGGCAATCTGGGCCGGTGTTTCGCCCTTCAATAGGTAGCGGGCGAAGTACTGCGCGCGTGCATTGACCTCACCGGCGAGCGCCTGCGGATCGGTATCTCCCAGCTCCAATGCATTGCGCTCGAACCGGAGCATGCGCTCGAACCATGTCTGAGCACCGCCGCCCCACACGACCACGCCGGCGACGTTCTGGCCTGACGCGACCAGCGGCGCGTAGTTCGAGCCCATGCTCGCGCCATAGACCACGATGCGCCGCGGATCGACGCCGGGACGCGCCTGCAGCTGGCGAAGCGCTGCGCGGTGATGCGCCAACTCAGTCTCGTAGTCCAGCTGGGCGCACGGCGTTCCCTTGCTTTCGCCGACGCCGGATTTCTCCGTGCGCTGCCAGAGCATCCCGGACTCGGTGATGAGGCGTCTGAGCATGACGCTCCAACCGTCCTTGGCATCCGGAGCCAACTCGATGCTGTCGCAGGACAGCCATTGGACGAAGAGAACAGCGGGCAATCGCCCGGTGCTGTTCTTCGGACGAGTCACGATCGTGCGTAGCCGTGAGCCGTCGCCGGGCAGCAATTCGCCGTACTCAGTGTCGAGGCCGGGATGTGTTTCGGCGGCCTGTGCTGGCGGAACTGCCAGAGCGACGAGCGCCGTCAGATAGATGGAGATGAGTCTCATGAGTGGCTCCGTGAGCAGAACGGAGCGCGCACGCTGTCACGGCAGGCCGCCCGGCGGCTTGCCGAAAGCTCATCGATTCAGGCCGATTCCGGAAACGGTGCGTGCGGCGTCGAGTTCTGCCGCCGATACTCGGTCGGCGTCACGCCGAAGCGCTCCTTGAACGCGCGATTGAACGGCCCGATCGAGCCGTAGCCGACTTCGAGAGCGATCGTCAGCACCGGGATGCGCCGCAGCTGCGGATCGCCGAGCCGCCCGGCCGCTTCCTTCAAACGGTGCGTATGCAGGAAGTCGTTGAAGTTCCGGAACCCGAGCCCCTGGTTGATGACCCGCCGCAACACATGCTCCTGCGTGCCGAGCAGGGTCGCCAGTTGCGCGATCGTCAGCGCTTCGCGCGCATACAGGCGCTCGGCCACGAAGCGGCGGTTCAGGCGCTCGAGCACGCTTTCCTCCAGGCGGCTCAGCGCGACTGCCGGCGGTATGTCGACCGCGGCGATCCAGTTCACGACACGCAACTGCACGAACGTCGACAACGCGATCGCGGCGGCCACGTCGATGACGACGAGGTTGAGCAGCACCAGCGTCCGCGGCGTCGAGCCTCCTTGGAACATCACGATGGCTTGCGTGACGAGCACCGCTGCCAGATAAATCGAGACGACCGGCACGAACCACTGACGCAATTGCCGGCGCCGCAGATCCAGATCACCCGCCATCCCGAAGTAGACGGTCAACGGCGCGAGGCATGCAAAGGCGAGACCCGATGCTGCGAAGGCGACCCCGAGCACGCGCACCGCCGTATCGGTACTGTCCGCTGGCAACTGAGACTGATAGAGCACGCCGGCGACACCCATCGCACCCAGGCAAATCACATCGCTCGTACGCAGCGTCGCGCGATCCGAAAACAGCACCCGCGCACAAATCCAGAACCACACCGGATGCGTCGAGCACAACGCAGTGAGCGGATAGATGAATGCGCCGAAAATGCGATCCGCACCCGGCATGGACGTGAGCATGAAGGCTGCAACGCTAGCCGCGAGCCAAGCGACCGATCGCGTGCGATGGGTGCGTTCGCGCGTGCGGAGCACACTCACCGCGACGAGCGCCAGAAGCGCTACACCGATCACGCGGAGAATGAGCTCGACGGGGAACACCGCGGTATTCTAGCCCACATGAATCTCACCTTCAGTCGGCGTCTCGCCCTGGGCTTCGGCGTGTTGCTGCCGATCGTCGAAACGATCCGCCGCTGGCAGCAACTCGGCGACGTCCGTGTCTGGCCCTCGTGGCTCGACGACGTGCTGCTGGGTGCGGCCCTGCTGTACGGCGCATGGCGCGTCGCCAAAAACCTCGAGACGGGCCGTCCGTGGCTGGCCGCCGCGTGGGGGCTGACCTGCGGGATGGCTTACACCAGCTTCTTCGGCCAGCTGGCTCGCCTCGACCAGCCCGATCCTTCGTGCCTGCCGGCAGCGTGGGTCGTCGGGATCAAAGGCGCCGGCTTCCTGCTCGCGATTCTTGCCTTGGCCGGAAGCCTGCGGCAGGCTTTCTCCCCAAAGCGATAAGTCAGGGGGATGCAGTCATGTCCAAGACACCCGTCTCCAGCGTCGATGCGGATCCGGAAGGCCAGCGGCTGCCTATCAAGCTCGACTCGACCTCCAACGGCGAGTTCGCGCCGGTTGCGCTCGATGCATCGCTGCGTCATGCGAACGCGCTCGCGTCGGAATGGGCGCAGGGCTTCGCGCGCCGGCTGAACAAGAGCCGTCGCAGCTTTCTCGTTTCCGCTTGCGGCGCAGCGTCCACGCTGCTCGCATTCAACGCCGCGCACGCGCGTGTCGGCCGCAACGGCGGCTTCTTCGAAGTCTCGCAGGAGGCCGCGCTCGAACCGCAACTCGCAGCGGCGGAGCTCGGCAAGAAAGAGTTCATCTTCGACGTGCAGGGTCACTTCGTGAACCCGACCGGTGCCTGGACGCGCGCCTTGCCGGCCGATGCCAAGCCGCTTGCCCAAATGCCGAACGCGCAGTGCGCGCTGTCCAAGACGCCGGGCGACCGCAGCTATCTCAAATGCCTCAGCGGCGACGAGTTCGTCAAAGACGTATTCCTGGATTCGGACACCGACATCATGGTGCTGAGCTTCGTGCCCTCGACGCGCGAAGGCGAGCCGCTGACGATCGAGGAAGCGCTCGCGACGCGCGACATCGTGGACAAGATGGAAGGCACGAAGCGCCTGTTGCTGCACGGCCGCGTCAACCCGAATCAGAAAGGCGACGTCGAAGACATGGAGCGGCTCGCCAAGCTCGGCGTCGTCGCGTTCAAGACGTACACGCAGTGGGGACCGGACGGCAAAGGCTTCTTCATGACCGACGACGTCGGCATCGCCTTCGTCGAGCGCGCGCGCCAGCTCGGCGTGCGCAACATCGCCATCCACAAGGGTCTGGCGTTCGGTCCGAAGAGCTACGAGCACTCGACTTCGCGCGACATCGGCCCGATCGCCAAGCGCTTCCCGGACGTCAACTTCCTGATCTATCACTCGGGTTACGTGATCGACAAGGACGAAGGTCCGTACGATCCGAAGCGCACCGACGGCATCGATGCGCTGATCACGTCCGTGTTGCAGGCCGGCGTGAAGCCCAACAGCAACGTGTACGCGGAGCTCGGCTCGACCTGGCGCTTCCTGTCGATGCGCAACCCGACCTCGGCCGCGCACGCGATGGGCAAGCTGTTCAAGTACATCGGCGAGGACAACGTGCTGTGGGGCACGGACTCGATCTGGTACGGCTCGCCGCAGGATCAGATCCAGGCATTCCGCACGTTCCAGATCGCACCGGAGCTGCGCGAGAAGCACGGCTACCCGACGATGACGAACGCACTGCGCGCGAAGGTGTTCGGTCTCAACGCCACGAAGCCGTATCACCTTTCGCCTGCAGAGATCCGTCGCGAGACCGATCGGGACTCCGTGGCGCGCAGCCGCGTGGCGTACGCAGAAACGCCAAATCCGTCGTTCGCGACGTACGGCCCCCGCACACGCCGCGAGTTCTTGAACCTGCGGAGCTGGCAGGGCGCAGGACCGTAAAAGAAATCTCTCGCAGAGATCGCCAAGACGCAAAGAAGAACCAGAGATTCAACTTCAAATGTCTTACCTTGGCGATCTTTGCGCCTTGCGAGAGTTATTTCTTCTCCGCCTGCTTTTTGAGGTATTCCGCGTAGCCCTTGGCTTCGACGCCCTGGCTCGAGATCTGCAGCTTGATCTCGTCGCTCACCTGCGGCACGAATGCGCCGAGGCCGAAGTCGGAGCGCTTCAGCGTCGTGGTCGCCTCGAAGCCGACGGTCGGTAGCTGAGTGCGGGGATTCGCGCCGATCTTGAGCACGGCGACATCGAGCGTGACCGGCCTGGTGATGCCGTGCAGGTTGAGCTCGCCGGTCACCTTCAGTCGATCCTTGCCTGCGCCCTGCTCCACCTTCGTGCTACGGAAACTTGCGGTCGGAAATTTTGCGACCTCGAAGAAATCCTCGGAGCGCAGATGCTCGTCGAGCGCCGGCACGCCGGTGTTCAAGCTGGACAGCGCAATCGTGACGTTGACGGCCGCGCGCGTGGGATTGGCCGGGTCGAATTCGAGGGTGCCCTGCCCCTGGCTCAACTGCGCCGCCGGGTTCGAGAAGCCGAGGTGACTCCAGCGGAACACAGCCTGCGTGTAGTCGGGCTCGATGGTGTAGGTCGTGGCGTAGAGCGGCGCGGCGGCGAGCACGAGCGATGCGGCGAGAGCAAGGCGAAGGATCATGGGCGACTCCTGTGGATGAGACGGCCGCACTCTGTCGACCGCCCGCCTGGGAGTCCTGAAGCCCGGTTGAAACACTCTGAAGACATCTGAAAGCGGTCCGCGTCGGCCGCGCGGACGCTATAGTTGCGCGCGTATGGCGCATCCGCCTCCGAAAACCCTGCGCATCGGCGACTGGTTCGTGAATCCGCTGTCCGGCGAAATCGCCCGTGGCGAGGAACGCGTCCGGCTGGAAGCGCGCACGATGCGCCTGTTGCTGCGTCTCGCCGCAACGCCTGGAGAAGTTGTCTCTATCGATGCGCTGCTCGACCAAGTCTGGTCAGGCGTGGTCGTGACGCCGGATTCTGTTTATCAGGCGGTCGCGGCGCTGCGCCGCCTGCTCGGCGACGACGCGAGGCAGCCTGCGTACATCGTCACCGTGCCGCGGCTCGGTTACCGGCTGGTCGCGCCGGTCGAGTCGCTGGCCGACGTGCCCGCTGCTCCACGGCCTGCTCGCGCGAGCTCGCGGACGTATGTCCTGCTGGCGCTCGGCATTCTGCTGGTCGTCGGCTCCCTGACCTACTACCTGGTCGCGGAACGCAATGCGGCCAGCCACGCAGCAGCCGCCGCGAGCCCGAAGGCCATCGCCGTGTTGCCGTTTCTCGATCTCACGGACAGCATGAACGAGGAGCCGTTCGCCGACGGAATGACCGAAGAGCTGATCCACAGGCTGAGCAAAGTGAAGGGATTGCGCGTGCCGGCGCCGACCGCGTCGTTCTATTTCAAAGGCAAGCAATTGCCGGTTGCGGAGATTGCCCGGTCGCTGCACGTGAGCTACGTGCTCGATGGCAGCGTGCGCAAGTCGGGCGAGACGCTGCGCGTCGCGGCGCGCCTCGTGCGGGCGGATGACGGTTACGTCGTCTGGTCCGAGAACTACGATCGGCCGCTGACCGACAAGCTGATGGTCCAGGACGACATCGCCAGCGAGGTCACGAGCGCGTTGTCGCGGACGTCGATCGACTGACACCCTCGGCCTGGATTGCCAGCTTCACGTCATCGCTCGCGAACAACATGTAGCGCGTCATGCCGAATGCCGAGCGTTTCAGGCTCGCTGTCGCGACGATCGTGCAGCGGCGATCGAGATGGCCGGTACAGTCGTAACTGGATACATCGAGTGCGACGGCGCGCGTGACGCCGAGCATCGTCAACTCACCATCGATCCGCGTGGGCCGGCCGGCCGAGAAAACGATGCGGTGCGCGCGATAGGCAATCTCGGGATGCACCGCCGTGTTCAACATCGAAGGGCCGCGAACGAAGTTCGCCGTGGCTGCGCTGCCCGCTTTGAGCGAGCGCGCGTCGATCACGATGTCGAGCTCGCCGCGGGCCTGCGCTGAGTCGAGTATCACGGTTCCCGCAGCGCGGTCGAATTCGCCGCGCTGGGTGGTCCCGAGACTGCGCATCTCGAATGAAACCAGCGTGCGAGTCGGGTCGAGCGTGAATTCAGTCGCGCGGGAGCTGGCGTGCCAGCAGAGGGCGGAGAGGGCGAGAAGGCTGACGAGCCAGCTGTGACGGGTACGCATGGGAGGAGCATGCCCGCGCTCCTCCCGTCCGATCTGTCAACCGCGTGACACAAGCACCCGCCTGGGACCGTTGCCTTTGCGCTGCCAAGGTCTGGAGCCGCCGGAGTCGCCTGGCGCGCGGCCGATCCGCACATTACGTATCGTCGCTTGCTTGCGAGCGGATTGCGCCTGCTGTTTCGCCATCTCCACCTCGGCCCTGCGGATCGCACGCTCGTCGGCGGGCTGGAGCGTGGCCAGCTTGCGCTCCTCGCTGCGATGGAAGCGACGGTCTTCACGCCGGAACGCACGCGCCTTGGCGCGCGAGCCGAATTGCTCGGACCACTGGCCGTCCTTGAAGATGATCTGGTATCCGCCGGCCAGTATCTGGAACGGTCGTTTGACCTTGCCCATCTGGTCGAACTTCACGGAGTTGGGCTTGCGGAAATCCTCGAAGTACGCGGGATAGACGAAATCGCTCATCGGGATGCCCTGGACGTTGAAGGCAAACGCCTCCACCGGATCCGCGCTCTCGTACGCGTAGACTGCCGCCGGGTCGGGACCCGTGCTCATCAGATTGATCGCCGGATCGACCAGCATTTCGACCAGCTCGTGCGACGCGGAGACGCTCACCAGGTCGCCATTGTCGAGCGTCGTCCGCACGAACACCTTTGACTGCGGCAGACCGTCGGGCGTGAGGTCGTGGTACGCGAGCGCGCCCTCCTGGTCCGCGTCGTCGAGAAACACCATCGCCCAGTGGCCCGGCTTGAAGTCCTGCGTCTTCACGAGCTTCGCTGGCGTCGCCCACACGGGCACGATGCAGCGGTCAATGTACTCCTGCATCGCCGCGATGAGCGCATCGAAATCGACACCGAGCGGAATGCTCGACTTGTTGAACACCGCAATCCCGGGAACGTCACCCTGGTTGAAGGCGGCGTATTTTGGCTTTGGCATTGTTGCATCCTCTGCAGGCCTGCAAACAAGCTGTCGCCCGAGCGCGATTTATCTCACTCGCGGCGCACTCAATATCCGCGCTGCGCGCAACACGCGGCCACTGCCGCGTCATCCTGCGTCTCCCGCGCACACTCGATACCGACCCGATCGGCCTGCCAATCCTTCCACTCCGCGCTGTCTCCCCTGCTCAGCAGATCGCGCACTTCCTTCCCCGCCCCGGCCAGATACGCTTCCGTGACGCTGCAATAGCGCGCGATCAGCCCACCGGCGATGCAATGAGCACGCTTGTCCGGCAAATCCGCCGGCAGTTTCTCTTTCAGTACGGCTTCCATGCAGCCGTAGCTGGAGCGCGCCAGCCGCGGCGGCCGGTCCGCAATGCTGGCGCAGGCGGTAAGATTCGCCATCACCAGCAGGACGGCGACCATGCGCGAAACGTTGACCATCTATCACAATCCCGCTTGCACCAAGAGCCGCGAGACACTGGCGCTGATCCGCTCGCGCGGCCACGAGCCGCGCGTCATCGAATACCTGAAGACACCGCCGAGCGAAACCGAGCTTACCGCGATCGTGCGCAAGCTGGGCATCAAGCCGCTCGAGCTCGTGCGCAGGAACGAACAGGTGTTCAAGGACAAGTACGCAGGCAAGACGCTCGCCGACAAGGAATGGATCAAGGCGCTGGTCGCGAATCCGATCCTGATCCAGCGGCCGATCGTCGTGCGCGGCGAGGAGGCCGCGATCGGGCGGCCGCCGGAAGACGTCGAGCGCCTGCTGCGCTAGAAGTACGTCACGCCTTCATCGGCGTGACGTTCGCGTTCAAGCGGAACAGGTTCGTCGGGTCGTACTTCGTCTTCAACGCAACCAGCCGCGGATAGTTGCCGCGGTAGTTCTCGTTGATGTCTTTTGCGGTGACTTCGCGCGCCATGTCGTTGACGTAGAAACCGCGCGTGAACGGCTCGAGCGTCTTCCAGTACGTGCGGGCTGCTTCGATATGCGGCGACGGATCCTTGTCGCCGATTGGCCAGGCCACGACCGTCATCATGTTGCCGAGAGCATAGCGATGCGCGAACGCCGTCGCATCCTCCGCAACGCGCGACTGTGCCCCGCCGCAATGCTGGAAGAACAGCACTGTCGTGCGGCGCGGATCGCCGTGGAATCCGTCCACCATAGCGGTGACGAGCTCGCCGGGGACCTTGCCGACGAATCCGCCTTTCAGGTACGACGCAATGGCGCGCGTATCGGTCGAATCCTGGGACCGCTGTACCTGGACGTACTCCATCGTCTTGATCGTGTCCTTGAGCGGTGTGCCCAGCTTGCGGATCGGTGCGAGCGCCTTCTCCGCGTCCGCCGGCGGTCCGCAGTAACAGACCTGCAGCATCGCCATGCCCGGAGCGTTGCCCGGCGGCTGCATCACGGTCGGATCGAAATACAGCTCGTCGGGAGCTGCCGGGGCGTATTCGCCCCACAGTGTGAGCACGTCCCGCATCCTGGCGATCGGGAACAACACTGAACCCGCAATGACCTCGCGCTTCATCGGATGAAGCTTGAACTCGAACTGCGTGACCACGCCGAAGTTGCCGCTGCCGCCGCGCGCACCCCAATAGAGCTCAGGATTCTCGCGAGCGCTGGCATGCACGACCTTGCCGTCGGCCGTGACGATGTCGACCGACTCCAGGTTGTCGACCGCCATGCCGAACTTGCGCGCAATGCGGCCAAAGCCACCGCCGAGCGTCAGGCCGCCCACCCCGGTGTGCGACACGGTGCCGAGCGGGGTCACCAGCTCGTGCGGCGCAGTTTCCTTGTCTATCTGTCCGAGCAGCGTGCCGCCGGTGGCCCAAACACGGCGCGCGGCTGGATCGACGCGCACCGAGCGGAACGTGGACAGGTCGATCTGCATACCCTTGTCGCACGTCGACTGACCGGAATGGCTGTGACCGCCGCATTTCACTGCGACCAGAAGGCTGTTCGCACGGGCGAAGTTGACCGCAGCCTGGATGTCGGGCACGTCCAGCGGTTGCACGATCAGCGCCGGATGCTTGTCGAACGATGGGTTGAGAATGTGCCGCGCGTCGTCGTAGCCGCGATCTCCAGCGAGCAACAGTTGCCCATGCAGCTTCGCAGCAAGGTCCCGGAGGTCGGCGCCGCGCAGCGAGATCTCGCGACCGTCGCCGGTGACCGCAGCAACGTCTGCGACCTCGCCGGACCGCGCCGTTGCATACAGTGGCTTGAAGTTAGGAACGCTGAGAGCAGCAGCCGTCCACAACGACGACTGCACGAAATCGCGACGCTTCATCGGAGTCTCCCCGCATCGTTAGGCTTTGCGCCAGTAGAAACCGTGCGGGGACCCGAAAGCAAGTACCACAACGGGAGTAGCGTCAGATCACCTGACTGAAATACGGCCGCTCCGGCACGAACAGCAGCCGGTCCGCGCCGCGACGCCATTCGGCCGGCGCCCGCGTGCCCAGCACCACGAGCGCGGCGCTGTAAGCCTGGCCACGCGCGTCGAGCGAAAGCCCATCGAGCAGCGGCTCGGCGTCGGCGGGGTTGGTCGAGCTGCGCGCTGCAGTGATGAACTCGAGCATCTTCTCCGACTTCTCGTCCTTGAAGTCACGGATTGCAGCGATGTAGGGCGCCGGGTCGCGCCGCTCGCGCAGCGCCAGGCCCAGTGCCGTCCACATGGTTTCAGCGTCGAAGCCCTGGTCGATGGGCAGCGCCAAAGCGCGTTCGATGATCTCGCGCGAAGCGCCATCCGAGGCTGCAGCGAGTCGCACGACGCGGGCGTGGTCCGCAGCCTCCATCTTCTCGTTCACGGCACCATCGATCTCCCCGCGTGCGAGGTGGTGATAGGCCGTGTCGGCGCCGGGCTGCAGTCCAGCGCCCGAGACCAGCGACAAGTAGTACCGCAACGTGTTCGATTGCTGCGCGAGGTCGGCGGTGTGCGCGTCGGCGTCACGAGTCGACATCCGGCGCAGACGCATGGCGTCGAGCGCAAACCTTTCGCTCATCGCCGGCACCTGCTGGCGAGCCATGTTGAGCGCCGTCATCGCGTCGCTCCAGCGACCGTGCTGTGCATGCGTGTAGCCCATCGCCGCCGCAATCCATCCATTGGTCGGCGCCTTGGCGTAGAGCTCGGCGAATTCCTCCTCACGCCGGACGTCATCGTCGATACAACGAGCCGCGATGTACTGAAGGTTGATGCTGCCGGGATGCGCGTCCGCCAGCTCACGATGGCGTTTGCACACCGCCGCACGCAAGTCACGGCGTGCATCCTGTTCGGCGCGCAACGTCAGCACGTCTTCGGGATCGAGCTTGAGCCGCGCGCGGACGATCTCGTCGAACCCTTCGCGTTGCGCGGCGAGTGCAAGCCAGTAAGCCGCGTAGTGACTCTCATTCGAATCCCAGCGCGCATGCGTCTGAATGACCTGCGCCTGCTGCTTCGGGTCTTGCAGCATCGCGAGCAGCGCCGACGGATTGTCGTGCCCGAACGCATCCATGACGTCGCGCCTGCCGCCGCCGCTGCCGCTGCTCGTGCTGATCGTCTCGGGCGGCTGCTCGAAAATGTAGTCGGCGCCGGTCGTCGTCCAACGCACTGGCCCGACCAAGCGCTCCGGCACTGCGGCCACCGAGCCGTACGTCGCGGTCCATTGCACGAGCATGCTCGCGCCGGCGACGTTGTAGATGTTATCGGCCGAGCCGACGGGAATCTCGGCGTCGAACTGCTCGATCACATCGCCGTACTCGGTCACCGTCCTGACCGGGTAGTTCTCGTCGTTGCCGACCGTGAGCTTCGCGTGCGCGAAGGCCGGCAATTTGGTCGAATGCTCGCCGATGGAAACCGTCACCGGCCGCCCGAGCCCGTTGTAGACGTTGACGAGCGTCACGCCGACCGTCTCGCCGACGCTGAGCACAGCCGCGATGATGCCGCACGCTACCGTGAGCCGTGCGAGCGTCGCGACGACGCCGTCGGCAACGTGGAAGCGATCCCACAAGTCGAGCTTGGTCTTGCGCGGCCGCTCGCTGCCCGGCAGCAGCACCGGATACTTTTCCGGCACCTTGGTCGCTTCCGGCGCAGCGGCCGGTGTCATCTTGTCGCGAACGAAACGCGCCACTTGCGCTTCGGCGAGCAGCAGCTGCTCCAGCGTCGCTTGACGCAGCGCCGACAAAGCCGAGCCTGCGCTCGCGACCCAGCTGTCGATGGCATTGAGCCAGTCGCCGACGTTCTTGTCGTCGGCGAGCGGCAACGTGAACGTGCCGAGAGCCTGCTGCCAGCTCTCGACCTTGAGGCGCCGCAACAGCGTCCGGTCGAGGACAATCAGCTTGCCCTCGTCCTCATATGTATGTCTCAGCGCGTTATGAACTTCGGCGCAAGCATTCAGGAGCACGCGCCTTTCGCTCGAGGACACGCGACCGTCGGCCGTGACGACGGAAACGGTATTGCAGAGCGCACCGTGGGCGTCCCGCAGATTCGCCTCGCTGTGCTCGGCGTAGTGCAGGATTGCGACGAGGCCTTTGAGATAGCCATCCCACCCGGACCCCAGCTGCGCCGCTGCCGCGAGATGCACGGCACGGCAGCGCTTGTCGTGCGCGAGAACTGCTTCGCGAGCCTTGTCGAGATCCGCTTGTACCTCGTCGAGTGCGTCCTGCAGATCGCCGCGCTTCAGATCCTTGCCGCGATAGCGGATCACGCCGCCGCTCGCCGTCAGAAATCCCTCCTTCAAGCCTTGCAGCGTCGCCTTTTCCTCTTCGAGGCCCCTGAGCTTCGTCAGATCCTCCGACAACGATTGCGGATAGATGGCAGCGAGCTCGGTCGCAATGTAGTCGCTGCGCAGCGGCGGACCGTGCAGCTCGGCAGCTTCCTTGGCGTAGCGCGCCAGCGGGCGACCCAAATACGCGCCGCGATACGCACGATCGTAGTACGCGCGCCCGAATTGCTCGTCGAGCTTGGCGATCGACTGCTCGAGCGGCACGTCCGCAGCTTCCTGCACGGCACGGAACACGTGCGCAGTCATGCTCTTCTTGAGATCCGCAACGTCGTCGAACAGCTCCCAGGCGCTGCGCCCGTCGATCTTCGCGGCAATGTAGCGGCGCTTGGCATTCTGCTCGCGCTCGGAGTTGGCCGGATGCGTGCTCCACATGCGCGGCGGCTGCGCGAGCGAGGTCTTGAAGACGCGGTGCTCCTGCGGCTTGTCCTTCGGCGGCGGCGCGACTTCGCCATAGCTCGGATCGTCGAGCACGTGGCGGAGCTTCTCGGTGATGTGAGTCTGCACGGCGAACAGATCGGCGACGCTGCGTTTCTCGCGCGCTTCCGAATCTGCGAACGCCAGCGAGCGCTCCCACGCTTCGTCGGCCACGTTCAACTTGTACAGCGCATGGATCAGCGCATCGCTGCCCGTGAGCGACACGGCAACCAGATCGGCCTGGTATTCCATCTCACGCGACAGTGCGCGCTGCGCCAGCACGACGAGGCGAAACACAGTTTCCATCAGCGAGCGGATCGACCAGACGATCAGCGACAGCAACCAGCCGACCCAGGCGATGCGCAGGTCGACACGCGACAGGCCGCGCAGGAACGCATCGAGCGCATCGCGCTTGGCGATGATGTGACCCGCGATCTGCTGCGCGATGTACACCCAGCGGCCGACTGCCATGGAGCGCTGACCGAAGTGACCGAACTCGTGCGCGAGCACCGCCTTCAACTCGCCGAGCGAGACGGCATTGACGAGGCCGAGACCGATCTCCAGGTTCTTGCGCGAGGGGAACAGCAGGTTGAGCACGCTCAAGTCGTAGAACACCGCCGCGTTCACGCGCGGCGACAGGAACACGCGATGCGCTCGCGGTGCGCCTGCTTCGTCCGCCAATCGATTGATGAACGCGAACAACCGCGGCTGTTCGGTTGCAGTCACCTCGATGTCGTCGATCGCGTGCCGGTGCTTGACGAACACCAGCGCCTTCCACATGAACACCGCGAGGAATGCGGAGCAGGTGCCGGCTATGAACGTCCAGAACGGATCGGCGCCATGCGCGAGACTGGCGAACAAGCGGTACGCGGTCCAACTGAACCAGCTCGCCAGAGCGAGATACAGCAGCACGAACAAGGTGAGGCCGCCCATGGCGAGCCACGCGTTAGTGCGATAGGCCCCCGTGGGCCGCGTGAGATCCGCCGGCACCGAGCCCGGACCGGCCGGATAAACGTGTTCGGCAGTCATCTTATGTCCCCGCTGAGAATCGGCACGATCCTACGCCTGCCGGCCGCAGCCGGGCACGCGGCGCCGGCGCCCACACGTTCTTTCTGTGCGGCCCGTCTCAGTCGCGGCGGTCGGACTGCGAACCTGGAACCGGAATACCTCTCGCCAAGACGCCAAGATCGCAAAGGGACAAGGCCGACCTGCCTCCCACTACAACAACCATTCGATCGGCAACAACGCCATCACCGCCACCGCGAAGCGCTTCCACCACGTCACCCCGGGCTCGCTCGTGTGCACGATGACGCCGTTCTCGTGCGGTTCGAGCCATTCCATCGCGCCGGCTTCGTTCAAACGCACCCGATAACTGCGGCCCGGAATCTCTTCGGCAAACGCCGCCGCTATCCTCCTGGCGAGCTCCGGGCTTTCGATGACCAGGCCCATTTCGGTATTGAGGCTCGCCGAGCGCGGATCGAGATTGAACGAGCCGACGAAGACGCGCGCGCAATCGACGGCGAACGTCTTCGCGTGCAGGCTCGAGCCGGAGCTGCCGGTGAGACGGCGGTCGCGCCGCGAGCGAACACGCGACTCTCGCATGAGCTCGAAGAGCACCACGCCCGCTTCGAGCATCTTGCGGCGACGCTTCGCATAGCCAGCGTGCACGATCGGCACGTCGGTCGCCTCCAGAGCATTCGTGAGGATCGACACTTTCACGCCGCCCTCGCGTGCGAGCTCCGCGACGGCTCGCTCGCCCGAACGCGTCGGCACGAAGTACGGCGAGATCAACTGCAGCTCGCGCCTGGGGACGCTCAATGTATCCATCAGGCGTTCGAGCAGCGTGCCGTGCGGACGTTGCCGGCCCAGGCCCTTCGCGGGATCGTCACTGACCAGACGCGTGGCCGACCAGCGATAGTCGACGGTCCCCGTGAGCAGATCGTTGACGAATGCGCAGGACTGCAGTGCCTTGATGTAAGCCACGGCAGCGGGCTGCTGCAGAGCCCGTTCAGCGGCAGCGATCACTTCGCGTACCGTCGCGGCGCGAGCGCGCCCGAGAATCGACTCGGCAGGCCGCGCCGACTCGCTGCGCCAGTAGCGCTCGAAGTCATTGGTGATTTCGCTGGCCACCGGCCCGACAGCCATCACATCCAGGTCGACGAAGGACAGGTCCTGGTGGGCATCGAAATACTCGTCGCCGATGTTGCGGCCGCCGACGATCGCGACCTGGCCGTCGACCGTGAACGACTTGTTGTGCATGCGGCGGTTGAGGCGCGCGAAGTCGGTCAGGTATTCGAGCGGACGCCAGCGACGCAGGCGAAACGGATTGAACAGCCGCACCTGGATGTTCGGATGCGAGGCGAGCGCGCCGAGGAAACCATCGAGACCATTGGTGTTGTTGTCGTCGAGCAGGAGCCGCACATGCACGCCGCGATCGGCGGCGCGGCACAGCGCTGCGAACAGCAACGCGCCGGACATGTCGTTGCGCCAGATGTAGTACTGCAGGTCGAGCGTGCGTTCGGCGGTATCGGCCAGCAGCACGCGCGCGGCGAATGCATCGCGCCCGTCACGGAGCTCGACGATGCCGGACTGGCCAGGATGCTGACGCGCGCGCGGCGTGACCGATCGACCCAGTCGGGTCTCGGTCGTGGGCGGAGCCTTCGCGAGGGTCTCGAGCACACGCGGAACTGTACTAGAATCCGCCATCCGCAGTTCGGGGAGGATTGCATGAAGCGCGGCACGTTGCAGTTACTCGGTACGATTCTGGCCATGACGTTGGCGACGACGGCGGCCTGGGGCGGCGAAGACGTCGCCGGCGCCAAAGACCATCCTCTTCTCACCCGCTATCCCGATTCCTTCATCACCGAATACACCAAGAACTACAACGCCACCGAGTTCCAGGTCGGCGCGCGCGGCGCGCCGCCGACAGTGCAGACCGTCGAAGGCGACACCACGACGCTGCGCTACTTCTACGAGAGCCCCGAGAAGCAGCCGAGCCCGCTGCAGCTCATGCGCAACTATCAGAATGCTGTGAAACAGATCGGCGGCACTGTGCTGTACGAGCGCTTGCCGAAAGAAGGCGACGGGGGCGAGACGACGCTGCAGGTCACGACCGGCGGCAAGGACGTGTGGGTCAAGGTCATTCCGGACATCTTCGGCGCGCCGACTCAGAGCTATCAGCTCGTCATCACCGAGGTCGCGTCGATGGCGCAGGTCGTCAGCGCCAACGAGCTGCTGCAGGAGCTGAACAAAAACGGCTTCGTCACGCTCTACATCAATTTCGATACGGGCAAGGCGGATCTGAAGCAGGACGGCGTGGCTGCGGTCAAAGAGATCGCGACGCTGCTGAAGACGAACCCGACGCTCAAGCTCAGCGTCGAAGGTCACACCGACAACGTCGGTGACGCGGCGTCGAACAAGAAGTTGTCGGAGGCACGCGCCAAGAGCGTCACCACTGCAATCGTCGCGAGCGGTATCGAAGCCGCACGGCTGAGCGCAGCGGGCTTCGGTCAGGACAAGCCGGTGGCCGACAATCGCACCGAGGAAGGCCGTGCGAAGAATCGGCGCGTCGAACTGGTGAAGAAGTCCTAGCTACAAGAGCGAGTCCTTCTTGCCCTTGCCCGCGATCTGCGGCTGAAAGTGCGCGATGCCGCCCTGCGCGGCGACGAGCGACTGATACAGCTGCTCGACCTGCTCCGGCGTGTATTGCGTGCGATGGCAGAGCCAGCCGGCCTTCGACTTCTCGTAATCCGCTGGCGCCACCGGGACCTTCACCGTGAGGAACCGTTCGTCGACAGTGGCGAGCGGAATCGGATTGTTCGCTGGAACTTTGCCCGTGGGCACGGCGGGATAGTAAAGCTGTGCAGGATGCTGCCAGGTTCTGCCCTGAAACACTTCGGTCACGATGTCGCTCACCAGTCGATGATCCGGGTGACCGGTCCATCCCGACGGACCCCAGGTGATTACCGCATCCGGCTGCAACTCCTCGAACAGCTTCGTCACCCGGTCGCGCATTTCGGCAAGCTGGTCCATGTGAGGCCGTAATCCTTCGCCCATCTTCAACTGGTCGTACAGCCCGAACATGATCGGCGGATTGATGCCGAGCTTGTCGGTCGTGCACTTCAGTTCCTGCGCGCGCGCTGCCGCCAGGCTGTCGCCCGCAGTCGTTCCCGCATGCGCAGCGACACCGAGGCGACCATCGGTCGCGGTCGCGAGATAGACGCGCACGCCGGCGGCGGCGTACTTCGCAAGCACCGCGCTGACCGTCGACTCGTCATCGGGATGTGCAAAGACCGCAAGCAGCACGGCAGTGCGCGCATCCTGCTTGGTCGCGGGAGTCGTGCATTGGGTCAACAAGCCCACGCACACGAACGCAACGCTCAATCGACCTGCCAGCTTTTTCATGTTGTTCATGCTCTTCTCTCGGCAACAGTGATCCGATGCAGCAGCCGCTTGTGTCCTTGATAACCGCCGGTCGCGGCGTGCAGCACGCAGCGGTTGTCCCACATCACCAGCATGCCTTGCGACCAGCGATGCCGATAGACGAACTCCGGCTGCGCCTGGTGCGCGAACAGCTCCAGCAGGATCGGCGTCGCCTCGGCGTCCGTCATGCCGTCGATGCCGATCGTGTAGCCCATGCTGACGTAAAGCGCCGGCCGTCCGGTCTCCGGATGAATCCGCATGATCGGATGCAGCTGCGTGCTCATCGCGGTGTCCGAATACTTGATCGCCATCGAGCGGCCCTTGTCGCGCTCGCCGTACATGCCCTCGCGCGAGTAGGCACGGCGTGCCGAATGCACGCCTTGCTTGTCCTTGAGCAGCGACTTCATCGATGCAGGCAACGCTTCCCACGCCGCGTACTGATTCGCGAACAGCGTATCGCCGCCGACGGGCGGAATGATGTCGCCATAGAGCACGGTCGCCGACGGCGGACCGGGCAGGAAGCTCCAGTCGGAGTGCCAGGTCTCGGCGAAGATCGGCGTCTGCTCGTCGGCCTCGCGCCGCACCTGCGCGACGTGCGGATGACCGGGCACCGAGCCGAAGTACGGATCGTCGCCGAACGGACCGATCGTCTCGGCGAACCGTTCGAGGTGCTCCAGCTGCAACTGTTGATCCGGAAACGCGACCACCTGATATTGCAGCCACAGCGCCCGAATTGCAGCGACCTGGTCGATGCTGAGCGGCAAGCGCAGATCGATGCCTTCGATCGACGCACCGCACGGTGCCGCTTGCGGCGTCACTCGTAGCGACATTGCTTCCCCCTTCCGCGGCGCACTGCCGGCCCCATAGGAAATCGAACCTTTTTTCCGCTGGCAAGTTTATCCTGCAGCGCTGATGCGTGCGGGAGCGGGCCCATGCAGGACTACGAAAAGCTTGGCGTGTTCTATCTCGGCCGGGAATACGACGCGGCAGCGCGCACACCCACCGACAACCTGCTGCTGTACGACTCCCGCGATCTCACGACGCATGCAGTGTGCGTCGGGATGACAGGCAGCGGCAAGACCGGCCTCTGCCTCGCGCTGCTCGAAGAGGCCGGCATCGACGGCATTCCGGCCATCTGCATCGACCCGAAGGGCGATCTCGGCAACCTGCTGCTGACGTTTCCGCACTTGCAGGCCGCGGAATTCCTCTCGTGGATCGACCCGGGCGAGGCACAGCGCAAAGGCCTGAGCGTCGAGCAGGCCGCAGCGCAGACCGCCGAGAGCTGGAAAAAAGGTCT
Organism: Steroidobacteraceae bacterium; assembly: GCA_035606615.1. Taxonomy (GTDB): domain Bacteria; phylum Pseudomonadota; class Gammaproteobacteria; order Steroidobacterales; family Steroidobacteraceae; genus Steroidobacter. Next base: position 45,675 of record DATNFA010000116.1, read on the forward strand.
GGCGGAATGGGGGCAGCCACCCGAGCGCATCGGAAAATTCCGCGACGCTGTCGATCTGGCGATCTACACGCCTGGCTCGGAAGCGGGACTGCCGCTGTCAGTCGTGCGCTCGTTCGCAGCACCGCCTGCCGACCAGCTCCAGGACACCGCAGCGTTGCGCGAACGGATCGCTACCGTCGTCTCCGGCCTGCTGGCACTGCTCGATCGCGATGCGAATCCGATCAACAGCCGCGATCACGTGCTGCTGTCGACGATCTTCGAGGACGCCTGGCGCCAGGGCACGGGCCTCGACATGGCGAGCCTGATCGGCGCAGTTCGGAAGCCGTCGTTCGAGAAGGTCGGCGCTTTCGATCTCGAAACGTTCTATCCGGCGAAGGAGCGGCTGCAACTCGCGATGGCGATCAACAACCTGCTCGCCTCGCCGGGATTCGCCGCCTGGCTCAGCGGCGAGCCGCTGGACGTCCAGCGCCTGCTGTTCACCGCGGCCGGCAAGCCGCGGATCTCGGTGATTTCGATTGCGCACCTGTCGGACCAGGAGCGCATGTTCATCGTGACGTTGCTGCTCAACGAAGTCATCGCGTGGATGCGCAGCCAGTCCGGTACGTCGTCGCTGCGCGCGATCCTGTACATGGACGAGATCTTCGGCTACTTCCCGCCGACGGCAAATCCGCCGTCGAAACAGCCGATGCTCACGCTGCTCAAGCAGGCCCGCGCGTTCGGCGTCGGCTGCGTGCTGGCAACGCAGAATCCGGTCGATCTCGATTACAAGGGTCTCGCGAACGCCGGCACGTGGATGATCGGCAGATTGCAGACCGAGCGCGACAAGTTGCGCGTGCTCGAAGGACTCGAAAGCGCCGTGCCCGGCTCGGACCGCGCCGCACTCGACAAGATGATCTCCGGCCTGACCCCGCGCGTGTTCCTGATGCGCAACGTCCACGACGATACGCCGGTGCTGTTCCAAAGCCGCTGGGCGCTCTCCTATCTAAGGGGTCCGCTGACCGGTGTGGAGATTTCGAAGCTCATGGCGCCGCTGCGCAGTGCGACGCCTGCGCCAGCTGCTACGCCGGCGCGTGCACCAGCGAACGAAGCCGCGTCGCGACCAAGCATCCCCGCCGATGTCCCCGAGTACTTCCTTGCAGCCGCCGCGGCGGGCGAATCGCTGCTCTACAAACCGATGATCATGGGCACCGCCAAGCTGCACTTCGTCGATGCGAAGCTCGCGCTCGATCAGTGGCAGACGACTGCGTACCTGGCGCCGCTAGCCGACGATGGTGGCCAGATTCTATGGGACGAGGCTCAGATCGTTCCCGAGCTGAAGTCGCGTCTCGGCAAGGCCGCTGCGCCCTCCTCCACGTTCGCGCAGGTGCCGGCAGGCGCTTTGCGCACGCAATCGTATGCAGCGTGGGGCAAAGCACTGGCAGCGCACCTGTTCGAAAGCGCTCGCAGCGAAGTCCTCGTAGCCGATGCGCTCAAAGCGACGTCTCCACCCGGCATGAGCGAAGGCGATTTCCGCGCGCAACTCGCGCTCGCAGCGCGCGAACAGCGCGACGCCGCCGTCGCGGATCTCAAACGCAAGTATGCGCCGAAATTGGCGGCGGTCGAGGAACAGCAGCGCCGCGCCGCAGAGCGCATCGAGCGCGAACGCTCGCAACTTTCGCAGCAGCGCATGCAGTCGGCATTTTCGATCGGCGCATCCGTGCTCGGAGCATTGCTCGGACGACGAACGCTCTCTGCGACGAACGTGAATCGCGCGGCATCCGCGGCCCGCGCAGCGACTCGAATCGGCCGCGAGAGCGGCGACGTCGATCGCGCCAACGAAAGCCTCGAAGTCATTCAGCAGCGGCAGCGCGATCTGCAACAGCAGTTCGACACCGACGCCGCGGCACTGGAAACGCGCTTCGACGCAAGCGCAGTCACGTTGCGCAAGGTGCAAGTGAGCCCGCGCAAGTCGGATATCGCAGTCGGCGAGGTCGCGTTGGTGTGGACGCCGTGGCGCAAAGGCGCCGACGGGTTTCCAACGCCGGCGAGTTAGTAGATTCTGAGGCCGCCGAACTTCTTGCGAATGCGGCGTGCGAGTGATTGATAACCGGCCGCGTATGCGAGGCCGGCAGCAAGCACCACGACAAACGACCAGAGCCAGGTCGAACCGCCAGCGTTCGCAGTCCCCGTCGCAGCGAGCCGCTGCGGCGCCGGCGATGCACCTTCGAGCACACCTTCGTCCGCCGGAGCAGGCGCGGCCGCCGCGGCCTTCAAATCCTTCACCTGGGTCTGCAGCGCTTCGTTTTCCTTTTTGAGTCGCGCAATTTCTTCGGCTGCTTTCTTGTCGACGGCCTGGGTCGCTCCCTTCTGCTGTCGTTGCAGGTCGCGCAGCTGCGTGGCTGCCGGCGCATCGGTGGTCAGATAGTTGGAGCCGACCCAGCCTTCGCGCCCGTCCGAGAGTCGAATGCGGACGAAACCCTGGCCGCGCTCCAGCTCGTCGACGATATCGCCGGTTTCGATGGTCGCGACTCGCGAGCCGGCCTGCTCCGGCTCCGAGTACACGTTGAGCACGAGCTTGTCCGAGACGAACAAGCGCCGCACGGGCTGCGAGGCTTCCGGCTGCGGCTCGGCCTGCTGAGCTTCGGGCTGACCTTCTTCCTGGGCCGCGGCCGGAAGCGCTGCCATCGCCAGCAGCGCGAGTGTCGCCACACTGAGACAGCGTTGCCGCGCCGACGTTTTCATAGGCCGGATGCTTTCAGAGTTGCGGCGAATGGGCAACCGTGCAGTGCTCATGGCAAGATCGGCGCCTCACGCAGCACCAGAGATAGATATGAAAGCCCCAGCCGCTGCCCCCACCGTCGCCAAGTACTCATGGTCCGCCGTGCCGCTCGAACAGCTCAATCCCACGCTGTCGCGCCGGATCGTGACGGGCAAGGAAGTAATGGTCGCGCACGTCTACCTGAAAACCGGCAGCATCGTGCCGAAACACCATCACGTGAACGAGCAGGTGACCTACATCCTCGAGGGTGCGCTGCGCTTCTGGCTCGGCGACCAGGTCGATTCGCAGAACGAAGCGGACAGCGTCGTGGTCGCCAAGGGCGAAGTGCTGGTGATTCCCAGCAACGTGCCGCATCGCGCGGTCGCGATGGAGGACACGCTGGATCTCGATGTGTTCGCGCCGCCACGCGCGGACTGGTTGAGCGGGACGGATGATTATTTGAGACAGAAGTGAGGAAGAGTCAGGCTAGAGCCTGACCCACAAAGACCAGCAAGTCCCAAGGTCATGCACGCCAGCGATTTCTCTACGCTGATTGGCCGGCTCGAGCGCGAGGCAGATGCGCATCCGCATCTGTATCTGGGCAAGGTCGCGGTCGCTGCGGCGCTCGGTTTCCTCATTCCCGGGCTGATCGCGCTCACGATCCTCGCCTGCTGCCTCTCGATCCTGTTCGCGCTCGTGACCGGCGGCCGGCCTCCTTTCCTCGCCGCGATCGGCATCCTGGTCGGCGGCGCCATGCTGATCGCGACGATTCGCGCGCTGCGGGTGCAGGTTCCGGAGCCGGACGGCCTGACGCTGACGCGCGAGGATGCGCCCGACCTGTTTCGCCTGATCGACGTCATCTCCCGCAAGATCGTCGCGACGCCGTTCGCCAGCGTGAAGATCAACGGCGACTTCAAGCTCGGCATCCAGCAGATTCCGCGGTGGGGCGTGTTCGGCGGCTATCGCAATCATCTGTACATCGGCGCCCCGCTGCTGCTCGCGCTCAGCGCCGACGAGTTCTGTGCCCTGCTCGCGCACGAGATCGCGCATCTCGGTGGCGGCGAACGCCAATTCGCCGCGCGGGTCTACAGCCTGCGCAAAACCTGGCACCTGCTGCTGCCGAAGCTCGCGGAGCCGGCCAATGCTTTCGATCGCGCGCTGGCGTTCTATCACCGCTGGTATGCGCCGTGGTTCTACGCTTACAGCTTCGCGCTCGCGCGCAATCACGAGTATGAGTCCGATCGCCTCGCCGCCAGCGTCACCAGCACACAGACGCTCGGCCGCGCGTTGATCCAGGTGGAGATGGCGACCCGTTTCCTCGCGGACATCTACTGGGCGCGCTTCCTCGGGCGCGTCGAAGAAGCACCCGAGCCCCCGTACAAGCCGTACTCGCTGTTGCCGCGCGCGTTCAAGATCATGGAGAAGGAGCCGTTGCGTCAGCAATGGCTGGCCGAAGCGCTGCGCCGATACGCAGCGGAGAACGATACGCACCCGAGCCTCGCCGAGCGCCTCGCAGCACTGGAGGTGTCGCCGCAGGTGCCGCCGCCCGCGACGACCTCCGCCGCCTTGATGACACTCGGCCCTGCCGCACAGCCGGCCATCGACCACTGCGACGACGTCTGGCGCAAGCAGAACCTCGCGAACTGGCGCAAGCGTCACAACGAGATTCGCGAAGCACGCTGGAAGCTCGCCGAATACGAGCAGCAGAGCAGCGCCGCGCTCGCACCGGAGGACCTGTGGTCGCAGGCGGGCCTGCTGCTGAGCGTGCACCGCGAGGAAGATGCCATCGATTGCCTGCAGCAGCTCGTCGCCCGCAAGGGCAGCTTCCCGGACGCCCACATGCTGCTGGCCCAGCTGCTGCTGAAGTTCGGCGAAGAGCAGGGTCTGGAGCATCTCGCGACGGCCGTGCAGCAGCGCGCCGAGCTCGAAGAGACGGCCACATCCGTCGGTTACCAGTACCTGATGAGCCGGGGACGCAAGGCCGAGGCGATGCGCTTCACGCAGCGAATCCAGTCGCTGTTCGACGAGTAACGGCCTCGCGCCGCAACAAGCAGCGCGACCGCGGGTGACGCCACCGAGGTCTGCCGTTATTCTTTCGCCAGTCAGGCTGAAGCCTGACCCACAATTGGACAAGGAACCGGGACAGGCTCCGTGGGCGAAGACGCAATCTCCGATCAGTTCGTCAGGCAGCACTACGCCGGGCTTCAGGCCCTGCTACGGCGGCGCATCGGCGACCCCGCCATCGCGGCGGAGATGCTCAACGAGGCCGTCGCGACGGCGATCGTGCACGCACGCCAGGGTCGCGTGGCGCAGCCCGAGCGCCTGGCCGGCTACGTCTTTCGGGTGGCGCTGAACTTGTATCGCAACTATCGCCGGGAATTCGACAACCGCGCGGAGCTGCGCGCGGCGAGCGACGCCATCCAGCAATTACACGGCGGCGCGGCCGACGACGGGCTGGAGGCCGGCATCGTGAGCGAAGTGCGAGCGATCGTCGCTGAGCTGCCGACCGCGCGCGACCGCGCGATCGTCAAACGCTTCTACCTGGACGAGGAGGACAAGGAGCAGATCTGCCGATCGCTGGGGCTGGCCCCGCTACACTTCGACAAGGTGATCTTCAGGGCCCGCCAGCGGCTGCGCGTGCTGCTGGAGGCCCGGGGATTCAGCAAGTCCGACCTGCTGGGTGTGCTGCTGGTGTGTTTCGTTTGAGATGAACGGCGGCGTCGTTACAGGAAACCGGTAATGGACCGACGATACATCGACGACAACCATGTCGTCGCCCGCTACCTCGCGGATCGTCTGACGGACGACGAACGGGAGGCATTCGAAGCCTACTATCTCGAGCATCCCGACGTCGTGCAGGAGCTGGAAGCTGCGGCGCGCTTCAAAGTCGGGCTCATGAAGCTGCGCGACACCGGCGAGCTGTCGAAACTCCTGCAGCGCGAACAGCGTCGGCAATGGCCCTACTTCGCCGCGGCCGCTGCTGTTGCTGCGCTCGTCATCGGCGCGTTTGTCATCATCGATCGCACGCCGGAGCGCCATCCGATCCTGGCGGCCACCGTCGAGGCGTTGCGCGGCACGAACGGCTCGCCGCCCCTCACGCGGGACTACGCAGTCCTGCGGACCCGCGGCAGTGCCATCGACGCCGAGATCCCGCTGCCGCCGCCCGGCGAGGCGCTCGAGCTGCGCGTGCTGCCCGAGTTCACGGCACGGCCGGAGCGCTATCACGTGCGCCTGTTTCGCATGAGCGCCGATGATTCTCTGCAGAGCGTCGCGGAGCTCGGCGGGCTCGTGCCCGAGGACGACAACTTCGTATCGATCTTCGTCGACGGCGCTCGCTTGAAACCGGGTCAGTATCGACTGGCCATTACGGGCGACCCGGACACGGACGCCCGCGACAAGGAAAGCGCGTTCATGCTCAAACTCAACGATCCTTCCGCAACGTCCCGCTGACGGTCGTCCCGTTGGCCGACATGAACAGGGTGTAGACGGCCGCCGACTGCAGCGTGACCGACGTCTTGGTCACCATGTTCGCGGCCGTGTCGGTGTTGGTCACGTCGAGCTGATAGTCCGTACCGTCCTCGACCTCCGTAAAAGCCGAGGCCTGGCCCAGCGCGATCCCTTCGGCGATCGGCGAGAAATTGACGGCCAACGTGAGCGGCACGTCGAGCGACGACAACCCGTTCATCACGCGGATCTTCGCCTTGCCGCTCGCAGTCGGCAGCCGGTTGTCGTCGCCGATCAGCGTGGTTTGCGTGCCGGACGCATTCGTCCACGTGAGCAGCGTGTACTCGCCGCCCGCGACCAGCGTTTGATTCGGCACAGCGACGGCGACGCCGTTGACGGTGAGAGTCACCGGCACGCTGCCCGCCTCGACCTGCGCGTAATTGCCGACGACTCCGACCGCGCCGTTCAATACGCCGACACCGCCGACGCGCATCACGACGGGTCCGGCGGTCGTGCCGACCGCGCCGCGAAGGCGCGCTTTGGTGTTTGCGAATTTCGTCAGGCTTCCTTGCTGCGGCAACGTCCAAGCTTCCACCAGGACGCCGCCCTGCGTCGCGGTGAGAATCAGCGACAGGACTTGCCTGCTATCGAGCGTGATGTTCGGCACGTCCAGACGCAGGTCGTCCGAATCGCTTGCGCCGGTCACGCGCAATCGATAGTCGCCGCTGTCGATCGTCGAGACGGCACTGCTCGTGCCGGCTGCCACGCCGGCGACTACGGGAGTTGCATCATCGAGCGACACCGAGCTTTCCGTGAGATACACGTCGAGCGAGCCGGCCTCGGCGACGTTCAACACCTGCACTTTCGCGCGACCGCTGTCCGGCGGAGCGACGTCGTCATCGATCTGTAGCGACGCGAAGTGCCCGGCCGAGCCGAACGCGACGAACGTGTGATGCGTATCGTCCGCGAACGCGCGGCCGCTCACCGTCAGCAAGGTGCTCGTGACACCGCTGCGTTTGAACTTGACGTTGTAAGTGCCGGACTCGAGCTGCGTGTAGCTGCTCACGGTCTGGTAGGTCACGCCCGCGACGCGTTGCCGGTCCGTGTCGTCGTCGGCAGTGTTGGCGTAAAGATCGAGCGAGTCGTAGCCGGGACTCACGTTCACGAGCCGCAGATTGGTGTGACCGCTGCCGCCACCGTCGTCGCAGCCGCTCAGCAACAGTGCCGACAAGGCGGCGAGGATGGGATACAGACGCAAACAACTGGGCATGAGATTTCTCCGGTTCGCTGCAGTCGGGTCAGAAGGCGCCGCCGATCGAGAAGTTGAATGGCTCGGTGTCATCGCCGAAATCGCGCCACGTCCCGCGCTGATAGCGCAGCGGGAAACCGTAGCTGAGGCGGAACAGGCCCAGCGGCGACAGCCACTGCACGCCGATGCCGGCCGACACGCGCAACTTGCTCAGGTCGAAGCCGTAATCCACGGGAAAGCCGGCTTTGTCGCGGAACTCGGTGTCGCCGAGATAAAAGGCCTGGCCGAAGTCCAGGAACACGCTGGCGCGCATGCTGCCCGCGAACTTCGCGGGCGTCGGCAGGATCGCCTCGAGCTGGCCGCTGAGCGCGGCGTCGCCGCCGTACGGATTGCCGAGCGAATCGCGCGGCCCGAGCGTGAAGTCGTGGAAGCCGCGCACCGAATCGGGGCCGCCGACGAAGAAGTGCCGGTTCGGCGGCAGCGCAGTCGTATCGCCCAGCGCAGTGCCGTAGCTGAGATTGGAGTTGAATCTGAAGTTCAGCGGCAGCAGCGGCAGGCGGAAGTACTGCAGGTACTGAAAGCTCGAGCTCAGATATTCGACCGAGCCGGTGCCAGGCACCGTGCTGCTCAACTGCAGCTTCTGCAGCGAGCCGCGGGTCGGGAACAGCGCCCGATTGAGACTGTCGCGCACCCACGCCGCCGACAACTGGACGGTGTCGTACTCGGTGCCGAGCGCAAAATCCCCGCCGCTCAGCAGACGGAAGAACGGATCGCCGTTGTGACTCACCCAATCCTGCAGCTGCAGCGAGCTGGTCAGCGGCGTGGCGAGCTCGGCGTGTTCCAGCGACGCGCCGAACCGAATCGTCTGCAGCTCGGTGATGGGATAGGCCAGCTCGCTGCCGGCCGTATAGAGCTTGGTCGAGAACTGCGAGAACGACGAGGTGAGGCGGTCGATGTCGCGGTACGAAAAGCTGAGGGTGCGGCTCAAGCCGTCCACCGTGACATACGGATCGGTGTACGAGATGTCGTAGACCTTCGACAGCTTGCCGGCGGTCACGTTGAGCGCCAGACGCTGCCCGGTGCCGAAGAGATTCGTGTGGACGACGTTGCCCGTGAGGATGACGCCCTGCGCGCCGGAGTAGCCGATCCCGCCGCCGAACTGGCCGGGCAAGCCTTCCTTGAGCGTGAAGTCGACGTCGACGAGATCCGGCGTACCGGGCACCGGCGTCGTCTCCACCGCGACGTCTTCGATGAACGGCAGGCGCTGCAGCCGGACCTTCGAGCGCTCGACCGCGGCGTTCGACAAGTACGAGCCTTCGAGCTGGCGCATCTCGCGGCGGAACACTTCGTCGTTGACGCTCGTCGTGCCGAGAAAATTGATGCGCCGGACGTAGACCCGACTGCCAGGATCGACGAGGAGTGCCAACGCTACCTGCTTGCCCTGCGCGTCGAGCTTCGGCACCGCATCGACTTTCGCGAACGCATAACCGTCGAGGCCGAGCCGCATGCGGATCGCTTCGGTCGATTGCGTGATGAGCCGCTGCGAATAGGTCTGGCCCGGACGCATGATGATCAAGCGGCTCAGTTCGCTCTGCGGTACGCGCAGGTCACCTGCGAGCTTCACGTCGGAGACGCGATAGACCTCGCCCTCCCTGACGTTCACGGTGACGAAGATGTCCTGCTTCTCCGGCCCGATCGCCACCTGGCTGGAGGTGATCGCGAAGTCGGCGTAGCCACGATCCATGTAGTACGAGCGCAGCGTTTCCAAGTCCGCGGACAATGCTTCCTTCGCGTAGCAATCATCCTGGCGGTACCACGACAACCAGTTCGGCGTGTGCAGTTGCAACTGGCCGAGCAGCTCGTCCTCGGAAAAACTGCTGTTGCCGACGACGTTGATCTGCTGAATGCGCGCGCGCTGGCCTTCGTGGATGTCGATCGCGACCTTGACCTTGTTGCCAGGCACTTCCTCGGCCTTCGCATCGACCAGGACGGAGTACTTGCCGCGCGAGAAATACTGCTCGGTGAGATAACGCTTGACCTCATCGAGCACCGACTGATCGAAGCTCTTGCCGCTCGCGAGACCGACAGTGCGCAGCGACTTCTCCAGGTCCTCGGTCTTGATGTCCTTGTTGCCCTTGACCTCGAAGCTTTCGATCGTCGGGCGCTCGACCACGGCGACGACCAGCACGGTGCCGTCGCGACGCAGCTCGACGTCGCGGAAGAATCCGGTCTGGTACAGCGATTTCACCGCCTCCGCGATGCGCCGCGTATCCAGCGTGTCGCCGATGTTGACCGGCAGGTAGTTGAAGACCGTGCCTTCGGCGATGCGCTGCAGGCCTTCGACGCGAATGTCGCCGACGAGAAAGCCGTCGCGTGCGTTGCGCATCGGCGCCGCAGTTGTTGTTTCCTGCGCATAGGCTTCGGGAACGACGCAGCCCATGCGCATGCATGCGAGGATCGCGATCGAAGGCCGGACGGTGCGCATCGCACGCTGGATGCGCGAGCGACGCAGAGCGTCGCAGCGTTCAGCAAATATTTGCGTCGAGCGCGCGCTGCTTGCTGATTTGCGCGCGTTAACTGAACGCGCTCTGAATCGAGCGCGCGTTTTGCTTCAGATAATCATCCGCGCAAGCGCTGCGAATCTTGCGCGGGCGCTCTCAGAACGAGCGTGTGAACTTCAGCGTCGCTCCGTGTGTCGTACCACTGGCGGTGAACTGTCCCGCGTAGCCGACTCGCAGCGTCACGTCTTTGCCGGTCAGCACGTCGACGCCCGCTGCGCACTCGCGCACCGTGCGATCGAGGTCCTGGCTGACGCCGAAGTACCCTGCATCGTCCGGCGCTCCTTGGAGCATCGCTTCGATGCCGAACGAATGGCCGTCGATGAAGCGATTGAAGCCGAGACGCGCATACCAGCGTGCCAGTGCACTGCCGACCGGGGTCTCGAAGCCCAGCTCCAGCGCCGGCCGGACATTGACGAAGTACCCTTCCGCATTGCGCACCAGCAGATTGTTGGCACCCGCGCCGTGTTCCGAGAACGCGGAGAGGCGCACGTTGGTAAACCCCAGGTCGACCATCGGCCGCAAGTACCAGCTCTGATACTCGAAGCCGTGACTCACCCGGAACTGCCAAGCCGTCTGATAGACCTCTTGCTCGCTCTGCGATCCATGCAGCGCGAGGAATGCGGTGCGGTGCGTGTCGTATGCACCGCGCGCCGCGGAGAAGCTGGCCGCGACTGTGTTCGAGCCGAAGTTGCCCTTGAGCACCATGCCGAGGTGCACGGTCCTTCCCTCGGCGGCCTGCGTATGGAAGTTGGCGAGCGTCGCGGCGTCGATCTGGTCGCGCTCGAACGCGGCCGCCAGACCGAGATGCCACTGATCGCTCACGCTCCATTGGGAGCCGATGCTGATCGTGCTCACGTCGCGCTCGTAGCCGTTGGTCGAGTCGGTCGCATCCCGCTCGGTGCTGCTGCCGAACACAGCGGCCCAGCCGCACTCACCTTCCGCCGTGAAGCGCGCTTCGCCGTCGTGCACTTTGCAGCTGAGCAACGACTCGCCGAACTGCAAGCCTGACTGCAGCGCCGCGAGCGGCAACGCCGCGTAGTTCTCGGGGTTCAGCATCTGGTACTTGCCGCCCAGCGTCGTGATGTCCGTCGCCGCTACCAAGCCTGTGATCGTCGACGTAAGTTCGGCCGAGCTGCCGGCGAGCTGCACGTCATTAATGTACGTGCCGATGCGCTTTTCGTTCGGCAACAAGTGCTCATTGAGCTTGTCCTGCGGCACGAAGCTGGTGTTCAGCGTCAGCGCGAGCTCCGTAGCGGAGATCGCCTCGAGTCCGTACTGCGTGACGATCGATGGCGCCACCGCGAGCACGATGTCGTCGGCTGACAGCCCGCCGTCTGCAGCCACCAGCACTGTGCGGGTCGAGCCCGGCTGGATCTTCGAGATGTTGATCTGATTGAGCTCGATCGCACCGGCCAGATCTGCCGTGCCGACCACGTCGATGCGATCAGTCGTGCGCGCGAAATGATCGATGTCGAGCAGCAGTGCACCGCCCGCTGTCTGCGTGAATTCGCCAGTCAGCGCGGTGTGCGAGATCTCACCGCCGCGACCGACGGACCAGATGCCGTCGTTGCGAGCAGTCCCGCCAGCACCGACGTCGATCGTCGCGCCGGACACCATCGTGGCTGCGGCATGATTGATGAGGCTGTTGGTGCCACCGCCGAGCGACAAGGTGCCGTAGATGCCGTCGAAGTTCTCGACCGACTCGTTGCCCGCGCCGCCAAGGACCACAGCACGATCGAGCTCATCGAATCGACCGATGTCTCCGTGGTTCGTCAGCGTATTCGCCGCCCCATCGATGAAGGTTACGGCTGCGCCGCTTTCGGTGCCGCCGCGTACCGAGCCGCTCGTGATCGTCACAGCGATCGCGCCTGAGCTCATGTCGCCCTGGCTCTGCGCGCGAATGCCGTTGGAATGCGCGCCGCCCGCGTCGATGTGACCCGCGACCTCGATCGTCACCGCGCCGCTGTTGCCGTTGGACGCGTCGCTCTGCGCGAAGATGCCGTCGCTCGCATCGCCCGTCACGACGACGTCACCATGCTGCGTGATGTCGATCGCACCGGCGTCGCCGTCGCCGCCGACGCTCCCCGCGAAGTTCTGCTGCTCGAGGATCGGAATGTTCTCGTTGCCGAGACCGCCGGCGAGGCCGCCGCCGCCGCCGACGCTCTGCGCGAAGATGCCGAACGAGTTGACTCCGTGCGTGAAGATGTTGCTGGTGTTCGTGACGCTGACGATGCCGCCAGCGCCGCCGCTGCCGCCGTCGCGACCGAACGCGAGACCGATGCCGACGTTGAGCGGCGGAATCGGGCCGATGCCGTCCTTGAAGCCGCGATCGACGTTGCCGGCCACGCCGCCGCCGCCACCCACACTTTGCGCGAAGATGGCATGCGCGTCGTCGCCCTCGGTAATCAAATCGCCGCCGACGTTGTTCACCGTCACGTCGCCGCCCTCGCCGCTCGCGCCACCGCCGCCGCCTATGCTGAACTTGCCTTGCAGGCCGGTGTCGGCCGAGCCGCCCTCGCCTGCGCCTTTCACGAAGTTCTGCGCTTCGCCGCCGCCGCCGCCGATGCTCTGCGCAAAGATCGCGTTGGACGCGAGGCCGGTCGTGCCGATCGAGCCGGTGTTGTGGACGAGGATGTCGCCGCCATCGCCACTCGCGCCGGCATCGCCGCCGACGATCACCGTCCAGTTGCGCAGGTCGATGATGTTCTTGTCCTTCAGGTCGAGCAGCTCGGTGGCTTTGTCGAGCTCCTCCAGGCCGGTACCGCTGATGCCGCTGCCGCCATTGCCGCCGCCGGCACCGACGCTCTGCGCGACGATGCCGCGGGCATTCACGCCAGTGGTCACGATGTTGCCGCTGTTCGTCACTGAGACCGCGCCGCCGTCGTTCGCGGTGCCGCCGTTACCGCCGATGGCCGCCACGAAGTTCCACTCCTTGCCCTCGTCCGCTGGATCCTTCTCGGGCGTGTTCTTCGCGCCGCCGCCGAACGTGAAATCGAGCGACACGCCGTGCGCCTTGCCGCCGTCGCCGCCACCGCCGCCGATGCTCTGCGCATAGATCGCATCGCTCCGGTCGCCGAGTGTCTGGATGTCGCCCTCGTTGCCGACATGGACCCGTCCACCGTCGTTGCCGTCGCCACCCACCCCGCCGACGGCGATCTCGAGATTGAAGCCGTTGCCTTCGTGCGGCTTGCCGATCAACGTGTCGATCGCGAAGCTGGTGCCGCCGTTGCCGCCACCGCCGCCGACGCTGTAGGCGTAGATGCCGCGCGCCTTCTCGCCTTCCGTCGTGATCACACGCGTGTTGCTCACGCTGACGTCGCCGCCGACGTTGCCATCGCCGCCGAAGCCGCCGACGCTCACGGAGATCACCGCGCGGGTTCCCTGCGTCGACTGCGTGTTCACGCCAAGCGAGCCCGCCGCTGACAGGCCACCGTCGCCGCCGCCACCGCCGACGCTGTGGGCAAGAATGCCGTGCGACTCATTGCCGAGCGTGTCGATGCGGCCATCGTTGGTCACTGTGACAGCGCCGCCCACATTGCCAGTGCCGCCGGTGCCGCCGATCGCGATGTCGAGGTTGCGCGGGCCGCGCGGGTTGGTCGTGGCCTTGGGCGGCTTCGAGAGCGAGCCGGAGATGCTGAACCCGCCGTCACCGCCACCGCCGCCGATGCTCTCGGCGAACACGCCATACGCAAGCTCGCCCATCGTCAGGATGTTGCCGGAGTTGGTCACATCGACGGTTCCGCCTTTGCCGCCGCCGCCGCCTTTGCCACCGAGGCTTACGCCGACAGAAGTGAGATCGGTCGTCGCGGAGCCGGCGACAGCGAAGCCGCCGTTGCCGCCGCCGCCACCGAGGCTCTGCGCGCTTACGCCATAGGACTGCGCACCGTGCGTGTAGATGTCGGCGCCGGTGAACACGTGCACCGCGCCGCCGTCGCTCGCTGTTCCAGCGGAGCCGCCAATACCGATCGTCATCTGCGGCGATTGCGAGACGCCAGCTGCGACACTGAAGCCGCCATTGCCACCGCCGCCGCCGAGGCTCAGCGCGGCAATACCGTGCGCGCCGCCACCGAGTGTCTCGATGATGCCGGTAATGTAGTCGTCGTCGGCGCCGACATCGACTGCGCCGCCCGAGCCGCCGCCGTCGCCGGAACCGCCGAAGCTCACGTCGATCTTCGGACTGCTGTTCGCTGCGCTGAAGAGCGAGCCTGCGACACTGAAGCCGCCCGAGCCGCCGCCACCGCCGATGCTCTGCGCGGAGATTGCGTGCGCCTCCTCGCCTTCGGTGAGGATGTCGCTGGAGCTGCGCACCGACACGTCGCCGGCCGCGCCGCCGACGTCGCCGGAGCCGCCGATGCTGAGATTCACGTTGGTCGTACGGCTGATGCTGCCTGCGACGCTGAAGCCGCCGTCGCCACCGCCGCCGCCGATGCTCTGCGCGACGATGCCGTACGAGCGCGCGCCGCTAGTCATGATGAAATCGCCCTGGCTGATCGCTTCGACGTCGCCGCCGGTGCCGCCGCCGGCGCCCGCACCGCCGATGCTTGCACCGACCGACGCACCCTGTGTCGCAATCGAGCCGGTGACGCTGAAGCCGCCGGAGCCGCCGCCACCGCCGATGCTTTGCGCGAACAGGCCGTGCGCATCGGCGCCATGAGTGACGATCGTGCTGGCGCTGCGCACGGAAACTAAATCGCTGTCGCCGCCGGTGTCGCCGGAGCCGCCGAGGCTGAACTTCGCGCCCTCGCCCTTGGAAATGCCGGCTGCGACGCTGAAGCCGCCGTCGCCACCGCTGCCGCCGACGCTCTGCGCCAGGATGCCGTACGCGCGATCGCCCTCTGTCGTGAGCACGCCGTCGATCGCAGCCACGTTGCCGAGCAGGACTTTGCCGGCGTTGCCCCCACCATCGCCATCACCGCCGATGCTGGCGTTGAACGAGCCGCGATCGCCGGAGACCGAGCCGGCAACGCTGAAGCCACCCGAACCGCCGCCACCGCCGACGCTCTGCGCGAATATCGCGTGCGATTCCTCACCAGCCGTCGCGATCCTGCCGCTGCTGTTGAGCGTGACGTCGTCGCTGTCGCCACCACCGCCGCCGCTGCCGCCGAGGCTGAAGTTCGCGGCAGGGCCCTTGCCGATGCTGCCCGCGATGCTGAAGCCGCCGTCGCCACCACCGCCGCCGACGCTTTGTGCGACGAGGCCGTAGGAGCGCGCGCCGAGCGTCGCGATCGAGCTGCCGCTGTTGAACAGATCGACGGTCGAGGAGTTACCGCCACCGTCGCCGCTGCCACCGATGGCGGCGTTGACCTGCGCGTTGTCGGTGCCGATGCCGCCTGCGACTGCGAAGCCGCCGGAGCCGCCACCACCGCCGAGGCTCTGTGCGAACACGCCGTGCGAGTCGCGGCCGCGCGTAACCACATCGCTGGATGTCGTCAGACGTACTGCCGAACTGGCACCGCCGCCGTCGCCGGAGCCGCCGAGTCCGAAGCGCGCGCTCGGAGCGTCGCTGATGCCACCAGCGATGGCGAAGCCGCCGTCGCCGCCGCCACCGCCGATGCTCTGCGCGAGTACGCCGTACGCGTGATTGCCCGAGGTGTCGACGAGCGTCGCAGTGTTGTTCAACGTAACCAGGCCGCCTGCGCCGCCGCCGCCGCCCGAGCCGCCGATAGCCGCGCTCACGTCGTTGCGCGAGATTCCGCCTGTGATCGAGAAGCCGCCGGAGCCGCCACCGCCGCCGAGACTCTGCGCGAACACGCCGTGCGAATCATCGCCGTGCGTGACCACCGACGTGCTGCTGTTGAGCAGGACGTTACGGCCGAAGCCGCCGCCGTCACCGGAGCCACCGAGCCCGAACGATGCAGTCGGGCCGTTCGCGATACCGCCTGCGACGGCGAAGCCACCGTCGCCACCGCCACCGCCGACGCTCTGCGCGGCGATGCCATAGGCGTGACCGCCTTGCGTTTCGATCGCCGCGCCGGAGCTCAACACGGTGACGTCCTGCGCGTTGCCGCCGCCTTCGCCCGTGCCGCCGAGCGCCGCGTTCACGGCGCCTTGCGTCGAGATGCCGGCCGCCACTGCGAAGCCGCCGGAACCGCCGCCGCCGCCGAGGCTCTGCGCGAAAATGCCGTGCGAATCGTTACCGCGCGTCGCGATGCTCGTGGCGCTGTTCACGAACACCGTGTCGCTGTTCGCGCCGGTGCCGCCGTTGCCGCCGAGAGCGAAGTTCGCGTTGGGACCGTCGCTGATTGCACCAGCTATCGCGAAGCCGCCGTTGCCGCCGCCGCCGCCGACGCTCTGCGCGAACAGTCCGGTCGAGCGATCGCCTTCGGTCATGATGACGCCGGTGTCCTCCGCAGTCGTCGTCACGAACACACGGCCGGAGTTGCCGCCGCCGTCGCCTGCGCCGCCGAGCGCTGCGCCGACCGAGCCGCCGCCGACGCTGATCGAGCCTGCGACACTGAAGCCACCGGAGCCGCCACCGCCGCCGACGCTCTGTGCGAACAGACCGTGCGAATCGTCGCCGTGCGTCGTGATCTGGCTGGTGCTCGTGACGAACACGTCGCGGCCGGCGCCCGCTTGCTCGCCGTCGCCACCGATGCCGAGATTCGCAGAAGCGCCTTGCGTGATCTGGCCTGCGACTGCGAAGCCGCCGTCGCCGCCACCGCCGCCCACGCTCTGCGCGAGCAAGCCATACGAGTGCGTGCCCAATGTCGAGATCGCGGCGCCGCGATTCTCGACCGTCACTGTATTCGCCGCGCCGCCGCCGCCGCCACCGCCGCCGAGCGCTGCAGTGATGCCGCCGCTCACGTTGAGGCTGCCGCTTACTGCGAACCCACCCTTGCCACCGCCGCCGCCGACGCTCTGCGCGAACAGACCGTGTGCATCGTTGCCTTCGGTCATGATCGTGTTCGCGGCGCGCACCGTGACCGTGTCACCGTCGCGCGCCTGGCCGCCGTCGCCGCCGATGCTCAAGCTGGCGCTCGCGCCGAGCGCGATGGATCCCGCGACGCTGAAGCCGCCGGCACCGCCGCCACCGCCGACGCTTTGCGCAATCAGGCCGTTCGCGCCATCGCCGCGCGTGTGAATGGTGCCGGTGGTCAGCCGATCGACACCGACGCTCACGGAGCCTGCGTTGCCGCCTTCTGCACCTGAGCCGCCCATGCTCGCGCTGACCGCGACACTCGAGCTCACTGCACCTGCGACGGCGAAGCCGCCGGAGCCGCCGCCGCCGCCGAGGCTTTGTGCGAACAAGCCGTGCGCGTCGACACCTGCGGTGGAGATGTTGCTGCTGCTGTCGACTGTGACGTCGTTAGCACCGCCGCCGCCTGCGCCGGTGCCGCCGAGGGCGAACGCACCGCTCGGACTCGCGATCGACAACGAGCCGGCGATGGCGAATCCGCCATTGCCGCCGCCACCGCCGACGCTCTGCGCCAGGATGCCGTAGGAACGATCGCCGGAGGTTTGCAGATTCGCGCCGCTGCTGACGACGTCGACGATATCGCCGGTGCCGCCACCGCCGCCTTTGCCGCCGATCGCGAGCGATGCTGTCGTGCCCTCGCCTACTGCGAGTGTTACTGCAAAGCCGCCGGAGCCGCCGCCGCCACCTACGCTCTCTGCATAGATCGCGTGCGCGTCGTTGCCATGCGTTGTGATCGTGCTCGCGCTCGCGACGTCGACCGCTTTGCCGTTGCCGCCGCCCGCGCCTTCGCCGCCGATGCCAACTGCGACGTTGCCAGCCGACACCGACGTCGCGAAGCCGCCGTTACCGCCGCCGCCACCGATGCTCTGCGCGAAGATGCCGTGCGAACCGTCGCCCGCTGCGCGGTCGGGAAGCGGAGCGTCGAACAGGACGCCGGTCTCGATCGTGCCGCCCGTGCTGTGCACCGAGACAGTTTCGGCATCGCCGCCTTCTTTGCCGTCACCGCCGATCGCGATCGACGCAACGACGCCTACGGAGACCGCATGACCGCCATTGCCGCCGCCACCGCCGATGCTGTGCGCGAAGATCGCGGTGGAGTTGTTCTGCGCCGTGGTGAGGTTGCCGCTGTTGGTGACCTCGACCTTGCCGCCCGCGCCCCCGGCTCCGCCAGTACCGCCGATCGAGAACCAGCCGGAGCTGTCGCCACCGTTGCCGCCGCCGCCGCCGATACTCTCCGCGAAGATCGCGTGCGCGCGGCTGTGGATGTCGCCAGAGTTCTCGACGTGCACCAGCCCGCCGTCGCTGGTGCTCGAGCCGCGGCCGCCGATCGCTACGATGCCGCCGGAGTCGCCGCCGTCACCGCCCGCGCCGCCGATGCTCTGCGCATAGATGCCGCGACTGTCGAGCCTTTCGGTCGTGAGCGTCGCTGAATTGGTCACGCGCACCGTGCTGCCGTTGCCGCCGGCGCCGCCGCTGCCGCCGCCCGAATAGAAGGCGCTGAAGCCGCCGCCGCCCGAGCCGCCGCCACCGCCGATGCTCTGCGCGAAGATTGCATGCGCGCGCTCCCCATGCGTGAGGATGTCGCCTCTGTTGTCTACCGTGACTTCGCCGCCATCGCCGGCGCTGCCGCCGCCGGCACCGAACACGACGATGCTGTTGCTGTCGCCGGCGCTGCCGGCGTGTCCAGCGACGCTTTGCGCGACGATGCCGTGCGATTCGTTCTGGTCGGTTTCGATCGTGCCGCGGTTGGTAACGAAGACGTCGCCCGAGTCCGCGGTGCCGCCGCCTTCGCCAGCGTCGGGATTGAAGAACGTGTCGTCGCCGCCCTGTCCGCCGCGGCCGCCGATGCTGTACGCGCCGATGCCGTGCGACTCAGTGCCGTGCGTATGGATGTTGAAGGTTCCGTCGACGGTCACCGTGCCGCCGCCCGCGCCGAGCGGGCCGTTGCCGCCGCCGCCGAACGCGGAGGAATCGCCGCCGTCGCCGCCATCGCCGCCGAGGCTGACTGCCTGGATGCCGAGCGCCTGGTGGCCATTGGTTTCGAGCGTCGCGGAGCCGGTGATGTTGACGGTTCCGCCGTCGCCGCCTACGCCGCCGCGCGAGCCGTACCGGAACGCGCCGCCGTCGCCGCCGTGGCCGCCCTTGCCGCCGGCGCTGCTGACCGTGATGGCACTTGCGCCGGCACCGGATGTCCTGACCGACGAGTTGGTGAGGGTGAGCGTCGCGACCGCGCCGCCGCCGCCGACGCCGCCTGCCTCGGAGCCGTGACACGCGTTGCCGTGACCGCCGTAGCCGCCGATGCCGGCTGCGTTCTCCAGCCTGATGCCGGCGCCATTCAGCGTCACGATGCTGACGTTGCTGACGTTGGCAATGAGCCGATTGCCATCGAGCCCGTCATGCCCGACCTCCGCGCTATCGGATCCCGCGCACAGGAAGCCGCTCGTGGCATCTGCACCGTCCGATGCTTCGCCGGTGGTCGTCACCAGTGAGACCGCCGCAGTGGGAAACAGGATATTGCCCGTCGTAGAGATCGTCAGCGGCTGGCCTGCCGTACCCGTCAGGTGCACCGTGACGTCCTGCATCTCAGGGTCCCCGTCCCGTGCGAACGGACGGCGCTCCTCGATGCGCACGCCGTTGACGAGTGGCGCGGGCGCGATGGGCGTCGTGACGCTTTCTACCCGAAGTGTCGTCGTCGTCTTGTCATTGAAGTCGTTGGGATCGCCGGGTTGCGAAGCGTTCACGCCTCCGGACAGATCGCCGGTGCAGGTGATGACGCCGTTGATTGTGTCGGAGCAGGCCGCCTGCGCCTTGCGCATCGGCACCTGACTCAGCGCTGCCGTTGCCAGCACCGCGACGATAGCCGCGCGCAGGGTCTGACTGCGTCCTTGAACGTTCGTGGTCATCGATCGCTCCCGCTGATTCATCAATAGAGATAGGCCGCGCCGGCATTGGCGGCCGCATCGTTGTTCTGATCGTCGGAATTGCTCGCTTCGGCGGTGGCGCCGACGACGAGGGCGGCGGCGTCCAAGCTCACCGCCACGGAGGTGCCGAACGCATCGCCGGCGTCGGTGTTCGACGCTTTCACGTACGACTGCTGCGTCCAGATGCCGGCGTCACGCCGATAGAGATAAGCAGCGCCGGCGCCGGGAGCATCGTCGACGGTCTCGTTGCCTTCGATGCCGAGAGCACTGCTGTCCTCGGAGGGCGAGCCGATCGCGACGACGTTGCCGTCCGCTGTCAGTGCCACTGACGTGCCGAAGCGATCTTCGTATTCGTTGTTCGAGCCTTTGATGTAGGTGTCTGCGGACCAGACACCTGCCGTGCGCACGAAGATGTAAACCGCGCCGGACTCGCAGCCGACCGTCGGACGGAGCACGTAGTTGGGATCCAACACCGGTGCCGCGCACAGACCTTGGAAGGTCGTCGGGAGCGGATCGGGCACGGACCCGGGCGGCGGCGGCGGCGCGTTCGGATCGGATGCCGGCACCACCGGCGGCGGATCAATCGGGAACTGCTGTGCGCCGGTGACAGTGCCATCTTCATCTGGCGCGCCGACCGCGAGCGTGTTGCCGTCCGCGCTCAGCGCAACGGCGGCGCCGAAATGGTCGATCGGCTCTGCGTTCGGCGCCTTGATGTAGGCGCCCTGCACCCAAGTCACGCCGTTGTTGGAGAAGACGTAGATGGCGCCAGCGCCCAGCGCGCCGTTGTTGGCCTGATCGCCGTTGATCGCGGTGCTCGCGCTGTCTTCGTCGGTCGCACCGACGGTCAGCATGTTCCCTGCTGCGGTCAGTGCCAGAGCTCCGCCGAACAGATCGCCCGCCTGCGCGTTGCTCGCCTTGATGTACGCCTGCTGCGTCCAGAGCGCGCCGCTGCGAGTGAACACATACGCAGCGCCTGCGTCGGCAGCGGAGTTGTTGCCCGAGCCGGTGCCGTCGCTGTCTTCGCCGGTTGCGCCGATCGCGAGGATCGATCCGTTCGCACTCAGCGCGAGCGCAGTACCAAACCTGTCGTTGCTTTCGGTATTGCTCGCCGTCAGCGCGGCACCCTGCTGCGCCCAGCTCGCGCCATTGCGCACGAACACGTAGACCGCACCGGCACTCGTGTTCCTGTTCGGCGCGCCGATGGCGATCGTCGAACCGTCGCTGCTGATCGAGACGGCCTTGCCGAAGGCGTTGCCCAGGGCTGTGTTGGACGCTTTGAGGTAGGCCTGCTGCGACCACTCGGCCGCGACGCGTGCGAACACGTAAGCGGCGCCGGAACCGGCAGTCGAGTTGTTGGCCGCGTTGCCGTCGATGCCGGTCGCGTTGCTGTCCTCGCCCGGCACGCCGACGACGACAGTCGTGCCGTCGCCGCTCACGGCGACGCTGGTGCCGAATGTGTCGTTCGCGTCGACGCCTGCTGCTTTCAAGTAACCGATCGCCGGCAACATCGCGCTGGCGGTGCTCAGCGCTACGGAGCCCGTGCATGCGGTGTCGTTGCATGCCTCGACGCGCAACAGAGCGGCCGGCCACTTGAACGTGTGCACCGAGACGTCGAGCGACACGTTCGTCGCCGGCGCGACCACGTCGGCGCCGACCTGCGCGAATCCCGAGATGCCGTCCGGATTGAGGAAGACCTTGTAGGTGAGCGCCGTCGCCACCGCATTCCAGCTGACATCGAGGCGTTTCGTGTGCGGCGTCAGCGTGAGCACTGGCGACGCCGGCGGATCGTTGTCACGGATCGACGCAACCGCGGCGATCGGCGCGCCGAGCGTGGCACCGCCCGTCGGCGCCGACAGCGTTACTGTGAACGACTCTGCGGGCTCGGCCGTGGTGTCGTTGACGATCGGGATCGAGACGATGCGGCTCGCCGCATCGCCCGAGCCGAAAGCGACGACCGAGCTGCTGCCAACATAGTCCTGGCCGGCGACCGCAGTACCGGGAGAAATCGTCAGAGTGGCGCCGACCGCGCCACTGGTGCCGCCGATGCGCTGGATGGTGACGATCAGGTTGCCGCTCGATTCGTCGACAGCGTACGCGGCAGCGCTGAGCTGCAAGACGCCGGGCTGCCCGTTCGCGGGCGGCGGCACCGGCTGATCGTTGGACGGAATCGTGACGGCGGCAGTCGTAACCGAGCCGAGCACCGCGCCGCTCGCATTCGACAACGTCACTTCGAACGTCTCGTCGGGCTCGGCGAGCGCGTCGTTGATGATCGGGATCGTTGCGGTCTTGGGCGCGACGTCGCCGTCGGCGAACGTCACGGTGGTGGTCGTCGCGGTGTAGTCCTGTGTGGCAACGGCCGAGCCGTCCCGAGTCGAGACGGTCACGCTTGCAGGGCCGGCACTGCCGCCGCTGCGCGTTACGTTGATTGCGATCGAGCCGCCGCCCTCGCCCGCGCTGTACGTGGCGCTCGAAAGCTCCAGCGTGCCGGCCAGGTCGTCATCGACGATCGTGACGGTGAGCGGCGGCGCGAACGGATTCGCGGCCGAGGTCATGCTGACCTTGAAGGTTTCGGTGCCTTCCGGAATGCCGTCGTTCACCAAGGGAATGGCGACTATCTTGTCGGCCGCATCGCCGTCGGCGAACTGCACGGTGGTGGACGTGGCCACGAAATCCTGGCCCGCCGAGGCACTGCCTGCCTCCGTAGCAACGGCGACGGAGACGGCTCCAGTGCTGCCGCCAGTGCGCGTGACGGCGATGTTGACAGTGCCCGCGCCCTCGGAAACCGAGGGTGCCATGGCTTTGAGCTGGACAGTTCCCAGCGCGCCGGCGGGGGCCGGGCTCGGAGTCTCAGCGATATCGGCTCCGCCCCCTCCGCCGCACCCAGCGAGCAGCAGAACCAGCGTCGCCGCGATCAACCTGGCATCCATAGTTATGTCCGTTTGTTCTTGTACCCGCAGGCCGCATTGCAGCGCCGAGGCCGGGCCCGCGTAAATGCAGCGGTGTCCCTAAGCCTGGTCCTAGGTCGTTTGACGGTGCGAGGCGCACCGGGTTGGGACTTGCCGGACCCGTGCGGTTGACAGATAGTTTGTTCATGAAGCTGCTGGTGGTGGACGATCATCCCGTGTTCCGCGATGGCCTCGCGGCGCTGCTGCGCCAGGCCGCGGACCACACAGTCATCCTGCAGGCGCCGGAGTGCGCGACTGCATTGAAGGTCGCCGCCGAGCATGCGGATCTAGACGCGGTGTTCGTGGATCTGATGATGCCGGGCCTGAGCGGCGATCTGGCCGTGCGCGAGTTCGGCAAGCGGCGGCCCGAGCTGCCGGTGATCGTGCTGTCCAGCTCGGAGAATCCGAGCGACGTCCGGCGCGCGCTGAAAGCCGGCGCGCTCGGCTACATTCCGAAGAGCGCGAGCCCGCAGACGCTACTGAGCGCTCTGCAGCTCGTACTCAGCGGCAACATCTATATTCCGCCGCTGCTGGCGCATGCGACGCAGCCGCAGCCCGACTACAACAGTACGCCGCAGCCGCCGCTTGCGATCAGCCAGCTCACGGATCGGCAGATCGACGTGCTCCGCCACCTGTGCACGGGACTGTCCAACAAGGAAATCAGCGCGCGGCTCGGCATCGCCGAGAAGACGGTCAAAGCGCACGTAGCTGCCATCTTCAAGACGCTGAACGTCGTCAATCGCACGCAGGCAGCGCACGCCGTGCGCGCAGCCAACCTGGTCTAGCTCCAATCTCTGGGCGCGGGAGGCGAGTTCGCCGTACACTCGCAGGCGTCACATATAAGTAGACGCTCCTCGCCGATGATCGTCCCCGACCGCGTCCGGGCGGCGCAGATCCGCTCGATTTACCGCAACACGCCGCCAGGCTTGCTGGCAACGTCGGTTGCGCTGGGCGGCTTCACTGCGGTGCTCGCGTATATCGATGCCGTGTCGGTGCAGGGCGCGGCAGTCCTCATCGCAGTCATTGTCGCGCAAACGGTCGCACGGCTGTTGCTGGCTCGGACTCACCGGCGCAGCGCCGAGGTGGACCGGTACTGGCGGGATTGGGCGCGACGTTTCACCGCCGGTGCGATCGTCGGCGGCCTCACGATCGGCGGCGGCATTTCCTGGATCATGTCGACCGGGCGGGTCGACGTGCAGGCGATCTCGCTGCTGATGGTGTGCGCGTTCACCAGCGGCGCCGTCGTCGCTTTCGGCGCCTATCTGCCGGCGTTCATCTGGTTCTTCATCGCGGCCTCGATCGGGCCGATGGCCTGGCTCATCATCCACGGCGGCGTCCTGTACAGCTCGCTCGCGGTGATGTACGTGATCTGGTTCGGCGCCGTCGTCGAGCTCGCGCGGCGCACGTCCGCATCGTTCACCGAGTCCGTGATGCTGCGCTTCGAGAATCTCGATCTGGTCGAAAACCTGCAGCGCGAGAAGCTCGCAGCCGAGCAGGCAAATGCCGCGAAGTCGCGCTTCCTGGCGGCCGCGAGCCACGATCTGCGTCAACCCGTGCACGCGCTCAGCTTGTTCGTCGCCGCCATGCGTCCGCGCACGATGGACGATGAGGCACGCGAGCTGCTCGATCACATCGACGACTCGGTGCGTGCGATGAGCGGCCTGTTCAACGGCCTGCTGGACATCTCGCGACTCGATGCCGGCGTCGTCGAAGCGAGCCGCGGCCCGGTTGCCGTGCAGCCGCTGCTCGAAAGAGTGTGCCGCGACTTCGAAGTGCTCGCGGATGCGAAAGGCCTGCGACTCGTGCTGCACAAGTGCTCGCTATCGGTGATGAGCGATGCGCTGCTGCTCGAGCGCATCGTGCGCAACATCATCGCCAATGCGGTCACCTATACGGACCACGGTCGCGTCGTGGTCGGCTGCCGCCGCGTACGCGGGCAGCTGAGCATCCAGGTGTGGGACACCGGTCGCGGCATTCCGCAGCACGAGCTGGAACACGTGTTCCAGGAGTTCTATCAGCTCGGCAATCCCGAGCGCGATCGCACCAAGGGCGTTGGCCTGGGACTCGCGATCGTGCGCCGCCTCACGCAGCTGCTCGGCCACACGCTGACTGTACGGTCGGAGGTCGGCGAAGGCAGCGTCTTCGCGATCCGCGCGCCGCACGCGGACGCTGCAGCCATCGCGGCCAGTCAGACTGGCGAATTCCCCTCGCCGTTCCTGGCGCACGGCGTCGGCTTGATTCTGGTGATCGACGACGAAGTGGCGATTCAGATCGCGATGAAGAGCTTGCTGGAGAGCTGGGGTTACGAGGCGATCACCGCGGGGTCCTGCGACGAGATGCTGGAGCGCATCGCGACGCATGGCAAAGCTCCGCGACTCATCATCAGCGACTACCGGTTGCGCGACAACGCGAGCGGCATCGATGCGATCGAGCGCTTGCGCTCGGAGTACAACGACGAGATCCCGGGGATGCTGATCACCGGCGACACCGCGGCGGATCGCCTGAAAGAAGCGCAGGAAAGCGGTTTCCTGCTGTTGCACAAGCCGGTGCCGAATCATCGCCTGCGAGCGTCGATTGCGCATCTGATCGAGCCGAGCGACAAAGCGGTCGCTTGACGGCGACAGCCACGCGCGGCGCGGTGGTTCTTTTGCCTATGTTGCGGCAGCAGTCGTGCCGCTACGATGGCCGCCACTGGGGCAGGTTTCCGAAGTTTTCCGATGACGAAGGTAAGAGTCCTCTCTTGCGCCGTCGTCCTGGGCGCTGCGCTCGCTTGCGCGCTTGCCCTGGCGACGTCGCGCGCGAATCCGCCCTCGGATGCGCTCGCGAGCTATGTCGCGCGCTCCGACAAAAGCCTCGCGTGGCACCAGGTCGATGCCGGCAAAGTCGGCACGGCGGACTACGTCGAGTACGTCCTGACGTCGCAAACGTGGCGCGGCATCGAGTGGAAGCATCAGCTGTTCGTATTGCGGCCGGCGAACATGCCGAGCGACGAGCGCCATGCGCTGTTGTTCGTGCACGGCGGGCGCTGGAAGGCGGAGTATGACGGCGAGCGCGGCAGGACTCAGCTGCCGAGCGAAGCGCTGCTGTTCGCTCGTCTCGCCGAATCGATCCACGCGCCGGTCGGCGTGTTGCGCCAGGTGCCGTTCGCACCGATGTTCGATCGAACCGAAGATGCGCTGATCGCTTACACGTTCGATCAGTACCTGCAGACCGGCGAGAAGGATTGGCCGCTGCTGCTGCCGATGGTGAAGAGCGCGGTGCGTGCGATGGATGCGATGCAGAGCATCGTGAAGGAGCGCTGGGGTGCACCGATCGATTCCTTCACTGTGTCGGGCGCGTCGAAGCGCGGCTGGACTGCGTGGCTGACTGCGGCGGTCGACAAGCGCGTGATGGCCGTTGCCCCGATGGTGATCGATGTCTTGAACATGGGCGCGCAGATGGATCATCAGCGCGAGACCTGGGGCGAGGTGTCGGAGGAAATTCGCGATTACGCGGCGCTGGACCTGCCGACGCGATTGAAGACCGAGCGTGGGCAGGAGCTGCTGGCGATGGTCGATCCGTTCAGCTACCGGCAGCAGCTGACGCGGCCGAAGATGATCCTGTTGAGCACCAACGATCGCTACTGGCCGCTCGATGCGTTGAAGCTGTATTGGTCGGAGCTGCCGGAGCCGAAGCGTGTGTTGTACGTGCCGAACCAGGGGCATGGGTTGCGTGATGCCGAGCGTGTGATTGGGAGTGTGAGCGCCGTGCATCGGTACGCTGCCGCGGCGAAGCCGATGCCGAATACAACGTGGACGTTTGCGTCTGCGCCGGGTGAGCTGAGGGTTCAGGTCAAAGCGGATCGAGAGGCACGCAAGGTGCTGGTGTGGAGCGCGCAGAGCCCGACGCAGGATTTTCGGGACGCGAAGTGGACGGCGAGGCAGTGCATGAAGGGAAGCGAGGGCTACGCGTGCTCGGCGGAGCGCGGACCCGAGGGATATACGGCGGTATTTGCGGAGACGTCGTTTCAGGATGAAGGGACGTTGCCGTTTTCGACGACTACCACGGTCTGCATCGCGGGGCCCAAGGGAGATGCTGCTTGCTGAGCACGCCAAAGCGCTGCGTACCGGTTGTTCTGCTCGATCAGCGACGCATGCGTGCCACGTTCGACGATCGTTCCGTGTTCGAGCACGACTATTTCGTCTGCATGCACGACCGTGGACAGGCGATGCGCGATGACGAGAGTCGTCTGCTCGCTGGAGATCTCGCGGAGATTATGCAGTATCTGTCGCTCCGTCTTGCTGTCGAGTGACGAGGTTGCCTCGTCGAATACATAGATGCGCGGATGCTTGAGCGCAGCCCGCGCGATGGAGACTCTCTGCTTCTCGCCGCCCGACAACTTCACGCCGCGCTCACCGACCGGCGTCTCGTAGCCGTCCGGCAGGCTCACTATGAACTCGTGGAGGTGAGCCAAGCGGGCCGCCTCCTCGATCTCCTGCTGCGTGCAGCCCTCTTTGCCGAAGGCGATGTTGTAGCCGATCGTGTCGTTGAACAGCACGGTGTCTTGCGGAACCACGGCAATCGCCTGGCGCACGGCGGACAACGGCATCTGCGCTATCGGCATGCCATCGAGCAGAATGCGGCCGGAATCCGCTTCGAGCAGGCGCGTGACGAGTCGGACGATTGTCGACTTCCCGGCGCCGCTCGTCCCGACGATGCCGAGTGTCTTGCCTGCAGGGATGCGGAAGCTGACGCCGTCGAGAATGGTACGGTCAGAACGATAGGACACTGACACGGAGTCGAACTCGAGGCTACCGGGACCCGTCGTTGCGACAGTCGCGGCTGCGTCGTCGGACTCCGGTCTCTCCTGCAGCAGCTTCAGCATGCTGTCGAGCATCGCGATCCCTTGGCTGAACCCCTGCACGGCGTAACCGAGCATCTCGATCGGCCGGATGATCTGCAGCATGTAGGTGTTGACGAGCACGAAGCCGCCGATGGTCATCGCACCGACCTGCACCTGTTTGACTGCGTAGAGGATCGTGAGCGCGAGGAACGCGGCATAGGTCGTGGCGACTGCCAACCCGCTCATCGAGTAGAGCCGATAGAAGCTGACCCATTCGCGCTCCGTCTTCCGCAGTGCGCGGCTGACTTTCTCCTGCACGACGCGCTCGGCCGCAAAGTACTTCACGGTTTCGTAGTTCAGGATGCTGTCGGTCATCGTCGCGCTCGCATCGATGCTGGTGGCGGACGCGGCATTTGCAGTTTTCATCACCCTCGAGACCGTGACACCGAACACGATCGCGTAGCACAGCGACGCGCCAGCGTAGAACGCGAAGAAGATCGGCTGATCCAGGCGCACGAGCACGATCACGATCGTTGCGAGCTCTGCGACAACGGGCAGGAAGGTGAAGACCAGGTGATGGAGGATCAGCTGGTATCCCTCCAAGCCGTTCTGCAGCGTCTGACCGATCGCCCCGGTTTGTCGGCCCAGGTGAAATCGCAACGGCAGCCTCATGACGTGCGCGAACAGCTTCTCGCTCAACGTGCGGAACAGGCGGCGTTCTGCGTAGGCGTAGAGCAGTGCTCGCAGCTCGCCAGTCCCGCGAGCGAGCCATTGCGTCAACACGTAAAGGATGACCAGCACGGTGATGGACACCTCCGTGCCAGTCCTGTCGCCCGCGATCGCATCGACCACGTTCTTGAGAGCCAAGGGTCCGAGCGCAGTGAAGACCGAAGCGAGTACCAGCGAGGAGACCGCCAGGAACAGGCGGACCTTCACGAAGCGATCCGTGTGCAACCAGATCAGCGCCAAGGCTGCCTTGACGCTTTGGAACCTGTCCGAAAGTGGCTGCCTCATGCTCCCTGTCCATGCTTCGTGGTTGTCGCGCGCCGACAGTACTTGGCGGCTGGCGGGATGCAAGTGAGGCACCCTTCGGGCTGCCGCCAAATACGTGATCAACGAAGCGCCACCGCAGCCAACCTCGCGCAATTTCTGCAAAAAACTGCCGGCTTGCGATTCTTTACAGCGGGACGGTCAGCTGCGGGCCCGCGCAGGAGTAGCATGTTGCGCCGGCGAACGCCCACTCGCCGCCACAACGTCAAGAACTCTGCGAGGGAATCATGTGCGACAACGACTCGATCCACGACATGCTCGAATTCCAGCGCCGTGCCGAGCTCTCGCGCCGGCAGTTCGGCGCGATGACGGTGGGAACCGGACTGATGTTCATGCTGCCCAAGCTGGCGAATGCAGCCGAGGTCAAGGAGTCGGAGATCGAGATCAAGACTCCGGATGGGACATGCGATGCGTACTTCGTGCATCCGGCGGATGGCAAGCATCCCGGCGTGCTCATCTGGCCGGACATCTTCGGACTGCGACCGGCATTCCGGAAGATGGGCAAGCGGTTGGCCGAATCCGGTTACTCGGTGCTCGTCGTCAATCCGTTCTATCGGACGAAGAAGGCACCGGTCGCGGCTGAAGGCGCGAGCTTCCAGGATCCGACGGTGCGCGCGGCGTTGATGCAACTTGCCGGCACGCTCAGCAAGGATACGGCTGACACGGATGCGAAGACTTTCATCGCGTGGCTCGACAAGCAATCGTCCGTCGACAAGAAGCGCAAGATGGGAACGATGGGTTATTGCATGGGTGGACCGCTCACGATGCGGACTGCCGCGGCGATTCCGAATCGCGTCGGTGCCGGTGCGTCGTTCCATGGCGGCGGATTGGTGACCGATAAACCGGAGAGCCCGCATCTGCTCGTGCCGAAGATGAAGGCGTCGTACCTGTTCGCGATCGCGGCGAACGATGACGAGAAGCAGCCGGATGCCAAGAATGTGCTGCGCGAAACATTCGCGAAGGCGAATCTGCCTGCGGAGATAGAGGTGTACGAGGGAACAATGCACGGGTGGTGCCCGCCGGATTCGCAGGTGTACAACGAAGAGAAGGCGGAGAAGGCGTGGAGCAGGTTGCTGGCGTTGTTTGGGAAAGCGCTCGCTTAGAACGCACGCACGGCGACCGAGCTTCGAAACCGCGTATCCGGCGGAGTTCGGTCACCTCCGGCGCGCCTCGCCATTCCCATAGTCCAACTCTGTCAACTCCTCCGGGAACGGGCGGCACCGTCACGCGAACTGCAGCGACGTTCACCGAGGACGTTCACGCGTTCGCAGGACTGACAACCATTTGATCACCTGGGTCCTCGATACGTCGACAGTGTCATCCCCCGGGGGTGTCGACCTCAATCCGTACTCGCTCATTGACCGACCTGGCAACCAAGCGCACGGTTGCCTGCCCTTGAAGAAAGGTCGAGTACTGCTCCATGCATTCGGCACGCCCCATTGCGACGCTCCCGGTGAGTGCCGGCGCCATCAACCTTGAGCCATTGAGTTGCAGCTACTGGCTCCCTGCGCACGTGTTCGCGTGCTGGCAAACCACTGCAGTGCTGCTGGACCTGAAGCGCAATCGCTACTTTGGCCTGCCGCTTCGGGAAAGCGCAGAATTGATGCGTTTGCTCCATCGTGGCGGTGCAGTCATTGACGACAACCCGAGCGATGGCTCGCAAACCCTTGCCCACGACTTGCTGGAATCCGGGCTACTGGTGCGCGAGTCGCCGACGACACGAATCACGCCCGCTACCGTTCATCTCGACGGCGAGCTGACCAGCTTCGGTTATGAGCGCAGGAGGCACGTTGCAGTTCGATCTCACCATCTCGCCAATCATGCGCGTGCCTATGTGTGGGCCCGGTTTGCTGTGAGTTTGCGATCCTTCTATTCGGTTGCCTGCGAGGTGAGCAACAGGAAGCACGCCACGTCGCACGCAGGTACGATCACCAATACTGAGCAGCTGCTCGAGCTCGTATCTGTCTTTCAGGAACTGCGTGCTCTCACGTTCACCTCCAAGGACAAGTGCCTGTTTCACGCGCTTGCACTGACGAGATTTCTGTCTTTGTACGATGTCTTTCCGACATGGGCGCTCGGAGTGTGCACCACGCCGTGGGCAGCACACAGCTGGGTGCAACATGGAAACCTACTGCTCGACGCAACGCCGGAGCAGGTCGTGAACTTCACTCCGATCCTCTGCATCTAGTGAAGGAAATGTTCCGATTCGTCTGCATCGCTTGGAACGAACGCGCGCGGGATGAGAAGGCTGTCGGAGAGGCTCTAGCACAGCAGCTGCTAGACAGGAGCCCCGACTGGAGACTTGCACTCAAGGCCAGCGGCCTACACGTCTATTGCGCCGGTCAGGACGGATCGCATGGCATCCTCGCGCTGGATGGTCAAGGCATTGTTCTTGGAACCCTGCGTCGCCGAATTGCCACGCTTGAAGGCCGTGCGACAGGACTGAAGCACCTCACTGAAGCACAATCGAGAGAAATCATCGACAGCGGAGGCAAGGCTCTCATCGAGACGTATTGGGGTAACTACGTTGCAGTACTTTGCGGCCGCTTAGACCCGGCGATTCGGGTTCTCAGGGATCCCACCGGCAGCTTGCCATGTTTCGTGATGAAGGCTCGAGGTCTGACCATAGTCTTTTCCTGCATTGCTGATATCGCAGCACTCGGATTCACCTTCACTCCCAACCCTTCCTACTTAGAATCCAGACTGATACTGGAGAGCAATCCCTACGAGCGGGACGCATTGGTCGAGGTGTCAAGAGTTCACGGCGGCGAGTGCCTCTCCATCGACTATCGCCGGGATGCAACCGGTCGATTCACAAGGGAGTTCTACTGGACACCTTCGACATTCCAGAAATCCGACCATCCGATTCATGATCCCGCCGAGGCAGCCGAAGCAATGCGCTCAATCGTCCGTGGCGCAACTCACAGCCTTGCCCGACAACATGACAATCTGCTGCTCAGACTGTCAGGCGGGCTGGATTCTTCGATAGTGGCCGGCTGTCTGCGCGAGATGGCGCCTGAGCGTCAAGTGACCTGCTACACCTACTTCACGCCACGCGGGCGTTCGTCGGAACTCCCTTGGGCAAGACTTGCTGCTGCTCACTGCGGTCTCGCACACGTAGAGTGTGCAGTGACCGCCGAGGACTTGGATTTGTCTCTCCTAGAGAGCACTGCCCCCACGGTGAACCCACCGATTGGGCTCATGCATTTACAGAAGATCACTCTGGAGACGCAGCTCACCGCGGCAACTGGAGCGACCGGCGTATTCTCGGGGGACGGTGGTGACGGCGTATTCGGCAGCCATTCGCTCACTCACACGCTCGCCGACCAGCTGGCACACAGTGGCAGCGGGTGCGGCGCATTGCGACTCGCTTCCCGAGTGGCACGCAGCAAAGAGATGTCGACACTGGCAGTGCTGGTGCATTCGCTTCGGGAATGGATATCCGGAGAACCTGCAGTCGACTCTATCGAGGAGGAACTGCAGTCATCGATGCTCGTCAGCGAGGACTTGCGAAGGAAGATTGGGAAGGTCAGGACGCGACCGCATCCCTGGTTCCGAGACGCCGCGCCCACTCCTGGATTCCAGGAGCGACTCGGAGCGCTCGTCTATGTAGTGGAATACTACTTCGGACCTGACCCAACTCAGGTGCAGGCGGAAGAACTGGCGCCACTGTACTCCCAACCGGTTATGGAAACGCTTTTGCGGATTCCGCTGTACGTCCTCTGCGAAGGCGGGCG
The DNA here is from genome assembly GCA_035606615.1 of Steroidobacteraceae bacterium. Lineage (GTDB taxonomy): Bacteria > Pseudomonadota > Gammaproteobacteria > Steroidobacterales > Steroidobacteraceae > Steroidobacter. The sequence continues at coordinate 78,057 of DATNFA010000116.1, forward strand.
TGACCGCGGGCTCGCGCGCCGAGCTTTCAGGCAAGAGGTTCCAGCATCGATACTCGAGCGTGAATGGAAGGATCGCGCACCAGGACTTCACTACGAAGCCATTCAAAAAAATCTTCCCTTCCTCCGAGAAGTCCTGCTGGATGGTGTTCTGGTACGCGACGGGTGGCTGAATCGTTCGGCAGTCGAGCACGCCCTATCCGGTGATCCCACTCGCATTCAAGTCTATCCTGGAGAGATTCTGGCTCATTTAGACACCGAGGTTTGGGCGCGCCGGTGGCTAAGCACCCCCCGACAGAGCGCTGCGGCATAGCAGTGCTTCGAAACCAAACAATTCTGGTCAGTCACTGCACGCGCAGGCAAAGCGGCCATCTCCGGCGACTGCTGGCACGTCCGATCAAATCACCACGGTCGCAATACTGTGCAGCAACCGTTCTCGGGCTAAGTAAATGACGAGGCTACAAATGTGCGTTATGCGAAGCCCGGCGATAGCACGTCAACTGTTCTTGGCGAGTTGAACAAGACCATACGTGCGATGAGCCAACTCGCTCGCGCGCAATCAATGGCGGCGCTCAATCTTGACCGTCCGCATCCCGAAGCGGATGGTGACGTCGCCGCCGCGGCCGGCACTCACCATCTGTTGAAGGAGACCATCCATGAAACTGATCGACCTTGGAAAAGCAACCGTCGAGACAAAGATGACGACTCAGAGCGGTTCAGTATTTGATAACCAGTTTGGGCCGCAAAAGAGGTTCTGATCGGTGACACGGTGGGTGTCACTGTGGCACCCACCGTTCCTTCGTAACCGGAATTGATCGTCAGCGCACCTCTGTGCGAGCGTTATCTCGTTCGTCTCTCAGTACCCGCCATCGACGATACTGTTCGCCCTTGGAGGGGCTCGGATCTTCCCTGACGTTCAGCCAGAAATCGAACCAATCGACAGTCGCTTCCTGGACGGCCGCTATCTGCCTCGGGTTCTGAGTATTGTGTGAGCCATGTTCCTCGGCGTCCGGCATCACGTAGAACTCGACCGGCTTTCCTAATATGCGCAGCCGACTGAACATCTCCCATCCCAGGAGCACGCTGAAACGGCCGCCGCTCTGTGCAACTTTCCACAGCGGCGTCCGCACCTCATCGACGTTGAAACCCGGGGCGTTCGCCAGCCACGATTGCAACCCTTCACCAAGAGCCGAACCACCGTTCACTTCTTCCGCGCCGCCCGGGAAACCCAGCAAGATCTGCGGAAAATAGCTCGGGTCCCAATTGTCGGCGGCAACCGCTGCGGCGAAGGGAAACTGCGAATGAGTGAGGGCAAATTCCACGTAGTACCCATTGCGGCTGAATCCCGAGATGCCAACCTTGTGCAGATCGACCAGTCCCCTTCGAGACAGCTCGCGAGCAATTTCCTCGAATGCCGTTGCCCTGACCTTCGCTTCCGACGGCACCTGAGAAGGAGCGTCGACCCGGATGTGAGCGACGGCCATACCGCGATTTGCCAGCATCTGCGCTGCATACGGTGCGATCTCCGCCGGTCCGAGGCCCATATCGGCGTTGCCGTAGAGAGTAAACGAGTTTTTCGTGATGCCGGTCGCAGCACCGTACACGCTCTGGATCACCAGCGGATAGCAAACGCCGCGTCGATATCCAACCGGATAAAAGAGCAGACCATCCCAACGTGTATCGTCACTGAGCTTACCTGCGATGCTCTCGACATGTCCGAGCGAGTACCGCCGACTGAGGCCTGGATTCGGATCGAGAACTTCGGCCACCGTGCCGGTCCCAGAGTCGATTACGACGAGTTTCGGGGGCGTATTGCGATCTTCGCGGATCTCGAACCGCAGGCGTGTCGCCGGAGTTCTGGAGTCAATGCGACTCCATGCGCCGCCTTGCCGACGAAAACGATGTCCTTGCGGGATTCCGGTCTTCGTTTCGAACACTTCAACCGTGTCGTTCGACAGCCAGCGTAAGGCCGCCACGTCATAGCGACCTACCTCAAGCGGAAGGGACTCGTAACGACCTGTAGCAACATCGACAATCGCAATGCTTCTCCCCGCGCGACCGGTCTGACTCGAGTCCGTTGTCGGCAGAAATACTGGCCCGACTAACACGGATTGGCTGTCCGCAGACCAACTCGCCTCGTACAGAGGACCGAGGATCGGTGCATCCCAAAGCGGTCTTGCATAGCTCGCGCGTAAGTCCACGACAGTCAGCTGATGCAGGATCCGACCCAATACCTCGCGCTCCGGAGTTCTCCGCGACTTCAGAACGTCCAGCAAGAATGCGTCCGTGTAGTCGGCCCAGGATGCTGGCACATTGGATGCGGATACATTGACCAGAGCGAGCGACTCATTCGGCGCCAGAAAAATACGATGCCGGTTGTCGTGGGACAGCTGGCCAAATGCGGTCATCTGACGAGCCGACTGCTGCAATCCCTCTCGAACAAACCAGACACTGGCCAGAGTTTTTTGCCAGAGGCCCAGCCCGCTGAGGTCGCCATGGAAGAGGCTGTACGCATCTGTGCCCGGCGAAAGTGCGTAGCCTTCGCGAAACTTGTCGACCGAGGAAGCAGGCCGGTAGGGCGCCTGTGCGTTGAGCAGGACAACTCCGTTCTTCGTGGCATCAAACGCAATGACATGTGTGGGCTGGTGGGTGATGGCCCTGATCTCACCGGAATTCAGATCCACGCCAACGACCTGGCGGATACCACGCTCGTCGCTGCAGAGAAAGGCGATTTGATCGTTTGCCAGCCAACGGATGGGACTCGGATAGTCAAGCGTATCGTAGTGGGCACCGATGTCATTGACGCCCGAGCCAATGCCGGAGGTAAACAACCGACCCAGCATTTTCGGCTTCGACGCGAGTTTCAGGGAGCCCAGCTGACCGACGAGCAGATCAATCCACACACCATTGCGTTCGACGTCGCCGTGCACCACGCGCAACACATACCGGGAACCGTCGGGCGATACGGAAGCCACTCCATCCGGGCTCGTCGCGCTGACGCCGCTCGTATCTCTCATAAAGCGCGCGGTAGCAATGGCTGCTCGAGTAGTCAGTGGCTCAGAGCGCGAGTAACGAGCCTCGTTGCCGGCATTGTCCCGAGCTGGCACCGCTTGCGCGGCCGCGACAAGCAGGAGCAGCGCACCGACCCGGCGTGAGAGGACGCGCGGACAAAGAGGCGGATCGCCGGCGCTCAAAATGCTTTCGATATCCGCAGGTACGCGAAGCGTTGTCGCAAGTCGCCAATCGTAGGGTCGTAGCCAGTGACAAACCCGACGTCCGAGTACCTCGGAGCGTCATCGAACAGATTGATCACGCCTAAGCTGAGCTGAGTACCCGTGAGCCATGCCGGCGCACCCATGGGCATATCGTCAGTCTGCAGCATAGCCTGAATGTCGAGGATCGTTTGCGCCTTGATTATTCGCGCGGACGGCAGTTGAGTTTCCGCATTGAAGTCGCGATACGAAGGCGTAAAGCGGCCGGTAGCGACGACGCTGAGGCCATTCCACGCCCACGTGAGCGAAGCAATTCCCTTCCAGCGCGTGATGGATCCGTTGCCATTCGCGATGCCTACACGATTCTCTGCCGGCGTATCAGGCACATTGACGGCGTCATACTTAGCGACCCACGTTGCCGAGAGGAACGGTGTGAGGCGTGCTGCGCCAATGTTGAACGCATACTCAGTGGAGAAATCGACACCGGAGGTATCGAGGGTGCCGAAGTTGACGGGCGTCATGTTGATGTCCACGAGAGCGCCCGGCAGTCCTGCGGCCACGTCGGCCGGAGTCGGATCCGCGCGCGTGACCCGCTCGGGATAGCGTGCCTCGTTGGCGAGCACCAAGTCCGGCGCAAAGAATGCGACACGATCTTCGAGACCGATTTTCCAGTAGCTGGCACTCATGCGCAGTCCGGCCACGGCGATCGGAGTGATGACGAACCCGGTGCTGAATGACGTCGCTTCGATCGGCTCCAGCTCTGAGTTGCCGCCTACGGTATAGGTCGGAAATGAAATCTCGTTGTCACGCCGTGGATCGATCGCAAATCCAGGCAGCGGAACTTGCGGCGCATAAAGCTCGTACAACGAGGGTGGCCGGAACGCAGTCCCGTACGAGGCGCGAAGCAGCAGATTTGGACCCGTTCGCCATGCCACGCCCACTTGTGGGTTCACGGTCCCGCCAAAGTCCGAATAGTCGTCATAGCGAATGGCAGCGCTCGCCCAGACATCCTCGAACCACGGGATCGCTTGGTTACGGCTGACGATTGGCACACGCAGCTCCGCAAACGACGCCGCGACCGTGCGATCGTGCTCAGCGCGGATGAAATCATCGAATAGCATTTCTTCCTGTCGCCACTCGGCGCCGGCTGCAAGAGCAACCTGGCCGGCAGGCAGCCCGAACAGATCTCCGCGCAAGATCGCAGATCCTTGGTATCCGTTGGACTCGTAGGCGTGTCGGGTGGGCGCAGCCTCCAAGGACGCCAACACTTGCGCGCTTCCAAGTGGACCGTCCTGGAAAGGATTGATCGCTCGGGTCGGATCACTTGCTGAAGCAGCTGCGTCCAGTTGCGCAAAGTCCATGCGGTGGCTCAGGACAGCTGTGCTGTCCTCCTCACTCACGAGTGCAGACAGCTCGAGGTCCCAGCTGCGCACGGGCAAGCGCAATCCCAGGACGGCGCGATACATCCGCGAGTCAATCTCGGTGCGCTGCGGCCCGAGCTCCGTGATGAGTCGATTGACGAATACTGGCTCGCCAAACGGGTTGTATGGATTTTCCGCCGACACAATGAAACCAAACGGCGTCGGCGGAAAGAACTGGCTGGTCGATTCGCCATCGGTGTACAAAAATTCACCGAACGCCGCTGCGCGGTCGAGCGGCAGGTTCAGCTCGAGAAACGCACCGGCGCTCAAGCGCTTCGCCTCCGGAACGATCGCCATGTAGCGTTCGAGGCTGTCGCGATTCTCTGTGCCCGCAGTAGCCGCAAAGTCGCCAACGCTCATCGTGCCGGACGAGCCCACAGGGACAGCTGCGAACGGAGCATCCAGCCCAGGCAGGTTCTCCCCTGTCAATGAGCTCACGTTGCCGGGATCCGCCTCGGTCGACGTCCGATCCGCCGAGCCGAATCTTCTAAAATCCTGGTTACGGAGGCGCTCACGGTCTCCGCCGAGCAGCATTCCGCGATCGAAATAGTCGACAATCAGTGACGCATTGAGTATTTCACCAGACACTCCTGCTGTGAGAGAGGCGCGACGCTCGTCCGCCCCACCTTCGGCCGCTCCGTAGCTGACTTCGACAGTTGGCTGGACCACCTCCTTCCTTAGGATGATGTTGACGACACCGCCGACAGCGTCAGCGCCGTAAACTGCAGAGGCCGAGTCGGACAGCACTTCGATTCTCTCGACGGCAGGGAGAGGGATGCTGTTGAGGTCGAAGCCATTGCGATTGACGGTAGCTGCCGAAGGGACGACTCGTCGGCCGTTGATCAGAATCAACGTCGCGTCGACGCCTAGCCCTCGCAACTCGGCGAACGTCGCGCCGCCGGCATTGGAGAAGGGAGCTTGCGTGTAAGGTTGCTGGGGAACGTAGCGCATGACGTCTCCGACGGTCGTGACGCCAAGCGCACTCAACTTCTTGCGGTCGAACGTCGTGACAGGCGAAACGCTCTCGCCATGTCCTGCGATCCTGCTGCCCGTCACGGTGATCTGTTCGCCCTCGAACAGGTCCCGCGACATGCCTTCCAGAGTGCGATCCCGACGCCCCGGATGCTGCGGGATCGATTCACTATCCAGCTGCGCAACCCTCAACGGGTGGCGGTGCTCAGCGAGGCCACCGGACTGCAACGCTGCCGGGAGCGTCGAGGATTTCTCTCTGATGGAGACTGCCTTGTCAGTCACCCAGGAGTAGCCAAGAGGCGTACCGTCGAGAAGCTTGTCTAACGCTACGCGTGCGCTGAATCTACCCTTCAGCCTTGGCGCATTGATCTTTTTCGCCAAGTCCCAGTTCCGCAAAACAATCTGGTATCCAGTCTGCTGTGCCCACTGGTCCAGAGCACCCGCAAGCGTCTTCGCCTCGATAGCAAACAGGACCTCCTTGTCACCGGGCGTTCCGCCAGCATCTGCGACAACCGCAGCCAAAGCCATCATGGCACCGACCATGGCGGACAGGAGCCGCTTCATAGAGTCCCCTTATGTTCGCTGATTGCCCCTGCCAGATTGACCGGCCAACGGGTCTGACTTAACCCATTGCACGGGAATTAGACACACCCGGGCCGCTCGCGAGTCAACACGTATGTAGCGGGGTAGCCGCCGCTCGGCCAACCCGAACAGCGCTATTGCCAGACGAAGGGAAATGTGGCGACGTGTCTGCTCAGGTATACATATATATGCCGCTGGCGCCGTCCGAGGTTCCGCGATGGTCGCGGCTTACCATATTCATGATTCATGCCGATGCGCTGCAAGCATGTCCAGGCACAAGGCTAGTCAGTGCGGCTCCGGCACGAACATCAAGTCCTGATAGTCATAACTGAAATCCGCCAGCGGCGATATCGCCCGCATCGTCATTCTCTCGATCGACCCATCCGGATTCAGCGCGAACGTCACATACGCATCTTCGACATTCCGATCCGTCCACCGCGTGCGGAACGTGTCGTAGCGCACATGCTCGAGTTTCCCCGTCAGCGCCGGCGTGTGATCGAAGCGGATGTTCACTCCATCGGCCGCGCGCTCGATCGTCACGGTGCCATACCAAGCATCGCGATAACGTCCTGCGTACTTCTCGATCGCCAGCGATGGACCTTTGCTTCCCTGCTCATCCTTCGCTTCCTCCTTGCTCGCGGCGAGCTGCTCCTTCGCCTTCTCCAATCTTCCCTTGAACGTCTCGTCGACTGCAGCGATCCAATCCGGGCTCTTCAACCCTAGATAATGATCCAGCAGCCTGAACTGCATCGACGAAAGCGCCCCCGGCTCTTCCGCATTCGTGAACAACGCGAACGCAACATGCCGCTCCGGCACGATCGTGAACAGCGTAACCATGCCGGGCACGCCGCCGGCATGTGACACGATCATCTCCCCGCGATACTCGCTGATGCTCCAACCAAGCGCGTACGCGCGAAAATGCGCGCGGGCCAGCTCGAGCCCTTTGATCGGCGGCGAAGGCGGCAGCAGCGTCTGGGGCGTCCACATTTCTCGAGCCTGGCTCTCACTGAACAGTCTCGTACTCGTCTTCGCATCTTGGCCGCCGTTGAGCTGCAGCTCCAGCCAACGTGCGATCTCTACGCCGTTCGAGTTCAAGGCACCCGCCGCCGCTGCTACATCGACAGTCGTGACATCCGCAAGCGCACTCATCGCCCCGAGTCCACGCACCTCCGTCGAAACTCTTGCATGCGGCCAGGCACGATTCGCGCCGGCAGGCAGTGCGGACGTTGCGGTGGTCTCGTTCATCTGCAGCGGCGCAAGAATCCGCTTGCGCACCACGTCTTCCCATGTCGACTTCTCGACCGTCGCGATCACTTCGCCGGCCACGATGTACAGCAAATTGTCGTACGCGAAGGCACTGCGGAAGCTGGTTACCGGCTTGATGAAGCGCAGCTTGTGAATGATCTCGGCGCGAGTAAAGCTCGTCGGGGGAAAGAACAACAAGTCACCCGCGCCGGGACCCAAACCGCTGCGGTGAACGACCAGATCGCGCACCGTCATTTCGCTCGACACGTACGGGTCGTACATCTTGAAGCCAGGCAGCACGTCGGCGACTTTCGTTTCCCACGTCAGCTTGCCTTCGTCCACCAGCATCGCGAGCAATGCCGTGGTGAATGCTTTCGTAGTGGAACCGATCGCGAACAGAGTATGCGCGTCGACCGTCGCCGGCTCGCCCAGCTTGCGCACGCCGTAACTGCGAATATCGGCCGGTCGCCCTTGCTCGACGATCGCAACGGCCATGCCGGGCACAGAGAACGTTTCCAGCGTGCGCTTCGCGTACCGATCGAGATCAGCCGGCGGCGCGGCGAAGCTCGTGCTGGCGACGCAAAGCGCACATGCCAACGTGATTCTCAGCGCATGGACCCGACTCACGACACCGCACCTCGCAGACAGTTGTCGAGCAGCCTCTCGAACTCATCGCCTCCGCGCACTGGATCTGCAACAGGCAACCCCAGCCGCTGCGACTCGCTCGCGATCAGCCTCCGCGCTTCTCCATCCGAAAGCTGCGAAGTATTGAGACTGACGCCACCGCAGCGGATCGCCGCATTCGTCCGGCGGCCGAGCGCGAGATTCAGCTCGATCGTGTGCTCGATACTCGGCACCGGCAGCTCGGGATGCCCGATCAAATGCTCGCGTCCCGGCTCGTGGCACACCACGATCACGTCCGGCTGACTCCCATGCAGCAGCCCCAGCGAGACCGCCGCATAAGAAGGGTGCGACAACGACCCTTGTCCTTCGATGACATCCCAGTGATCCGGTGCTGCATCCGGGCTGAGCATCTCCGCTGCTCCCGCCTCGAAGTCCGCAACCACAGCATCCATCGGCATGCCCGCGCCCGCGATCATGATCCCGGTCTGGCCCGTCGCACGAAAGTCCGCATCGACACCGCGCGCCTGCAGCGCGCGCGCGATCGTGAGCGCGGTGTACTTCTTCCCGAGCGCGCAGTCTGTGCCGACCGTCAGCAGCCGATTGCCAATGCGCTTGCGCCCGCTCGCGATCGGAATGTTGCTAGGCGGCGTTCTCACATCGATCAGTCGCCGCCGATGTCGATCGGCCGCGGCCTTCAACGCCGGCGTGTCGCCGAGCCGCGCGTGCATGCCGCTCACAACATCGAGCCCTGCTTCCAACGCACCGAGCAGGTGCGGCAGCCAGCTGTCGACGATCTTGCCGCCGATATTCGCGACGCCAATCACCATCGAGCGTGCGCCCGACGCACGTGCCTGCGCGGGACTCAGTCGCGGCAGCCCGAGCGTGACCGTGCCAACCGAGCACGACCACTCGCCGATGCACCGCTCGCGCGCCCAATCGCGCAGGCCGAATGCCGTTTTGGCATAGGTCGGCTCGGTCACATCTCCGAGAAACAACAGATACGGCTGCGGCAACTCCACGCTTGCGCTCCCCTCAGGTCCAGGTGGCGCCGAGCAGGCGCCGGAAATTGCCGCCGAGGATCGCGCCGATATTCTCATCGGAGTAGCCGCGGCGGATCAGCGCTTCGGTGAGGTCGAACGTCTTGCGCGGATGATCGAAGCCTTCGATGTCGATCTTGTCGCGGAAGCCGTAGCTTGCCTTGTACGACTCCTTCAGCTGCTTGTACTGATCCGGTGGCATGTCGTCGTAACCATTCAGATCCGAATCCGAGCCGATGCCGACGTGCTCGACGCCGACCAGCTTCACCACATGGTCAATGTGATCGACGATGTTCTCGAGCGTCGTCGGCTCCTTGTCCTTTACAAACATACGTACGCCGGTGATACCTATCACACCGCCCTTCGCTGCGAGCTTGGTGATCGCTTCGTCGGTCTTGAGGCGCGGGTGATTGTTGAGCGCGCGGCAGTTCGAGTGCGTGATCGCGATCGGCTTCGGCGACAGCTCGATGGCATCCAGCGTAGTGCGATCGCCGCAATGCGAAACGTCGACCAGCATGCCCACCTCGTTCATCGCCTTGATGACCGCCTCGCCGAAATCGCTGATGCCGCCATCGACGCGGTCCGTGCTGCCGGAGCCGAGCAGGTTCTGGCTGTTGTAAGTGAGCTGCGCGCAGCGCTGCCCCAGCTGATAGAACTTCTTGACGTCGCCGGGCTCGCGGAAATGCTCGGCGTTCTGCACGCCCATGATGACGGCAATCTTGCGCTCCTTCTTCGCGCGGTCGATGTCCGCCGCCGTGCCGACGAGCGAGAACACATGCGCGTTGCGGCCGGCGTAGCCCTGCCATGCAGCGATGAACGCCAGCGTCTCCTCGACTGCGCTCGGCCCGCCGGTGCCGATGGAGTTGTGAAAGGCCGTGATGCCGCTCGCACGAAAATCCGCGGCAGTCTGCTCGCTGATCGGGCCGGCGTACGCTTCCGGTTTGAAGTCGATCTTCAGCGGCGCCAGCATGTCGATCACGAGCGAGCGCTCGACGATCTTCATTGCGCGCGCCGAATAGCGCGGCGCGTCCGCGCCGAACGCGCGGTAACGGCCGATGTTCAGCATCGGCAGGCCGAAGGTCGCGACGCTGGTCGCGACTGCAGCCTGCAACATGCGCCGACGGGTCAATCGCTCCGGAGTTTTCTGCATGGAGGGCTCTCTTCGTGTTGTCGCGGAGATTGTAGATGAGCCGATACCTGGCGCTCGCCGGCGATGACGAGCGGCCAGGACAGCGGTTGGACGGTACGAATTCGCACTGTTCAGAACTGCGTGATGAAGTTGAGCCCGATGGTCCGCGGCTGGACCAGGCTCACCCAGACTGGCCCGCCGAGCGCGGAGAAAGCCGTCGTCGCCGACAGCTGACCACGCTCGTCGAACGCATTCTTGACATAGAGCTGCAGGCGCGCAGCTCCGAGCTGCACTCCCGTGCGCAGATCAACGGTCGTGTACTCCGGCAGGTCGTATTGCGGACTACCCGGGCTCGCGTCGTAACTCGACACACGATCGGTCACGTGCCGCACGGTCGCGCCGAGAAACGCCTCGCGTCCGCCGAGCTCGAAGTTGTAGCCGGCGGCGAGCGAGCCGGTGAAGTCCGGCGTGTCGGGCAGGCGATCGCCGTCGAGGCCGCCGAGGTCGGGCGCATCCTCGCTCAGCTCGGCGTCGATATAGGCCAACGCAGCCACCAATGCCAGCTGCGGAGTCGGCACCAGAGTCAGCGTCAGCTCGGCGCCCTTGCTCTCGGCAGCAGCCGCGTTGTCGACGACGCCCAGACCATTGCGCACGGCATTGATCTGCAGATCGTCCCACTTGATGAAATAGACGGACGCGTCGACGCCGAAGTGTCCGTCGGCCGTCGTTGTCTTGATGCCCGCTTCGTAGCTGCGCAGCTCGTCGGCGGCGAATGTCGGGCTGGCGAGCGGCTGACCGCTCAGATCGTTGAGCACCACGTTCGGGCCGCCAGGCCGATAACCCGTTGCATAACGCAGGTACGACATCAAGTTGTCGCTGGCACGATAGCGAATCGTTGCGAGGTACGTGAGGATGCTGTCGCTGTCGCGGCGCTCCGGCACGGAGGAAATCAGCGCGCCCGAGCCAATCTGCTCGAAGGCCTGCGAGTTGTGCGCGTAGCGCAAGCCGCCGGTGAAGTCGAGCTTCGCCGTGGCATGCCAGGTCAGCGTGCCGAAGCCTGCGTACTCCTCGTAGGTGCTCGGCAGCTGCACGGTCAGCAGATTAACGGGGAAGACGGCGCCGTCCGGGGTGGACGCGTTGAGCTTCTGGAACTGATCGCTGTCCTCGTCGGTGTAGAAGGCGCCGATCGACCAGTCCAAGAGCGAGCCAGTCGCTGCCAGCCGCAGCTCCTGCGTGAATTTGTCGGTCTCGTTCTTCTTCAGCACGTCGATCGAACCGAGCACGATGCCCGCTGCGCCGAGCGCCGGCCCGAAGAACGCCGAGACATCCGTGATCGCATGACTGCGCACGGTCTGGTAGCTGCTGATGGAGGTGAGCGCTGCGTCGCCGAAGTCGTAATCGAGCGTGCCGCTCACCAGCCGGAACTCCTGGCCGAACGGCTCGACGCGCAACCGCCGCTGATCGAGATCACTGTCGATCGGCTCGCCACTCGCCAGGCTGAAATCCGCGGAGGCCGTGCCGTCGCGATCGATGTCTTGCGCGAAAGCGGCAAGGCGGAGCGTCAGCTTGTCAGCCGGCTTCAGCAGCAGATCCGCGCGTCCGCCGTACACTTCCGCTTCATTCACGTCGTCGCGGCCGTTCGCGAGGTTGTCGATGAAGCCGCCGTCGTGCGTGTAGAAGCCGCTGACGCGCAGCGCAGCCTTGTCGTCCGAGAGCGGAGCATTCACCGCGGCTGCGGCATCGTAGCCGACGCCGCCACCGGACGTGCTGACTATGCCCGCGCGCGCCGTGGCGCCGAACGCAGTCATGTCCGGCACGACGCTCACGTACTTGAGCAGTCCGCCCATCGTGCTGGCGCCATACAGCGTGCCCTGCGGCCCGCGCAGGATCTCGATGCGCGATACGTCGAACAGCCCTACATCGAGTGCGAGCTGCGCGCCGGAGGCGAACGGCGTGCTCGAGCCATAAGGCACTTCGTCGACATAGATGCCGACGGTCGGCGAGATGTTGTTGCCCGTAGTGATGCCGCGCAGATTGACCTGCGTGGAGCCGACGCCGCTGGTCGTGAAGGTCAGGCTCGGAACGGTGTTCGCGAAGTCGCGGAACTGGGTGGCGCCGAGCGCTTCGAGATTGCGAGCGGAAATCGCTGTCACCGACAGCGGCGTCTCGCTCAGCTTCTGCTCGAACTTCTGCGCCGTGACCACTACTTCCTCGAGCACCGAAACGTTGGTCGAAGTCTGGGCCGTCGCAGTCGCGGCGGCGCCGAGCCCGAGCAGGCCGGCAGCCGCCGTCAGCGCGCGGCGCCGGGCGGAGCGAAACGAATTCGTCATGACGGATTCCCCTTTTTTTGGTCGTCGTAGGGGCAAGACGACCGGGGAGCCCAATCCGGACAAATTTTTCTGATTGTACCGATTTTAGCCCGGCGGGCCAGGGGTATCAGAAGCCGATGTCGACGCTGATGCCGACGGTACGCGGCTGCAGGACGTTGGCATCGATGCCGTACGGGACGTTGTCGGAATCGACAGCGAGACCGCCGCCGATGTAAGCGCGGCGATCGGTGACGTTGCGAGCGAACAGCCGAATCATCCAGTTGCCGCGCGCGAGATCGGCAGCCAGGTCCAGCGCGCCATAGGGCGGCAGCACGTACGAATTGTCGGCACCGAGCTGCGCGGCGATCGCCGTGCCTTGCTCGCCGACATAGCGCCAGCTGGCGCCGACGTGCGCGATCCACCGACTCGCCAGCGCAAGCTCGTAGTCGAGTACCACGGAAGCGCCCCACCGCGGTGTGTTGCCGAGCCTGGCCGCGGCAATCCCCTCCTCCGGCGCCGTCAGCCGCGCGTCGGTGTATGCCGCGTTCACGCCGATGCGCCAGCGATCCGTCGGGAGGTACGTCGCCTCGAGCTCCAATCCCTTGCTCACGGCATTACCCGTGTTGGCGCTGCTGCCGATGCCGCCGACAGTCACCGCCTGTTGAATGTCGCGCCAGTCGATGCGGAACGCGGCGGCGTTCAGCAATGCGCGGCCGGCCAGGAACTGCGTCTTGAGGCCGATTTCGTAGTTGGTGAGCTTGTCTGCCGCGGTCACCGGAGGCAGATCGAGTGCTCGCGGGTTGGGACCACCCGGGCGATAGCCGCTGGCCACGCGTGCGTACACCATCGTCTCGCCGCTCGCGTACCAGCGCGGACTCAGGCTGTAGGTGAGTACGTTTTCGGCGGAGGTGCCGGAAATATCGGTGGGCGGACCGATGATGGATTCCAGCCCGCCGCTGATCTGCCCGAAGCGCTGCCGGTTGCGGGCCCAGCGCATGCCGGCCGTGACGTCGAAGCGCTCCGTCAGCTGCAGCGTCGCGGAGCCGAAGCCCGCGACTTCCTCGTATTGCGACGGAAACTCCACGAACAGGAAGCGCGCCGGCAACTGCGGTAGCGGCTGCCCGGCAGCATCGATCGCGAAGACGTTGCGCACTTGTTCACCGTCTTCCTTCGTATAGAACGCGCCGAGCAGCCATTCGAGCGCGCCGCCGCCCGGCGACACGAGGCGCAACTCCTGGGTGCGCTTGCGCAGATCGAGCTCGATGTGGAACGGCGAATTCCCGCCCGTGACTGCGCCGAACAGAAACGACGCGTCCTGCAGATGATGCGTGTGCGTGTGCGTGTAACTGCTCGCCGACAGCAGACTCGCCCAACCGAGATCCCACTCCAGCGTCGCCGAGTAGTGATCGATATCCTGCGCGAAGGGCTGCGGCAGCGGATGAAAGCTCGCGAGGTCTCCGTGGCTCGGGACACCCGTCGGCGGATCCAACCCGGTCAGCGTGAGTGCGACCGTCGCGTCGTTGCGCGAATCGATTCTTTGCCACAGCCCGCTGAGCTGCAGCGAGACGGCATCCTCGATTTGCCACAGCATTGCGAGGCGTCCGCCGCGCTGGCCGAGCTCATTCTCGTCCTGCGCGCCGGTGAAGGCATTGTCGATGTAGCCGGGTGTTTTCTGTTCGAAGTAACTGGCCCACACACCGACGCGGTCCTCGACGAGCGGCACGTTCGCGCCGGCACGCACGCCCCAGCCGAGTTCCTCCGCGGAGGAGATGCCGAAAGTTTCCGCGCCCGCCCAGCCCTCGAAGTCGCTCGTGCGCGGACGGCGCAACACATATTTGAGCAAGCCGCCCATCGCGCCCGCGCCGTACAGCGTGCCCTGCGGGCCGCGCAGAACTTCGATGTGGTCGACGTCGTAGGGCATCAGGTCGAGACCGAACTCGCGCGCGCCGCCGTAGTTGGAGCTCGAACCGAGCGGAGTATCGTCGATGTAATAGCCGACGACCGCGCCGGGGCCTACCGGAGCGATGCCGCGCAGCGTGATCATCGTCTGCCCAGGACTGCCGCCGCTGCTGACGTTCAAGCCGGGAATGTACGCCGCGTAGTCCAGGATCGATGTCGCGTGCAGCTGTCGCACGTGTTCGCTGTCGAACACGCTGACCGATGCAGGCACGTCTTGCACGTCCTCGGTGCGCTTCTGCGCCGTGACCAGCACTTCCGCGATGAGCGCATCGCCGCTCGATTCGGTCTGGCTCTGCACACTGCTCGCGGCCGCACGCGCACGATTCTGCTGACGCGCGACGCGACGCGCTGCGCCGATCGTGATCGCGCCGGAAGGGGTGAATGAAGCTTCCAAGCCTGAGCCGCGCAGCAGCCGTGAGAGTGCTGCCGATGGAGTGAGCTCGCCGCGAATTTCCGGTGCCCGCTTGTCGCGTACGAGCTCGGAGGGCGCGGTCACGATGCGATCGGCTTGCCGCGAGAACTCCAGCAGAGCTTGTGATAACGGCTGCGCGGCGATCTGAAAATTCCGCCTGGCTTGCGTGGCCGGCGTCTCGCGCGCGTGCACGGTGGCGACGACCAGCGATGCGGCGGCAGCGACGACAATTCGAATCGCCAGTCGCATGCGGCGCCTCGCCCGCTACGGGCGCGCGCGCAACACAACGTCGCCGCCGGCCTGTCGCTCGGCAACGAGCGGCAGCGCGGCTTGCAGAGTTTCGATCATCCCTTCGACCTGCGACGTGCGGAACGACGTCGTGACTCGCAAACTCTCCAGCTGCGCATCGGCGATGACGATGCGACTGCGCGCGTAGCGATTCGCGTCCGCGACGACATCGCGTAGCTCGGCATTGTCGTAGACGAGCCGGCCGGAGCGCCACGCAGCGATATCTGTCGGTTCGATCGCGCGCACGGCGAGCGGAGCGTTATCGCCCGCAGTCAATGCCTCCCCACGATGCAATCGCACCGGTGCCGCAGTCGCAGTCGTACTCGACACGTCGACTGTACCCTCTGCGACCGCCACGCTGACTTCGCCGCTGCGTCGGCGAATCTCGAATTGCGTGCCGACGACACGGACCTGTACGTCATCGATCGTAACTGTGAACGGTCGAGCGGCATCGTGTGTAACCGCGAAGTAAGCATCCCCGCCGACGACCGCCGCACGACGCACCCGCTGCGTGACCTCGAAACTGAGTTGCGACTGCGCCCCCAGGACGACGCGAGTTCCATCGGGCAACGTGGTCTCACGCACCTCGGCCACCTGCGTCGCAACTTGCGTCGGCCGATGCAGGAACGGCAGCGCGTCGAGAGAAATCCCCAGCCACACGATCGCTGCGACCGCAGCCGTGCCGACCGCGACGGCAAACCAGCGCGGCGCGCGCAGGCCGCTGACTATTCGCTCTCGCAGCGTCGGCTGACCGAGCAGCGAGCGGTACTGCTCGCTCTCGCGCATTGCCGCAAGATCGCGCCAGGTCCGCAGCGCTTCTTCATAGGCCGAGGCATGCGTCGGACTGCGACCGATCCAGTCGTCGAAGCGCGCACGCTCATCTGCCGCTGGCGCTCGCCCTTCGAGCTGCGTGACCCACGCCGCTGCTTCCTCGTACACGTTACTCACGCAGCGCGCGCAGGCACTCAGCCAGCGTCCTTTCGATGTGTTTTCTGACGTTCTCAGCCGACATTCCGAATTGCTTGCCGATCTCCGCGTAGCTCAGGCCCTCGAAGCGATTGAGCAGCACCAGCCGCCGCCGCTTGAGCGACATGCGCTCCAGCGCCTGCGCCAGGATGCGAAAGCGCTCGGCCTGCAATAAGACGTTCTCGGGCGACAATTCGTACACGCGATCCGCAGCAGACTGCTCAGCCTGCTCGTGCGCGCCGACGCGTTGCTCCCGCCGGTGATGATCGATGACCAGGTTGCGCGCGGTGGCGTAGAGAAAAGCGCGCGGATTCTGCACGTGCGCCGGATCGGTGGCCGCGAAGCGCATGAAGGCCGACTGCGCGACGTCCTCGGGCTCCGGCGGCCCGGGCCCGAACTGCGCCCGCACATAACCGCAAAGGCCTTGCCAGTGAACGAGATACAGATCGGAGAGCTGCTGCCGGCGCTCGCGGTCGACCGGCGCGCTGGCTTCGAGCAGATGGACCAGGCGCTGGGCGAGCGCGTCGGTCATGATGATCCCGGATGGAAAATAGTGACCTGAGCATACCTCAGGCGCTGCCTGCCGGTGCAATCGGCAATGTCTCGGGGAAAATCTGCGCGAGTGCGCGCGGCACGCGTCGCGCGCACCAGCGAACAATCCAAAGCCTGACACTCGCGGCGCGCGCGCAGGAATTTTTTCTCGCGCTTGTGAGGGAGTGAGTTCCGACGTCGCACGTTGCAACGATTACTTGCACACGCGCGCCTGCTGCAGGAGCGCTGGGAAAAAGACTACGCGCGCAACTGTTGACACTGCAATTGAAAGTGCTAAACCGGCGCTCCGTCCACGGGGTAGTTCGCGAAGACACGGGGCAATTCGCGAAAAAACAAGGAGCGCCATCATGAGCCGATCCGTCGCGTTCACTGCTTCGCTTTCCTGTGCTTTAGCTTTGTTATGGAGCTCTGCTGCTGCCTCGCAAGGCGTAGCAGACTCCGAGCGTCATTACGACGCACGCATCGACTACAACGCTGCATTCATAGCTTCGCAACGTGCCCTGCCCGCGCAGACGAACAATGCGTTCGCTGCCAATCTCGAGGAAGCGTCGGTCGAAGCGGATGCGGCCACTGGCGCGGTGAGTGCGCTCACCAGTCAGAGCGGCTACCTGACCGAGAAGGCGAGCGGCACGCCGATGACGCTCGCGATGAGCTTCCTGCGCAACAACCTCACGGCGCTCGGTCTCGAAGCAGCCGACCTGCAGGGCTATGCGGTCACCGACGTCGTGTACTCGAAGATCACCGGCGCCACGCACGTCTATCTGCAACAGCAGTATCGCGGCATTCCGGTGTACAACGCGCAGCTGCACATCAACGTGAATCGCGACGGCCGCGTCATCAGCGTCAACAATTCCTTCCTGCCGGGCATCGCACGCGCAGTGAGCTCGCTGTCGCCGCGCATGCAATTGCCTGCAGCAGTCGGCTCAGCCGCGCAGTTCTCCGGCATCGCGGCGCCGGCCCAACTGAGGGCACTGCAAGCACCGCGCGGACTACAGCAAGAGACGAGTGTCGCGCAGGCAGGCCTCTCGCTCTCGCCGGTCAAGGGCAGACTGATGCTGCTGCCGATCCGCCAGGGCGAGGCGCGCCTGGTCTGGAATTTCCAGATTCATACGCTCGACCAAGAGCATTCCTGGGACTACACGGTCGACGCCGACAGCGGCCAGGTGTGGACGCGCTTCGACTGGGTCGCTGGCGACCAGTACCGCGTGTACCGGAACCCCGCGGAAAGTCCCAACCATACGAGCCCGCTGCCGCCCTCGGACGGCCGCGTCCTGGTCGTGAATCCTGCCAACACGACCGCATCACCATTCGGCTGGCATGACACGAATGGCGTTGCCGGGGCCGAGTTCACCACGACCCAGGGCAACAACGTGCAAGCCTATACCGACGTCGATGCCAACAATTCGCCGGACGCGGGTTCCAGTCCGAGCGGCGGTGCGGCGCTCAGCTTCGACTTCGCGCTGAACCTGGCGCAGGCGCCGAGCGCCTACCGCCCGGCGGCGGTGACCAATCTGTTCTACTTGAACAACTTCATCCACGACGTGCAGTACCAGTACGGCTTCGACGAAGCCGGCGGCAACTTCCAGGTCAACAACTACGGACGCGGCGGCGCGGGCAACGACTCCGTGCAAGCGGAGGCGCAGGACGGCGCCGGCACCAACAACGCGAACTTCGGCACGCCGCCGGACGGTCAACGGCCGCGCATGCAGATGTTCATCTGGACCAGCCCGAACCCGGACCGCGACGGCGATCTCGACGCCGGCATCGTGTTCCACGAGTACGGCCACGGCATTTCCAACCGCCTGGTCGGCGGACCGGCGAACGTCAACTGCCTGACCAATCGTCAGCAGCCGGGCGAAGGCCTGTCGGACTGGTGGGCGCTCGCACAGACCGCGGAAGTCGGCGACACGGGCGCCGATCCGCGCGGCATGGGCACGTATGCGCTCGGTCAGCCGACGAGCGGACTCGGCATTCGTACGCAGCGCTACAGCACGAATCCCTCCGTCAACACCTGGACGTACGCGAGCATCAACGGCATGGCTGTGCCGCACGGCGTCGGCTCGGTGTGGGCGCAGGCGGCGTGGGAGGTTTACTGGAAGCTCGTCGACAAATGGGGCTTCGATCCGAACTTCTTCAACGCCAACGGCAGCGCGGGCAATCAGCGCATGATGCTGTACGTCGTCGAAGGCCTGAAGAACACCGCGTGCAATCCGACGTTCACGCAAGTGCGCGACGGCATCATCCAGGCGGCCGTCGACAATCACGGCGGCGAAGACGTTTGCCCGATGTGGGAAGCGTTCGCGGCATTCGGCCTCGGCACCAACGCAGTCAGCAGCGGCGCCAACGGCACGACGCCGACCAACGGCTTCGCAGTTCCAGCGTCCTGCCAGGGCGGCGGCGGCACGGTCGTGTTCAACGATGACTTCGAAACCGCACGGGGCTGGACGACGAATCCGAACGGCACCGATACAGCGACGACCGGTCAGTGGGAGCGAGGCAATCCTGACCCGACCACCTCCAGCGGCGCGAAGCAGCTCGGCACGACGACCAGCGGCGTGAACGACCTCGTCACGGCGCGTCTGGCCGGTGCGAGCGCGGGCGTGAACGACGTCGACGGCGGTGTCACTTCGATCCGTTCGCCGGCGATCACCTTGCCGTCGACCGGCACGCTGACGCTGACGTTCAATCAGTACCTGGCGCACGGCTCCAACGCCACCAGCGCCGACTTCCTGCGCGTGAGCGTCGTCGGTACGACCACCAGCGTCGTGTTCCAGCGCGTCGGCGCGGCGGCGAATCTCAACGGTGCGTGGGCCGCGGCCTCCGCGAACCTGACGCCGTTCGCCGGGCAGACGATCCGCTTGCTGATCGAGGCGGCCGACGCCGCCACGGCGAGCCTGGTCGAAGCCGGCATCGACGACGTGCGGATCACGCAGCAGTAAGATGGAGGAATGATCGGTCGATCGTTGGTCCTGCTACTGTTGGCCGTCGCGCTCGCCGCTTGCGGGCGCGACGGCTCGGCCGCCACTCTCGACATGCCCATCCAGCTCGCGCCTGGACAGTCGGCCGTATTCAAGGAACAGAAGCTGCAAATACAACTGGTCAACGTCGCCGACTCACGCTGTCCGACCGACGTGACGTGTCTGTGGGCCGGAGAAGTCGTCGTGCGGCTGGCGATTCGCAGCCAGGGCAAAGTTGCAGAGCACGAGCTGAAGGAGCTCCAGAAGGGCGCGCTCGACGGCTACGTGTTCGAGATTCTCAACGTGCTTCCGGCACGCGGCCCGCAGGCCCAACGGATCGCGCCGGCGGACTATCGCGTGACGCTCAAAGTCACGCGCCTAGCGCAATAGATCCTGTCTGCAATCGGCGTCGGCTTCTGACGCTGCGCGCTCCGACGTCGTGAGGTGACATTCCTCGTCACTGCCAGGGTCACCTCTCCGCAGGCGTAACTGACTGTTCCAAAAGCCAATAATTCCGTGGCACGGCGGTTGCAACGTCCAGGGCAAAGTCTCATCACAGGTGCGAATCACATGGCGTCGAAATGCGAAGTCTTCGGGTGGTTGCTGGTCGACGATGCGGCCCGCGTACTGGTCCGCGAAGAGAGCGGCCACATCTCGCTGCAGTCGGCCAAGCCGGAAGCCAACCCCGGCAGCTGGGCGATCCAGACCGGCTCGTTCCGTCGCGGCAAGCCGATCGTCGATCCGGTGACGGGGCAGAGCCTCGGGTATGAGATGGAGTGGGTGTCGAGCCCGCTCGCGTCAGCCTGATCGATCGGCCACGCGAAAGATCGCCGTGTGGAAAATCTCCGCGGCGACCTCGCCGCCCACGACATACGCCACGTACAGCTTGATGAACTGATGTCCCTTCCGCTCCCACTTCTCGAGCGGCACCGCGCGCACTTCGATCTCGTCCCCCACGCGCAGTAATTTCCGTAACCGCAGCTCCGATCCGGTGTGAATCCACGCCGGCATCACGAACCGGCGCACCAGCACCTGATTCGCCTGCGAGAGAATCGCATGCGGATGCAGCACTCCCTTGCGGAACAGCTCTGTCTCGTCAGAGACACGCGCCGCGTATTCGCGATTGAGCGCGTCATCGGGCCTCCACACGTAGCGCGCGAACGGCTCGTCGACATGAACGGTGTCCCAGGTGATCTCCACACGAGCATCCGGCTGCGTCGGACCAGCAACCTGTGCGTGCGGATCCACAGCAGGCTGCGTCGTCTCGATCGCACACTCGAGCGTCGCCAGCAACACGCCCGCATTATTCGTGCACTCGACCGTAAGACTCTCGGAGCTCGTCTCACGGTCCGTGAGCGAGATTTTCTCCGCATGGTAAGCGGGCTTGATGAAGCGCGTCGTCACCCAGCTGCCGTGCAACCAGCGCTCGCCGAAGCGCTGCGTCAGCGGCCACGCGAGGTGACCGAACACCGTGACTCCCGGCACCAGCGCGCCGGTGAAGCCGAAGCGCCTCGCGATGTCGTCGCTGTGAATCTTGTTCTCGCTCGCTTCCGCGAAGTTGCGCGCGACGGCGCTGTGCACGGGCATGCTCACAACTCCCAGGCGTCGCGCTGGAGCACGACGCGATAACCGTCCGGATCCTCGAACGTGAGCCCGAGCCGATCCCAATACGGATTGAATGCGCGCACGGGTTCATAGCCGCCGCGCTGGAAGCGAGTCACGGCCGCCTGCCATTCGGCCGCGTCGGGCAGATAGAACACCAGCAGATTGTCTTCGGTCGGTGCTCTGCCCGCGCGATGACCGTGTGCACGCGTGAACTCGAGGTGATAGGGCGCGCCGCGCAGCCCGAGCATCACGCCATCGAAGCCGTCGTGATCCGCAAAGCGATACAGCTCAGTGAAGCCAAGACCCTCGCGATAGAACTTCGCGACCGCCTCCAGGTCGTCGGTGGGTCGCGCCACGCGCAGCTTCGTCGTCGTCAGCATATCAATACGTCCCGCGCTGAATGTAAGGAACCTGTGCGAACAAGCGCCGCTCGCCGCCGCGCGGATCGTCGGCAAGCCTGGGCTCGACATCGAACAGCATCGTCGCACGCGTGTTTAGATCGTACGGCCGCCATTGCGGCAGCCCGGCGTTGTTCGGGTCGCCGCTGCGCGCGAATGCGATGAATGCATCGCTCATGCGATCTGCGACCTTCTGCGCCGCCGAGTCCGTACCAGTGAGCGAGCCCGGCTGCGCGATGTTGTCGAACACCAGCGGAATATCCATCGTATGCATCGCTCCGTACCGCCCATCGTCGAGCGGCGAACGATAGTCGAGCTGGTACGCGTAGACCGGCGCGCCTTGCTGAGCGCGCAATTCCGCCTCGATGATCGCGCCCCGCCAGGACCGGCCGGCGGTCGTCGCAGCGAAGAAGATCTCCGTCGGCGTGTATTGCGGATACATGCGCCGATACTCCGCGATCACGTACTCGGGATCGATGTCGACGTGCAACGCGCGCAGCAGCCGCTCGGGCAACTCGCTCCAGCCAAGCTCGAAAATGCCGGGATCGTTGCCGTTGAACGCGCGCGTTTCGTCGCGCGTATTGCCGATGATCATCGGAATGTTCGCGGCCGGCGGCGCGTCGGGATAGAACGGATGCCGCGGCAGCGTGACCTGATCGAGCACCGGCCCGAAATACAGCGAACGACCGACGAGCGACGGATCGTTCGCGCGTGTCGCGGCAACCAGCGCCGCCGTATCGATCGAGCGAAGACGCTGCACGTCCACCTTGAGCGCAGCGAGATAGGCTTCGGCCCGTTGCGTCGCGCCGCGCGGACCGGAGGCGGTGATCTGCTGTCCGCTCATCGTCGCGACACGATGAAAGAGACCGCGCGCGGCCGGCATCGCGAGCAGCGTCGCGATCTTCGCGCCGCCGCCGGATTGCCCGAACAGCATCACCTGCTGCGGATCGCCGCCGAATTCCCCGGCATGCTCGCGCACCCAGTTCAGCGCGAGCACGAGATCGAGCAAGCCCACGTTGCCGGAGGCCGCATAGTCCGCGCCCGCAAGCCTGCCCAGATAGAGATGACCGAATGCGCTCAGGCGATGGTTCACGGTGACGACGACCACGTCACCGCGCAGGCACAGGCGCGTGCCATCGTAGAGCGGGCTGGAACCCGAACCGCTGCTGTATTCGCCGCCGTGAATGTAGAGCATGACGGGGCGCTTGCCGCCGCGCAGCGCTGGCGTCCAGACATTCAAGCTCAGGCAGTCTTCGCTGGCCGCCTCTTTCGCGTCCGGCTGCGGGCACGCCGGGCCGTACTCCAGCGCATCGCGAACCCGTTGCCATGCAACTGGCGCAACGGGCGGCAGGAATCTGCGAGCTGACGTATCGGCGCCGTACGGCACTCCTTTAAAGATGTGGACGCCGTGGTCGCGAACGCCACCGATCTTGCCTGCCCGCGTCTGCGCGACTGTGTGCCGCGCGCCGGCCGCGTGCACCGACGCGGCAAAGCTGCTCGCGGCCGCCAGGCAGAGGAAGTCGCGCCTCGAAGTCATGACAGCAAAGCGTACAGGTTCTGGCAGAATCGCGCCGATGGCAATTCAATCTCCCGTGGTCGTGCATCTCATCGACGGCACCTACGAGCTGTTCCGTCACTTCTACGGCTTGCGCCGCTTCAGCAAGGGACAGGACAAGCCGTTCGGCGCGGTGCTGGGCGTGCTCAATACCGTATTGGAGACGATCGAAGGCGGCGCCACGCATATCGGCGTCGCGACCGACCACATCATCGAGTCGTTCCGCAACGAGCTCTGGCCCGACTACAAGACCGGCGACGGCATCGAGCGGGCCCTGTGGGCGCAGTTTCATCCGCTCGAGGAGGCGCTCGCCGCGATGGGCGTGGCCGTGTGGCCGATGATCGAGCTCGAAGCCGACGACGCGCTGGCTTCAGCCGCAGCGCTCGCCGCGGCGGATGAGCGAGTGCAGAAGGTCTGCATCTGGACCCCCGACAAGGATCTCGCGCAATGCGTGCGCGACGATCGCGTCGTGCAGATGGATCGTCGCGCCAAGGCGATGCGCAATGCCGCGGGCGTGCGCGAGAAGTTCGGCGTGGAGCCGACGTTGATTCCGGACTATCTGGCGCTGGTCGGCGACACCGCGGACGGCTATCCCGGCATCGACGGCATCGGCAAAGCGGGCGCCGCGCGTCTCGTGAGCCGTTATGGCCCGCTCGAAAATTTTCCGGCGACAGTGCTCGGCGAGCAGCGCGAGCTGGCGCTCTTGTTCAAGAAGCTTGCTACGCTGCGGACCGATGCCGCCCTGTTCGCCGACGTCGACGAGCTGCGCTGGCGCGGCCCGCGCGACACTTTCGCGGCGATGAGCGAGCGCCTCGGCGACGCTCGCGTGCTTACGCGAAGTCAGAAAGCAGCTGCTCGGGTCGCTTGAGCCTTTCAACGGCGCCCAGAAATTCTCTCGCCAAGATCGCCAAGGCCGCAAAGAAGAACCAGAGATTCGAATTCAAGGATCTACAGATCAATAAATCTGAATTCCGTCCCTTGGCGATCTTGGCGTCTTTGCGAGAGTCAATCCGGTTCCGAGGACTACGAAGGACCGACTGCGACCGGCGCACCGCGACGCGCGTAGACGTCCTCGACGCCGGCGTACGTGCGGATCGTCGCCGGACGTGAGGCGATCGCGGCGAACCAGCGCGCGAGATGCGGAAACGCCGCGAGGTCCTGGCCGTGCCCGGCATGCGGCACGATCCACGGATAGCACGCGATGTCGGCGATCGAGATTTCGCCCGCAAGGTGCTCGCGATCGGCGAGACGTTTGTCGAGTACGCCGTACAGGCGCGCGACCTCCTTCGTGTAGCGCTCGATCGCGAACGGCACGGCCTGCGGCGCGTATACGCGGAAGTAGCCGGCTTGACCGCCCATCGGTCCGAGCGCCGACATCTGCCAGAACAACCACTGCAGCACGTCGCTGCGTCCGCGCACGTCAGCGGGCATCAGGCGGCCGGTCTTCTCTGCGAGATACAGCATGATCGCGCCCGATTCGAACATCGCCAGCGGCGCGCCGCCGCCAGGCGGATCGTGGTCGACGATCGCGGGAATCCGGTTGTTGGGCGACAGTGCAGCGAACTCCGGCTTGAACTGGTCGCCGCGATTGAGGCTCATCAGCACGCCCCGGTAGGGGATCGCCGCTTCCTCGAGGAACAGCTTGACCTTGAGCCCGTTCGGCGTGGTCGAGTAATGCAGATCGATCATGGCGGCAATGATGCCGCAGCTGCTGGACCTCAATAAGAGCCACATATGGCCAGTTTTACTGGACCAATTTCCGCAGCCGGGCCAGACCCTCGGCGATGCCTCGCTCGTCCAGCGCCCCGTAGCCGAATGCGAGGCCTTGCGGATTCTTGCCGCCCGTGCCGAGCTCGAACCGCCGCAGCGAAGAGATGCCGACGTCGCGCTTTCGTGCCCGCTCGACCAGGGCTTCGATATCGAGCGGACGCTGCGCCAATGCCGTCAGGTGCAAGCCCACCGCCGCAGGCACCGGCCGCAACCATTCGGAAAAGCCTTTGTGCAAGCCGTCGAGGAGGACTCGTCGACGAGCGGCGTACACCTCGCGCATGCGCCGCACGTGCCGCGCGAGATGTCCGTCCGCGATGAATGCGGCGAGCGTTTCCTGCGAGAGCAAAGCACAGTGCCCGTCCGCAGCCTGCTTGGCTGCACCGAGTGCAACGTGCGCCCACGGCGGAGCGACGACGAAACCGAGGCGCAGCGACGGGAACAGACTCTTCGAGAACGTGCCGACGTAGAACACGGATTCGCTGCGATCGAGCGTCTGCAACGCATCGAGCGGCCGGTCGCTGAAGCGAAACTCCGCGTCGTAGTCGTCCTCGATCACGACTGCGCCTTGGCGCTGCGCGAATTCCAGCAACGCGGCCCGGCGTGATGCCGACATCACGGCGCCGAGCGGAAACTGGTGCGACGGCGTCACGCAGACGATCTTCGCTTGCGCTGGCAAACGTTCGACGATCAGGCCCTGCTCATCGACCGGAACGGCTGCTATCCGCGCGCCTGCTGCAGCAAACGCTGCACGCAGCGGCGGATACCCGGGATTCTCCAACGCAACTACAGTGCGCTTCGGCACGACGAGGATGCGCGCGAGCAGATCGAATGCCTGCTGCGCGCCCGCGGTGACCGTCACATCGTCCGGATCGCACGCAACAGCGCGCGCGAACGAAACATGACGCGCGATCGCTGCCCGCAACGCCGGCCGACCGTGAGGTGAGTCGTAATCGGCGGAAACTTTCGGCAGCCCGCGCAGCGCGCGTGCCGACAAGCGCCGCCACACATCGACAGGGAAACGACTGATGTCCGGCACGCCGACGTTGAAATGAAAGCGCGTCGCGACGCGTTCCGCGTCGAACGGCATCGCCGGCTGCAGCCAGAGCGCATTCAAGCGCCGATCCGCCCCAGATTTGGCTGCAGGCGCAGTCCTGCGTGCGGGAGGCTTCGGTAGAACATCCGCGACGTAAGTACCCGCGCCGCGTCGCGACGTCAGATAGCCCTCGCTCAGCAACAGATCGTACGCAGCGACTGCCGTGTTGCGCGACACGCCATACTCCGCCGCGAGCATCCGAGTCGGCGGCAGACGCAGGCCTGGCTGCAAGCGCCCTTCGACGATTGCCGTGCGCAGTTGTCGATGCAGAGCGCGCAGGCGCTCGCGCGATCTGCGCGGCGGAATGCTGATCGGCAGCTCGAACCCGGATTGCGTCACCTCGCCTTCACCCCCCTGGTCGACGAATTCTAGTGGCCCCCACTAACGTGGGCGAAATTAGCTATCCGTAGCGTGGTCCGCGCCGGCGCACATTCGCCATGATGCTGCCATGGGCGCCGTAATCGCTGCTGTCGCGAAATATCGCGTGGACAATGTGCCGCTGCTGCTGCAGCCCTTGTTCATGCTCTTTGGCTACGGCGTCGGCCTGGTGCAGTTCGCTTACTCCTGCCTGATTCACTGGACCTGCCGCATCCGCTATGAGGGCCGGGAGGCGCTGCCGGCCGACCGCAACTGCATCTATACCCTGTGGCACGGCGACCTGCAGTCCTACTTTTGCGTTTTCCTGCGCAACCGGCAGCACTCTTGGATCATGCATCCGAGCTGGCACCTCAAGCCCATCCAGATCTGCATGCGACTGTGCGGCATCGACCGGATCATCCTCGGCTCGAGCGGCCACGGCGGCCGCGAAGCGGCGGAGCAGCTGGTTCAGGAGCTGCGCGCGGGCCGATGGAGCGGCATTGCACCCGATGGACCCGCCGGTCCTCCGCGCGTCGCAAAGCGCGGCGTCGGCCACATCGCTGCGCAGAGCGGCGTGCCGATCGTGCCGCTGCGATTCACGCTGTCCCGCGCATTGGAGCTGCCGACCTGGGATCGCAAGCGCCTGCCGCTGCCGTTCTCCACGATCACATTGCGCTTCGGCCGGCCAATCTGTGTCGACACCGGAAATTTCGAAGCGGCTATTCGCGAATTGACAGATGCGCTGTAGGTAGGCGCGTCCGCACTCGTGGGCTAGTATCGGCCTCCCCGTCGGAAGATCCGGAGACCGCCGATGACTCGCACGACCTCTTCGCATTTTTCGCGCCGTGACGTTCTGCGTGCCGGCATTCTCGGCGGCGTCGCGGCGGCCCTGCATCCGGCCTTGGCGCCGGCCGCGGACAGCGCGCCGATCCTGAAGGCGATTCCCTCGAGCGGCGAGAAAATTCCTGTGATCGGCCTGGGCACGAACGCTTATGGCGTGACCGATGCTGCCGAAGTCGCCTCGCGCAAGGAAGTTTTACAACGCATGGCCGGGCTGGGCGGCCGCGTAATCGATACCGCCGCTGCCTACGGCCGCTCGGAGGAAGTGATCGGCGAATTGCTCGCGAGCCTCGGCAATCGCAAGGACTACTTCCTCGCGACCAAGACGCCGATGGGCTCGCTCAGCGACATGAAGGCGGCGATCGATCAATCGTTCCGCCGCCTGCGCACGGATCACATCGAGCTGCTGCAGGTCCACAATATGAACGACGCGGACAGGCAGCTGCCGGCGTTCAGCGAATACAAGCAGGCGAAGAAGATCCGCTATCTCGGCGTCACCACTTCGCAGGACGGGCACTACGAGGAAATGCTGCGCGTGATGCGCGCCCACAAGCTCGACTTCATCCAGGTCGACTACTCCATCGGCAATCGCAGCGCCGAGGAGAAGATCCTGCCGCTCGCGCAGGAGCGCGGGATCGCGGTGCTCGCGAACGTGCCGCTCGGCGGACGACGCGGCTCGCTCGTCTCCAACCTCGGCGACAAGCCGTTGCCGCCGTGGGCGAGCGAGATCGGCGCAACGTCGTGGGCGCAGCTGCTGCTGAAGTACGTCGTGTCGCACCCGGCCGTGACGTGCGCGATCCCGGGCACGACGAAACTCAAGCACGCCGAGGACAATCAAGCCGCCGGCCGCGGGCGGCTGCCGGACGCGGCGATGAGGAAGAAGATGGAGCAGTTCTGGGAGTCGGTGTCGGCCTGATTCCTCTTGGCGATCTTGGCGGTCTTGGCGAGAGAATTCTTCCGGAGTCATTCACGCGAATAGACGCCGGCTTTTTCCATCGCACGCATCATCGCCGCGAGCTTGCTGTTCGTGTCCGTGCTCAACTGCCCGCGGGCGGCGAAATCATCGAGATCGAGGAACAAGCCCGCGCCGCGCCGGCTCTCGAGCAACCGCGTCGCCGATGCCTCGTCGACGCCGGGAAGTTTCAACAGCTCGTCGCGCTCCGCCGTGTTGAGATTGATCGCGGTTTTCGCCTGCTTGTCCGGACCGCCCATCGGCGCGTCGCTCAGCAGCCAGATGTTCGGGCCGAGCGCGGCGCCGCTCTTCTCTGGGTTCTTCAGCACCGATTCGCGCAGCTCGGCCATCGCCTTGCGACAAGCGGTCAGCTCGGCCACGAACGTCTTCATGTCCCCTGCTCTGCCGCGTGCAGCTGCGCTCTCGACGCGCGGCGTCAGGCTCGCGTCGGCGGTCGCACCATAGGTCGTGTCGAGCAGAATCGTCATCATCCGCTCGCTTTCATTCGGAAAGAGCGTTCGATGCGCAGCGACGAGTTGCAGCATCAGCGGCGCATCCGGTCCAGGCTTGAGCTTGTTGAGCGCAGCCAGCGCATCGAACATCTGACCGTAGCGCGCGAACAGCGCACGCTCGTCGCCTGGGCCCGGCGCGAGCCAGCGATAGAACAGCGTCGCGACCACGCCCTCGGAGGCGAGCATCTGATTGCCGTTCTTGAGTCGCTCGACATCGAATAGCGTACTGCGCTGAGTCGACTGGTCGGCACCTTGCGGTGCTTGCAGCTGCACGAACCAATTGTGCCGCACGCCGTCGGTGCGCGCGGAACGATCGAGGTTGCTCAGCCAGTAAGGCACGAATGGTTTGAATGTAAGACCCAGGTCCTCGTCGTGCAGGGCCGCGTTACGCGTCAGTCGCCGGACCAGCGGCTGGAAGTGCGTGGCGAAGCCTTCGTCGAACGCCGTCGGGTAGTCGGTCACGTTGAAGCTCATGTGCGGCGTGCGCGAGTAACCGAAAGGCAGGTTCGGAAACAACCGGCGCAGGAACACGTGGCCCATCTCGTGCGCGAAGATCTCCTCGAAGCCGCCGTTCGCGACAGTGTCGGCATCGACGACCAAGTCGACGAACGCGTCCGGAACGAAGCGCTCGCCGTGCTCTTCCTGCAGCCAGAAACCGGATCGCGCAAAGCCGCCATCTTCGACTGCGAGGTACAGCCACGTCGGAACCGGCGCGATGCCAGCGCGTCGCTGCGCGAGCTCGTCGAGCGCGAGCACTGTCGCCGTGAAGCCTTCCTTCGCTTCCTTCTGCAGCTTGTCGTAAAGCGCACCGCTGGTGACGCGCGTAACGACCGGCACAGCGCGATCGTGCGCGTCGCGCTTCATCAACGGCTCTCCATCGACGATGACGGGCGCCAACACCCCCAACTCCGCCGCAGTGGCCGAAACACACACCAGCAGCAGCGCGAAGAGGTGCCGGGAGAGAAAACACGGGGAAACTGAGCGCCGCAGCAATGATGATGGACGCATTCGGCACTCCATTTGCTGCGGTGCTGAGTTATCACTCATTTCTTGCCCCGGCACCGCGCGGCACCGCGCCGAGCGGCGCCCTCGAGCAGCGCTCGTCCTGGCCCGAATCGCCTGCAGTAAGCATGACTGTCTCCGACCCGTCAGCCGACGAAAGCGCCGGCGGCGGCCAACCCTCCCACGCCGAAGCGTCCGCAACCACGAGGCGGCACGCTGCGACACGTTGCTCTTCCGGCAGCGGGCATGAACGCCGCGCGACCGTGTCTATGTGCACGCCTTTGAGCATGCTGGTCGCGACGTGCTCACCGGTCTCGTCCCGTTGCATCTCGTGCACGAAGCGCACGCTGCTGGTCCCCAGCTCGATGATCGCGGACCGCACGCTGATGACATCGCCCGCGTAGAGCTCGCCGCGATAACTGAGCCGCTGGTCGACCGCGACCATGCCGCGGCGCTGCGAACGCAGGTACGAGGGCGTGATGCCCGCAGCAGAAAACAGCTGCCAGGTCGCCTCGTCGAACTTGCCGACGTACCACATCACGTTCATGTGACCCATCTGGTCGCAATGCCACGGGTAGACCGTGCCGCGATACGTGACGATGTGCTCCGCCATTCCACCGACCTCCGGGCGTTCAATGCCCCACCTTCGACATGTCCACGACCCGCGCCGTGCGCGGCGCCAGCCAGATCAGCAACGCCGCCACGCAGAATGCGAGCGCGCACGTCGCCATGATCTCGTTGGTCGCGAGCATGACACTTTGACCCTGGGTCATGCCATCCAGCACGCTGCGGACCGAGTCCATGTCCAGACCCGAGCCGAGCAGCGAGCGCGCCGTCTCGCCGCTGCGATCGATATCCCCGGCGAGCTGCGCGTGTGCAGCGGACGTGTTGCTCTCCCAAGCCGTAGTCGCAATCGACGTAGCAAAGGCACCAGACAGCGTGCGCAGGAAGTTCATCAGACCGGCCGCCGACGCAGTCTCGCTCTCATCGACGCTCGCAAGCGCATGCGCCGTGATGGGCAGGAAGAAGAACGGCAGCCCGAGGCCCATCAGCATGAGCGGCACCGACACCTGCCAGAACGTCATGTCGGTCGTCGCGCCCATGCGCCAGAGCGAAACTGCGCCGATCCACAACATGCCGAAGCACACCAGCCGGCGCGGATCGACCTTCGTCATGAGCATGCCGGCGATCGGCGCCATGAAGATTGCCAGCAGGCCGGTCCACGCCGTCGCGAGACCCGCCCACGTGGACGTATAGCCCATATAGCTCTGCAGCCACAGCGGCGTGAGCACGTTGACCGCGAAGAAACCGCCGAAGCCGATGCTGATCGTCAGCACGCACATGCTGAAGCCGCGATGGCGGAACACGCGCAGGTCGACGATCGGATGCCGCTCGGTCGATTCCCAGATCAGGAACGCCGCGAGGCCGACGACCGCAACGATCGCGAGCGCCCAGATCTCGGCGGACTCGAACCAGTCGTGCTCCTTGCCGAGGTCGAGCATGAGCTGCAACGCGCCGACAGCGACGATCAGCAGCACGAGGCCGACTTTGTCGATCGGCACGCGCTTGAGCTTGTCCTCGTAGCGCTTGAGCATGCGCCAGGCGAGCGGCGCACACAGCAACGCCAGCGGCACGTTGATGAAGAAGATCATCGGCCAGGAATAGTCGTCGCACAGCCAGCCGCCGAGAATCGGGCCGACCACCGGCGCGATCAGCGTCGTCACAGCCCACAACGCAGTCGCAGCCGCCGCCTTCTCTTTCGGAAAAATCCGCAGCAACAGCGTCTGCGACAGCGGAATCATCGGACCGCCGCACACGCCCTGCATGATGCGTCCGAAGACGAGCATGCCGAGCGAGGTGGCGAAGCCGCACACCAGCGAGAACACGCCGAACAGGCCCATGCACGTCGTGAACACGCGCACCGCGCCGAAGCGTGCCGCCAGCCAGCCGGTCAGCGGCACGAAGATCGCCTCGGCGACTGCATACGAAGTGATGACCCACGTGCCTTGGCTGCTGCTGATACCCAGGCTCCCCGCGATGTTCGGCACGGAGACGTTGGCGACCGTCATGTCGAGCACGGCGATGAAGTTCGCCGCGGCGAGCACGATGGCCGCCATCCAGAGCATCGATCCCTTCAGCGGACCTTCGAGTGTCGTGCCGGACATATGCCTTCCCCCTGATGAGATTGTTTGCCGCTCAGCCGTCCGAGCGCGTATCGATCGTCGCAGTCATCGACAGGCCCACTTGCAGAGGACGCGCGGCCAGTTCTGCCGCGTCCAGCTGGATGCGCACCGGTACGCGCTGCACGACCTTGATCCAGTTGCCGGTCGCGTTTTGCGCCGGGATCGTGGCAAACGTCGAACCGGTGCCGCCCGCGAGACCGGCCACAGTGCCGTGATAGGACACCGAGCGGCCGTACATGTCGGACTTCACTTCGACCGGCTGCCCGATGCGCACGCGCTCGAGCTGCACTTCCTTGAAGTTCGCATCGACGTGCACCTCGTGCACCGGCACGACCCACAGCAGCGGGGCGCCCGCCTGAATCTGCTGGCCGACCTGCACGGAACGACGCGCAATCACGCCCGCCTTCGGCGCACGAATGACCGTACGCTCCAGGTTGACGAGCGCCTGGTCGCGTTGCGCGCGTGCGAGCGCGACTTCGGGATTGGTCTCCTCAGTCGCATCCGCGATGAGTACCGCGTTCGCTTCGCGCGAGCTGATCGCCGCCGTCACGCTTGCCTGCGCGGTCGCGAATGCGTTGCGCGCCTTGGTCAGCTCGTCGCCCGAGACGGAGCCGGAGGCCGCGAGTACCTCGCGACGTTCTAGATCCACCTTCGCGCGCGCGAGATCTGCATCGGCCGCGAGCAGTTGCGCCGCGAGACTTCTGTCGGTGGCGACGTAACCGCGCACCCGGCGCAATGCTCGGCCGAGCTCCGCTTCCGCCTGCGCCAGCGCCAGGCGGGCATCCGTGTCGTCGAGAACGACGATGACGTCGCCCTTGTGTACTTCCTGGGTGTCGTTGACGCGCACTTCGCGCACGATGCCGCTGATCGCAGGCGTAACCTGCGCATTCTCGGCAGCCGTGTACGCGTTGTCGGTCGAGATGAACTTCGAGCCGTAGTAGTGCGAATACAGGCCGTAAGTGATCGCGTTCGACAGCACGGTGCTGCCGAGGATCAGCAAC
Organism: Steroidobacteraceae bacterium; assembly: GCA_035606615.1. Lineage (GTDB taxonomy): Bacteria > Pseudomonadota > Gammaproteobacteria > Steroidobacterales > Steroidobacteraceae > Steroidobacter. The sequence goes on from DATNFA010000116.1 coordinate 110,987, forward strand.
CACTTCTTGCGCTTCGCGCGATTGCGCGCGTCTTGCGCGGCATCGGCCGCAGCATCGAGCATCTCGGATTCATGCTTGGTCATAAAAACCTCCTGACTAGATGATCTTGATCTGATACCCACCGCCGAGCGCGCGCACCAGCGCGACGTCGAGGGCGAATGAACGGGACTGCAGATCGCTCTGCGCGCGCAGATTCGCGAGCAGGTCGTCCTGCGCGGACAGCACGTCGAGATAGCTGGCCAGGCCGCCTTCGTAGCGATTGCTCTGGATGCGCCATGCTTCGCGCGCCGCGTCGACTGCATCGGCAGTACGTTCGAGCTGCGGCCCGAGCGCCTTTTGACCGACTGCTGCATCGGCGAGTTCTTGCAGAGCCTGAATCACCGTGCTGTTGTATTCGGCGACGGCCGCGGCGTAGTCCGCCTCTGCGCCACGCAGGTTCCCGCGCAACGCGCCGCCGCTGAAAATCGGCAGCGAGATCGCCGGGCCGCTGCTGCCAGTCGAAGAGCCGTTGTGCGTCAGCATGTCGAGGCCCTTCGATTGCAGGCCGATGACCGACGTCAGGTTCACGTTCGGGTAGAACTCGGCACGCGCCTGGGCGATGCGCCGCGCCGCAGCTTCCGCGCGCATGCGCGCCGCGACGACGTCGGGTCGCCGTCCGAGCAGCTCGGCTTCGATGTGCTCCGGTAACGCGAAGGAACGTGCGACATCCACCGTCGGCCGCGTGATCGAGAGGCCGCGATCCGGGCCAGCACCGACGAGCGCCGCGATGCTGTTTCTCTGCATCGCCAGCTGCTCCTCGACCGCGAGCAGATCCGCTTCGGCGCGCGAGCGACGCGCCTCGACCTGACGAACGCTGCCCAGCGTCTCCAGGCCGTTTTCATGCCGCTGACGGAACAGCGCGACGGTCTTGGTACGAACTTCGAACGCCGCCACCGCGGTGTCGTACGCTGCATGCTGACGCGCTAGCTCCGCGTATGCCGATGCGATGGCTGTCGCCAGCATCAGGCGCGCTTGCGCCGCCTCGGCCTCTGCAGCCTTGGCTTCGGACGTTGCAGCGGCAATCGCCGCACGATTGCGCCCCCAGAAATCGAGCTGCCACGAGAACGTCAGCGAAGCGCTTGCGTAGTCGTCCCAACCCTGCGGCGTGAGCTCGCGCGGAGTCAGGTAGTTGTAGCTGTGCTTCTGCTGAATCGCGGCCGCGCTCGCGGATGCCTGCGGACGACGGGCAGCGTCGGCGACTAGGCTCGCGGCATACGCGCGACGCAAGCGAGCTTCGGCGACGGCGATATCCGGCGATCCGGCCAACGCCTCGCGAATCAAATCATCGAGCTGCGCGTCACCATACGATTCCCACCAGCTCTCGGCGGGCCACGTGCCCGCCGGCGCGGCAAGCGAATGCGAGCTCGCATAGTCCGCTGCGGACGCGATCTGCGGGCGCGCACCTTCGTGAGGCAGCCCGGCGCATGCCGACAGGACGCTGGCGATCGCGACGAAGAGCAGCCCCCGGGAGGCAGCGATGATCTGCGCGCGCTCCGCCGGGCTGGCCCGGTGCGGCCTTCCGTCAAACATCGGTAAGGCCTTCGGCACCGGGCCAACCCGCAACGCTGTGCCGTCGGTATCGGTCACAGGCAATTGCTGGCGATCGCTGGCAGTCATGGTCACTCTCCTCGAGCAGGCTGCTCGTGCAGCGCGGCGGCGTTGATCAGGCAGGCGAGCAATTCCTCGCCCGACGTGAATTGAAACTGGCGTCCCGAAGCCACGTGTTCGAGCCGGCCGACGATCCGCCCATGACGGGGGGAGGCGTCGCTGTGCAGCTTGAGCACGTAGGAGCGCTCGTGCGGGTAGCTGGCATGGGGGCTCAAGACCATCGGCTGTACTCTCGCGTGACGTTCGGGACGGGAGACAGCGTAAAGACGCCGCCCTCCGGAGTCGTCACGGAGCGGTCTGGTTTCGGTCTGGATTGGGGGCTGGATCGGCGGTCGGAATGAGGCGCCGTAGGTCGGGCTTTAGCCCGACAAGACTGCAGATTCCATCGTACTTAGAGCGAAGCGTCCCGCGGCGATATCAATCGGCCTTGACGATTTCACTCGCGTCGAGCAATCGCCGGGAATGGGATGACCGCTTACGGCCAGATGCGGACATAGGGACTAAACGGCGCAAGTAGTTTCTCGACATCCGGCATACGACGTTCGCGAGCCATCGTTCGATACGCTAGAGACCATAAATGCCGCGCAAGTCCACATCCCCCAGTCGCAGACGCAGACGACTGTAGGCCCGGATCAAATCATTGAGAACCGCCCAGCGCGATATTCCAGTCTGTTGGGCGATCTCTGCACACCGCATGCCGCGGCCCAAGTGCAGGAACAGTGCATCTCTTTCGTCGGCTGAGAGCGTTTGCAGAGCCGACTCAATGCGTGTCTCGGAGTCCTGATTTGGCTGCTCAGGATCTGGTCCTGCAAGCGTCGAAGTACGCCACTCCTCCTCAATCTGGCGCAGGGTTGCGCGCAGCGAATCCTGCGAGTCATAGAGGACAGCATCTGAGAGTTCCTGCGTCAGGCGCAGAAAGACCTCACTAACCAAGTCCTCAATGGCGTCTCGTACGTTCGGGCTCGTCGTCATGCCGCTGCGGTGTTTCCGGTGCCCCACCACAACACGAGATTTGGCGCCCAAAATCTCAACGGGATGCGAGTCTCAACTGGCTTTGCGTCGAAACGCAGGGCATATGTCCGGACAGTTTGAGCACTGCGATGCAAAGCCTGACCCCGGACTTACTGGGGCTGCGACGTGCGGAATGAGACACTCGAGTTAGCTCGACGTTGAGTGCTCAACGTGGGCGGCCGAGGGCAAATCGCGGACTGGTGAAGATATCGAGCAAGCTCTGGGCTAGCCGCGAGGACTGCTCCGCGCTAGAGTCTCAGCGAGGAGCGGAAGACTATGCCGGGAACGGAATCAGATCGGCTAGACGGCAACATTCGCGCGTTGTCGCAGCTGCTCGCAACGCTGTACCCAGAGCTGCGAAGGATTGCCGCAGCCCAGATGTCGCGAGTAGGTGCAGGGTCAACCTTGCAGCCTACTGCCCTCGTCCACGAAGCATGGCTGCGCCTGAGCGCCAGCCGGCGTGCGCAATGGCGAGATCAGTCGCACTTCATAGCAGTCGCTACCGCAACCATGCGTCGCATCTTGATAGATCGCGCGAGGCGGCGCGGCGCGGTGCGGCACGGTGGGGGCCAACAGCGCATCGACATTGACTGTGTCGATCTATCCGCTCTCGTTGGGGATGACGCGGGTCTTCTCGTCCTCGATGCAGCGCTCAGGAAGTTTAGCTCGCATTATCCAGAGGCGGCGGCGCTGATCGAACTGCAGTGCTTTGGTGGTGTGGAGGTTGCGGATGCCGCCGGCATCCTAGGCATTTCGCGGGCCACGGCATATAGACGCTGGCGGTTTGCTCAGGCTTGGTTGCGCAAGGAGCTCACATCCAAGGGCTAGCGCACGCTGTCGACTGCGCGCATTTTGCACGGAAGCAATGATTCCATGAACTACGCGCTACACAAGTAGGGAAGAGAGGACTGCTCGCGGCCAGGAGCGGAAGTCTCGGCAGCGATCGTGTCTGAAGCAGACACGTAGGTGCCTCCCACTCCGTGCGCATAGCGTTTTTCCGTTGCGCATCACTCAGTGTTGAACTAGCCTGCGGCAGCGAATGAAAAATAACTCAAGGGTCACGAAGAAAGTCATGGAGCAGAACGTCAGCTCGACCGACTCGTTCGATCCACAACAGCGCTCAATTCTGTGAACAAGCTCGCCAGCAGGTCGGCGCTGTTGTGCGCGATTGCGCTGATCGGGTGCTCGGCAGCTAATCGGGAGGAGCGTAGCTGGACTGAGGATGTACTGCTCGAAGATGGCACGGCTGTGCGCATCGAGCGCCATGTAACTTTCAACGAGTCGGACGCGCTCGGGGGCGGCGCCTATAGCGCCGTCGAGAGCAAGTCGACGCTGAAGTTCACTGGGCAGCTGGCAGCACTGCCGGCATGGGATTTCCCGCGAATCGCGCTCGTGCTGTACCGAAGCAAGGAGAACGGCAGTTGGCGGATCATCGCCACAACGAGTTCCTGTGAAATCTGGAAGCACGATGGCGCACCCCGCCCACCGTACTGGGAGTACGAGCTCATCGATACGCGGTGGGAGCTCGTCCCTCTGCATCCAGAGTCGATCGGCAAGTCACCTGATCTCTTCTACCGTTATAAGGCCGCCAAGTTCGGTCCTCATGTCGATGCGCAGACCCGGCAATGGCTCCAGTCTAGTCCCACCATTTCGGACCAATACCGCTCCATCGCCGCAAATCCGCAGGACTTCCAGTGTATGTAGTCGCGCCGACTAGCCAATCGCCTACAAGCAACAACTTAGGAAGCGGTCAAGTTAAAAGTTTCGCTTAGTGTAGCTTCGGTGTCCGCTGTCGATGTTGACGCTGACCGCTTTGGGTCGGAAGTAGCCATGCCCTGACGTAGACAAAAGCGGTTGCCGAGTTCCCAATGACGGCTGGTTGAGTGAGGAGCCCGATCGGCAACTGATCAGGACCTGCTCGACTATTTCGTCGCCGGCTTGGCGTCCAAAAACTCGTTGATCATCGGTACGATGACATCGATCCTCTGCATCAACGTGACGTGCGTCGTATCGGGCAAAACGGCCAGGCGCGATGCGCTGCGCGGACGCATGTCGCCCATGATCTCGCTGCCCTTCAGCCGGTACATCTCGGCGATGTGGTCCAGCCTCACACCGTCCGCATCGCCGTGGATGAAGAACATCGGCGCTTGCGTCGCTTTGAGTTTCTCGGCCCCGAAATCGTAGGGTTTCAGGTCCATCGCAATCACGTGTTTGACGAAGTTCGGGAATTCGTTCGGCGTCGGGCTGAGCTTTTTGTAGTCGACTTCGATCGGCGAACCCTTGAAAGCCTCTGCCGTGAAAGTCGGGTACGCGTCGAGCACCTCCTGCACCCAGCCGTTGGCGCGGAACACACCTGAGATGCTGACCACTTTCCGCACTTTGCTCGGATGGCGGATGGCCAGATTCATCGCGACGCTGGCACCCATGCTGTAGCCAATGACGTCGGCCTTGCCGATCTTGAGATAGTCGAGCAAGCCGGCAATGTCGTCTGCCAGGTTGTCGTAACTGAAATCGCGGTCGATGTCGGCGGTGCGGCCATGTCCCTGCATCTCGACCGCAATGACCCGCCTGGATTTGGCAAGCGTGGCGATCATCTCCGGCCAATTGAAATTCGTCAGGGTCATGAACGAACCGTGCAGCAGTACGACGGGCTCGCCCTTGCCGTGAATCTCGTAGTACATCTTGAGGCCGTTCACGGGCGCGTAGCCTGTCGCTGGCTGCTGCGCCCAAACTGCGGTTGAGGACAAGACCGTCACGAACAGGGCTGCGGCTTTGATTACGGCGTGTCGAATTTGCATATCGCGGTTCTCATGTCGGTGAGTAGTCGAGCTCGATCGTTCTTGAGAGACTTCATGCAATCGCCAGGAGCGCTCCAATGACCCCGACCATCACTGCTTTTGCACGGTCGCCCGATCGCGGCAGAGGACTGGCGCGTGACATGCGCGTTCGCTGGGCACTCGAAGAAGTGGGCCAGCCTTACGACGTTCGCCTGCTCTCGTTCAAGGAGATGAAAGAATCCGCGCATCTCAGGCTGCATCCTTTCGGTCAGATTCCCACCTACGAAGAGGGCGATCTCGCCCTGTTCGAGTCGGGGGCGATCATACTCAATATCGCCGAGCGCCATGCAGGGCTGCTGCCGGATGATCCGAATGGCCGGGCGCGCGCGATCGCATGGATGTTTGCCGCGCTCAGCACAGTCGAGCCGCCGATTGTCGAGCGCTCGATGGCGGTCCTTTTCGAGAAGGACAAGAGCTGGCATCAGGAGCGCCTGCCCATGCTCGAGGATCGCGTCCGTGTACGGCTGGGCGAGCTTGCCAGTCGACTTGGCAAGAGTGACTGGCTCGACGGTGCGTTCAGCGCGGGTGATTTGTTGATGGTGACGGTGCTGCGCAGGCTGGACGGATCGGGGCTGGTGGAGAAATTTCCGAATCTGTCCGCCTATGTCGCCCGCGGCGAAGCGCGACCCGCCTACCAGCGCGCTTTCGCCGCTCAATTGACGGTTTTTACTGCCGCAGATCGCGCCGGGTGATCAACGCGATGGGCAGGCCGATCAGGAACATGTGCACGAGGATGCCCGTGATCGTGATGTACAACGGACCGCCGCCGCCGGTGGCACCGATCGCCGAGAGCGGCACAACGACGTAGTTCATCACGCCGTAGGTCACGAGCCCGTACACGATACCGCAGGGCACGGCACGGTCGACGAGGAAGCGAATGTTGCGCGCAGCGACGTAAAAAATCGCCGCAATGATCGTCGCCATCATGAAATGCAGCAGCAGGCCGAGCATGCCTGTCGCCGTGCCGCCGCCGACTGCGGCTTCACGGCCGAGCAGTCCCGACGCAATGCTCTGGCCGATGCGAATCGGCGAGACACCGCGCAATCCCCAGATGATGAATGCGTAGGTGATGTCGAGTGCGCCGGCGACGAGGCCGGCGAAGACGATCGTCTTCAGCGGCTGGCGCGCGCTGCCCTGGAGGTTGTCGGAGACCACGAAGGTCGATTCATTGTTTGGCATGCGGCGAAGAATACGACGCGCATTGCCCACCGGCGCAGGCTCGACTCAGGCAAGTTGGCCGATTGTGCTCGCGCGATCCGCGCGTGCCGCGGGGTCAGCGATCGAGCATGCGCACCCAGCGCACGCGCCGATGACGCTTGAAGTCCATCTTCTGATAGAGCCGCTCCGCAGCTTCGTGGCCGGCGTCGACTTCGAGATCGAGCGCGATGCAGCCGCTCTCGCTCGCGACCTGCATTGCCGCCTCGATGAGTTGCTTGCCGATGCCCTGACCGCGACGCGAGGGCTCGACGTACACCTCGTCGAGCCATGCGGCGGGACCGCCGTGCTCCAGCGTCCATAGAAAGGAGATGACGGCGACGCCGACGAGCTGGCCGTCAAGTCGTGCAGTGAGAATGCGCCCGAGCGAGTGATCCTCGATCAATCCGCGTGTCGCGCGCTCGAGCGCCTGCGACGTGAGCACGATGTCGTGCTCCTCCAGCTGCGTGCGCAGCAGCTGGACTATCGATTCGAGATCCTCGTTGCGAGCTGTCTCGATCACTTTGCCGCCGCGGGGAATGCCGGAAGCTTGTCAATGTCGCGCGGATCGTGCTGGATGATCACGGTGGCGCTCAGGTTCTTCGCGATCTGCTTGAAGCGATCGAACGACGCGAGCGTGTCGGCGCGATTGAAGTTGAAGGTCGGCACGCCGTTGCTGTCGTAGTTCTCGCGGAAGTGCGCTTGATCGCCGGTGAGCAGCACGTTGCCCTTCTCTTTGAGCTTCACCAGCAAGCTGTGATGGCCCGGCGTGTGTCCGGGCATGTCGAGCATCACGACGCTGCCGTCGCCGAACACGTCTTTGTCTTTCGCGACGGGCTCGGACTTCCCTTCACCGCTGAGCCAGTGCTTGAGCGGCGCGGCGTTCGTGGTCCCAGACGGGGTCGGGCCCTTGAGCACGTCCCAGTCGCCCTGGCCGATCAGCAATGTCGCTTGCGGGAATGACGCAGCTTGCCCCGTGTGATCGCCGTGATAGTGGCTGATGCCGACATAGTTGATCTGCTCGGGCTTGATCTTCAGCTGTGCGAGCTGATCGACCAGGGTGACCTTCACGGTCCGGTCGGTCGGCGGCGTGCCCGCGACCGCGGCGGGATATCCCGTGTCCCAGATCATGTAATGATCTGCATGGCGGATGAGATAGCAGCTCGCAGTGAGCTGCAGCTTCTTGCCCTCGTAGGCCATCGTGTCGGAGAAGCGGCCGATGTCCGCAGGGCCCGCGCTGCTGGCGCAATCGATGCGAGTCAGCGACACCTCGGCAGGCGCCTGCGCGAAGACCGGTGCTGCAACCAGGCAAGCGATTGCACCGGCAATGGAGCAATGGATCGACTTGGTCATGCTGCTCTCCTTTAGAATGGCGCCTCTTTGGAAGGGCGCGAGTATGTCAGTCTCCGAGGGCTACCGTACATACGTCATCGAGCAGCTCGCGACTCTGCCTGCGGTCAGCACGCGCCGCATGTTCGGCGGTCTCGGCCTCTACAGCGGTGATTGGTTTTTCGCGCTGATCGACGACGACGTGTTGTACTTCAAGGTGGACGACGCGAACCGCGAAGACTACGTGTCGCGCGGCATGCAAGCGTTCATGCCGTTTCCGGGACAGCCGAGTCTCGGTTACTTCCAGGTGCCGGTGGATGTGATCGAGGAAGCCGAGGATCTGACGCGCTGGGCGCAGCGCTCGGTCGAGGTCGCGCAGCGAGCGGGCTTGAAGAAGCAAAAGAAAGCACCGCCACGCAAATCGACGACCAGGAAGCCCGCGAAGAAGGCGGCGAAGAAACGCAAAACGCCCGCCCGCAAAAAGTGAAGGGCTCCCGGCTTGGCAACCGGGAGCCCCCCGAGTCAGTGAGTCAGCACCGCGTTAGCGGCCGAGCGTCAGAATCGAGCAGGTCAGGATGCCTGCCGCTTCCTTCGTCGTGATGATCCCTGCCTTGCGCAGGCGCTCCGCCCTGGTGATCACGCAAGCGAGCTCATGCAGCGGCTTGTTCGCGAAATCGATCGCGCACTGATTGACGTCGTCGGCGACTGTGCAACCGTTCGCCTGGAGGTCATTGCCCGCCTTCGAGTTGCAACCGTCGATGATGACCGTCGGCTGCAGATCCGAGCCGATGCAATTGTCGACACCGTCCGGCACGCCGTCCGCGTCCGAGAACCAACCGATGTCCGTCATCTGCGAGGACGTCAGATCTTCCGGCGGCCGCACGGACGAGGTCAGGTCGATGTTGATCGACGGCTCCATGAGCTGGTTCGGAATGCCGCCGTAATCGAAGTGGGAGATCGACGAGCCCCCCACTACTGGATTGAGCGCCGCGACCATCGCCAGACCTCGGGTGTGGTCGGTGCCCGCCCGGATCGCGAGATCGAGATCCAGCGTCGCAGTGACCGGCCCGGCGGCCAGCAGCGCCTTGATCGCATTGCCGTCGGTCTGAATGACGCGGCCCGACACGATGTTGATCGTCGCATCCTGGCCGCCCAGACCGGCCGGCGGCGAGCCCGGCTGGTTGTCGGCAACGATGACGGCGATCGCACCCGCGTTCTGTGCGTTCTTCACCTTGACGGCGAAGCCGCACGTGCCGCGGTCGACCAGCGCGATCTTGCCGGCGACGGCAGCGCCATTGGTCAGTGGAGTGCAGGCGTCGGTCGTCGTCGGACTCGTCACTGGGATCGCATCGTCCAGGGCGAGCACGAGCTCGCCAGTCACGCCGGCTGCCGTCAGCTGCGCGCCGAACGCCGCGATGTTGAACATCAAAGGCGGTCCGCCATTGATGCTCACGAACGGCTCGCCGCGCCGGAGCACCTTCGGGACGTCCTTGGTCACGTTGATGCCGCTCCACGAAACGTTGCGGACGTTGATCGCGGAAGCGAGCCGCTCGGCAATCGTCATGTCGTTCCACGCCTTGCCCGTCGAGACATCGAGCGTGTACTGCGAGTAGATGTCCTTGCCGTTCTGGAACAGCGTGCCGTTGCCCTCGTTCGCGAAGTTCGAGAAGCCAAGGCCGTGACCGAGCTCGTGCAGCACCACCGGCAGCAGGTCCACCAGCAGGCCTTCGTTGTTGTCGAAGCCCATGTAGAACGCGAAGTCGCTGGAGAAGTTCGCGACGATGTCCGGTTGGCCCGGGTTCAGCTCGACGCCGGCGAGCTGATCGGCCAGCGCCGAGTGGTACCACGTGTCCGGGTACTCCGCGCCCGGGAAATTCCGGAATACGAACTGCGTGCCGGCGGAACCCAGCACGTTCGGTCCGAGCGCCGTGAACTGCGCGACGACCCGGATATCGACCTTCGGCTGCAGCACCTGCTCCCAGATGTTCGCTGCGACCTCGAACACGTTGAGGCGCTGCTGTCCGAGCGTCCCGCCGTTATTGCCGCCGACCGGCGCCGCCGGAGTCGGATCGTTGAAGCCGACACCCGGCGCGTTGTTGTTGATGATGACGATCTGGCCCTGAGCGAGCGCCGCTGAGACGCCGGCCAGCGCCATGGCCGCGACTGCGGCCACGCTATAGATGAGTTTGCGCATGGCTTACTTCTCCTCGAGTGCCGGTTGCTGCTTCGTCGTGCGGAGCAGGACCTTCGGTGCCTTGCCGATTGCGACGTCGTGCGCGTGCTTCGCATGCGCGACGGCGGATTCCCCGGTCTGGCACTCGAGCGCGTAGCCGCCATTCGCTGCAGGCGTAGCGATCGCCACGCTCATGAAACGTCCTTCGAGGTTGACGGCCTCAGTGCCGTCGGCACGCTTCTCGACCGCGAGTCCTTCGCTGGACTCGCTGGTCATCTCGAGCAGTTGCTTCTCCAGCTGCTCGCGAGTCGGAGCTGCCGTTCTGGCGACCGAACGTGCCGCGAGTGTCGACGCTGCCGCAGCGTCCTCGGTCGCCGCATCCTCCGCGCCGGTGACTATTTGTTGCGGAAGCTGAACCTTCGCTGCGGCCTGGTCCTGTGCGAGCGCGGCACCGCTCGACAGACCCATTCCCACCGCGAGAGCCAATAGAGTGCGTGAAATCCTGAGCTGCGAACTCATATCCCCTTCTCCTTATGACGTCTTGGCGTCGCACGAAGCGCTTCGTGTGAGCGCCGTGATTGTTCGTAGGCCGCGGGAACGTAGCACTGCAGCCACAGGCGCGAAACGGTGCTTGCGAATTTCGCGTTTTCTGCCAACAAGTGTGCGGGAACCGAGCGTCGCGCGTGGTGTTGCCCGCACGCAATTGCATACGCCGCTACTTCGCGAAGCGGTGCGCTGGCCTGAGTGTGCGATCAGAAAGGATTGCTATGCCTCTGGCGGATCAGGCGATCGAGCACGAAGAAGCCGATCGGACAACGCAGCCCCGTGCCATGCGAATTGAAGCTTTTACCTGTGCGCTCGATACCGCGGAATACAGCGCACGCGCGTGCTGCCTGATGGATGAACGCTCTCAGGCTCTCGCTGCGGAACGCACTGAAGGTGACAACCTTGGCTTGCGCGCGCTTTGCGCAGAAACCGTGCTGCGCGCCGGATCAGCACTTCCCTGAAAAGGCGCCGGCACCGTTGGGGGTTTTGCGTGCCGGCGCCTTCGCCCTCCAGGGAACTGCCTGGAAGTTCATGTGCAGTCTCAAACCACCTGCCGGCGCTGCACCCATCCACTCACCGGTGCGGTCGCTTCGGGTTTGTCCGGAAAGAAGCTGTCATGCGTCGGCGCGGCGGCGGTATCGGCGGCGACCTTCTGGCGCATCCCCTGCATGACCTTGATCACTTCCTGCCAATCCGAAGCGTCCACGAGCGGATCGTAGGACTGCGGACGCAATCCCATGCCATGCATGACGAAGAACCAGCTCAGCTCGACGAACATTTCGTGGCGCTTCTGGAAAATGCGGCCGGTCCGCCGATAAATCTCCATGCGCTCGGCGAGCGTGTCCGGCAGCTCGGTCGCTCTGCGCTGCTGCCAGTAAGGCGTATCGGTCCGCTCGCTCGTGCAGTAGTGCAGGATGATGAAATCGCGTACGCGCTCGAACTCCTCGATCACCTGCTCGTTGTAGTGCGCGATGTTGACCGGATCGAAGGTAGTGTCGGGGAAGTGATCCAGCAGAGCGTACACGCCGCTGCAGATCAGATGAATGCTCGTGGACTCGAGCGGCTCGATGAAGCCCGAGCCGAGGCCGAGGGCGATGCAGTTGCGGTTCCAGAACTTGCGGCGCCGGCCGGTCACGAAGCGGATGACGCGCGGCTCGGTCAACTGCTCCGTGTTCTCGGGCATGCTGAGCAGATCACGCAGCGCGTCCTCATCGCTGATGTGCTCACTCGAGTAGACGTAGCCAGTGCCGATACGGTGTTGCAGCGGAATGCGCCACTGCCAGCCCGCGCTGCGCGCGGTCGCAATGAGGTATGGCGTGCGCGGTATTCGGTTCGGCACTTGGACGGCGACCGCTCGATTGTTCGGCAGATACTTGCTCCAATCCTCGTAGCCGGTCTGCAGCGCGCCTTCGATGAGCAGCCCGCGAAAACCGGTGCAGTCGATGTAGAGGTCGGCCTGCAACCGGTCGCCTTCCTTGAAGACGATCTCATCGATGAAGCCGTCGGCCCGGCGCGTGACGCCGGTCACTGAACGTTCCAGCCGCACCACGCCGGCTTGCTCGGCATAGGCGCGCAGGTAGCGCGCTACGAGGCCGGCGTCGAAATGCAACGCATACTTGAGCGTCGAAGCGATGCCGCGGGGGTTGTCGGGGAAGATGAACTTGTTCGCCTCGGCCATTGCAATCTCGAGATTGAAATGACTGAGCTCGACGTTCAGCGACTCGGCGCGCGCCTTGTGCCAGAAGTGATAGAACGGCAGCCGATCGATGAACACGCCGAAGGCGCCGAACGGGTGCCAGTAACGATGCCCGAGGTGATGCCAGTCGACAAAGCGGATCGCCAGCTTGATCGTCGCCTGCGTATGGCGCATGAAATCTTGCAGGTCGATCGCGAGGAACTTGAGAAATTCGATGATGCCCGGGATCGTCGCTTCGCCCACCCCGACCGTCGGGATATCGGGCGACTCGATGAGCTGGATCGAGCACGTGCGGCCGACCTTCCTGGCCAACGCGCTCGCTGCGATCCAGCCCGCCGTGCCGCCACCGACGATCGCGATCCGCTTGATGCGATTGTCGGTGTCCATGGATGAACCCCTCAGAAGCTGCCGCGGATGCCGAACAGTATACGTCGCGACCCCGAATCGAAAGCGAACGGCAGGTTCTCGAACTGCAGGTACTGGCTCTGATCCTCCTCGGTGAGATTGATCGCTTCCAGCGTCACCCCGAGCTTGTCGCTGAATTGATAGGCGACCTGCGCATCCAGCTGGCCATAGTCGCGATTCCATACGCCCAACGTGCGCGTGATGCCGTCGTTGGGGCCGAAGGGCGCTACCGCATCCGGGAACCCGAAATTGCTGTCGAACGACTTGTCGCGCCAGCCGTAGGACACCCGCGCCTCGAACCCGTGATTCTGATAGTAGAGCTGGACGTTGAAAGCGTTCTCGGGCACGCCGGGGATCGGCAGGTTCTGATCGTAATCGTTGAAGGTCGGCGATTCGGACTCCGAGTACGTGTAGTTGACGTTGAAGCCTATACCCCAATCGAACGCGTATTGCGCGCTGAGCTCGATGCCCTTGATGGTGCCGCCGTCGCCGTTGATGGGAACCTGCACCGGTCCTTCGCGTCCGCCGGTCTGGTCCACCACGAAGATCGACTGCGTCACGACGGTGACGAAGGAATCGACCTCCTTCCAGAAGGGCGTCACGGCCACCAGGCCCTGTGAGCCGAAGTAGTACTCGTAGCTCAGGTCGAACTGGGTCGCACGGTATGGGTCGAGCTCCGGGTTGCCCTTGCTGCCGTTGGTGAAGCGGAACAGGTTCGTCACCGAGTCGCGCGTGAAGTTCTGTTCGAACCCGCGGCCGAGCTGGAACAGATCCTGGCGCGCCATGACCTTCGCCGCGGAGAAGCGCACTTTGCTGCCTTCCGTCACGTCCAGGACCATGTTCGCGCTCGGCAGGATGTCGGTGTAGCTGCGCTCGGCCGGCCGCGTCTCGAAATCCTTCAGCACGCCGTTCCAGCTGTCCGTGCCCCAGAACGTGGGGTTCGGATTGGAGGCGACATTCTGATCGACGGTCAGCTCGGTACGGATGACGCGCGCGCCGACGTTGATGTGATAACGATCGCCAGGCTTGCCGGCATCGGCCATGAGGTAGCCCGATGTGGTTTTCTCTTCGACCTTGAAGGTCTCCAGCGGCGACGGGAAGAACGAGAACGGCGTGTCCGGGTACAAGCCCTGAATCCACGCCTGCGCGTTGCTCATTTGCCCGCGGTTCTGCACCAGCACGCTGCCCGTGCCGGCGTGGCCGGAGCTCCAGAAACCGTTGATGGTCTCGACCCGGCCGGCACTGCCGGTAAAGGTCTGGTAGGGCGTGATCAGCGCCGGCGAGTTGCCGAAGCGTTCGCAGGGCGCGAACCGGAAGTTGGCGCCGGCACTCGCCGGGATCTCGCAGGACTTGAAGCCGATGGCGCCGTCCTGGAAGTAGCCGAAGGGCGTCCAGTTCTGGCCGAAGTCCGAGCCGTCCAGCTCGCCTTTGCCGGAGTAATCGGCCAGGTAGCGCCCGAATTCGTAATCGATCTTGCGATCCGCGAGGCGCAGGCCACCGCTGAAGCTGACGGCGCCGGACTCGATGAACGGCGGATCCCATTGCACGTCGCCGCGCACCGCCCAGTTCTCCGCGTCCGTCGTGTCGGCGAACGCCCAATGCGACTTGAAGAAGCCGTTGGCCGGATTCGTGTAGAGGTCCGGGGTTCCGACGAGAGAGAACGAGGGCAGCGTCCCGCCGTTGGCGTCGTAGGTGAAGCGGTAGTTCGCCGGGGCGGCGCTGTTCGGCGCAAATCCGACGCCGTTCGTGCCGCGCACGGTGTACTGCGTGTAGCGCACGTCGTTGTTGGCGCTGGAGCTCTCCTGGTCCGCTTTCGAATAGGCCGCCGCAGCACTGGCGCGCCACGCCCCGCCGTTGTCGAACTTGAACTTGAGCTGGAAGTTGTCCGCGCCGATGTCCGTGTTCTTGACGAACGAGATCGCCTCGGCGGAGCCGGCGATGACAGTGCCATGCAGGAGCACGCCATTGCCGTCGATCGAGAACGGCTGTGTCGTATCCAGGCCGGGGCTTTCGGTACCGAACGGGAATTTGATCGAACCTTCCTGCGTCAGGATGTCCAGGTCGGAGTGGAACCACTGCGCCTCGAGCTCAGTCGAGTCGTTCGGCCGGAACGCCACTGCCAGCGAAATACCGAGCCGCTCGCGCTCCTCGTCGCGGTCGGTCGCGTAGCGATATTCCGGCGCGAAGTAGTTCTGCGTGACCGTTGTGCGGTCGGCGCGATCGCTGAAGTCCCAGTCGCCGCGGTTCTGACCGCCGAGCACGTCCGTCTGGAACTGTTGCTTGTCGTAGGACACCGAGGCCATGACGGCCAGACGCTCGCTGAATTCGTGACTGAAGACCAGCGCGCCGAGCGGCTCCCAGCCCTCGCCGCTGTCCGCGTAGCGCAAGTTGCCGGCCAGCGTCGTGCCTTCGCCGAAGGAAAACGGGCTGCGCGTCTTCAGGTTGATGATGCCGCCGAGACCGCTCTCGCTCTGCGAGGCGTTCGGCGATTTGAAGACGTCGATGCCGCCGAGCAGCTCGGACGGGATGCCCTCGAGCGAATCGGTTTCGCGGACGTTGCCCTCGCCCTGCGTGTAGAGCTCCAGGCCGCTCAGGAAAATGTCGTCATTGAGCAGCGTCACGTTCTGGTCCAGACCGCGGATGCGGGCCTTGGTGCCCTGGCCGTTGGAGCGATCGATCGAGATGCCGGGCAGGCGCTGCAGCGACTCGGCCACGTTCTGGTCCGGGAACTTGCCGATGTCCTCGGCGGACACCGACTCGATGATCTGGTTGGACTCGCGCTTGTTCTGCAGCGCATCGGCCAGCGAGGCGCGGAAGCCCGTGACCACCACTTCCTCGAGCGGCTCCGAAGTGGTGCTCGCTGCAGAGGTTGAAGGTTGTGCCGCGTGGGCACTCACTGCTAGACACGATGAAATCGCCGCGCTCAACAGCGCCGATCGGCGAGCTCGCTGACCCACTTCGTTGGCTGACATTCGGTCCCCCTGTTGTCCTGCCGCTCGTACGTTCAAGCCCGAGTGTGCTCGTGCGTCTACGCGCTGCTCAGCGAGCATTTCACTCGTCGGTTTCGAGTCTGCGCAGCGTGGAAGTGACGTGTCAACGAAAGTGCCGGGAAGAAAGCGCTTTCACGAAAATCTTTTCGTCGCGAGCTGAAAGAAAGCGCTTTCAAGTCGTTTCATCCTGCTCGTCCACGCAAATGCGTGTTACTTGGTAGCGCTCACTTGTCAGTTGCAGCGGCAACGACGCTGAAGCGGCCCGCCGGCGCGCCGATAAATTTGCGCAAAAGACGCGCGCGCTAAATGAAAGCGCTTTCACCGTAAATTCCAGTGTTTGCGTAGTTCCAATCGCACGCGACTTCGCACATGATCGCGCACCGGTCACATCTATTGCTTGCGCAACAAGGCACGTACATACATGCAAACGCGCATCGCCCAGGACGAGCTCGCAGCACCAACCGCAGTCGCGCGCGCGTTGCCGCTCTACAAGAATTCCGCCGCTGCGCTCGAGCATCGCGTCACCGATCTGCTGGTGCGCCTCACGCTGAAAGAGAAGGCCGCGCTGGTCGCGGGCGCGGATAATTTTTCGACGACTGCGTTGCCGCGCCTCGGCATTCCGGCGATGCGCTTCGCCGATGGACCGAATGGCGTGCGCTCCACGCGCGGCGACGCTGCTACCGCATTCCCGACAGGCGTCGCGATGGCAGCGTCCTGGAATCCCGAGCTCATCTCGCGCGCCGCTGCGGCAATCGGTCGCGAGGCGCGTGCGCTCGGCGTGCACGTCCTGCTCGGCCCGAACATCAACATCCAGCGCAATCCGCTCGCGGGCCGCAATTTCGAGACGTATTCGGAAGACCCGCTGTTGAGCGGCATCGTCGGCACTGCATTCGTGCGCGGGCTGCAGAGCGAAGGCGTCGGCGCCTCCGTGAAACATTTCGTCGCGAACGAGCAGGAGCGGCAGCGGCGCACCGGCAGCTCGAACGTCGACGAGCGCACGCTGCGCGAGATCTATCTCGCGCCGTTCGAGATGATCGTGCGCCAGGCGCAGCCCTGGACGGTGATGAGCTCCTATAACCGCGTCAACGGCGTGTTCATGACCGAGAACCGCCAGCTGCTCACGCAAGTGCTCAAAGAGGAATGGAGCTTCGACGGCATGGTGATGTCGGATTGGGGTGCGATTCACACGACGGTCGAGGCAGCGAACGCCGGTCTCGACCTGGAGATGCCCGGCCCGGCACGTTACTACGGCGCGATGCTGGTCCGTGCCATCCGCAACGCGCAGGTCGACATCGAGCAGCTCGATGAGAACGTCAGGCGCGTCCTGCGTACGCTCTTCCGCACTGGAGTGATGGACGCAGTCCGTCGACCTTCGGGCGAGCTTTGCAGCGATCGTCACCGCGGTCTCGCCGTCGACATCGCGCGCGAGAGCATCACATTGCTGAAGAACGACGATGGATTGCTGCCGCTGTCGCGCGAGCGCGTGCGCACGATCGCCGTCATCGGCCCGAATGCCGATGCCGCAATCATTCAGGGCGGCGGCAGCGCGAACGTGATCCCCTCGCGTATCGTCACTGCGCTGGAGAGCCTGCGCGAGCTGTCCGGGATGCGCGTCGACTACGCACAAGGCGTCGACAACGAGCTGGTGACGCCCGCGGCGGACAGCCGCCTGCTCAGCACGAATTCCACGCGCGAAGTGCAGGGATTGCAGTACGCGATCTATGCCAATGCGAAGTTCGCCGGCAAGCCCGCGAGCTCGGGCGTCGATACTTACTTCAACAAGCTGAGCCTCGGCGAGGGCCTGACAGCCGCACAGGAGGATCCGATCTCGGCGCGCTGGACCGGTTATTTCTGGCCGCAGAAGTCCGGCACGTACGAGTTCAGCCTGACGCAGGTCGGCAGCGCCGTGCTGACGATCGACGGCGTGCGCATCATCGACGACGAGACTCCGACTCGTCCGCCGGCCGGCGCGGAGCTGTTTCCGATTCCCATGCGCGTCGTGCAGCTCGATCTGCGCTCGGGCCGCGGCTATCCGATTCAACTGGACTACGTCAGCGGCACCCTCGCTTTTCACCTGTTCCGCTTTGGTATCCGCCCGCCGGCGGGCACGATCGACGAAGCGGTGCGCATCGCGCGCACGGCGGACGTCGCAATCGTTTTCGTCGGCGTCTCGACCACGTCGGAAACCGAAGGCGCGGATCGCCGCGACATGGAGCTGTACGGACCGCAGAACGAGCTTGTCGAAGCCGTCGCGGCAGTGAACCGCCGTACGGTTGTGGTGCTGAACAACGGCGCACCCCTGCGGTTGCCGTGGATCGAGCGCGTCAACGCAGTAGTCGAAGCGTGGCTGCCGGGACAGGAAGGCGCGCGTGCCGTCGCCGAAGTGCTGCTCGGCATGACCAATCCATGCGGCAAGCTGCCGCTCACCTTCCCGCGCAAGCTCGAAGACAACCCGAGCTACCTGTACTACTCGAATGGCCCCGATGCGCACTACGGCGAAGGCGTGTTCGTCGGCTACCGTTACTACGAAAAGAAGAAGCTCGAACCGCTGTTTCCGTTCGGCCACGGGCTGTCCTACACGAAGTTCGACTACTCGAACCTGCGCGCGCCCGACGAAGTCCTGGCCGGCCAGCCGATCCACGTCAGTCTCGAAGTCACCAACTCCGGCACGCTGCCGGGACGCGAGACGGTTCAGCTGTACGTCGGCGACGAAGTAACGCAGGATGTGGTACGGCCAGCAAAAGAGCTGAAGGGCTTCCACAAGGTAGAACTGGCGCCGGGAGAATCGCAGATCGTGCGCTTCACGCTGAACACGCACGACCTCGCCTACTACGACGCGCGCCGCCGCGGCTGGACCACGACGCCCGGAAAGTATCGGCTGTACGTGGGCAGTTCCTCGGCAGACATTCGCGCGACGCGCGCATTCAACTGGATCGCGCCGCTCGACGAGCGTGCACCCGTCGAACAATCCACCTTCGAGGACGACCTCTGATGGCAACCAACGTAGAGACGGTCACTGGACAGGGGGCGAACGTGGCAGCGGAGCAGTCGGCCGACCGCATTCCGTTGCCGCGCATTCTCGGCTACGGCATCGGCGATTTCGGTTTCAACTTCTACTGGTTCTCGCTGCAGCTGTTCCTCGCCTACTACTACACCGACGTGCTCGGACTGCGCGCCGAAGTCGCCGGCCTGATCATCTTCGTGTGCTTGACCTGGGACGGAATCGTCGACCCGGCCATCGGCGTGCTCGCGAACCGCACACGCTCGCGCTGGGGTAAGTATCGACCGTTCCTGTTGTTCGGCAGCATTCCGTTGGCGGCGAGCTTTGCGTTGATGTTCGCGCCGACGGGACTCGAAGGCGCGGCGCTGATCGGCTACGCGCTCGCCACGCAGATCCTGTTCCGCACGATGTACGGGCTGGTGAACATTCCGTACAGCGCTCTCATGGCCACGATGACGCGCGATTCGATGCAGCGTAACTGGCTCGCGGGCGCGCGCATGATCTTCGCGTTTCTCGGCACCGCGGTCGTCAGCTACTTCACGCCGCGCCTGGTCACTTATTTCACCAGCGGCGGGCGCACGGCAGGCTACTTCGGCGCGACTGCAGTGCTGGCGGTGCTCGCAACGGTGTTCACTATCATGACATTCCTCGCAACGCGCGAGGATTCCTCGATCACGCATGCGCAGGAAGCGCCGCCGCCCGTGAGCGAGCTGTTGCGCATGGTGATGCAGAACGTGCCATTCCTGCAGATCATCGCCGGCATCGGCTTCTTCAGCTTCGCGAACATGCTGGTGTGCTCGGGGCTCGTGTACTACGTGAAGTACTACCTGGGCGCGAACGAAGCGATCGCCGGCGAAGCGGCCAGCCTGATGCAGATCACGATCACAGCGATGATCCTGCCGTGGACGTTCGCCGCGCGTTATGTGGGCAAGCGCTGGGCATGGCAGGCGGGGCTCGCGATCGCGTTCGCCGGGCTCGTCGGACTGTATTTTTCCAGCGCGCGCGAAGTCGGCGTGCTGTACGGCTTCATTGTGGTGTACGCGATCGGCAGCGCCTCGATCGGCATCAACTTCTGGTCGATCGTGCCGGACACCGTCGAGTACGGCGAATGGCGCACCGGCGTGCGCGCCGAGGCGTTCGTGTTCGGCTTCGTCACGCTGATCCAGAAGATCGCACTCGGCACGTCGTCGGCATTTCTCGGCGCCTATCTCGGTTGGGCAGGTTATGTAGCCAATCAGCCGCAGTCCCCCGAGACAGCGCAGGCGATCAAAGTGCTGATTACGCTGGTGGCGGCCGGCGCGCTGCTCGCCTCCGCGCTGGTGATGCATTTCTACCGCCTGGATGCCCGGGCGCACGCGCGGCTGGTGCAGGAAATTAACGCGCGCAAGGCGGGCCGGGAACAGGTTTGACACTCTCTCTGCGGGCTCCGCAGAATAGGCCCCAGCTGCGATTCCACAGCAGCGCGGCAAGAGGGGGAGCCTGGAGCACGCGCTTCAGGCTGACGCGTGAGCGCAACACTGAAAGATGTGGCCCGCGAGGCCCATGTCTCCATGGCATCGGTTTCGCGGGCTCTGAACGGCACCGGCGTCGTCACCGAAAGCATTCGCACCCGCGTGCTCGAGGCTGCAGCCCGCCTGCAATACGTCCCGAATAGCGGCGCGCAGAGTCTCATGACTCGCCGCACCCATACGATCGGCATCGTGCTGCCGACCCTGTACGGGGAGTTTTTCTCGGAGTTGATTCGCGGAATCGACATCGCGGCGCGCTCGCGCGGCTTGCACCTGCTGATTTCCAGCACCCATTGCGACGCTACCGAGGCTGGCAACGCGGTGCAGGCGTTGATCGGCCGCGTCGACGGCCTGCTCGTGATGTCGCCGTACGTCGATGGCCGCTTTCTGCAAGAGCGTGTGCGCAGCTCGTTGCCGATCGTGCTGATCAGCACGGTCGATGTCGATCACACTCACATGTCCTTCTACGTCGACAACTACAGCAGCGCGTACGCGATGGTCGCGCACCTCGCCGGCAACGGTCATCGCACGATCGCGCACATCGCGGGCCCGGACGTGAACGTCGATGCGCAGGAACGCTTGCGTGGCTATCGCGCTGCGCTCAGTCGCGAGCTGCCTGGCGCCGCCGAATATGTCTTGCGCGGCGATTTCACCGAAGAGTCGGGCTATCGCGCGGCCCGCGAGTTGCTCGCGACGGGAATGCGTCCCGACGCCGTCTTCGCGGCGAACGACATGATGGCGATCGGTTGCCTGTGCGCGCTGACCGAAGCGGGGCTGCGCGTGCCGCAGGACATCGCAATCGCCGGCTTCGACGACATTCCAACGGCGCGCTTCGTCTCGCCGGCATTGACGACGGTGCGCGTGCGCATCTCCGACATGGGTGGCCGCGCGCTGGATAGTCTAGCGACGGCAATCGAGAGTCCCGCGCAGTTCCAGCCCGTCACAGAAACCGTGCCCGCGGAGCTGATCATCCGCGCATCGTGCGGCGCGCCCGCGCGTCCTGCCGGCAATCCGCGCAGCGCGCCCGTTCAGCGGGTCTAGTGGCCTACGCGATCGAATCGCACGAGTTCGCCGCGCGGGACTTCATCGGCGGCGACGCCGCCCTGGACTTCGTCAACACCGTCAGCGGACGCGATCAAACACCCCGCGACTGGCTCGACAGCTACGCTCGCTTGCTCGAATGGGCCGCCCTCGTCCGCCTGCTGCCGGAACGGAATCTGCGCGCTCTGACGAAGAAGATGCATGGCGAACCCGCGGCGGCTGCTCGAGCATTGACGCGCGCCAAGGAGCTGCGCGAAGAGTTGTTCGCACTCGTCCGTGCCGTCGTTGCGGGAAACGCCCCGCCGAAGAGCGCATTGGCGAAACTGCGTGAGCATTGGCTCGCGGGCAGCGAGGCGCATGAGCTGCGCTTCGAGAACGGGGCTGTGATCGCGGACATCCGCGCCGACGCGGCGGACTTCGACCTGGTCGCAGCGATGGTCGCTTATCGCATGGTCGAGCACGTGATGCCGCAACCCGTCGAGCGCCTGCGCATGTGCGGCGGAGTGAACTGCTCCTGGGTGTTCATCGACAGCTCCAAGGCAGGCCGCCGCCGCTGGTGCGACATGGCCGTGTGCGGGAACGTCGCGAAGGCGCAGCGCTTCTACGCCCGGACTCGAAAAAAAGCTAAAGGTTGATCTGCCGCACGATCGCGCGGCGCGGGACCGACGACGAGTTCTCGCCGACGTACTCGTTGATGTAGAGCCGGCCGCCCCACGGGTGGCACGCTATGCCGTTCGGGAACGACAGCCGCGCGGTTCCATCCGGGCCATCGACCACACCACGCTCGCCGTTGCCCAGGATGTGCTTGGCTTTGCCGTCCAGCGCGACCTGGAAGATCTGGTGGGATTCATAGGCCGTCACATAGAACCGATCTGCGGCGAAGCACAGGTGTCCGAGGCCGTGATCCGAAACCGTGGTGAAAGGCGACACGCTCCCCTTCCGGTCGATCTTGAACATGCGGTTGTTACGGAAGTTGACCGTATAGAGGTTGCCGTCGCCGTCGAACGCGAGACCGTTCGGACACTTGAAGAGATCGCTCTTCGCAAACGGCGTGACGCTGCCGTCGGGCGAGACCTTCGCTATGGAGTTGCCGCGGCAGAGCGCGACATAGATGTCGCCGCTCTTGCGCTCGACAGCGACGCCCACCGGTCCGTACAGCCCGGTCGCGAACGTCTTCGCCTCGCCGTGGCGATCGATCCTGGTGAGCGAGTCGCCGTAGAAATTCGCCTGCAGCAGATTGCCCTGCGCGTCGATCGCGTTGCCCGAGGAGCCGTAGAGACCCGTCGCGAAGACGCGCCGCTCGCCCTCCATCGTGATCTTCCACACCGTCTCGCCGAAGTCCGCGACGTACAGGTCGCCGACCATGTCGACAGTCACGCCGCCGACCTGGTGCCCCTCGATCACTTCGGTCAAAGCGTGGATCTCGATCGCGGCATCTGCATTCGCTGCGAGCAGCGCCCAGATGCCGACCGATGCAGCTCTTCCCAGCATGCGCGGGACTATTGCATCGGCGCGTTCGACGTGTCAACCGCTATACTGACATTTAACGGTTTGCGGGAAAGTCGTGCGAGACTCGCGCCATGCTGCTGCGACCTGCCGAACCTGCCGATGCGATGGCTGTGGCCCGCGTACACGTGCGCGCGTGGCAAGTTGCGTACCGCAATCTGCTTCCCGACGACTATCTCGACAGCCTGAAGCCGGAAGATCGCGCGCAACGCTACACCTTCGGCGGCACGGATCCGCGCGAGCCGATGACGACTGTCGCCGTCGACGATCGCGGCACGATTCGCGGCTTCGCGACGACCTGCGCCGCGCGCGATGCCGATGTTCCGGGCTACGGCGAGCTCGCCGCGATTCACGTCGATCCGGAGTCGTGGGGCCGCGGCGTCGGTGTCGCTCTGCTCGCCTCGGCTCGCGCTTTCCTGCTCGACTCGGGATTCCGCCGGGCGATCTTGTGGGTGCTTGTCGGCAACACTCGCGCCGAGCGCTTCTACCTCAAGGATGGCTGGGCACCGGACGGCACGCAGCGCACGGACACGGTGTGGGGCCTGCAGGTCAACGACCTGCGGTATCGGCGGACGCTCTAGCTACATCTGCCTGAACAAGTGCAGGTAGCTGCGACTGACCGGCAGCACTTCTTCCCTGCCCTTCAAGTGAATGTCTGCAGTCTCGTTCGCGCCGCGCGTGACGTGACTGATCGCGCGCATGTTCACGACCACCGAGCGATGTACTTGCGCGAACTGCTCCGCGTCGAGCTGCCCGAGTAGTTCCTTGAGCGGCATGCGAACCACTGCCTCGCGAGGCTGATGCGCGTCGTCGCGCCACGCGATCGTCGTGTACTTCTCTTCGGAGCGCAGGAAGTCGATGTCGTCGACCGAGATGAGACGCACCGTCTGCCCGACCGACGCACGCAGCCAACGCAGCGACGACGGTGTCGTGCCCTTCTGCAAGCTGGCCGCGAGCTGATGCAGCAGCGCATCGGTATTGGATGCAGGCTGCGACGCTCGTAACCGCTCCTTCAAGCGAGCGACAGTCTCCTCCAGACGCGACGGCTCGACTGGCTTCACGAGATAGTCGAGCACACCTTGTGCGAATGCCTGCACCGCGTACTGGTCGTACGCCGTGACGAACACCAGGTGCGCGCGACGACCGATGTGGCGTGCTGCCTCGACACCGGTCATGCCGGGCATGTGCACGTCGAGGAAGCACACGTCCGGCTGGTACTCCTCGAACTTGTCGACAGCCTCGCGGCCGTTGCGAGCTTGCGCGACGATCTCCAACTCGGGCCAGGCCTGCGTGAGCAGGCGCTCGAGCACTTCGCGCAGCAGCGGCTCGTCGTCGGCGATCAGCGCGGTCGGGCGATGCGACTTCATGCGCTCTCCCGCGCAGGAAACTCCAGCTCCGCGCACACGCCATGCGGCTGCACTTCGGTGAGCCGAAATTGCGCATCGCCTCCGAAAGCCAATTGCATTCGTTCGCGCAACATCGAAAGTCCGGTGCCCAGTCCACCGGTCTTTTCGACTTGCAGCCCGACGCCCGTATCGGTCACGCGCACGTGACAGCGGCCGTCGCGCAGCCACACGTCGACGTCGATGCGCCCGCCCTCTTCTCTCGGATCGATCCCATGACGAACTGCGTTCTCGACGAGCGTGAGCAGCGTCATCGGCGGACATTGCAACGTGTTCGCCGCGGGCTCGATGTGCAGCGCGAACTGCAGGCGGTCGGGGATGCGCATCTGCATGAGCTCGAGATACGCGCGCACCAGGTCCAGCTCCTGACCGAGCGTCGTGCCAGGCGCGTGCATGCGCGGCACCGCGGCGCGCAGATATGCGATCAGGCTCTTCAGCACGCTGGACGCTTGCGGCGATCCGGCATCGACCAACGCCTGAATATTCGCGAGCGTATTGAACAGGAAGTGCGGCTCAACCTGCGCCTGCAACAGCCGCAGACGAGTGTCGAGCGCCTTGCGCTCCAGCTCGCTCTTCTCCAGCTCGAACGCCATGGCCTGATCGCGCGCGAATGCTTCGCGCTGCCGGATCACTGCGCCCACGGCGATCCACGGCGCGAACAGCAATGCGGTCATGCATAGCTGCGCGTATCCCGTTTGCCGCAGCTTGTTGGTGCCCAACTCGGGATCGCCGCCAGTCGTGATCCAGTACGCGAACGCGGCGGCGAACGGAATGACGACCACGATGCCGAGCAGTTGCCAGCCCCAGCGCGAGAAAGGCCGCCACAGGCTGTGCGGCCACTCCTCGAACAGGCCGAACATGAAGAGGATCGCCATGCCCACGATGATGGCGCGCGCGAACACGATGACCGCAGGCGCCTGGTTGCCGATGTTGAGCAGCACGCCGAACATCAGCGACACGATGAGCACGAAGCGGACGCGGCGCCAGCCGAAGATCCGCGCCAGGCCCGTGGGTTTGAGTGTGTGAGCAGCCATCGCCATGGGACGACTATAGACCAACGGTTCGGCCCGTTCCCCCACCAGACCCCTGCCGCGGGCGCCCATGACCGCCACTCGTCCGCCTCCGGCGTAACTCGGCGGGGCGCCGCCGTGTCCTGTCGCAAGCGGTTGGCCCTTCGGGGCGGCCGCGCTCATAGTGCCGGCCGAAGGAGCGTACAACCATGAAACTTCGCTATCGCATCCTGAGCATTTTCGCGGTCGTCGTGGCGCTGGCATTCGTCTCGCTCGCAATCACGCTGAGCTACGACTCGCCATGCCGCGCCAGCGCAGCGTTGCCCGCCGGGGGTGAGTCCATGAAAGGCGTCGTCAGCGAGTGCTATGGCTCGCCGGATGTATTGAAACTCGAGCAGCTCGCCAAGCCGACACCCGCGGACGATCAACTGCTCGTGAAGGTGCATGCGGCAGCGCTCAACCCGCTCGACTGGCACATGATGCGCGGCTCGCCGTACATCATGCGGATGTCCTCGGGCCTCGGCGCACCCAAAGACATTCGCGTCGGCGTCGACTTCGCGGGCACTGTCGAAGCGGTCGGCAAGAATGTCACGCAGTTCAAGCCCGGCGACGAGGTGTTCGGTGGCGCCGACGGCTCTGTCGCGGAGTATGTCGTCGTGCGCGAGAGTCGCGCCGTCGCACTGAAGCCGACCAACATGACCTTCGAACAAGCTGCGTCCGTGCCCGTCGCGGCGATCACTGCGCTGCAGGGTCTGCGCGACAAAGGCGGTATCAAGCCGGGGCAGAAGGTTCTGATCAACGGCGCATCCGGCGGTGTCGGCACGTTCGCCGTGCAGATCGCCAGGCATTTCGGCGCCGAAGTCACTGGTGTGTGCAGCACGCGCAACGTCGAGCTGGTGCGCTCGCTCGGTGCCGATCGCGTCGTCGACTACACGCAGGAGGATTTCGCGAAAGGCCCCGAGCGCTACGACATCATCCTGGACAACGTCGGCAATCGCTCGATCTCCGATCTGCGCGGCGTCATGCAGCCCAACGGCCGGCTCGTGATCGTCGGCGGCCAGAAGGGCGACTGGATCGGGCCGCTCATGGGAGTGATCAAAGCGGCGATCGTGCAACCGTTCGTCGATCAGCAACTCGGCTTCTTCATCGCGCAGCTCAATCATGACGACATGCAGTTCCTCGGCGAGCTGATGCAGACCGGCAAGATGACTCCGGTGATCGACCGGCGCTACGCGCTCGGCGAAGCCGCGAAGGCGATGGAGTATCTCGAAGCGGGCCGCGCACGCGGCAAGGTCATCGTGAGCCTGGAATAACGAGGGAGACGCACGTGGCTACCATGGGGAGAGCGATCAGCGCGTGTCTGCTCGTCGGGTTGGTGCCTGCCGCGCATGCAGCCGACGCAGCTGTGAAGTACAGGGCACCGCGCAACGAGTATGGACAGCCCGATCTGCGCGGCGTGTGGAACTTCAGCTCCGACGTCCCGCTGCAGCGGCCGAAGGATGCGCCCGACAAGCAATTCCAGACGCGCGAAGACATCGCAAAGTCGAATGCCGCGCGCGACAAACAGATCGAACAATACGCACAGCAGGGTGTAGGCGCTCACAACCTGTTCTGGCTCGACTACAAGTCGCAGGCCGAGAACCTGCGCAGCTCATTGATCGTCTATCCGTCCAATGGCCGCATGCCGGCGCTCGCCGGCGGCGTGACCCGGATCGGAGGCTTCGCGGCCGTGTTCAAGGATGTTCCCGGCACACGGCCCGTGCGCTTCAACCTAGGCGGCATCGGCAAGGACGGTCCGGAAGACCGCGGCCTGTCCGAACGCTGCATCGTTACCGAGAGCCGTCCGCCGCTCACGCCGGGCTTCGACAGCAACTTCGTGCAGATCTTCCAGGGGCGTGATCACGTCGTGATCCTCAACGAGCAGATCCACGACGCGCGCAGCATTTTCCTCGACGAACGGCCGCCACTCGACGACGCATTGCGCGGTTGGTACGGCTACTCGCGCGGCCGCTGGGAAGGCGAGACGCTGGTGATCGAGACCCGCAACTTCAACGGGCTCACGCAAAGCTTCGATAGCGCCGGCACCTCCTACGACAAGGTCGTGACCGAGCGCCTCACGCGCATCGCCGACGGCACGGTCGAATACGAGGCGACGGTCGTCGATCCGAAGACCTTCACGGACAAGTTCACGCTCGTGTTCCCGATGGCGAAGACCGACAAGCGCATCTACGAGTTCGCCTGCCACGAAGGCAACTACAGCATGGAAATCATTCTCAGCGGCGCGCGTAAGGAAGAAGCAGACGCGCTGCAGGCCAAGCAGTGAGGAGCGCTGCCATGCTGCGATTCGTACTCGTGCTGCTCGCGTTAGCTGGTCCGCTGTTGCTCTCGGCCTGCGCAACTCAGCCGCGGATCGCGCGCACTGCAGACGGCAAGCCGGACCTCAACGGGATCTGGGAAGCGATGGGCTCCGCTCACTGGAATCTCGAGCCGCACAACGCGCAAGGCGGCCCGATTGCGCAATTGGGCGCGCTCGGCGGGATCCCCGGCGGGCTCGGCGTCGTCGAAGGTGGCCGCATTCCATACACGACCGAAGCCGCGGCGAAGCGCGCGGAGAACAAGGCGAACTGGCTGGAACGCGATCCGCTCGCGAAGTGCTACCTGCCCGGCGTGCCGCGCGCGACGTATTTGCCGCAACCGTTCCAGATCACGCAGGAACGCAGATCGCTGTTGATCGCCTATGAATTCGCCGGCGCGACGCGGATCGTCTACATGGATCAGCCGAGTCTGCCGGCGCAAGTGGACTCGTGGATGGGCCACAACCTCGGCCACTGGGAAGGCGACACATTGGTGATCGACGTGACCGCGCAGGTCGCCGACACGTGGCTCGACAGCGCCGGGAACTTCCACGGTCCCGCAATGCGCGTGCAGGAACGCTATACGCCCGCCGGCCCGGACGTGCTCAGGTACGAAGCGACGATCACCGATCCGGAAACGTTCACGCGGCCGTGGAAGATTTCGCTGCCGCTGTATCGCCGGCTCGACCCGAACATGCAGCTGCTCGACTTCAAGTGCGTGGAATTCGCCGAAGAGCTGCTGTACGGCAAGTTTCGCAAGCGTCCTGCCACGCAATAGGGAGTCCCGATGACGACCGCAATGAACGCCGGCAGAACCGCCGGTGCGCTGCTCATCGTGCAAATGACTGCCGGATACGTGACGAACTTCGTGCTGCTGCAGCCCGCGACGGCTCCGCCAGGCTTCCTCGTGAACGCGTCAACGCACGCGACGCAGGTCGGCGCAGCGGCATTGCTCGGAATCGTAGCCGGCGGGCTCTCGCTCGCCATCGCGATCACGGTGCTACCGGTGCTGCGGAAACTCAGCGAACGGATGGCACTGACCTTCGTGGCACTCAGCGCCGTCGCGTTGTCACTGTCGGTGGTCGAGAACGCCAAGGTCATGTCACTGCTGTCGCTGAGCCAGGCGTATGCGGCGTCGAACGGGGCCGACGCTGCCTCGTTCGCCCTGGTGCGCGGCGTCGTGGCGGCGGCCCGCAACTGGGCGCACTTCACGCAATTGATCGTCGGCGGCTCGACGTTCGTGGCCTTGTTCGCGGCGCTGTACCGCTTTGCGCTGATCCCGCGCGCCCTCGCGGGATTTGCAGTTGCCGGCGCGGCGCTGCAGATGGTGACAGTTGCCCGTCCGTTGTTCGGCGCTCAGGTCGTATTCCCGCTGCTGGCTCCCGCGGGGATCGCTTTCCTGTTGGCGGCAGTGTGGCTGCTGGTCAAGGGGCTCGCCGATCCGGATGTCGGCGCAGCCGGTCGCGCAGCAGCGGCAGGGCAAATGTAACCGCAAGCAATTGCGCGCGTATCACTCCTCGTACCAACGATGGAGTGACGCCAATGACGGACTGCAGCGGCCCGGCATTTTCACGACGTAACTTTGCGACGGCTATCGCCGCCGGCTCGCTGCTCGGCGGATTCTCTCGGGCGGGCGCTGCGACGCCGTTCGCGAATCTGCCGCAGCTGGATGGCGAGCTGTCGTTCGATCCCGCCGTGCGCGCGGAATACGCCAACGACTACGGCCGCATCATCCATGAGCAGCCGCTTGCGGTGCTGAAACCGGGATCGGTGCGCGACATCGCGAGCATCGTGAGCTTCGCGCGGCGTTTCGGCCTGAAGATCGCGGCACGTGGCCGGGGTCATCAGCCATTCGGGCAGGCTCAGGTGAGCGGCGGCATCGTCATCGACATGCGCTCGCTGCAGCAGGTGCACACGTTCACGGCTGATTCCGTCGAAGTCGATGCCGGCACCAGTTGGCGCACGCTGCTCCAAGCGACGCTGAGCTACGGGCTCGCGCCGCCAGTGCTTACGAAGTTCCTGGGTCTCACAGTCGGCGGCACGTTGTCGATCGGCGGCGTCGGCGTGACTTCGCTGCGTCACGGCGCTCAAGTCGACCAGACGCTCGCACTGCAAGTCGTGACGGGCGAGGGAGATGTCGTCGTCTGCTCAACGCACGAACACCGCGACCTGTTCGAAGCCGCGCTCGCGGGACAGGGCCAGTGCGCAATCATCACGCGCGCGACGCTGCGCCTGGAACGCGCGCCCGCGCAAGTCCGCGAATACCTGCTGCACTACCCGGATTTGCAAACGTTGATCGAAGACGGCACGCGAGTGACGCAGGACGGCCGCTTCCACGGTGCCGTCGCGCTGCTCATGCCGACGAACGGCAACTGGTCGTATGCCCTGACCCCGATCCGTCATTTCACGCCGCCCGAAGCGCCGGACGATGCAACCCTCCTTGCCGGCCTGCGCTTCGTGCGCGGCTCCGAACAGATCCGCGACGTCGGGTACTTCGAGTACCTCGACGAGATGCCGCCGATCGATTTCACGCAGTCGCACGCCGACATTGGGCTGCTGATGCCGCTCTCGTCGACTGCGACGTTCGTGGGCAAGTCGCTGCCGCGCTTCACGCCCGATGATCTTGGCGGCGTGCAGGGCATTCGGCTGTTCTTCTGGAAGCGAGCAGCGTTCGCACGTCCGTTGCTCCGACTGCCCGAGGAGCAGTTCGTCTGCTATGCGGCGCTACTGCGCAGCCCAACGAACGATTCGCAAGCGCTGGCGCGAACGCTAACCGGCAATCGCATCCTGTACGAGGACAACCGCGACGGCGGCGGCGTCCTCTATCCGTTCGCAGCGGTCGAGTTGACGCAGGAAGACTGGCGCCGTCATTACGGGGCGCAGTGGCACGACCTCGCGAAAGCCAAGCGTCGCTACGATCCCGACGCGGTGCTCGCGTCGGGGCTGCAGCTCTACTTCACGTAGGCGCGCACGACGCCTTCGAGGAAATCGCGGCCTTCGTACAGCGACTGCACGCGACGCTTCTCGTTGAGACCGTGGGCATTGGTCTCGTCGGACTTGGAGAACATGCCGCTCATGCCATAGGTCGGGATGCCGGCGTTCATGAGGAAGCGGCCGTCGGTCGCGCCGGCGCTCATCATCGGCGCCACCGGTACGCCCGGCCAGAGCTTCGCCGCGACTTTCTTCACCGGTCCCATGATCTCGTCCGTCAGCGGCGGCGCCGACGAGCCGTCGCGACGGCGCACGATCGAGACTTTCACCTGATCGTCGCCGACGGCGCGCTCGAGAGTTTCCTTGACCTGCTCCGGCGTCGTGCCCTGCATGACGCGGCATGACAGCGTCAACTTCGCCCGCTGTGGCAACGCATTCGCCGCGTGACCGCCTTCCAACTGCGTGCCGACGCAGGTCGTGTGTACGACGGCGTTGTAGCTCGGGTCCTTCATCAACCGCTCGAGCGCAACCTGATCATCGGGATTCTTGCCGAGGGCGCTCATCGCAGCACCGACCTCGCCGCCGAGCAGCGGTCCCGTTACGCGGAAATATTCGCGCACGACCGGCGTCAACTGCACCGGGAACGAAAGCTGCGCGATCTTCTGCGTGGCTACGGCCAAGCGGTAGATTGCGTTGTCCGGAACCGGCCGCGAGGAATGTCCGCCGGGGTTGGTCACTTCGAGCGCAAAGACCTGGTGAATCTTTTCGCCGGCCTGCACCTGCAACGTCAGCGGCTTGCCGTCGGCCGACAGCAGCCCGCCCGCGCCTTCGTTCAAGGCGAACGCCGCATCGATCAGCTCGCGATGATTCTTCAGCAGGTAGTCGACGCCGTTGACGCGATTCGAGGTCTCCTCGCCGCACGTCAGCGCCATGACGACGTCGCGCCGCGGCTTGAAATTGCGCTCCTGCTTCAGGCGGATCATCAGGTCGAGAAAGACCGCCGCCATCGACTTGTCGTCGGCCGAGCCGCGGCCGTAGAAGAAGCCGTCTTCCTCGATCAGCTTGAACGGATCGCGCTCCCAGTCCTCGCGGCGCGCGTCCACCACATCGATGTGTGCAAGCAGCAGTACGCCCTTCTTTGCGGGGTTCTTGGCACGGATGCGCGCGACGATGTTGCCGTCGTCCGGCTTGCCGTCGGGGATCACGACCTGCATGTCGTCGGCACCGAAGCCGGCGGCTTTGAGCCGCGTCTCCGCCGCGCGCACGACCTTCGTGCAGGAACCGGTCGATTGCGAGGAATCGATCTCGACCATCTCCTTGTAGATCTCGCGAAAGGCTGCACGGCCGGCGTCGTCGGCGGCATCGGCGGACGCACCCAACGTCAAGGAAAGTGAAGCGACGAACGCAGCGATGAGTGTTTTCATGGCCGCGAAGGATACAGATTTCCGGTGCCACGCGTAGCGCCCGTGGAACGTTTACCGGGTTGCGCAGACCAATGTCTCGACGCCAGTCGGCGGAGGCAGTATCAGTGGCAAGGCGCGCGGCATTTCGCGAACCACAGCGTCCATTGCTGTTCGCGCTCGCCCTGCTGATCCACGCGGGATTGTTTCAGTTGCTGGTGAGCCAGAGACCCGAAAACCTGCAAGCGCCCGAGCGGTCAACTGCGCTGGCGTTGCTGCCAGACACGAAGAACCGCGCGCAAAGGCCGCCTCCAATCGCGCCCCTTGCACCTGAGCAGTTGCCGGCAGCGCCACTGCCCGCAACTCCATTCCCGCAATTGATTGCCCCGTCGGAGCGTGACGCAACGCACGAGCCAGCGAGCGTCGACTGGCAACGCCAGGGAGAAGAAGTCGCCCGCGAGCACGCGCTCGAATCCCAGAAGCAGCCGGATCACAAGAACGACGGCGGTCCGCCCAAACCGAAGCCCGAGTTCGGCTGGGACCGCTCGCGCGCGCATCGTGTCGAGCCGCTGGAAGGCGGCGGCGTCCTGGTCCGGATCAACGATCGATGCGCGGTCGTGATCACGCTCATTGCGATGCCGGTCTGCCAGATCGGCACGAAGCCCGCGCGCGGCGATCTGTTCGAGCACATGCGCGATGCGCCGACGCTTGGCGACTGGAAGGACGAGTAGCTATCGGTGCAGGAGCAGGAAAAGCCGGAAAAACAGCCCGGGCGGCGAGTCGATCCGCCGACAGCGGGAACCCTCGACTGTAATTCTTCTTATCTGGGTGTCCGCGGCGGCCCCGCTCGTGCGTCATTCTGACGGGCCACACACCTGGAGACGACCATGAAAAAGTTCTGTGCAATTTATCTCGGTACTGCCGCGAGCCGCGAGAAGTGGAGCAAGCTGGACGACGCCACGCGCAAGCAGCGCGAGCAGCAGGGCATGAAGGCCTGGGGCGATTGGGTGACCAAGAACAAGGCGGCGATCGTCGATACCGGCAGCCCGCTCGGCAAGACCAAGCGCGCGGACGGCAAGGGCATCTCCGATACCTCGAATGCTATGACCGCCTATACGATCGTCCAGGCCGAGTCGCACGCAGCTGCGGCGAAGCTGTTCGAGAACCATCCGCACTTCACGATCTTCCCCGGCGAAGCCGTGGAGATCATGGAATGCCTGCCGATTCCGGGGATGTAGGCTGATCCAGCCTAGCGGACCAGTCCGGCGCGATAGTCCCGATACACCGGCGCCCACGCAAGGAGTGCGCGGGCGCGTGTGTTCTTCACTCTGAACGAAGGCATCGCCGAACGTCCGCCCGGTTGAGGCGGATTACTGCCCGCGACTGCGCAGACATATGTGAGCACGTCACGCCAGCGCGCCGGGCCGTCGTCCGCGACGATCAACGGCTGGCGCGACGGCCAGCGCCGAATCGCGGCGACTGTTGCGTCAGCCATGTCGGCAATGTGGACTAGGGAGACATAGTCGTCACCTTCCGCGGGCAAGCGCAGCTTGCCGGCGCGTGCACGCGCGAACCAGTCGTCGTCGAAACCGGTGCCTGGGCCATAGAACAAGCCGCCGCGCAGAATGAGCCAATCGAGATCGGACTCCACAACCGCCGCTTCCATGTCGCGCACTGCTGCAATGGCCGCGCCCGCGATGCCTTCGCTGACTGGATGAAACGTCTCCTCGTCGGCCCATGCGTCGCCGCCGCCGGCGTGCGTCATGGCAATGCTCTGCTGCAGGATGCGTGACACGCGAGCCTCGCGGCACGCACGCACGAAGACCGGCGTTCCTTCGCGGCGCAGCCGGTCGTTCTGCGCAAAGTCACCCTGCTCGCCCGGAGCCGGCAGGCTGGTTGCGAGATTGATCGCGACCTCGCAGCCGGCAAGCCCGGCACGCAGCGATGCCTCGTCGAAGATATCCGCCGCCGCGAGCTCGGCACCACACGCGGCCGCCGAGGCAGCTGCGTCGGGCTTGCGCACCAAGGCACGCACGCGATAGCCGGCCGCAATCAATCGCGGCAGCAGGTGACGACCATAGACTCCACTGGCCCCGAGTACACCGATGCGTGCGTTCATGCGCCGAACTGTATATCCACCCATGTACTGCGACAAGCCGGCGCAGTCCGTCCGGCCGGATCGTAGCTCGCCTCATCCAGACAGCGGCTCGTCTCAAACGCCTGCAATTGACCGCGGACAGGTTCACAGTGCACTCCATGGAACTGGTAGCGGAATTTGCCTCACGGGTGAGCGATGCCGCAGACGAACGCGCGGCGCGCCACGCCTACCGCCGGTCGTTCAACCAGCTTCGGTCGCAGCTGCCGATGTACCCAGTCGGGTCGCGCCCTTCGGAAGTCTTCGAGCATGCCGCCCAAGCCGTGCGCTCGCTCGGCGCGAGCTGCTTGCCGCTGGCGATTGCCGTCGCCATGCATCTGTATCCGTTCTGCGTACTGCAGTGCGTACCGATCCCGCTGCTCAGCGTCGCCAGGCTCAAGCGCGCGCTGCTGCTGCATACGATCAGAAATCGCTCGCTGATCCTGGCCAATACCGGCAGCGAGCGCAGCAACGGCAGCACGACTCCACCGATAGCGAGAAGAGCCGCCGACGGCGTCCGGATCGACGGCAGGTGCGAATACCTGTCGCTGAGCAGCGTGGCCGACATCGTGCTGTTCAGGGCGCGGCTCGAGGACAGCAATCACGCCGTGCTGTGCGCAGCCGATCTGCGTGCCAGCACCGTGCGCGTCGGTCCATGGAAATTCAGCGGCGAGATGGAGCTGTCGGACACATCGGCGGTGACGTTTTTCGACCATCGCGTGCCTAACGGGCACTACCTGATCGTGCCCGACGATGCAGGGCTCGGCTGTATCACGGATTACCAGCGGTCCTGGTTTCACCTGTTCATCGCGGAGATCTATCTCGCGCGAGTCGAGCATCTGCGCAGCGCGTGGGGCCTGCCGGAACCCGGCGTGGGCCGTAGCGAAGTCGCACGGCTCAGACAGCAGTCATTGCAGCTGCTCGACGACTTTCGCGTGGGTGCAGACGTTGCGCCGCTGACGCAAATGACGGCAGCACTGAAGCTGCGCGTCTCGATGATGTCGCAGATGACGGCGGCGGCGCTGCGCAGCCGAGGCCTCGCCGAACAGGCCGGCGGGCTCGGTTACATCAAGTCGCAACCGACGGCGGACCAGAAGATCCTGCGCGGCTTCGGCGTGCTGGCTTTCGCCGGCTAGTTGCTACCCGTCGCCTGCTGCTTCATCGCTTCAACGGCCGCATCAGGCTTCGGAGCCGCTGCCGGGCCCTGACCCGACTGACGCATCTTGCGCATGATCTGCAGCGCGTTCGCCATCTCGGTCTTCGACAGCGCGCCGTCCTTGTCGGCATCCACCATCGGCAGGTAGCCCACGACCGGCTTGAAGCGCGGATCGTTGCGAAACTCCGCCGCCGTCAGCTTGCCGTCGATGTTGTCGTCCAGCGCGCCGAACGTGACGTTCTGCTGCAACTCCTGGAACCACTCGTCGTGACGCTCCGCAGTCGTCTCGCCCTTGAAGCGGAAGCGCGCGAACGTGAACAGCATCTCTTCCGAAGTCTGCTCGCCGAATGTCACATGCTTGTGCGGATCCGGATTCGCGACGTTCGAGGTCGAGTTGTCGTACACGTAGTCGGCGATCAGCAGCGAGCCCTTCGGCACTTCGAGCAGATCCTGGAAGTGATACTCGCGCTGCCACGAGAAGTAGTAGCGGGGCTGGTTCAGCAGCACCTTCTCGCTGCCGTCTGGATAACGGATGCGCAACTTGGTCGAGTAGCAGCGCGAATGACAGTGCGGCTGCACACCGAACACTTCCGCGTCGTGCGGGAACTCGATATATGCCGTTTCCTGGTGGCGCGACTCGCCCGCCGGAATCTCCAGCGAGAAGTCGGTGATCGAGGCCTGGCGCAGGATGTACTTCGGCTCTTCCTTATAGAAGTAGTAGCCGACCTCGGTCGTATCGGTGACTGGCTTGCCGATCGGCGTGTAGTGCATCTGGTACGCGTACGAGCCGCCCGGCGGCAGATAGATGCCGGTGTCCGCAGGCGTCAGGTTCGGCGCACCGCCCGGGCCATAGCCGCCGAGCGCAACGTTCCACGAGAAGCCGCGGCCGTTCGGATCTTCCTTCGGAATCCAACCCGCAAGCGCGTGATGCACGGTCGGCGTCGCGTTGGCCCACGCCGTGGCTCGCAGCCACTTGCCCTCGGTGAGCTTCGTCGGCACCGAACGGTCCTGATAGGCGACGATGCCGGTCTCCGGCACGTTGAAGGCCGGGACCTGCACGATGACATCGGGCTCACCGAGCGGCCACTTCGGCGCCGGCTTCGCTGCTTCGGGCAGCGGATCCTGACCTTCGCCGCGCGGCGCGCCGGCCTCGACCCAGTTGACGATCGTCTTGATCTGGGCGTCCGACAGGCGCATGTCGTCGGTCCAGACCGCGCCATGGCGGTCCGAATGGTACGGAGGCATGCGCTTGGTCCGCAGCACTTCGCGGATCATCGGCGAGAAGCCTTTGACGATGTCGTAGTTGTTCATCGCGAACGGCCCGAGGCCGCCCTGCGTGTGGCAAGTGACGCATTTGTCGGCGAGGATCGGCGCGACCTGCGTCGCGTAGTCGATCTTCACGAACTCCGCGGCGTGCTGCCGATCCGGGAAGTCGACCGCCGTACCCTTCACGGCTGCCTCGGCAACCGGCACCGGCTTGCCATCGAGCACTGCATTGAGCGCCGTGGTGAGATTCGCCTTCTTGTTCTTCTTGCGGGCAAACGAGTCGTCGATCGGACCGTGATAGGCGATCGTCCAGGTCTTGGTCTCGACCAGGAAAACCTCCGCCGTCGTCGTCACGCCGAGCGCGCGGCCTACCAGCTGCAGCTCATCTGCCAACACCGGCAACTCGGCCGAGCCAGGCTTGCCGACGAAGGCGTCGTGCTTCGAGTTCAGCGACGAGTCGAGCATCATGAACTGCACGTTCTTGCCCTGGAACGCGTCGCGGACCTTGTTGAGCGCCTTGACCGCCCGCTCG
Source organism: Steroidobacteraceae bacterium (assembly GCA_035606615.1). Classification (GTDB taxonomy): domain Bacteria; phylum Pseudomonadota; class Gammaproteobacteria; order Steroidobacterales; family Steroidobacteraceae; genus Steroidobacter. The sequence continues at coordinate 148,057 of DATNFA010000116.1, forward strand.
GAGACGGCATCGCCCTCCGCGGAGGACACCAGGACGATGGCTGGGTTCGCGTTGTAGTAGTAGAGCTCGTGCCCCATGCCGGTCTGGTCGGGCAACATGAAGTTGTCGACCTTCGACCCGGCCAACGATTGATCCGCGCCGGCACCGGCAGCGCTCGACAGGATCGCTGCCACCGCGGCCGCCAGTCCTGCCGCGACCACACCACGCTTGTTCAAGGTCATGGACTTTCCCCCGGGGTACACAGCCCCATTTGTCGCAAAAATTTACCACCGCGCACGCCGGTACGTCTTGGACGAGACCGGCGCGTGGGGGCGAAGTGGGGTGCCCCGGACCTTTAGATTTGTCGAGATACCGGCCGGCGGATCACTTTGGCACGCCGGCACATCCGCGAGCGCCGGTCGGGGGCGGCTTTTCAGTTCTGTTGGGAACGCGAGCCGAGTCGCGAGTCGTCGTGCGACTCCGCGTAGAGGCTCGCAAGCGCCTCGGCAAGCTCTGTCGACAGGAACGGTTTTCTCAAGAATGGCCATGCGCCCTGCGACAGCCACTCATCGAGCGATTCGCCGGCAAAGCCCGAAGTCAGCAACACCTTCAGCTGCGGACGCTGCACCACTGCCTGTTTGGCGAGCTCGGCGCCGTTCATGCCGCCGGGCATCACGACGTCGGAGAACAGCACGTCGATTTCCGCATCGGACCACAGGATGCGCAGCGCCTCGTCTGCGTTCGCTGCGCGGTGCACCTTGTGCTCGAAATCGACCAGCATGATTTCCGTGACGGCCGCCACCGAAGGATCGTCTTCGACCAGCAGAATGCTCAGCGGCCGCACGCTGACGACGCGCTGACCCGGCGTCGCGTGATCCTGTTCCGGCTGCGCTGCACTGGTCGGCAGATAGATCCGGAATCGGGTGCCCGCGCCTTGCGCGCTGTCGACCTCGATCTCGCCGCCCGATTGCTTGACGAACCCATAGACCTGGCTCAGCCCGAGGCCGGTGCCCTTACCCGGCGCCTTGGTCGTGAAGAACGGCTCGAAGATGCGCTTGATGACGTCGGGACTCATGCCCTGCCCGCGATCCGCAACGCTCATGCGGAAGTAGACGCCCGGCGCGAGCCCGGCCACCTCCTGTGCCGCCAAGCTGCATAGCTGCGTTTCCACCACGATCTCACCGCCGTCCGCACTTGCATCGACCGCATTCACGATGAGATTGAGCAGGCTGGCCTCGAACTGCGCCGGATCGATCCGCGCCACTGCTTTGTCGTCACACAGCTGAACTTTGAGTGCGACATTCTCGCTCACCGCACGCCGCAACAGAGGCTCTGCTTGACGAATGAGCGCGTTCAGCTCGCGCACCTCCGGCTGCAAAGGTTGCTGGCGTGCGAATGCAAGAAGCTGCGCCGTGAGTCGTTGGCCGCGTCGTGCAGCGATCAGCGCGGCCTCGCCCAGACGCTGACGGCGCGGCGCGTTCTCCGGATTACGGAGAATGACGTCGAGCGCCCCGATCACCACCGTGAGCAGATTGTTGAAATCGTGCGCGACGCCGCCGGTGAGACGACCGAGGGCATCGAGCCGCTGCGCTCGCATCAGCATTGCCTCGGCTTCGGTTTTCCCGGCTATCGCAACGGCCACAGTTTCGCGCGCTTGCTCCGAAACGGCGGCAATGAGCGCGAGCAGCAGGATGAACAGCGTGCCCGCTGCGACCGCGACCGCAAGCACCAGCGAATCCACGCCTCCGGAACCGACGTTCGCTACGGGACCGGGAAGCACCCGCACGCCATACATCGCCGTGTAGTGCATGCCGACGATTGCGAATGCGAGCACCGCGGCCGCCAGAACACGCTGCGTAGCTGTCGTCTCGCTTCTGGCTACGAACAGCGCGCTTGTGGATGCCGATACAGCGACGGCGAAAGCGAGCACGACGTAGATCGGTGCATAGCTCAGCGTGACACTCGTGATCACCGCAGCCATGCCGACGTAATGCATGGTGCAGATACCGGCGCCCATCACGACTCCACCCATGATCTCGCGACGCGCGCCGCCACCGCGCGCGAAGAAAAACGCGAACGCGGTTGTCGCAATAGCGAGCAACAGGGAAAGGATCGTGCGGCCGACGTCGTAGCGCACCTCGGCGCCCGGATTGAAACCGAGCATCGCGATGAAGTGCATCGACCAGATGCTCAAGCCCATCGCCACTGCCGTCGCCGCCAGCCAAGCCAGTCGCAAACTGCCGACATGCGCGCGGACGCGCCGGAACACGTCGAGCGCAGTCCACGCACCCAGCCATGCCGTCAGACTGGAGAGCGCGATGAATAGCGGATGATGCGCAATGTGCATGGGCGTCCTGTCAGCACACGACACTCGACTTCTGATTGGTTGGCCCCGAGAGCCTGCCTAGAGTAACGATCCCGGGAGCGCAGGTCACGTAGGTCTCTTCTAGCCGCGATTAGGTTCTTTGACGGATCTTTACAACGCGTCCGACGATGTGGTCGCCCTTCGGACGCCAGCGGTCGTTCCCCACGAGCGTATTCATATGCGCAGGAACGCGTACATGCTCGCGACGGAGACGCCGAGCGCGTAGAAGATGGTGTACGACGCGGCAAGCGCGAGCAGTCCGAGCACGATCTTCAGCGTGCTCGCCCGATACACGCGTCGCTCCGCGATGAACAGGTAGACGACGCTCCACGCGTACACGACGAACTCGAGCGCCTGGTCAATCGCTTCCCTCGCTCCTGCAAACGCACTGATGCCTGCCGCGAGCAGCAGCGCGAGCGCGCTGGCGACGTAGTAGAACGATTGAAGGTGCAACACGAAGATGAGGTTCTCGAGGTACAGCGGCCGTTGTCGTCGATAGACCCAGAACTGCACCAACGCGACCAGCGGCAGCACGACGAACATCACCTTCGGCAGCAGGTTCTGCAGTGCTCCGGTGAACGCCCGCCCGCCGTTGCTCAGTGCACGCACGCATGACCCTTCGATGTCCGGCACGAAGCGCAGCGCCCATCCGGGATGTGCGGCCATCCGGGCGCAGTCGGCGGCGGTCAGCTCCTGTCCGCTCGGGCCCCTCACGTGGCTGGGTCCGGCGAAAATCGACGCGAGGACGAAGTAGACGATCGAGATGACGAGATAGCTGCGGAACGGCGGCGAGTACAAAAGGCGCTTGCCGCCGAGGTACTGCTCGGTGAGCAAGCCCGGCCGGGTCAACAGCGTTCGCAGCGTGAGCCAGAACTTCGAGTCGACGTGGAACAGTCCCTCGACGAACTCGTGCAGGAAATGGCCGAACGACAGCGAAGCGTGACTGTCCTGGCCGCAGCGACCGCAATAGCGATCTGCGAGCGCGGCACCGCAATTGGCGCAGTGGGTCGGACGGGCGGACGTGTCGTTCATTGTTGCGCCCCAATGTATCAAGGAGCGTAGCAAGCAGTGTATCAAGCGTCGCCGGCTCGTCCTATGATGGCGGCACAGCTCCAGCATGAGATCGGCCGTGAACAGGATCACTGTCCGGGGAACCGACGGCACCGAGCGCACCTTCACCCTGCAGGGCGGGAACCTCGTGATTGGGCGCGATCCTGCCTGCGGCATTTGTCTGCAGGACTCGCAAGTGAGTTGGCAGCATGCGGTGCTCAATGACGCCGGCGGTACCTGCATCATCGAAGACCTCGGCAGCTCCAACGGCACGTTCGTCGGTGCGGCGCGAATCCAGCGGCAGGTGCTGAGCGCCGGCGAGATCGTGCGGATCGGTCCCTTCGAAATCGCGTTGCAGATGCGTGCAGCGCCCTCGCCCACTTCCGCCAGCGAACAGACGATGTTCGACATGGCTGCGTTCCGCGTGGCCGCCCCAATCGTCAATCGACCTGCCCACGAGCAGACGGCGACGCAGCGCAAGCTGCGCTTTACGCAGCTGTCGGAGAGTTACCGCACAGCGAACCTGCGCCAGGAAGCGCTCGCCGGGCTGACAGTCGCAGCGCTACTCGTGCCACAAGGGATGGCCTACGCGTTGCTGGCGGGCTTGCCGCCGGCCATGGGTCTGTACGCGTCCACCTTGCCGATGATTGTCTATGCGTTGGCTGGCAGTGGCCGGCAGACGTCGGTTGGCCCGGTGACAGTGGACTCGCTGATGCTGGTGCTCGGTCTGAGCACGCTCGCGACTGCCGGCACCGCTTCGTTCATAGCACTGGCAGTGCTGACGACAGCCATGATCGGCGCGACTCAACTGGCAATGGGCGCGCTGCGTCTGGGCTTCCTCGTGAATTTCCTTTCGTATCCGGTGCTGGCCGGATTCACGTCAGCGATTGCCGTCATCACCGTCATCGGACAGTTGAAGCACGTTCTCGGCGTCAGCGAGGCGCAGCATCCGCAGCTGTATCAGACAGCGATGGACGTCGTCGCGCATGCGGGGCAAGCGAACCCGATCACGGTAGCGATCGCACTTGGCTGCATCTTTGTCCTGTGGGCCGTGCGGCGCTGGGCTCCCACAGCTCCAGGCGCACTGGCTCTCGTCGTCGTGTGCACCGTTCTGGTTTATGCATTGGGCCTCGATGGCCGCGGCGTGAGCGTGCTGGGTCCAGTTGCCGGCGGCTGGCCGCATCTCACTGTGCCGGCGATACACTGGAACGACGTTCGCCAGCTGATGCCGCTGGCTCTCACCATGGCGCTCGTGGGTTTTTCACAGACGATCTCCGTCGGCAAGGCGCTCGGTAACAGATTCGGCTACGACATCGATGCCAATCGCGAGCTGACTGCGCTCGGCCTGTCCAACCTCACGTCCAGCGTGTCGCAAGGCTATGCAGTCTCCGGGAGTCTCGCGCGTTCCGCGCTGAACGCGGCAGCCGGTGCGCGCACGCAGCTCGCTGCAATAGTCTCAGCTGTGTGCGTCGGCATCACGACGCTGTTCTTCACGCCACTCTTCCACTACCTGCCGAGCGCAACGCTCGCAGCGATCCTGATCGTATCCTCGCTGCGACTGATCGACACGCGCGAGATCCGCTATCTGTTCAAAGTGAAGATCACCGAAGGCATCCTGCTGGTGTTCACGTTCGTCGCAACGCTGGCGCTAGGCGTCATGCCAGGGCTGCTGCTCGGCATCGTCGCTTCCATCCTGCTGTTCATCACGCTGAACACGCGGCCCAACACTGCGATTCTCGGCCGCCTGCCGAGTACGAATATCTTCCGCAACGTGCTGCACTTCCCGGAAGCGGAGACGATTGCCGGATTGGTCATCCTGCGCATCGACGCGTCGCTGTACTTCGCGAACACCGTTTTCCTGAAGGAGAAAATCCACGAGATCTGCCGGCAGCATGCGGCGTCGCTCAAAGCGCTGATCCTGGACGCGAGCGCCGTCAACGATCTCGATTCGTCGGCGGACACCGCGTTGCATCAGCTGTCGGCGGAGTTCAAGCAGAAGGGCATCGAATTTTACATTGCGGGGGTCAAGGCACCGGTGCGCGACGTCATGAAGCGCTCTGGGCTGTACGCCGTGCTGGGCAGCGATCACTTCTTTTTCACAATCGATGCCGCAGTCAAGCGATTTCAGGACAAGACGCGCCAGCGTCAATGAGGTAGGCTATCGTTCCGTCGATGTTCCGGGGATTCTCCAGGAGGGATTCGCGATGAACATTCGTACAGCAGTCCTCGCCGCACTCATCACGTGCGGTTTCTCGCTCCCCGCTACAGCCGATGACTCGCCCGGTTGCCAGCGCCCGCAACTCAAGGAAGCGGAGGGCAACGCGGACGGCGGCATCACAGCGGAGAAGCATGCGGCCACCGCCGGCAAGCGCTTCGAGATGATGGACAAGGACCGCAACGGCAAGATCACTCCCGACGAAATCGAGGCCAGCCACGGTGCCGAGAGCATCATCTGGGCGAATCATCCCGAGTCGGCAGCGCAGAAAATCCACGATCTCGACACCAATCGCGACGGCGTGCTGACCGAAGCGGAATATTCCGCGGGCTCGCAACGGATGTTTCACACCCTCGACGTCGACGGCAATGGCGTGCTCACACCGTCCGAGATGGTGCTCGACCCGCGCAGCCGCTGACTCAATTCCGCCCGAGCATTCGCTCGACGCGCCGCGCCAGCTCCGAGATCGCGAACGGCTTGGTCAGCACCGCCATGCCTGGCCCGATGTGTCCGTGGTTGAACGCGGCATTCTCCGCGTAACCGGTGATGAACAGCACCTTCAGTTGCGGCCGCAAGACCAGCGCCGCATCGGCGACCTGCCGGCCATTGAGCCCGCCCGGTAACCCCACATCCGTGATCAGCAGATCGATGCGCTTGGCCGATTGCAGCATTTCCAGCCCGCTCGGCCCGTCGACGGCCTCGATACAGGTGTAGTTCAAATCGCCGAGCGCATCGGTGATCAGCATGCGCACAGTCGGCTCGTCGTCGATGACCAGCACGACGGTGTCCGAGGTTCGCACGGGCTCCGGCACGACGACGTGCACCGGTTCGACCGGCTCGTTGCCGACATACCTCGGCAGATACATGCAGACCATCGTGCCCTTGTCGACCTCGGAATAGATGCGCACGTGGCCGTTCGACTGGCGCGCAAACCCGTAGACCATCGACAGGCCGAGCCCGGTCCCCTGCCCCAGCGGCTTGGTCGTGAAGAACGGCTCGAAAACGCGCTCCAGCGTCGCCTTGTCGATGCCTACGCCGGTGTCGCTGACGCAGATCGTGATGTATTGCCCCGGCTCGAGGTTGCGCTCGCGCGCGGTGCGCTCGTCGATCCACTTGTTCGCCGTCTCGATCGTGATCTTGCCGCCATTCGGCATGGCATCGCGCGAGTTGATGCAAAGGTTCAACAGCGCGTTCTCCAGCTGATTGGCATCGACCAGCGTCGGCCACAAGCCGACTGCTTCGATCGTCTCCACCTGGATCGAAGGACCGACCGTCCGGCGCACCAGCTCGACGAAATCCGTCATCAGCCGGTTCACGACCGTTGGCTTCGGCGACAACGTCTGGCGCCGCGAGAACGCGAGCAAGCGATGCGTGAGCGATGCAGCCCGGCGCGCGGCGCCCTGTCCGGCCGTCACATACTTGTCGACATCGCGCGTGCGCCCCTGCGCCAGACGCACGCCGATCATCTGGAACGCACCGGAGATTCCCGCGAGCAGATTGTTGAAGTCGTGTGCGAGACCGCCGGTGAGCTGACCGACTGCCTCCATCTTCTGCGCCTGGCGCAGCGCTTCCTCCGTCTTGCGCAACCGATCCTGCTCGGCGAGACGCTCGGTGACGTCGTAGGCGAACTGATACGCGCCGATACGATTGCCAGCGGCGTCGTAGAGCATGCTCATGTGCATCTCGTACTGCCGGTGTCCCGCGCCGGGACTGGCGAAGGCGACCACTTCGGAGAAGTCTTCTCCTTGCAAGGTTCTCGACCAGATCCGCTGCCATGCGTCGCGATGCTCCGGCTGCTCGCGCAACACGTCGAGCACGCACTCGCCGACCTTCGGCACCACGCCGAACATTCGCTCGAACTCGCGCGTGGCGGCGCCGTTGATGGCGATCCAGCGCAAGTCGAGATCGATGACTTGCACGAACGCGTCGGTGCCCTCGACGATGTCCGCCAGCACCTTGCGCTCCGCTAACGCAGCCGCCACTCGCGCCTCGAGCGTCTCATTCAGTTCTTGCAGCGCGCGCTCGGCACGCTTGCGCGCCGTGACATCCTTGAACAACACCGCGACTTCGCGACGACTGGGCGGCTCGACGCGAAACGCTGCGAGCTCGAGATGACGCCCAGTCGCCAGCAGCTCGCGCTCGAAGCGGATCGGCTGGCCGGTCTTCAGGACTTCCACATAGAGCTTGACCCAGCCTTCGGCTTCGTCCGGCACCATCTCGCGAACCCTCTGGCCCACGACGTCCTGGATGCCGGTGTTGATTGCATACGCGGCGTTCGCCGCGACGTGGACGTAGTCGCTGAGCGGGCCTGCAGGACTGTCGAGGAATTCGATGATGCAGAAGCCCTCGTCGATCGAATCGAACAGAGTCCGATACCGCGCTTCGCTCTGGTTGGAGACGCAGAACGCACCGCCGACCGACCCGTCCTCCTGCCGGAGTGGAGTCTTGCGCCAGATCGTTCCTTGTCCCGCCAGTGCGCCGGTGACGAGTCGCGCAGTTTCCTCGCCGAGATAGCGCGAGGCGACTGCGAGCGGCCTGCCGAAGGTTTCCGCAGGATCCAGGTCGACGCTGGCGCGAAACGGCTCGTTATATAAGAGAGTGTCCTGCACCCCCCAGACGACGAACGCCGGGTTGGGCATCTCGAACATGACGTGGACGATATTGCGCAGCGAGGCCGGCCATGCTGCCGGCGGACCTATCGGACAGCTTTGCCAATCGGTGGACGCGATGAGCGCGGCGCTGGCGTGTGGCGCTAGGGTCAAGCGGAGTCTCGGGGATGCGTGTGGCGACTGCACTGTACCGTACAACCGCGCGGGGTCGCATCACTCGCTCATGGCAGGCGCTGCTTCTCCAACGCGTCTCGCTGCCATTTCCCAAGATTGGCCGCAGCTTCGTACGTGCTCTGTAAGAACTGCAGCACGGCCGATTCAGGTGAGGCCGCACGACGTGCCGCTTCGTAAGGCAGCACGAACTCGCGAAGCTCGTTGCTGTAGTGAGCGCCGAGCGGCCCGACCGGGGCGGCTGAGAACCCCGGCGGTTCCGGGTACGCATACGAATAGAAGCACGCTTCGGGATACTGCTCGCCGCCGGCCCAGAAGCCAGCGCTGCTGACCTCGTGCGAGTACGCTTCGCGCGCCACCCAATCGGGCAGATACGGAACGCCACCGGGATGCGGCGGCGCCGTGCGGCCGGAGAAGCGCGTCACCGCGAGATCCGCGCTGCCCCAGAAGAAATGGACCGGGCTGCACTTGCCGATGAAGCGCGCTCTGAATTCCTCGAATACGCATTGTGTTTGCGCGAGCACGCGCCAGTAACGGTTGGCGTACTCTCCGTCGTACGAACTGTGCGTCTCGTCCTGGTCGAAGGCAATGGGATCGGGCAGCTCGTTCGGCATGGTGCGAATCTTGACCGGCACGCCCAGCGAGGACAGCGAGCTCATCACGTCGCGATAGAACTTCGCCGTCGGCTGCGGTTGCAGCGGCAAGCTGACCCTGCGTCCGTCGATGACGTGCAGCAGCAGGCAGTGATCGATGAAGTCGAACTCGATCTGGAACGCGCCTGCCTGATGCGGGACCAGGCCGGTCCCGATGCCGCGCGCAGTGATGCGCAACGCAACGTGCCACGAGTGATTGACCCAGGAACGCTGCACCAGCGCGATCTTGCCGACGACCTGCAACCACAGATGCAACGTGGCAGCCGTGTCCCGCCATTCGGTGTATGGCAGCGCCGGCCACATTGCATCGTGTTTCAGTGCCATGGACATACACTACGCCATCACTGCACGCGATACACGTCGGCTCAGCTCGTCGTGGTGTGTACGTAGAACGCTATGCACACCATGGCGAACGCAACCAGCAGCACGATGTAGTTGACGAAAAGAGACTGAAGTGCATCTGGTGACCGCTCACACCACTCGGTATCCATTGCTCAGTGGTACTGCCCGTACCAAGGCTTGTTGGCAGTCGGCAGATAAGGCCAATCCTGTTTTCGAGGCAGCGACTTCTTCGCCGCTTCCGCCTGCGCAGGCGTGAGGAACATGCCACCGAGGTCATTGCCGCCGTTGATAGCAAAGAACCGGTACGGCGTCTTCGCCAGCTGCCGATTCACGATGTCGAAGAGCGCGAACGTCGCTCGGCCCCAGCTCTCGTCCTGATCGCCCTTCGCGTAAATCGGATACTCGGTTCCAAGACAGCTCACGGCGTAGCTCGGAGCATCGCTGTCGATGCGTTCGCTCACTGCGGCTGGCGAGGCCACATATTTCTTCAAACGTGGCAGCAGCTCCTCGTAGGCTGGTTTCAGTCCCGTCTCTGCCAGCGCTTCGGCGTCGAGCGGAATGAGCTCGTCGTAGTTCAAGTCAGCTGCGACGGCAACACCCGCGACAGCTGTCAACGCAATCAAGATACCCGCTCTCATTCCTGCGCTCGAATAGGCGGCGAAGACTTTGGCGACCGCGGGATTCACCGCGCTACTTTATCAGCTCCTTCTGCAGGCTTGCGCTGCCGCGCAGACTGTTGAGCCGCCCTGGGTAGAAATTCAAAGCGCGCTGGTAAGCGGCAAGCGCGTCTGCCGTACGTCCCTGCTCCATGAGCATGTCGCCGAGCAGCTCTTCGGCTGGCAACGTGGGTCCCGGCGTCACGGCATGCTTCGGCGTCGAGGCTTCGAGCGCAGCTGCCTGACGCATCACATCGACGGCTTCTCGCTCTTTGCCATGAGCATGCGCGACCCATGCACTCAGCTCCAGCCGAAGCATCTGAATGTTGTTGGCAAAGATCTCCTCGCCCGCGGTTCGCGTCGAGGCTTCGAGCGCTGTCAGGCGCTCGATCGACGCCGCGGTCACTCGCTCGTCGTTCAAGTGCACGGCACCGAGCCCACGAGCGAAATGCGTGATCGCTTCGGGCCAGGCAAATCGAGCCCAGTCGAGTATCGCCGGCTCGCGCGGTTCGAGCGCGACGGCTTCGTTCCACGCATGTCGCTCCAGTGCGTAGCGAGCCTGGCTCGACGCCAGGTGAAATGCGGTCTTGAACGTGGGCTCCAGGTTGCGGGTCGCGAGCAGTCGCCGGACTTGTGCGCCAGCCTCGTCATGCATCCCTTTCTGCAGATACGCATACACGAGGTACTCGATTGCGTGCGGGAACTCGTCCCACACCAGCTCGCCGTGCTCGCCGGCCGGATGTTCCAGCGCCGCCGCGGCTGCCTGCAGATTGCCGGAGATGACGTTGTCCCATTCCCCCAGGCGCGTGTAGATATGTGTCGGCATGTGGAGCGCGTGCGGGTTGCGAGGAGCCACCTCGCTGTACCGATGCGTCACTTCGAGCGAATCGTGCTCCCGTCCAGGTACGTCGTTCGCATGAATCATGTAGTGCATGGCGCCTGGATGATCCGGATCGCGCGCAAGGACGCTCGCGAGAATTTCCGCCGCGCGATCTGCATTCGCGCGCGCGGTGGCCGGAGTCGATACAGCGAGGTGCGCGAGCGCATAGAACGTCGCGGCTTCGGGATCGTTCGGAAACGAGCGGTAGACATGCTCCATCGCACTTTCCCAACTTCGAATACGCGACCAGTAGTCGCGCGACGCGGGCTCCGCGAAGAACGCTTCGGCTGCCGCAATGAACAGCTGTTCGCGCTGCGTACCCATTCCCCGCTTCGCCTTCTGAACTTCGTCCCAGCCTTGCAGCAAGTCCTGCGGACTTGGTCGGGTCGGCCAGAGGGGCTGAAACAGCGTCATGGCAATTCCCCAGTGCGCCATGGCGCACGCAGGTTCGATTTCCGTCACGTGCTGGAATGCCTCGCGCCCTTGCGGATACGTCATGTTGTGCAGCAGCGCGACTGCGCGATTGAACTCGACCTGTGCTGGCCGCGAGCACGAGATCGGAAAGTCGACAGTTCCGAGCGAAGGCTGCGTTGCGCAGCCCACCAGGACGAAGGCGAGCGCCGCGACGAAGATCAAGCGCATCGAGTCATGCTCCTGTTTGCAAAACGTCGACGGCAGCTTTGCGTAGCAGCGCTTCCAGCCTCCAGTACAGGAAATGGACTTGTTAGCGCAGGGCGCGGTTACTAGACTCGCCGTATGAAAGGCTATGGTCAGTTCTGTCCCGTAGCGGTCGCGTCGGAGGTATTCGCGCAGCGCTGGACGCCACTGATCATTCGCGAGCTGTGCTCCGGACGCTCGCACTTCAACGAGATCCATCGCGGCATTCCGCTGATCTCGCGCACGCTGCTCGCCGAGCGCTTGCGCTGGCTCGAAGACGCGGGAGTCATAGCGAGCTCCGCCGTGCAACCAGGCCGAGTGCGCGAATACCGCCTCACCGAAGCCGGTGCAGAGTTCAAATCCGTGATCGATGCGCTGGGGCACTGGGGTCAGCGCTGGTCAGTGCGCGTCGATCCGCACAATCTCGATGCCGACTTCCTCATGTGGCATCTGCATCATCGGCTCGCTGTGGAGCGGCTGCCGGAAAGCCGCGTCGTGGTTCTGTTCACCTTCAGCGGCGTGGCCCGCAAGCGCCGCGCCCCGCACAGCTACTGGCTCATGCTCGAGCGCCCGGAGGTCGAGCTCTGCCTCACCGATCCGGGTCACGAGGTGGATCTGTACGTCGAAGCCGATTTGCGCGCGTTCACGCTCGTATGGTTGGGCGATGAGTCGCTCGCCAGGGCCGTGCGCGAGCGCGCCATCAAGCTTTCCGGATCACGCAAGCTCATCCAGGCGTTTCCGCAATGGCTGCTGCTCAGCCGCTTCGCCGCAGTTCCCCGGCCGTAGGTACCACCCAGCGCTGCACTGCTTCGAGCGAATCCTGCGGCTTGGTGTTGAAGCAGATCTTGGCCTGCGTTGCGAGGCCGTGCACCAGATTCAGCAGCTTCTCGAATAGCAGCGCATGTTCCGCCGCGTGCAGGCCGGCGCCGATCAGCACGCAATCGAAGCTGCGCTTGTGCAGGTGCTCGGTGAGCACCGCCTCCGCCGTCTCGCCGATATCGACCAGGCAACTCTCCACTTCGTAGCCCGCCGCGCGGATCCGGTCCAGTTCCGAGTCGATGAAGGCCCGAATGACAGCCGGGCTCAGGCCACCCATCGCTTGCGGATCCACGAACACCGGGTCGAGGCCGAGAGCAAGAACAGCAGGCATCACTCAACTCCAAGCGAAATCCTTCGACGCCGTATACTGTCCCGGCCACGCGGGTTTTGGGGAACAAGAATGCTAAGAACGCGACGCGCGCTACTGGGTGCATTGGCGGCATTGCCGGCGTTTTGCTCACGCAGCTGGGCACAAGGCGCTACATCGCCTGCGCAGGTTTTCCGCAAGGAGCCTGATCCGATCACGTCGGCCGGTCAGGTCCTGAACGTCATGGAGTTCGAGCCGCTGGCGCGCGCAGCCCTGCCGCCCGCTCACTTCGCGTACATCGCTACCGGCGCCGACGACGACCTCACCGTAGCGCGCAATCACGACGCGTTCTCGCACTACGAGATTCGCGTGCGGCGCTTCAACGACGTCAGTCGGATCGACACGTCGACCTCTGTTTTCGGCACCAAATGGACGACCCCGTTCTATCTTTCTGCTGTTTCCTCGCAGCGTGCATTCCATGCGGACGGCGAGATCGCCAGCGCACGCGCCGCGAAGAGCCGCTCCGTGCAAATGATGTTGTCGACCGGCACCTCCGCAGCGCTCGAAGAAGTCCGCGATGCACGCGGCGCGCCGATCTGGCAGCAGCTCTATCCAACCAACGACTGGAAGGTCACGACCGCGATTGTTCGTCGTGCCGAAGGTGCAGGCTGCCCTGCTATCGCGCTGACAGTCGACCTGCCAGGTGCGCGCAACAACGAGACGCTGACACGAGCGATTCGCGTCGACAATCGACCCTGCACCAGCTGCCACCTCGACAACTCACACGACATGTGGCATCGCCCAGGCCCGATGTTCAAAGGGCTCGACGTGTCCAAAGTCACTGACCTGGCACCCGCGGGAATCACACCCGACTACCTGGATCGAGTGCGCGCGCTCGTGAAGGGCAAGCTCATCATCAAAGGCGTCATGGAGGGCGCGGATGCCGCTCTCGCCGTCGAGCATGGTGCCGACGCGGTGATCATCTCGAACCACGGCGGACGCAACGAAGAGACGCTGCGCGCAACCGTGGACTGCTTGCCCGAAGTGGTGGCCGCCGTGCGAGGTCGCGTGCCGGTATTCATCGATGGCGGCATTCGCCGCGGCACCGACATCTTCAAAGCACTCGCGCTGGGAGCAACTGCCGTCGGTCTCGGCAGGCCGCAGGTTTGGGGCCTGGCCGCATTCGGTCAACCCGGCGTCGAAGCGGTCATCGACATCCTGAATCGCGAGCTCACGACGATCATGCGTCAGGCCGGCACTGCGACGATCGCAAGCATCACCGGCGCACAAGTGCTGCGCTCCGGCGCGTGAGTGCTTCCGCCCTGCTGCCGACGGTGCCGCGACTGATTCTTGTCGTGGTGCTTGGCTGCAGCTTCGTCTATTTTCTCGGCGCGGGAGCGCGGACATTCACCAGCAGCGGCACGGACGACGTGGGAGCCCTCTGGGCACAAATTTCGTTCGGCAGCGGCGCGCTCACGACGATACGGCTGGGACTCTTGGTGCCGATCCGGCTCTACACCGGGCTCGCCTCGATTGCGATATTGGTATGCTCGCTTGCGCTCTACGAATCGGCGCGACACGTGATCTGGGGAAGGGGCTTCTACATCGCCTGGAGCGGGGATGTTCCCGAAGCACTGTGCGAGCGCGGGCCTTACGCGTACATCCGCCACCCGATCTATGCGAGCTACGTTCTCGCATTCCTCGCAATGCTGGTCGCAATGCCCACACTGATAACGCTCGCGGTGTTCGTGTTCAACGCGGGGCTCTTCACGCATGCCGCGTTGAGCGACGAGCGCAGTCTCGCGTCCGGCGCGTTCGCTGCCGACTATGCTCTGTACAAGAGACGCACAGGCATGTTCCTGCCGCGGATCGTGCGCCGCACCTAGCCGACCCATTTGCCCACCCCCGCTATACGCGCCGGCGACCGCCGGCGCTAAGCTCGCCCCGCGGACGTAGACGCTCAGTACTAGAACTATTCGCGTCACAACGATACGGAGGGTCGACCATGCGCCCAGATACGCTCTTTCCGTTGATCGCGCTCGCATCCGTTGCCATCGCAACCGCAGGCGAACCAAAGCCCGACGATGACGAGCACGTCGAGTACTCGGCCACCGAGATCACCTCGCCGCCAGATCCGGCCTGCCTGGCCGGCTTCTGGCACTCGACCGTTGCGCGCCGCCTGAACGATCGCGGCGAGGTGGTCGGCGACACGGTCTGCGAAATCGCAACCGGCGATGCCGCTTCCCCAGTGCTCCCCAGCTTCAGCCACGGATTTCGCTGGAACCGCGCAGCGGGAGCTACGACGCTCCCGTCGCTCGCAACGGATCTGACTGACGTGTTCGCGCGCGACATCAACGAGTCCGGGACCACCATCGGCTGGGAATTAGCGGCAGACGGCTCCGCCGCCGCGCCCAAGTGGCCGCGCGCCGGCGGCGTAAGCCCGGCATTCGAGCCGCCGGGCTGCGGCATTCTCGGCTTGTTCGCTTTGGGCGAAGGCATCAACGACCGCGGTGCAGTCTTGGGCCGAGTGGGCCTGCCGAGCACTACCGGTGGCTGCAGACTGGTCTGGATGCTGAAACTCGCCAGCGGCGAGGAATTCGTCGGCCCAGCCGGCACGCCGCGCCAGCTCAACAACCAGGGAGTCGGCGTCGGCGCGAGCGCGAACCGCGCTATACGCTGGTCGCCGGCGATCGGGGAAGTCGTGCTGTACGAGGACCCGGCGGCCGAGAAAGTCGCCCTGGCCTGGGCCATCAACGACCGCAACGAGGCAGTCGGACAAATCAACCAGTTCGATCCACAGCTCGGTTGCCTGCTCCGCCAGACCGCGGCCTTCTGGGCGGCCAACACCCGCCAGACGACACTCGGGGGACTGCGCGGCGATACTCACGCAGCAGCGTACGGCATCAATAGGCGCTCGGAGATCGTCGGCCAGTCGTACCGACCGCCGTCGTGTCCTGAGTACGATCCAGCGCAAGCGCACGCAGTCATCTGGAGAGGCACTCGCGCAGTGGACCTGAACTCGCTCGTACCGAAGCGCTTCGCGCGCGAATTTCACCTGGAGATCGGCTCAGCCATCAACGACCGCGGTCAGATCGTGGTGCGCGGTCAGCGGCGCGGAGAACCCCCTGCGCCGTGCCCGGCGCTGGAGTTCGATCCGGTGACCGGCGAGAACGTCTACAACCCATCGGCGACGTGTCAAAACCTGTATTCGTTCCTGCTCACGCCGAAACACTAGCAACGGAGCTAATACCCGACGGCCTGTCCGTCCTTGCGATGATCCGAGCCGGCGCGATAAACGCCGGTCTCCGGCGCCACCATGATGGCCTGGAAGCCGCCCATCGGTGCGCCGTTCATCGACTTGACCTCGTGGCCCATCGCATTCAATTGCGCGCCGACCAGTTCGACGAGCTGCGACTCCATCATCAATGTGTTCGGCACCTGGGTGTGCCGAAAGCGCGCCATGTCCGATGCAGCCTGCAGGTTGGCGCCGAGATCGAGAATATCCACCAGGACCTGCGCGATCCCCTGCGCCTGCACGTCGCCGCCCATCAGCGTCACCGTCATCAGCGGCTTGTCGTTGCGCATGACGAAGCCTGCAGACAGCGTGTTGTACGGCCGCTTGTTCGGTTGAATTGCGTTCGGGCTTTTCGGATCGAGCGTGAACAATCCGCCGCGATCATGCAGCGTGATTCCGTAACCGGGGACCGTGAGGCCTGAGCCAAAACTGTCATAGAGGCTGTTGACCCACGCCACCATGTTGCCGAAGCGATCTGCGGTCGACAGTACGATGGTGTCGCCGTCGCTGTCCGCGTTGCCGCCTGCTCTCGGTCGCGAAGCGCGCTTCGGATCGACCTTGGCGCACAGCGACTGCGCGTGCGCTTTCGAGAGCAGGCGCTCCAGCGGCACCTTCGCGAAGTTCGGATCGGCGTTGTACGCGTACAGATCGTTGAAGGCGAGCTTCTTGGCTTCGACGAACAGGTGCCAGTACTGCGGATTCGCGGGACCGAGCGAGGCCAACGTCTGCCCCGGCGCCCATTTCGGCACGCACACCTCGAGAATGTTGAGGATCTCGTCCGTGGCCCAGGTCTGCGCCGGCGGCGGCAATGTGAAGACATCGTAGCCGTGATAATTGGTCCTGGCAGGCGTCGTCCACTCGCCGCTGTACGAAGCCAGATCTTCGAGCGTCATCGTGCCGCCGTGGCGGCTCGACTTGGCGACGATCGCCTGCGCGATCTCGCCTTTGTAGAACCCGTCGCGACCTTGCTGCTGCAGAATGCGAAACGTCCGAGCCAATCCTGGATTGCGATGAATCTGGCCGGCGACGGGCTGGCGGCCGTCGATGTACCACGTGGCAGTCGAATCGGGATCGACCTGCGTGCAGCACTCGCGCGGGTCGCTCGGCACGGATCCCAATCCCTTCGGCAGAACCCAGTCGTGCGCAATGCGCTCGGAAATCGGAAAGCCCTGCTCGGCGTAGTCGATCGCGGGTTGCAACGTGTCCTTGAACGTCAGCTTGCCGAAGCGGCGCTGCACTTCGTCCCAGCCCCACACCGCGCCTGGCACGGTCACCGTGAGAATGCCGCCGTCGGGCATGCCCGAACCGGGTCCCCAATTGGCGGCATCCCACACGTAGCCGAGCTTCTTCATGCGCGCGACCGTCGCGCCGCTCGGCGCTTTGCCGCTCGCATTCAGCGCGTACAGCTTGTTCTCGTCCGCGATGTAGATGAGCGCGAACATGTCGCCTGCGGGACCGACGTTCATCGGCTCGACGACGCTGAGCATCGCAGCCGTCGCGACAGCTGCATCGATCGCATTGCCGCCCCGCTTGAGGATCTCGAGCCCAGCCTGCGCCGCCAACGGCTGACTGGTCGCGACGATCCCGTTCCGCGCCATGACTTCGGAGCGATGTTGAGTCAACCAGCCTTGCGATCGATCACCGGATACAGCGCTGCAGAACGGCGCTTGCGGCGTGGTATTGCACGACTGCACGGGTGATTGGGCCGAGGCGGTCCCGGCGAAGACCAGGCATGCCGCAGCGGCGAGGGATTTGCTGTTCATGCGGTAATTGTAGCCGTTTGAGTTGGACGGGCATGATCGGCTTGTTGTCCTGACACGCCACAACCCTATACTTTCGCTCATGAACAAGCGTCAGCTGTGGCTCGGCACGAGCCTCGTAGTGGCCATCGCTGTAGCGGTTGGCTTGCGTGTCTTATCGAGGCCGCCTCAAGCTTCAGCCGCGGCCCCGCCGGAGATCGGACAGGACGAGATCGCCGCTACGCTGGCAGCGTTGAAGCCGCCGAAGCGTCAGCGGCCGGTGATTGCCGTAATCGGCATCAACGACGCGACGGAAACCACGGACTACGTCATGCCAACCGGCATTCTGCGGCGTGCGGATGTCGCCGATGTGTCGTTGGTCGCGACCGGGCCGGGACCTGTGAAGCTCTATCCCGCCTTGACCGTCGAACCCGACGCGACGGTCGCCGAGTTCGATACGCGTCATCCCGATGGGGCCGATTATGTGATCGTGCCGGCGATGATCCGCGACGACGATCCGGCGGCACTGCAGTGGATCAGGGCCCAGTCTGCAAAAGGCGCGACGGTCATTGGCGTTTGCGTAGGCGTGAAGGTCGTCGCCGCAGCCGGCTTACTCGATAACAAGCGGGGTACGGCGCACTGGTACGTATTGAAGGAGCTGCGCGAGAAACATCCGTCGATGCAGTACGTGCCGAACCGGCGGATTGTCGCCGACCAGGGGGTGGTGACGACGACGGGAATCACCGCTTCGATGCCGATGTCGCTCACGCTGATCGAAGCGATCGCGGGACGCGACAAGGCCGAGGCAGTTGCCAGAGAGCTCGGCGTCGATCATTGGGATGCGCGCCACGCGAGCGATGCGTTCAAGCTCACGCTGCCCTTCGCGCTGACGGTGGTGGGCAATCGAGCCGCGCTCTGGAATCGGGAGCAATTCGGCGTCGAAGTGTCGCCGGGCATCGACGAAGTGTCGCTTGCACTGGTGGCCGACGCCTGGTCACGAACCTATCGCTCGCGCGTTCGCACATTCGCCACGTCTGCCGAGCCGGTCGCGACGCGCGGCGGCATCCGCGTCATTCCCGACAGCGATCGATCGCCAGACGATGTGGTCGCGATCGGAGATCGTGCGCCGGCGCAGGCCTTGGATGCAGCCTTGTCCAACATCGAGACCCGCTACGGGGCGCGCACGCGCTATGTCGTCGCGATGCAGCTGGAGTATCCGAAGTAGCTCACACGGCGGCGGGAGCGTTCGACGGACGGGATCCGAGGATGTGCACCAGGTGCAACGAGCCGGCCAGCGGCAGCAGCGCGAGCAGTACGAATACAGATCCGTTGGACTCGAACCACTGCAGGCGGAGTCCGCCATTAGCAAGTGCATCCGCGAGCCGCAGCAGGACCGCGATTGCGAATAAGACTGCGAGCCCCTGCGCGACTGGCCGCAAACCGCGTTGAGCGCCGGTGAGCGTAGTGAGCATCGAGATCGCCAGCGCAAGCGGGCCGATTGCCCCTGCAGCCGCGACGACGAGAACCACGCTCGGCGCATCGGGACTGAAGGCGTTAGCCACGGCGAAACACCACAGCAGCGTGAGCGGCCCGAAACATGCGAGCCACTCGACGATGAGGATCCATCGCGAGATTCGACCGTTCGCGATCATCATCGTATGCACCCTCTCGTTCATGCCAGCCAGCACACAGCCGAACGCCCAGCTGAGCGCCGCGGCATCGGACTTCGCGTAATCCAGCTCGGCCCGCATCGCTGAGCCCCAGTCGCGACGAGCGTCAGGGAGAATGCTCGACGCCAGCGTCATCAGATGTTCGGCTGCACGTCGTGCTACCGATGACCGGGTTGTCACGGCGTGCTCCGGGCCAGCTTGACCGTCGCACGCGAAGCTCGATGTGCAGCCACCTCGGACTTCGCATAGGCGCGGCCTTGCGCGGTCAGGCGATACATCCGGCGCGGCGGCCGGCCCGGCAACTCCGATTCCTCCCACTTCGAATCGAGGAAGCCGCGATCGCTCAGACGCATGAGGACGGGATAGAGCGTCCCCGACTTGAGCTGCGTCTGCGCCGAGAGATCGTAGCCGTGCCGCCAGGCGCGCGGCTGCGCCGCCAGCGTCTGCAGTATCGTCAGGGTCTGTGGAGAGCTGCGTCGCTCGCGTTCCATGGCCACTAAGTCTACATATACAGACTTAGAAGTCAAACGCGGGTCAGCCGCTCTGCAATCTCGAGCGTGCCGTCGGCTCCAGACGCAGGGTCTCGATCTTATGGTGAGTCCACGCACTCAGCTGACCCGCTGCCGCGCGCCACTCTGCCGACTGCGCCAGCTTGCGTTGCTGCTCGGCCAGCGCCGCCTGATCGGGGAACAGCGAGAACCACACGAACACGCTCTCCTTCTCGCGCACCGGCAGGGCCGGATAAGTATTCGGACTGTGCTCACTCACCATTTGCGCGATCACCGAACCGCCAGCCTGTTCCCAGCGCGGCTGCAGCTGCGTCCGGAAGAACGCGCCGAACTCGCTCGGCGTGTTGCGCTCGACGTAGACGATGCTCGCGACCAGCACGCCTTTGCCCGGGCCGCGCGTGCCCGGCGGCGGCAGCTTGACCGTCGACGGCGCGAATACCGTGTCCGGACGCAGCGGCCGCAGCAGCAGGACGTTGTCCGAATCCACCATCGTGCCCGCCGCGAGGCGGCCGTGCGCCTTCCAGACCGGCCCGGAGTAGAACGTCGTCAACGCTTCCTTGCGCGACTCCATGTCGCGAAAGCCGCGCACCCACACCAGGCGATCGGGGTCGTCCAGATCGCGATTCTGGCCGACGATGCGCATGCCCACGGCCTCCTGCCCTTCGACGAAGTTGTCGTCGAACACATCCGCGAGAACGTCGCGCTGGCCGGGCAGCAACGTGTACTGACGCAGCTCGAAAACGGTATCCGCGGCTTGATCGATCACGCGCTTCAAGATCCATCCGTCCGGATCGATGCTGACGTTCTTGATGTCCGAAGTCTTGGAGGTCATGGGGATCCGAAAGGTCTGCTCGTTGCGATCGTTCCAAACCGTGTGGCGCGTGACGCCGGACGCCGTCGTCACTGTAACGTCGATCGGCATCGTGAAAGCCGGAGCATCCGTCTGCGCCTGGCGGATCGTGAGCGCCAGCTGATCGTCGGCCGCGGTCCAGCTCACGCGATACATGGGACGCGACACGCCGGTCACCCACTGCGCGAAAAACCACTCCATACTCTTACCATAGACGCGCTCACAGATGGCGCGAAAGTCCTCGGTCGCCACGTTGCGGTAGCTGTACTCCTTGACGTACGTGCGCAGCGCAGCGAAGAACTTCTCGTCGCCCATCACGTGCCTCAACATGTGAAGCACCCACGCGCCTTTGTCGAAAGTCGCCTCGCCGAACAGCTTCTTGTTGTCCGTGACGTCGGCCATGAAGATTGGACCTTGCAGATCCTCCTGCGCCAGCTTGCTCATCTCGGCTCGATAGGCGGCTGCACCTTTGCGGCGTTCGATCCACAGCATGGCGGCGTACGTCGAGAAGCCCTCGTTCAGCCAGACGTGACGCCAGTCGCGCACGGACAGACTGTTGCCGAACCATTGATGCGCGAGCTCGTGAGCGAGAATGGCATCGTTGGCGTGATCGCCGGTGATCAGCTTCTCCGCATAGCTCGGCAGCGTCTGATGCTCGCGGAAGCTGTAGGTGGCGAACTCCGCAACGCCGTACTTCTCGCGGAGGAACGGATATTCGCCGAAGCGCTGCGCGTGGCTGCGCATGATGTCCGGGATGACACTGAAATCGCGCCGCGCCTTGGCCTCGTCCGGAGGAAATACATAGAAGAGCAGCGGCATTACCTGGCCGTTTGCCGTGCGGTAGCGATCCTGAATCACGTTGTACTCGGCGATCGCGACGCTGAGCGTGTCCGGATAGATCGGATAATCGACGTGCCAGCGAAACGTGCGCGTGCCGTCGGCGTTCGCATCGGTCGCCACTAGCTTGCCGTTGGAGGCCGCCGTCAACGGCAGCGGCACGGTGATCGCGATATCGGCGGTATCGGCCTTGTCGGCGGGATCATCCTTGTTCGGCCACCACTGTCGCGCGGTGAACGGCATTCCGTAGCTCGAGATCGCTGGCTGCCCGTTGCGCTCCGTGAAAGTGAAGCCGTTGCCTTGGGGCGTGCCGTGATACGTCACGCCGATCGAGAGCGTTTTGCCCTCGTTGACCGGGATGAGGATGCGATCGTCGCTGCGCTGGAAATCCGTCTGCTTGCCGTCGACCGTCACCGCATCGACGGTGAGCGCATGCGCGAGATCGAGTGACAGAGTGGTCGGTGGGCTCGAAAGGAGTTGCGCACGGATTGTGACGACGCCGCGCAGCGACTTCGATTGGTGATCGACGTGCAGATCCAAGCCGTAGTGCTGCACGTCCATCGCGCCCGACGCCGCGAGATTGTTGTTGTCGTCGGCATTTGCAGTGAGAGACACCAGAGCGATGCCCAGCGCCGCGAGCAGGATCTTCATCGAAAAAGGATGCGCGGGCGACCGCGGACGCGGAAGGGCCATATATGGCGACCCGGGTAGGCCACCGTCAGTCGATAAGCACCGGTTGCGACTCCGACGGACCGATACGTCCCAACAGCGGCAGCTTGATCGACAGACTCCGCGGATCGAGCCCGAACGTCAGGCCGAGTACATTGACCTCGACGCCCTCCTCCCAACCTGCGGTGATACCTGCAATGCCGAGCACGCTGAACTGGCCGCCGGTGCCGCTCGGCGTCATCCCCACCGGCATGAAACCGAGATAGTCCTTGCCGATCGCTGTCGGCGGCAGATCCACGCGCAGCTCAGGCACCTCGCGCAGTACGAACGCAGTGAATGTGTTGGAGTTCGGGCCGGGCCAGACGTGATAGCTCTGCGCGTACGGATAGCGCTGGACTGCCGCCTCGATGCGAGTGATCAATGCATCAACGCCCGGACCGCGCACGTCGCGCAGCAGTTCGGGATACGCACCGAACCAGCGCGCATCGGGCGCGCGCGTGCGCGAAACCACAACGGTGCCATCGCGCCGCAATCGGTAGCCGATGACTTCGTGAATCGTGAAGTGATCGACGTGACTCGGCTTCACCGCGATCCAGGTGTGCACGCCGAGGTAGCCGCGCCAACCGACGGTCCGTGCTGCGTACACTTGCACGACAGCTTCAGGCGTCGACGCAGGATCCGGCGCCAGCCCGACCGGTTCGCGGCTCGCCGTGCGCCAGTCCGATCCGCTCAACGTTCCCGAGTGACCGATGTAGGTCGTCGAGCACGCCGTGTACAGCGGCAGCAGCAGAATCCAGAACAGGCGGCTTCTTGAAATCATGTCTGGACCAGCATCGTGAGCGCGCCGCTAGCAGTCAATGAGGATTGCGACGGCCGGAGCGCCTATTGCGGCGGACGCAACGCGAACGGGACGCCGCGGTTGAGGGCACTGATGGCCGCCGACGTGTGCTCCTCGCCCGGGAAGTACGCAAAGGTCGCCGCTACGCCGCCTTTGGTCAGCCGCTCCGCCAGTGTGCGTGCGTCGCCGGCCATGCTCGCGTCACGATCGTTCGGACGTCGCGCGAACAGTTCGTCGACCGCCTGCTGCGGTGTCTGACCTGGGATCTTGTCGGGATGCGCGGCGTAGTAGCGACGATAGTCCGCCTTCAGCGGCTCGCTGACCTTCGGATACTCGAACTCGCCCACAGTGATGAGCACACGCGCCGCGCGGCGCTGCGGATTGGCAAGGAACGCGGCCTCGCGTTTCAACACCACATTATCGCCGAACAGGATCGACG
This sequence comes from Steroidobacteraceae bacterium, assembly GCA_035606615.1. Taxonomy (GTDB): domain Bacteria; phylum Pseudomonadota; class Gammaproteobacteria; order Steroidobacterales; family Steroidobacteraceae; genus Steroidobacter. The sequence continues at coordinate 171,606 of DATNFA010000116.1, forward strand.
GACTCGCTGCGAGGTAAACGTCGAAGCTCTCCGGTGCCGTGAACAGCGCGTGCAACACGAACAAACCGCCGAGTGAATGACCGAAGAGAATTTCGGCGGCGGAGTCGATGCGCTGCTGCGCTCGTATCTGCGGCTTGAGCTTGTCGTTCAGGAACGTCAGGAACTCGTCCGCACCGCCCAACGCAATCCCGGACTCCTTCATGTCCTGATCGACGGTACCCGGCGGCGTGAAATCGAAGGAACGTCGAACCGCGTCGAAGAACGAGCGCTGCGGGTAACTCACTCCTACGATCACTGTCGGCGCGAGCTTGCTGTACTCGCGCATCTTCGCAATCTCGATCGCCGCTCCGAACCACGCATCGCCATCCAGCACATAGATCGCCGGAAAGCCGTTCGCGGGCGGCGGGCCAGCTGGAGTGGAAACGAGGATGCGATACTCGAGGCCCTTGTCGTTGACGAGAGTGGACTCCGAGAGCTCGCGCGGGCGCACGCTCGGTGTCGCGGCAGCGGCGCTCGTGCTCAGCTTCTCATCCGCCAGACGCTTGTCGAGCCGTTCCTTGCCTGCCGCCGCGTAGCGTTTGCAGGACGACGAATCGATCAGCTTCGCGCGATCGCCTTTGCCGTGCTCGTCGATGACAGACCAAAGACCGGTGAGGTTCGGATGTGCGGCGACGAGGATGTCGCAGGGTGCGGCGGCGAGCGCCGCGATGCTCGAGGTCATATCGCTCGCTGCATTGGGATAGCGCTCATCCCCGCCATACTTGAACGAGTTGTCGGACACAGCGTTCAAGCTGTCTCCGTAAACCATGTTCAAGCAGCGCTTTCCCTCGCACGACTGCCACGACCACGACGTGCCACCGGGCGTGTGGCCCGGCGTGTGAATCACATTCAACTGCAACTTGCCGACGCTGACCGACTTGCGCGCACCGAGCGCAGCGACGTCGGCTACGGGTGGATATGGCTTGAGGATTTCAAATTGCGGATCGTTGCGACCGACCTTGCCGGTTTGCAGTACCTTCGCAGCGATATCGCTCGCGACGACTTTCGCACCAGTCATCTTCTGCAACCCGGCGATACCGCCGGCGTGGTCGTAGTGCACGTGCGAATTCAGGATGAGCTTGACGTCCTCGATCTTGAATCCCAGCTGCTGCACATGCTGAGCGATCCGCGGTGCCGACTGCGGCAACGCGCCGTCGATCAACACGTGGCCGCCGGGAGAAGTGATCAGGACGGCGCTCAAGCCGCGCACGCCTACGAAGTACGTGTTACCGAAGATCTGAAACGGTGCTTGCTCCTGATTCCAGGCTTCGCAGTTCTCGCAATCGATGGCAGCGGCAACTGCGGTGAGCGACGAGAATAGACCGGCGAGGCCGAAGATCAGCGCGCGAAGCATGGCGATTTATTTGGTCGCGCCGTGATGCGAGTAGACGGTGGCAGTTCCATCGCGCCCGACCAGCATGACGTCGTACGGCTGCACCTGGCCGGACGGAACCTCCATGCCAGGAGAGCCCGCCGGCATTCCCGGAACCGCGATGCCGCGAGCTTGCGGGCGCTCGCGCAGCAGCCGCTTGATGTCATCGACGGGCACGTGTCCTTCCACGAAGTAACCGTCGACTTCGGCCGTGTGACAGGAGCCCATGCCGTAAGGCAATCCGACTCGCTGCTTCACCGAGTTCAGATTGTCCACGTCGTTCACCTCGACTTGAAAGCCCGCCTCGCGCAGGCGCTCGACCCAGAGCTTGCAGCAGCCGCAGGAGGGATTCTTCGTGACCTTCACCAGAGGGAGTGACGTCTCTGCGGTCGAGGGAGAGCACCCGGTGAGCGCGAGGGCGAACAAGAAGGCAGCGACGATTGCTGAAGCTTTCATGGGCAAGACACTCAGGTCGGTTTTACGGTCCCGCGACTGTAATCACTCGGCCGACGAGATGCTACGCCCGCGGGCTCGAAGGATTGTGATCAATTGTGGCTACGTCTGCGGCCGCTTGACATGCAAGCATCTGCTTGCCTATCATTCATGCAAGTAATCACTTGCCTATATCCCCATGGCCGAGCGCCAAGACCACGATGCACTGTTCAAAGCCCTGGCTGATCCCAGCCGGCGCAAGCTCCTCGATCTGCTGCACGCGCATGACGGCCGCACGCTCAACGAGCTGTGCGAGCACCTGGACATGTCGCGGCAGGGCGTGACGCAGCATCTGGCCGTGCTCGAGGCCGCGAACCTCGTGGCCACGCAGTGGCGCGGTCGCGAGAAGCTGCATTTCCTCAATCCGGTGCCGCTGCAGGAGATCTACGAGCGCTGGATTGCCAAGTTCGAAAAGCCGCGCCTGAAGGCGCTCGGCGACCTGAAACGACGACTGGAGAAGAGCAATGGCTAGATCGACCTTTGTCTACGTCACCTACATCCGCACCACCCCGGAAAAGCTGTGGTCGGCGCTGACCAGCGACGTGGAGTTCATGAAGCAGTACTGGTTCGGCGTTCACTGCCAGAGTGAGTGGACACCGGGATCCTCGTGGAAGATGGTGTACACCGACGGGACGATTTCCGACGCCGGCGAAATCATCGAGGCCCAGCCGCCACGGCGTCTGGTGATCCGTTGGCGGCACCAGAACAAGCCCGAGCTCAAAGCCGAAGGCGACTCGCGCTGCACGCTGGAACTGGAGCCGATCGGAACCACGGTCAAGCTCTCCATCACGCACACCATCGAGCGCGAACCCTCGCAGTTCATCGAAGCGGTGTCCGGCGGCTGGCCGAAGATCATCTCCAATCTCAAGTCCCTGCTGGAGACCGGCTCGATTGCGTTGCAGGAGCCCTACCCGGCCGCGAGCACTCAGCGTTGATCGACGTGGAAGGCGATCTGCGCAACGGCGATCTCGCCGCGATCGTTCGACGTGGCGATGGAGACGGAGTACCTGCCCGCCACAGGAAACGTCGCGGCAACTTGCTGTCCGGCGACTGACCGCCCATCGCTGAACGTCCAGAGATAGCTCGCGGCGCCGGCACTTTCGGCGAGCGGCATTGCTGCGAACTGCACCGGTTGTCCTGCGATTGCGTTGGATATCAGGATCAAGCCTATCGTTGAGGTCACAACCTTTGGCGTCGGAATGCCGGGACCAACGGCAATCTGCGCTGTGTCGCGCGCAGCATTGCCGTTGGCGTCACGGACCGTGAACGTGATGTGGAAACTTCCCGGCACGAGGTAAGTGTGGGCCGCTTGCGTGCCTTCGGCGACGACGGTGCCATCGCCGAAGTCCCACGTGAACAGTAGCGGCATGTTGCCAGTGCCGATGCCCGAGACTCGCACGATCTCGCCCGTGCGCGGATCTCTCGGCTCGATCCGTTCGATGCGAGCCGTGGCCACCGTCGGGTTGCTGACGAAGACGCACTTGACGAAGCCCAGCAGGACCGGGCTGACGATCGTGATGAGCAGCACACCGAGGCGCGAGAGCGCTGACCGGGACGGCATAGCGTTCGCTCCATGCACTGACCCATGAGTACATAGGCGCCGCGGTTACGCGGCGCAATCCGTACAAGGGGGGTGCATCCGGTGGGTGCCGTCCGGGATTGCGGCGGTTCTACTCCGTGCGCGAAGTCATTCGCCGCTAGAGCGAAGCATCCCTGAACGCGCGCAGCACCGCGTTCATTCGTGTTTGATATCCGGGGCCCTGTGCCTTGAACCACTCGAGTACGTCGGCATCCAGGCGCAGCGCAATCGATGCCTTTGGCGCTACGGGCTTGAGTCCTCGGCGCACGATGCGGCGCACGATATGCCGCACATCAGCCTCCGGATGCTCCGGAGTGAACTGGATGTCCTTGTCCTTCATGGCGCGGACGCGCTTCCAGTCAGTTTTGGAGGCTCTCGAAGAGGATCGCTTCTTCATTTCGACTTGCCCGACGAAAAGAGATGACATGAATGTGCTCCTCAGTCTCAGTGTGAGCGATGGACACAGCTACGCCACCGAGAAATCCGAGCGTGACGAAGCGCTGCTCTCCGTAATTGAACCGATCATCCTCAAACGTCAGAGTTGCTCCCTCGAACACCCTGGGTGCGTCCAGAAAATCAAAGCCGTGCACCTTGAGGTTGACCCGACGCTTCCGTTCGTCGTAGGTAACGCGCATATGCGGAGTGTATATACAGGTGTCCGGCGGGTCAAAGGAGTGGTTGGCCGTTCGAGCCATCCTCCGCTACCACGGAGGATCACCGTGAAGACTTGGTTCAGCGCAGATGCACGCTGTCCAGCCCCTCAGCAGTATTGTTGATGAGATTCGCCGCGACATACGCCGCCTCCGCGTAGAAGACTGCGTCGTCGCATTCCGCATGCAGCTGCACTTCGTACAGGCACCTGAGTACGCCGTGCGCCTGCAGCAGCTGCGCGCGGTGTGCTTCGATGCGTTGTTGGAGTGGAGTTCGCGGTGACGTTTCAGCTGAAACGTCGTGATCGAGCGGTGCCGAGGGAGCGTCCGATGCGATATCGTGTCGGCCGGAATCGGCCTTTGACGGATCATTTGCCTTATCCATGGTCATACCTCTCTCTTAGGTAAGGCTGTGGTAGGCACTCGGCGGTGTGCAACCACCGTCGGGTGCCGCTTCTCTCAAATCCGCTCCTTGAGTGTTACTCGGTTGAAGTTGATCGGAAGGTTCCAGCGGGCGCTCGTGCTTGATTCAGCACGGGTCGATCGTACACGAAGGCACATGACCTGTGAATATCAACAGTATCGACGAATTGCGATGCTCTTCACGGTCGCACGAGTTGGTCTCAATCGCATCGGCAACTGACGAATGGGCGACCGCAATCGGCCAGAAGCGGACGTCTGCGCAGATGACCAGCTCGCGTCGCCCCAACCACAGGCCGCGCTCCACCCCGGGTTGCGGGTGGCGCGCGCCATTCAGCGTCAGCGCGCCTACGCTCTGCCTACGCACCGCGGCCCGTTGAGCTTGACTAGGTCTACGACGGGAACATCGTTCACACGCGTCACATGAACCAGCCCGACGGCGAATACGATCCGCTGACCGCTAGCGTCGCTGATCTCCATGTCGTGGAACCGTAGCGTCTCAACGCGATCGCCAATCACGACAAAATTGCGGTTGAAGCTACCTTCATATCCATCACTGGTAGTGACAGTCCCGCTCGCCCGAAGGGTAAAGTGATCGCCCGAAGACCGAGTCACTGCACTGCCTGCAAAGGTGAGCGTGATGATCTCGTCGGTGCATGGATTCACATCCTCGATTTGCTCGAACAAAGGCTGGCTTGCAGGTGGAGCTGCGGATGTGACCACTGGTGCGGCGCTCAGGATAACGGCGGCCGCGAGTCCGCAACTGCCGCAGCGCGACAGCAATTTACTGTTCATGGTGCCTCCTCGGATTGGCGTTGGGGTGTGAGCAGAGGTAGGTGACCTGAAGAATCCATGTCGATGCGCAAGAGCGTCCCGATGACACGTCAACAGAACAGGCGCTCTTTATCACGTAGGCACGCAAATACCTACCCTGCGGCGCCGCATCCGCTCAGGCGAACCGATCGATCCATGCTGCTCCACCGTGCTGGTGCCGGAGGAAGCAGGTGACTGGAACAGCCTGTTCGACTAACAGGGAGCGCATCTCTCGCACGGCAGCAACGATGTCTCGGTGCGCTCGCGTTCGCCCAGCACGCGACCCGCATCCGCTTAATGTCCGCTTTGGGTCGGTTCGCGACCATGATAGTGCTCCACAGTCCAGGAGGAGCGTGTCATGGAAAGCTTGGAAGCCCGGGCTGGTTCACGGCATACGTCCGCCGCGCTGGCTTTCCAGCGAACCTCGTTCTGACTCTTGTGATCCGCAACGATGACAAGCCAGACGCGCGGGCAAAGCTTGACCTTTCGGTTCAACGGAGCACGGCGTACGTCAATCGCGCTCGCGACTACGTTGGAAAGCATCCGGAGAGACACTTTTCGATCTGGTGTGCTGATGGCATCTCGGTCGATGGGAACGACCGCGCGATCAGGATCAGTGACTACGATACGGAGTCCGGGATGGTGAGCAACTCTCGCATTATTCTCGAGGATGGCAGCGTCGTCCCTGAATGATCAGGAACCGTCCGCTACACGTCTTTGCCGACAAGGAAGGGAGGCCAGAGCAGTTGTGGATGAGCGCCGACTCTGGGGCACACGGTTGTCTCGACTGTCTCCGCATCTTCGATCCGCCGTGCGCCCTATCTCGAGCTAAGCAGCATGTCCGCTTTGAGTCCGCCGCCGAAAGCAGACCACCTGCGCTATGACGATGCGGCGACATCCGCTCGCAGTGATTCCAGATAGTCCGCCCAGCTCTGCATTCCTTGCTTCGTTCGGCGAGGCGCCGAGCTCAGTTGTAAGCCGCACGCACTTCGTTCCGCTTGACCATGCACTCTAGGGTTGCAGGACCGTCAGTTGCACCAAGGCGCTCGGCCGCGCATCCTCAGGCCCGAAATAGCAAACGTATCAAAGGACATCTGGTGACCGAAGCGAGCGACTTGGGAGAAGCGCAAGCCGCACCGCAACAACACGCGGAGCTGTCAGTACCTGCGCGCTCGATGAGCGTGTGGGCCCGCATCAAGGAACACAAAGTCGCGCAGTGGACGCTTGCTTATGCAGCGGGTGCGTACACCCTCCTACACAGTGTGGAGATGGTGAGCGATGCGCTCGACTGGCCGCACCTGGTCGTACGCATACTGACTCTCTTGCTGCTTTTCGGTCTACCGCTCGCAGCGACGCTCGCATGGTTCCACGGCCACCGAGCGCAACACCGAGTCAGCGGCGCTGAACTGGCAATCCTTGCTGCACTCCTAGTACTCGCGGCCGGTGTGCTTTTTGTTCTCGGCCGCCCAGCGCCGGAAGGTGCCTCGGCGAATATCGCGACATCAGTTCCCGCGACCAGCGGCGTCCACCCTGGCGTTACCGCGCCACTTGATGCGTCTATCGCGGTGCTGCCGTTCGTCAACATGAGCGGCGATTCACGCAACGAATATCTCGGCGATGGATTATCCGAGGAGCTGTCCAACCGGCTGGCGAAGATTCAAGCGCTGCGCGTTGCGGCGAGGACATCCGCGTTCGCATTCAAGGGCAAGGATATGGACGTCAATGAGATTGCCACGAAGCTGGGCGTGCGTTACTTGGTTGAAGGTAGCGTCAAGCGCCAAGCGAATCGCATCCGGATTACGGCTGCGCTGGTCGATGGCGCGAGCCGATCCAAACGCTGGTCCAATTCATACGAACTACCGACCACGGATTTCTTCTCCGTGGAGAGTGATATTGCCTCGCAGGTTATTACCGCCCTGGAACTCGTGCTTGGCGAACGAACCAGATCTTCTACCGCGCGGACCACTAGTGGCAGTGGGATCGCTTACGACTACTTTCTGCAGGGGCTTGCGTATTTGCGGCAGCCGAAAACGCCGAAGACGCTCGAGGCGGCTGAGCAGTTGTTCGAGCGGGCGCTCGCCGAGCAGCCGGATTTCGCGCGCGCCCAGGCTGGTCTGTGCGAGACGCACGTTGAGCGCTACCGTCTCGAAAGGGTTCCTAGCTACGTGACAGTGGCCGAGCGGGCGTGCGCTAATGCCGAGGCGCTCGATGGCGCCGCACACGAAGTACACATGGCGGTGGGCGGGTTACGCCTTGCGACTGGAGATGCGGCCGGCGCCGAAGCGTCGTATCGTCACGCGCTGGCACTGGTGCCGCAGTCCTCTGACGTATTGCTTGGCCTTGCCGAATCGCTGGCCGACGGGCTGAAAATAGAGGAGGCGCAGGCGATGTATCGACGGGCGATCGCGACCCAATCGAGCTACCCTGCCGCACACCTAGCATACGGAAATTTTCTCTTCTCCCAGGGCCGCGCTGCCGAAGCCGTCGTGCCTTACGAACGGGCCGCCCAGCTCGCTCCGGGTGACTCCACTCCACTGAACAATCTGGGCGGCGCATACCTGCTCATGGGCAACCTAGAGAAGGCCGACGACGCTTTTCAGCGTTCGCTGGCAATCGAGCCGCGCCGGTCGACCTACTCGAATGCCGCGCTTGTGCACTACTATCTCGGCAAGTATGACAAGGCAGCCGATATGCTTCGTAAGGCCATCGAGCTTACGCCCGCGGACCATCGGCTGTGGGGCAACCTTGCCGATGCGCAGCTTTTCGCTAAGCAGCCCGAGCAGGCCCTTCAGTCATACCGCCGCGCCATCGAGCTGGTTGACGGTGAGCTGGCCATGAACCCAAAACACCCGATCAATCAGGCCCAAGCTGCGTACTATGCGACGCGCCTCGGCGAAAAGAACCGGGCTCGGCAGGCCATTGAGATTGCTCTGTCTGAAGGGGAAGAGAACGTGTACGTCCAGTACTACGTCGCGCTCGCCAAGCTCGGTTTGGGCGAGAAGTCGACGGCGCTGGCTCACGCAAAGCGCGCGCGGGAGCTCGGATACGCAGAGAGTCTGATGCAGTCCGCACCGGAACTGAGGGAAATTCGCGAGATGCTCTGAAGCTTGCATCAGCGGGCGGATGCAGCAGCCCCAGCATACGCATGTGGCGACCCTTGCCAAACACCAAGGCAAGACAAAGAAGCTTTCCTCACACCGCCCCCAGCCCGCTGATGAAATAGTAAGACTCGTCGAACGAACCGGACGACTATCTGAGCGAATGGCGGACGCAAGCGGCAGCAGTCGAGGCGATGAGGAAGGAGGCAGCTCGCCTTGGCGCCAATGCAATCGTGATCACCGGCAGGGGTAGTTGCCCTAGGCAAAGCTGACAAAGAAGTTGTCCTCCGCTCAGACGAACGCGTGTTGATGTCCGCTTCGGGTCGTTAGCCGACATCGTCTCGAACTTGCTCCGCCCCTACTCCACGCGCGGAACGAAGCTCAGGATCACCACCGCAACCCCCGCCACCGCCGCAATCGGCGCCATGTACTGCACGACATTCGTCGCCGTCGCCCCTCCCCCCAGCAACACGCCCGCGAGCATCGGCCCGACGATCGAGCCGACACGGCTCATCGCAACACTGGCGCCCGAGCCCGTGCCGCGCATCTCCAGCGGGTAGTACGAACCCGCGATGCCGTACAGCGCGTAATTCGCTCCGAGCAGGAAAAATCCCAGCACGCCGCTCAGGAGCAAAATCACTGCTTGATTGGTCGCTGCGCCCAGCGCCATGAGCGTCACGATCAACCCTGCGTACGCGACGACTAGCGCGGTGCGCGTCCCCCGCTTATCAACCCAACGCGCGAACAGCATCGCACCGACGACGGCGACGAAATTGAAAGCCACGGCTGACTGCGGCGCGACCGAGCGATCGAATCCTTTCGCGACCACCAATGTCGGCAGCCAATTCAGAATCAAATACAGGATCAGCACGGTCGGCAGGAATGCGCTCCAGAGCAGGAGCGACGGCTTCGCGCGTCCATCGCCGAACAATATGTGCCAAGTCGAATGCCGCTTCACCACTTTGTGCTCGCCCGGACGCAGCGTCTCTACCATGTACAACCACAGCGCAGGCACGAGCAGCGTCGGCAAGACGCCGCCGACAACAAACAGCGCGCGCCAGTCCATGTCCGGCGGCAACGCTTGCGTCAGCAACGCAGAAAAGCCGCCGCCGATCGGCATGCCGCAAAACATGATCGCTGCAGTCTGCGCACGCCGGCCGGGCGCGCTCAGTTCCGTGGCCATCGCCATCATGTTCGGCATCGCGCCGCCGAAACCGAGTCCTGCCAGGAAGCGCAGGACGAACAGCATCGTGAAGTTGCTCGCTAGCGCGATGCCGAGCGTGAAGACGCCGAACGTCGCGACCGCGCCGATGAACACCGGCTTGCGACCGACGCGATCGGCGAGCCAGCCGCCGAAGGCAGCGCCGATCACCAGTCCGATGTTGCTGATCGAGAACACCAGGCCCATCTGGCTCGGGCTCAACCCGAACTCCGGGATCAGCCTGGGAGCTGCCACGCCCATTGCCTGTATGTCGAAGCCTTCGAGCACGGCGCACAGCAGGCACAGTGCTACGGTGACGTTGACGTTCGAGGCACGGGAGGTCGTGGCAGCTCCAATTTCCATCATTGGTCAGAACTCAAATTGGAAGTTCGCGAACCATTCTCGCGGCCGAGCATACGCGATCTCTGCGTAGCCGCTGCCCGTCGTCAGCGACGAGTTGCCAGCGATCGGATACAGCTCATCGGTCGCGTTGTTCACGCCCATGATGACCCGCCACGGCCCGCCGTCGCTGCCGATCTGCAGCTGCGCGTTCACTGTCGTGACGCTATCCAACTGCGCGATCTCGCGCGTATTGATCGCGTCGAAGAACGTCGTGTCCTGATACGAAGCGTCGACGCGCGGCGTGATCACCAGACTCCCCACGTGTGCGGCGTACTCGATGCCGACGTGCCCCTGAAACTCGGGCGCAAACGGCAGCGTGTTGCCCTCCACCAGGCCGGGCGGAATGATCGCGAGCGGCAGACTCTCGAGCTCGTCGATCGTGGCATCGAGATAGCCCACGCTGGCATCGATGAGCCAGCCGGATCCGGGCCGCCAGGTCAGCTCCGCCTCCGCGCCATCGATGCTCGCCTTGCCCGCGTTGGTAATGAACGGCGCGACGCCGCTCATCGCCGGCGGAGCACGGAACGGTCCGCGATACGTCACCTGCATGTCCTTGTAGTCGGACGTGAAGACCGCGAGGTTCAGGCGCACCGTGTTCGCGAGATCGAACTTCGCGCCAACCTCGATCGTCTCCGCCTCTTCCGGTTTGAACTCCTGCAGCGCCGCCTGCTCGGCAGGGCTCAGCGGCGGATCGTTGAAGTGGCTGTTCCAGCCGCCGCCCTTGAAACCTTCCGAATAGCTGACGTACGTCATCGCGTCTTCGGTCCAGCGATACGCGAGCGAGGCCGATGGAGTGAACGAAGTGAATGTGTCGCGATACCAGCGGACCGGTACCTGCTTGTTGGTGGGTGTCGAGAGATCGAACTGGTCTGGGTACGAGCCCTTGTTGTCTTCCGTGTAACGGCCGCCCGCGGTCAGGGCCAGCTTGTCGTTGAAGTTGTACGTCCACTGCGTAAACACCGCCCAGCTGTCGTTGTCCACTTTGTTGTTGTCGCTGTCGCGCTGCACGCCTGGCGGCGGCGGATTCAGCTCGACGGTGGCGATGTCGTCGGACGTCTGCTCGAAGTAGTACACGCCGAACACGCCCGTCAACGGCTCCGTCTGATACGTGAGCTGCAGCTCCTGGCTGAGCTGATCGCCCTGAACGTCATAGAGCGTATGAAGAATCGGCAGCGGCGTGTTGTCGGCGTCGCGTGCGCCGGTCCACTGAATGTCGCGATATGCAGTGATCGATTTCAGCTGCAGTTGCTCGCTGAGGTTGAACGTCATGTTCAGCGACGCGCCAAAATTCTCGAGCGTGCTCTCGAGCGGGAACGTGCCGTTGTTGGCGTAGGGACCGCGCGCCTGCAGATCGTTCGCGCAGCGGTCGTCCTGGATCATCGGCACCGCCGGCTGATCCGGCAATCCGGGCGGCGGCACGGCGCCGTCGGAGAGACCCGGGCATCCTGCAGTCAGGCTCGCAACGCGCGGAAACGTCGCCGTTTCGGTCATCGCCGCGAACACGAGCGGGCTGCCGTTCTCATCCGACTTCGTGTAGTCGCCCGCTAACGTCACGCGCATCGAGTCCGACGGCGTGAACACCCACTTCATCGTGCCGGTGAAGGTGTCGGTGTCGCCGAGATCTGTGCCATCCGTCCGCTCCACATACCCATCCCGCTGACGCATGCCGAACGAGAAGCGCGCCTTCAGGGTGTTCGAGAACGGCGCATCGAGCGCAAGGAAGCCGTCGATCAGGTTGTCGGTGCCGGTGCCGACGCGAACCTTGCCGCCGAACTCGTCGCCCGGATCCTGCGTCGTCAGCAGGATCGCGCCGCCGATCGTGTTGCGGCCGAACAGCGTGCCCTGCGGCCCGCGCAGCACCTGCACATTGGCGATGTCGCGAAACTCCATCGTGCCGCCGATCGCGCTGCCCATGTAGACATCGTCGATGTACAGGCCGACTCCCGGATCAACCGTCGAGGTTGGATCCGTCTGACCGATGCCGCGGATGAACACCTGCGACGACGAATTGTTGCCAGCCAGCGGCGCGTTGTTCGCGAACTGCAGGTTCGGCACGACCTGGTCGAGCATGTCCGTCGCGAAGATCTGTCGATCTTCGAGTGCGTTACCCGAAAGCGCGGTGATCGCGATCGGCGTCTCCTGCAGGTTCTCCTGCACTTTGCGCGCCGTGACGATGATCTCTTCGAGGCCCTGTGTGGCTTGCTGTTGTGCATGGGCTGTAGTCACGAGCCCCGCGCCCCACAACGCGGCGGACGCATAGCGCCACGCTCTCGTCTTCTGCTGACTGTTCATGTGATCCCCCTGTTGTCGCCAATTCAATCGATTCGAGAAAACTACCCCCACACCTCCCGCGCGGTTTCGACAACCAGTCGCAGCTTTGCGATCTGCTCTTCTTTGCTCAGTGCGTTGCCTTCCTCGGTCGAGGAAAAGCCGCATTGCGGGCTCAGGCACAGCTGCTCGAGGGGCACGTAGCGTGCGGCCTCGCTGATGCGGCGCTTGAGATCGTCCTTGCTCTCGAGCGCGCCGCGTTTCGTCGTCACCAGGCCGAGCACGACGTATTTGCCCTTCGGCACGAAGCGCAGCGGCGCGAAGCCGCCGGAGCGTGCGTCGTCATACTCGAGAAAGAAGCCGTCGACGTTCAGCTCGTTGAACAGCGCTTCGGCCACGTGGTCGTAGCCGCCGGACGCCGCCCAGGCCGAACGGAAATTGCCGCGGCACATGTGCGTGCAGACGCGCATGCCCGCCGGCCGCGCATCGAGCGCCGCGTTGATGTTGCGGATGTAGATGCGATGCTGCGCATCGGGGTCGCCGCCGATGCTCTGCACGTACTCGCGCTGCTTCGGGTCGTTGAGATACGCGAGGCTCGTGTCGTCGAGCTGCAGGTATTTGCAGCCGCGCTTGCCCAGCTCGACGATCTCCTTTGCGTACACGGCGCTCAGGTCGTGCCAGAACTCGTCCATCCGCGGATACACCCGCATGTCGATCGCGGCACGCCCGCCGCGGTAATGAATCATGCTCGGCGAAGGAATCGTCAGCTTCGGCGTGCCCTGGCCGACGACCGACTTCAGGAACTCGAAGTGCTCGCCGAAGATGCAGCGGTCGAGGTGCAACTTGCCCGCGACGCGCAGACCGGACGGCTTGAAGTCGATGTCACCCTGGTCGCTGTGGAAGTGCACGGTGATGTTCTGTTCCACCTTCTGCACGCCGCCGACCTGGTACATGAAGTCCATGTGCCACGAGGAGCGGCGGAACTCGCCGTCGGTGATGCCTTGCAACCCGATGTCCTCCTGCATCTTCACGACAGCGCGGATGGCATCGTCTTCGATTGCCTGCAGCTGCGCGGCGCTGACGCGTCCCTGCTTGTGCTCCTCGCGGGCACGCAGCAGCTCCTTCGGCCGCAACAGGCTTCCCACGTGATCGGCACGAAACGGCGGTTGCGTCAGTTTCATGACTGCTCCTGCGCCTGGAGCTGCTTGTCCAGCTCGTGCAGCGTGCGATAGCAAGGCAGCACCTGCGCGACGCTCGCATTCGGCTCGCGTCGCTCGCGGATCGCCGCGCAGAACTCCCGGTCCTGCAGCTCGATGCCGTTCATCGACACGTCGACTTTGGAGACGTCGATGGCCTTGTCCTTGCCGTCGACGAGATCGTCGTAGCGTGCGATGTAGGTGCCGTTGTCGCAGATGTAGCGGAAGAACGTGCCGAGCGGCCCATCGTTGTTGAAAGAGAGCGCCAGCGTGCAGATCGCGCCGGATGCAGCCTGCAGTTGAATCGACATGTCCATGGCGATCCCGAGCTGCGGATGCTTCGGGCCTTCGAGCGCATTGGCCCGCACGATTTCGCTGCCCGTCTGGTAGCGGAACAGATCGATCGTGTGCGCGGCGTGATGCCACAGCAGGTGATCGGTCCAGGAACGCGGCTGCCCGAGCGCATTCATGTTGGTGCGACGGAAGAAGAACGTCTGCACGTCCATCTGCTGGATCTTCAGCTCGCCGGCGGCGATCCGTTTGTGGATCCACTGGTGCGAAGGATTGAAGCGGCGCGTGTGTCCGACCATGCAGACCAGTCCGGTCAACCGCTGCAGTTGCTCGACGGCCTCCGCGTCCTTCCAGCTGTCGGCGAGCGGGATTTCCACTTGCACGTGCTTGCCCGCCTTCATGCACTGGACCGCCTGCTGCGCGTGCAGCTGCGTCGGCGTGCAGAGAATCACGGCGTTCACGTTCGGCTCGGACAGTGCTTCGCTCAGCTGCGTCGTCGCGTGCGCGATGCCGTACTTCTTCGCGACTTCCTGCGTCGGCGTGATCTGCCGGCCGACGATCGAGGCGACTTCGACGCCGTCGATCTTCTTCAGCGCGTCGAGATGCTTCTGCCCGAAGGCGCCGACGCCGGCCACCACGACTCTCATCGTGCGTTCTCCAGAATCATGTGACCCACCGCGGTGTTCGACGCGGGCACGTGATAGAAGCGATGCACTTCGCGCACTTGAGCATCGAGCGCGCCGCGCATGATCAGCCACATCACGAGCTCGATGCCTTCGGAGCCGGCCTCGCGGATGTACTGAACGTGCGCAATCCGCGCGAGCGACTCGGGATCGCTCACCAGCTTGTCGAGGAACTGCGTGTCGAAGTCCTTGTTGATGAGGCCGGCGCGCGGACCCTGCAGCTGGTGGCTCATGCCGCCGGTGCCCCAGATCTGCACTTTGAGGTCCGCATCGAACGAATCGATCGCGCGACGGATCGCAGACCCAAGCTGATAACAGCGATTGCCCGAGGGCGGCGGGTACTGCACGACGTTGACCGCGAACGGAATCACCCGGCACGGCCACGCCGACGGTTGCCCGAACATCAGCGACAGCGGCACCGTGAGCCCGTGATCGACGTCCATGCGATTGACGATCGTCAGATCGAAGTCGGACTGGATCACCGACTGCGTGATGTGACTCGCGAGCTCGGGATGTCCCTTGACCACCGGTACTGGCCGCGGCCCCCAACCCTCGTCCGCCGGCTTGAATTCCTCCGCGCAGCCGATCGCGAACGTCGGAATCATGTCGAGGCTGAATGCAGTGGCGTGATCGTTGTAGACGAGGAAGACGACGTCCGGCGTGTTCTGCACCATCCAGCGTCGCGAGGGCTCGAAGCCTTTGAACAGCGGCACCCAGTACGGCTCGGCCGTCTTGCCGAGATCCATGGCCGCACCGATCGCCGGCACATGCGAGCACGCGATGCCTGCGGTGAGCTGCGCCATTACCTGGTCTCCGGCGCTTTGCAGGCGCCGTCCTCTTTGGGCGAGCGGCCGCCGCTCAGCATCATCTTCGCGTACGCTTCCTGGCTCATGCCGGTCATGGACGCTGCGGCGTACTGGAAGCTCTTGCCGTCGGTCGCAAAGATCTTGGCGAGAAAGTAGATGTTGCCGCCGAGCTCGATCAGCCGGTTGTAGTCACGCGCCAGGACGCCCTGCTTCTGCTCTTCCGTCATCTGCCACTCGTCGAGATATGCACGCTCGCCCGCTTTGAAGCGCGTGCGGTTGTCGGCCTTCATCAGCGACATGCAGAAGCTGTTGAGGTGATAGCCCTTGCGCGCGAGGTCGGCGTCGAAGACCGTCGTGCCGGGGATGTCGAGGTAGGGCTTGTCGAGAGACATATATATGTATCGATTACTTGGCCCAGTACAGGCGCATCGGGTTATCGACCAGCAGCTTCTTGCGCAGCAGCTGCGTAGGAGCGATGCGGGGTAGCAGATCGACCAGCTGGCCGTCGTCCGGCATATGGGTCTTGAGATTCGGGTGCGGCCAGTCGGTGCCCCACAGCACGCGGTCCGGGAACGTCTCGACGATGCGACGTGCGAACGGCACGAAGTCGTCGTACCCGGGCGGACCGGTGCGCGACAACCGCTCCGCGCCGCTGACCTTCGACCAGATGCGCTCGTGATGAGTCATCAGCTTCACGAACAGCTCGAAGGCCGGCGCGTTCAGCGGTTGCGTGACTTCCGGGCGGCCCATGTGATCGACTACTACGATCGTCGGCAGTGATGCCACGAAGTCGTACAGCTCCGGCAGATCCTGCGCTTCGAAGTAGATGACGATGTGCCAGCCGAGCGGTTGAATCCGCTCGGCGATTTCCACCAGCACTTCTCGCGGCGTGACATCGACGAGACGCTTGACGAAGTTGAACCGCACGCCACGCACCCCGGCTGCATCGAGCTCGCGCAGCTGCTCGTCGGTGAAATCTCTCGTGACTGTCGCGACACCGCGCGCGCGCCCGTTCGACGAGCGACACGCATCGACCATCGCACGGTTGTCCGCGCCATGGCATGTCGCCTGCACGATCACATTGCGCTCGAAGCCGAGATAGTCACGCAGCTCCCACAGCTTCTCCTTGGGCGCATCGCACGGCGTGTATTTGCGCTCCGGCGCGTAGGGGAATTCATCGCCCGGACCGAACACGTGGCAATGCGCGTCGATCGCGCCCGGCGGCGGCATGTACTTCGGCTTGCTCGGCGACGGGTGGTATACGAGCCAGTCGCGATCCATCTCAAACCGACTCATAGGTTCCTCGCCTTCAGCAGCGTATCCAGGCGCGGAAACACGCGGCGCGCATTCAGCTCGTAGATCCGCCGCTTGGCCTCTTCCCCGATCCGCAGCGCATCGATGTAGCGCTTGGTGTCGTCGAAGTAGTGGCCCGTTTGCGGATCGATGCCACGCACCGCGCCGACCATCTCCGAGCCGAACAGGATGTTGTCGATGTCGATCACCTCGACCAGCAGGTCGATGCCAGGTTGGTGATACACACAGGTGTCGAAGAACACGTTCTTCATGATGTGCTGCGCAAGCGACGGGCGCTTCAGCATGTCTGCGAGCCCGCGATAGCGGCCCCAGTGATACGGCACCGCGCCGCCGCCGTGCGGAATGATGAAGCGCAGCGTCGGAAAGTCGCGAAACAGATCGCCTTCGATGAACTGCATGAACGCCGTGGTGTCGGCATTGATGTAGTGAGCGCCGGTCGCATGAAAGTTCGGGTTGCACGAGGCCGAGACGTGGATCATCGCCGGCACGTCGAGCGCGACCATCTGCTCGTAGAACGGATACCAGTGCTCGTCGGTGAGCGGCGGCGATTGCCAATGCCCGCCCGACGGATCGGGATTGAGGTTGCAGCCGACGAAGCCAAGCTCGGTGACGCAGCGCTTCAGCTCCGCCACCGAGTTGGCTATCGGCACCCCGGGCGATTGCGGCAGCTGGCACACGCCGACGAAATTCTCCGGATACAGGTCCACGACCCGCTTGATGAGATCGTTGCACGCGCGCGTCCACGCGGACGAGGTCGCTTCGTCGCCCACGTGATGCGCCATTGCCGACGCACGCGGCGAAAAGATCGTGATGTCCGCGCCGCGCTCGCGCTGCAGCTTGAGCTGGTTGTTCTCGATCGTCTCGCGGATCTCGTCGTCGCTGATGCGTGCCGGCGACGGCACGGACAAGCTCGGATCCTTCAACCGCGCAAGCTGCTCGTCGCGGAACTGCTGATGCGCGTGCGGAGCAGTGGTGTAGTGACCGTGACAGTCGATGATCAGCATCAGACGCTTCCCCTGCTCCTGCCGTCCGTCATCGCGTCGAGCAGGTCGTTCAGGTCTTCGTGCGCAGCCGCCGCGCGATGCGCCGAGGCCCAGTCCTGCCACACCGCGCAGGCACTGCTCATGCGGGGCTCGAATCCGGCCTCGACAACTGTGCGCGCGACTTCGCGCATTTCCTCGGCACGGCGACGACCGTGGATGAGCGAGCGCGTAATCATGTAGCGAGCCTGAGCCTGCCAGTCATCCGTATTCAGCAGAGTGCCCAATGACTGCAGGACCGCGCCTTCCACACCGTAGCGGCGCGCGGCGAGCAACGATTCGCCGAGCAACGCTTCCATCCCCTTGATGATGACACTGCGACACATCTTGGCGGCCGACGCGCCGCCGATTCGATCCGAGAAGACACTGGCGCCCGTGAATCCGAGCTGACGCGCGACAGCCAGGAACTCCGCGGCATGCGGCCCGCCGAGCAGCATCGGCGACGCGGCGCGCTTCGGATTGATCGGCGACATGATGGCCGCCTCGATATAGCGCCCGCCTGCGGCCTCGACGATCTGGCTGACTTCGACTTTCACGCCCGGCGACACGGAGTTGACGTCGAGGAAGCGTGCATTGCGCTTCAGATGCGGCACGACCGAGCGCGCCGCCGCGACATCTTGAGCGGCGGTCACCGCACTGATTACGAGATCGGCGCCGGCCGTTGCATCCTCGACATTCGCGGCCAAGCGCACCCCTTGCGCGGCGCTCGCACGGCGCGGCGCACTATCGGCAACCGTGAACAGAACGTCCCAGGCCGTGAGCTTCGAGACGCCGCGCGCACCGAAATCGACGGCCAGGGACTGTCCGACCTCACCGAATCCCAGCAGACAGACCTGCAGACTCATCCGCGCCTCCACACGTGACCGGGCACGAACACTTCGCCGCGCATCAGCTTGCGCGCGGTTCGCAACAATGCAGACCGCTTGACCTCGACACTGTTGCCCTTCGGCACCACTTCCATGTCGACGGTGAAGAATCCGGTCGGATGCTCGACCTCGAGCCGCTGTCGCTCACCGCCGCTCACCTTCGCCACCGCCGCCGCGACCGTGCCCGGAATGACGCAGGACGTCGCTACGCTGACGGCGCCGAGCACGCCAATCGCTTCATGAACCCGATGCGGAATGAACGTCCGCGTCGCAATCGCGCCGCCGTGCCGCGCGACGGACACCAGGCACATCTTCGGTACGGTCTTCTGCGCGACGTCGCCGAGATTCATGCGCGGGCCAACCTGCAAGCGGATCTTCTCGACGCGCGCCTTCAGCGCGGCGTTGGCTTCGAGCTGTTCCGGTGTTTCACCGCCGGACACGCCGAGATCCTCGGCTCGCATCACCACCACGGGCATGCCGTTATCGATGCACGTCACCTGGATGCCGTCGATCGTATCGACGAGCGCCCCTGTCGGCAGCAGCGCGCCGCAGCTCGAACCGGCGACGTCGAGAAATTCGAGTGGGATGGCTGCAGCGGTCCCCGGCACACCGTCGATGCGCGCGTCGCCTTCGTACTCGACTACGCCGCCCGGCGTGGGCACGTATGCGACTGCAATGCTGCCGGTGTTGACCATATGGATACGCACGGGCGTCGTCGGGCCGGCAACGCTGACCAGTCCGTGCTCGATGGCCCACGGGCCGATGCCGGCGAGAATGTTGCCGCAGTTCTGATTGTCGCTGACCTCGGGCTTGTCGACCACGACCTGCAGGAACAAGTAGTCAACGTCCGCATCGGCGCGGGCCGAACGCGAGATGACCGCGACCTTGCTCGTCAGCGGATGGGCGCCGCCGACGCCATCGATCTGCCGCACATCCGGCGACCCCATCGCGGCCAACAGCACGAGGTCGCGCAACTGGCGATCGGCCGGCAGATCCTGCGCATGGAAGTACAGACCTTTCGAGGTCCCGCCCCGCATCAGCGTGCAAGGGATCGCGGTGAGCATTGCGGTTCAGTCGTCCTGTGAGTCGCGGTACTTGAGTCCCTTTTCCGCCAATCGATCGCGCATGTCATAGATGTCCAGGCCCAGCTCACCTGCTTTGAGGCGCGCACGCACGGCAGCTTCCTTCTTGTCGCGTGCCATGGATTTGTCGAGCACGTCGCGAGCTTGCTCGCGTGCGACGACGCACACGCCGTCATCGTCTGCGACGAGCAGATCGCCCGGGTGCACGAGCATTCCGGCGCAAACGATCGGCACGTTCACGCTGCCGAGCGTCTCTTTGACCGTCCCTTGGGCGGAAACGTACCTGGACCAGACCGGAAAGCGCATCGCAGTCAGGTCGCGAACATCGCGCACGCCGGCTTCGATGATCAGGCCTTGCACGCCACGCGATTGGAGCGATGTAGCGAGCAACTCGCCGAAGTAACCGACGTCGGCTGCGGAAGTCGGTGCAACGACGAGAATGTCGCCTTCCTGACATTCCTCGACCGCAACGTGAATCATCCAGTTGTCGCCTGGCGGCAGGCTCACGGTGACGGCAGCGCCCGCGATGCGCGCGCCCGCATAGATCGGCCGCATGTACGGCGCCAGCAAGCCCGTCCGGCCCTGCGCCTCGTGGACGGTTGCAACGCCGAGCTCGGCGAATGCAGTCGCGAGACGACGCTCGACCCGAGGCACGTTGCGCACCACGTCAGACATCGCACCGCTCCCCCAAAGCTGCAGTCGCAGGCATTGTGGGCCTCGCCGCGCCGCCCAGCTAATTAGAAATGCGTCCCGGGTATAAGAAACGGCTATAGATGGCGTAGGATCGGCGCTCGTGGCGTCGGTCAATCTCAGGCACCTGCATACATTTGGCGAAGTTGCCCGGCTCGGCAGCGTCAGTGCCGCTGCGCGGGCCGTGCATATCTCCCAGCCTGCCGTAACGCAGGCCGTTGCTGGCGTGGAGCGCTACTTCGGCGCATCCCTCCTCACTCGCAGCAACACCGGCGTCGCGCTGACTCCGGCCGGCGAGCTGTGCGCGCGCCGCATCGAGCGCTCCATAAGCCATCTGCGGGACGCAGTTGCCGAGTTGACCCGCGGCGCTGCGCGCAATTTCGACTTCGATGCGACTCGTCTCATGCGCTCCGCACATCTGCACGCGCTCAGCGCCGTCGTCGAGCATCGCAACTTCAGCCTCGCCGCGCGTGCACAGCACATGTCGCAGCCGAGCATGCATCGCGCAGCGCGCGAGCTCGAGCGGCTGATCGGCGTGCCGCTGTTCGAAAAGACGAGCTTCGGCATCACACCAACGCGCGAAGCCGAGAAGCTGGCGCGGCGCGCACGTCTTGCCTTCGCAGAGATTGCGCAGGCACGTGCCGAAGTTCACGCATTGAGCGGCGGCGAATCGGGCCGCACGGTCATCGGCGCCATGCCGCTGGCGCGCAGCTTCCTGGTGCCGACCGCGCTGTTGGAATTCACGCAGCAGTATCCCGAGCACAGCGTCGCGATCGTCGAGGGCACGTACGAGCATCTGCTCGCTTCCTTGCGGTCAGGTGAGGCCGACTTCCTGATCGGCGCGTTGCGCAGTCCTGCGCCGGTCGCCGACGTCGTCCAGGAACATCTGTTCGACGATCCGCTCGCGATCATCGTGCGCGCCAGGCATCCGCTGCTTGCGCGCAAGCGAGTCACGGTTGCGGCGTTGAGCAAGTATCCATGGATCGTGCCGCGTGCCGGCACGCCCCTGCGCGCGCACTTCCATGAGATGTTCGAGACTGCAGGATTGCCCGCGCCCACGCGCGCGATCGAATGCAATTCGCTGATCGCAGCCCGCGCGCTGTTGCTGGAGAGCGATCGGATCATGCTGTTGTCGGCGCACCAGATTCATTACGAGCTCGAAGCCGGTTTGCTGGTGGCGCTGCCGCATCCCGCAGGCGATGTGGAGCGGCCGATCGGCCTCACGATGCGTCACGACTGGCATCCGACCGACTCGCAGCGCGTGCTGCTCGACATCGTGCGACGCTGTTCCGCAGAAGCGGCGCGCCTGCACGAGCGACACGCGCGTTGATCACGGTTCTGTTACGAAGTGATGACGCCGACGCGCAGTCGGAAATCGCCGTCAAAAAATTGTGGCAGCGCACTTCTGCTTGACTTGCGCATTCCTCCTGTTCCGCCGAATGTGACAGCTTCTTGTCGGTGTACTAGCTTGCCCCTGCAACCTACTGACATGGCAAGCGAAACCATCCAACATGCAACCGGTGTCGAAGCTGCTCGGGCATCGGATGTTGGGAAGCACCGCCGGAGGTGGCTAGGATGCCGGCCCTTGGGGTTGGAATAAAAACTGTCACCAAGCAGTGCGGCTCACACTGAGCGTCGAGGAGAAACGATGGCTGTTTTGCGGAACAACGCCGGCGATCCTGCCCGCCACCAGCAAGTGATCGAAGCCCTCGCCAAGGAAAATCGCGCGTCCGTCGATCACGTCCGCGAGTTGTTCGAAAACGAGCACAAGCGCCTGGACTCCGAAGCGCGCGTCAAAACTTTCGTCGCCGTCATCGCGACGCGCCTCGTGCGCAAGGTGCTGATCGCGGAACGTACCAGCAGCTAACTCTTGACCCAATCCGGCGCCGCCGGATTGTTGCGTGCATTGTTGTTCGGGCCCACCGACCACAACACCTTGTCCGTGCGCACCTGGTCGGCGAAGAACTCGACGCCGCCGTTCGCCAGCAGCCATTCCAGCCGAAACGTTCCCCAGTTGACGCGCTCGGTGTCTGTCGTCTTCTGACTGCGATTCGTCCACCACTCGCGCGCCGCGGCCAGATCGCTCTGGCCTTCGGGCCGATCGCGCATGCGCCGTAGCCAGCCGTAGACCGCCCGATGGCGCGTACGGTCGAGCGGCAGATCGAGCGCAGCGCCTGAACCGACCTGCGGATAGAGCGCAAAATCAGCAGCGCTGATTTCACCGCACAGGTATTCGCGATTCGCCAGTTGCGCTTCGACGCGGTCGTACATCGGCACCAGATCGCGACGCGCGGCCCCCAGCAGACCGTCAGGCATCGGCGGCAGCTCGGCGAACTTCCAATTGCCAATCACCGTCATGATCGGATCCACCTGCGTGTCGGCGAAGCGCTCCCACTCCCGCACTTGCGCGTACGCGGCAGCAGCGGCGGGATAAAGCGGCCGCTGCGGAAACTTGCGATCGAGGTAACCGAGGATGTCGGGCGAGTTGCAGACGACGACGTCGTCGTCGATCAGCACCGGCACTTCAGCGCGCGGATTGAACGCCGGCACTTCAGTCACATGGTCGGCACTCACGATCGCGAAGTCCAATCCCTTGTACTCCATCGCCATGCGCACCTTTCGGCAGTACGGACTGAGTGCTGTGTAGGCGAGTTTCATAAGAATTTCTCCAGAATGACTCTCGCCAAGATCGCAAAGACCGCCAAGAAGAACCAGAGATTCAGATCCAAGGGTCTAGCGATCTATGAATCTGAATTCTGTCCCTTGGCGATCTTGGCGTCTTTGCGAGAGTCTCTCCGTCAATCCACCTTCATCACGACCGAATCGGTCAGCATGAAATGATCGGTGAAGCGCGCCATCTCGCCGACTTTCTTGCCGGGCACGAGGAACAACCGCACCGACAGCGCTTTGCGCAGCCGCACGGACTGCGCGGCGACGTCGCGCAACACTCCTGAGATCGTGTGCACGGATGTATCGCCGGGAATAGGTGCGACGTCGATCCCAGTGCCGCAGACGCTCGAGTACAGCAACAGGTCGCGGACCGTAAAGCGGCCTTCGCCGGCACGCTGCGCGAGCAGCGGATCTTCGAGCACCGGCAACATCAGCCCGGAATAGCCGCACGTCGTCACGCTCACCGTCTTGAGCGCGGCCGTGATCGCCGCGCACGCTTCCAGTGTTCCGGCATTGCCAAACGGCTCATGCGTGAGCGCTTCGATGGCGGCGGCGATGCTGCGATCCTTGCCCGGCGCAGGCGAGGTGTCGATGCCGAGATACGTGCGCTCGTGCTTGCGCGCAACTTCACGCCCAAGCCGTTCTACAGGTTCGAGCACGCTATCGAGTTGCTGCTTCAGACGTGCAGTCGCATCCTCGCCTTGGCTTATGCCCGCAAACGCCTGCTCGACGACAGACGCCGATTCCAGGCCGAACGCGACGGATTCCGGCCCCCGATGCCAGCCGACCGGGAAGAACGGCGTGCCGGCAGGAATGTTCGCCGCCGTGGCGAACCTGAAGTTGGCAACTCCACCGTCGAGCGTGCGCGCCAGTGTCACCATCACTTGCGCAGCAACCGCTGCAGCGGCGCCGTGCACTCCGCGCTCGGAAGCGATCACCACTGAATGGTGCGTCGAATTCGTCGAAGCGATCAGCTCGCTCGACCACTGCGGCAGACTGTCGTCCGCGCGATCCTCCGTGAGCACTGGCCCGATGCTCAGAATGACGCCACGCTCGCTGACGATCTTGTCCAGCTCGCGCACGCGCGCAAGCAGTTTCTGTCGATCGCTCGAAGACGCGCCGGCAAGCCAGGGGTTCGTTGCCAGACGCAGCGTCTGAACCTCGTAGCCCGCGCCCACGAACGTGCGCTTCGCGTCGGTGAGAAAATCGAGAGTGCTGTCGATTCGCTGCGACTCGCCGCTCGGCGAAAGCTCCAAGCCCGCGGTGATGGTGCGCACGCGCACTGGCTTGGAAGTGAACTTGTCGTTCGAGGCAGCTAGCAGGTCAGTCATGGTGGAAAGGGGCAGCCCCAGCGCTCCGAGCAGAGTGAGAATTTGGCGGCGCGATGCCATGCTGCCGCGCATTCTACTCCGTCAGCGCTGCTCTTTGCCGTTCGAGCCAGAGCCGCTCTGCGGACGTTGCCACCAGCGCCAGCGCGGCATCGTATGCAACCAGCGCCTCATCGCAGCGACCTGCACGGCATAACAGGTCTGCGCGCACGGCATGGTAAGGCAGGAAATCGTCGAGCGGCCGCGGCGCCAACGACTCGATCTCCGCAAGCGCCGCGTCGACTCCCCGCACTTCCGCCAGCGCGACGGCCCGGTTGAGTCGCACGATGGAATCGTCGCGCACTCTCAGCAGCTCGTCGTAGAGCGCGAGGATCTCGGACCACGGCGGCGGCTCGGCAAGAGTCCGTCGAGCACACCACGCCGCGTGAATGCTCGCCTGCAGAACGCGCGGCGCACGTGGCCGCAGTGAAACAGCGCGATCGAGGTACCGCCGTGCATCGGCGATCAGCGGCTCGACCCACGCCGCCGGATCCTGATCCGCGAGTGGAATCATGATGCCGTGCGCGTCGACTCGCGCCGGGCGACGCGCTTCGGCGAAGCGCACGATGGCAGCCATCGCTGCAGTCTCCGCCTCGTGCGGCAACAACTCCGCGAGCACGCGCGTGATTTCGAGCATCTCGGCAGCGTAGTTGAAATGCGGCCCGGAGCCGGCCGCGTCCTCGTGTGCGCGCCCGTAGGCGATTTCGATCGTCGAAAGCACGGCATCGAGCCGCTCGGGCCACGCCTCGGGTTCCGGCACTTCGAACGACACGCCGGCCTCCGCGATCTTGCGCTTGGCACGAATCAAGCGCTGCGCGAGCGTCGGCTCGGCAAGCAGGAACGCCCTGGCAATCTCGCGCGTCGCCAGTCCGCACACGAGACGTAGTGTTAACGCCGCGCGCGCATCCAGCGCAACCGCCGGATGGCAGCACACGAAGATCAAGCGCAGGCGCTCGTCTGGAATCGGTGTCCATTCGTCGGGCAGGGGCTGCTCTTCGATCGCGTTTCGTTGGAGCTCGGGCGCAAACCTGTGCTCGGTCCGTCGCCGCCGCAGCGTGTCGACTGCACAGCGATAGGCAGTTCGATATAGCCAGGCTGCCGCGTCGCGCGGCGGACCTTCACGCGACCACGCTTCGAGGGCGCGCGCGCAGGCATCCGCGAACGAATCTTCGGCGAGATCGAGATCGCGGAACCGCGATGCGAGCGCAGCGACGATGCGCCCGCTCGCTTCACGGAACACGAGACCCAGCGCCGCGCTCGTCATCCGGGAACGAGCAGCGGACGGATTTCCACCGCGCCGTTCTGCGAGAGCGGCACCTTCTTCGCCACCGCGATCGCCGCGTCGAGATCCGGCGCCTCGATCAGATAATATCCACCGAGTTGCTCGCGACTCTCCGCGAACGGCCCGTCGTGGAGCGTCTGTTTGCCGGCCGCCGTGCGGATCGTCGTGGCCGCGGTGGAATCCTTCAGACCCGAGCCCGCGAGGCGGGTCGCACCGAGCTCACGGCTGTACGCGATGTGCTGCGCGCGGCGCTCGCGCGCCGCCGGGCTCTCGCGATCCGGCCCGTAAATCCGCTCGTCTTCGTAGATGAGTAACATGTATTGCATCGGATGACTCCCGGAACGCTTGCCTGTGATTAGACGTTCGGGCACGCGCCACATCGACAGCATGAAGATCGGAGATTTGCGATGAACGATACACCCGCCCCCGCTGCAGCCGCCGGCACCTTCACCCTCGGCGGCGACTTGCGCGTGAATCGCCTCGGCTACGGTGCGATGCGGCTGACAGGTCCGGGGATTTGGGGCGAGCCGAAGGATCCGCAGGGCGCGCGGCGCGTGCTGCACCGGGCGCTGGAGCTCGGCGTCAACTTCATCGATACGGCCGACTCCTACGGGCCGGAGGTGAACGAGCGGCTCATCGCCGAGGCGTTGCATCCGTATCCGCCCGGGCTGGTGATCGCGACCAAGGGCGGGCTGATCCGTCCGGGCCGCGATCAATGGGAGCGGCGCGGCAGTCCGGCGCACTTGCGCCAGGCGTGCGAGGGGAGCCTGAAGCGGCTGCGCGTCGAGCGCATCGATCTCTATCAGCTGCACGCGCCGGACGCGCGCGTGCGCCTGGAGGATTCGCTCGGCGAGCTGGCGAAGCTGCAGCAGGAGGGCAAGATCCGCCACATCGGCGTGTCGAACTTCAGCGTCGCCGAGCTGGAGCGCGCGGCGGGCATCGCCAGGATCGTCTCCGTCCAGAATCGCTACAACATCACGGATCGGCGCTCGGACGACGTCATTGCGTATTGCGAGAACCGCAAGATGGCGTTCATTCCCTGGTATCCGCTGGCTGCCGGCGAGCATGCGGCCCGCGATTCGGGCTCGCGCGAGCTGGAGCGCATCGCGAAGCAGCACTCGATGACGACGGCGCAAGCGGCAATCGCCTGGCTGCTGGCCCGCTCGCCCGTCATGCTGCCGATTCCCGGCACCTCCTCGGTCGCGCACCTCGAGGAAAACATCGCCGCGGCGGGTGTCGGAATCCAGTGACCCGCCCCGTCCTTGGGGGAGAGGTGAGCCACCCATGCTCTATTCGATCCTGATCTACGTCCCCGAAGACCTGGTCGATGCGATGTCCAAGGAGGAGGAAGAATCGCACATCGCCAGGCATTTGCAGGTACACGACAAGCTCTCGGCCGAGGGTCGGCTCGGCCCCTGCGTGCGTCTGATGCCGACGACCACTGCCGTGCAGTACCGCACGAGCAGCACGGCGCACGTCGTCGACGGTCCGTTTGCCGAGACGAAGGAGCAGCTGCTCGGGTTCTACCTCGTGGACTGCAAGTCGCTCGAGGAGGCGATCGACGTCGCACGCTCGCTGCCTAGCGTGCGCACGATATTCGAAATCCGGCCGGTGAAGCTGTTCTTCCCCGGCGGCGAGATCAGCCCGATTCTCCCACCGCGCGCGGCTTCGAGTTGAACAGCTGACGCAGGAACACCGTCTCCACTTCTCGCCGCAGGTCGTTGTTGGGCTTCTTCAGGAAGCCGTGCCCTTCGTCGGCGAACACTACGTACCACGTCGGCACACCGTTGGCGCGAATGCCGGCGACCACCTGGTCCGACTCCGACTTCGGCACGCGCGGATCGTTCGCGCCCTGCATCACCAGCATCGGCCTGGTGATCTTCGCCACGTTGGCAAGCGGCGCGATGCGCTTGAACACCGCCTGCATCTTCGGATCGCGCTCGTCGCCGTATTCCGCGCGGCGATTGTCGCGGCGATACGCTTCGGTGTTCTTGAGGAATGAGGCGAAGTCGCTGATGCCGTAACGCTCGACGCTGCCGACCAGGCGATCGGCGTAGTGCGTGCTTACGGCGAGCGACATGTAGCCGCCGTACGACTGGCCGTAGACAGCGACGCGATTCTTGTCGAGGTTCGGCTGCGCAGCGATCCAGTCGAGCAACGCGCCGATGTCCTTGACGCTGTCTTCGCGCTTCTCCGCGTTGTCGAGCTCGGCATAGCGCTTGCCGTAGCCCGTGCTACCGCGCACGTTTGGAAGAATCACAGTCGCGCCGAGCACGCCGGCAAAATACTGCGCACCGACATTCCACGACGGACGCGTTTGGCCTTCGGGACCGCCGTGAATATCCATGATCACCGGCGTGCGCACGTCGGCGCCGATACCGACCGGCCGATAAACGAGTGCCGACACGGACAGGCCGTCGAACGACTTGAAGCGCACGAGCTGCGGCTCCGCGAGCTTCGCGGGATCGAGGCCGCCGAGCTCCGACGTCGTCCAGCGCGTGAGCTGGCCGCCGGCGACATCCCAGGTCCACACGTCGCCAGCCGAAGTTGCAGTCGACAGATCGAACGCGAGCTTGGTCTTGTCCGGCGAGAACGCCATGTTCATCAGCACGCCGCGCGGCAACTGCGGCTGCGGCAACGCGCGCCGCGTAACCATGTCGCGCACGACGACGTTCGAGAAACCATCCTCGTTCACGGCGTACGCGAGCAGCCGATCGTCGTCCGACAGCGTGAACGTTTCGACGTCCCACTTCGCGTCGGGCGTCAGCACCGTGTCCTTGCCGCTCGCGATGTCGATCTGCACGAGCCGGCCGAAATCGCTGTCCTTGGTGGAGATCGCGTAGACACTGCGATCGTCGCGCGCAAAGCGCGCATTCGTGTACAGCACCTTGCCGGCCTTCGCCGCAATCTGCGTGGCCTTGCCGGAAGCGAGATCGAGCACGAACAGCTGCGACTCGCGATTGGAGATGCTGCGCGTGAGCAGCACTTTGCCGCGGTCCGCGGAGATGTCGTCGGGACCGATCGAGCCGGGCTCGCGATATACGCTCTTGGCACTGCGCGGGTCGTTGGGATCGGCGACGTAGATCGAGTATTCGCCCGAGCCCTTGGTCGCGCGCGAGTACGCGAGGAGCTTGCCATCCGGGCTGAACACAGGCGATCCGTTGCGAGTGCCCGACTCCGTCAACTGCACCGGCTCGCCCGTCAGCCCGGCGGCGTAGGACTGAAACCACTCATCCCCGCCGCTGTCGCGAGTGAATATGAAGCGCTGCGTGCCCGGAATCGTAACGGCACCCGCGACCGGCTCGCTCTGGAAAGTGATTTGCGTGCGATCGCCGCCCGGCGTCGTCACGCGGTGAATCTGCTGAGTCGCGCCGAAGCGCGTCGCGATCAGGATCGACCCGTCCGACAACCAATCCTCAAACAGCGCCATGCGGTAGTTCTGATAGCGCTGCACGGCAGCTGTGACGTCTGCAGGGATTTCCGGGATGTTCTGCAGCGTCGCCGTGCCGACCTGGCGGGTGGCGATCGTGGGTGCGTTCTGCGCCAACGCGCCGGCCGCGCAGACGGAAACGGAGATGGCACAGGCAAGGAGGAAGCGCATGGCGAACCCTCGGACGTGGAGAGGGTCGCTATTCTAGGGAGAACAGGAGTCAGGCTAAAGCCTGACCCACAATGCTCCTGCGGGTCAGGCTTCAGCCTGACTCATCTTTGCGCATCAAAGTGCTCTTGCCGAACAGCGACTCGATGAGATCCACCGCCAGCTGCGCCGTCTTGTTGCGCACGTCCAGCGCCGGATTCAGCTCCATCACGTCGAGCGAGGAGAGCCGGCCGGTGTCCGCGATCATTTCCATGCACAGCTGCGCCTCGCGGTAGGTCGGACCGCCGGGGATCGTGGTGCCTACGCCGGGCGCGATGTCCGGATCGAGAAAGTCCACGTCGAAGCTCACGTGCAGGTGCGTGTCCGCGTCCAGGCCGGACAGCGCCTGCTGCATCGTGTGCCGCATGCCCCACTCGTCGATGTAGCGCATGTCGAACACTTCGAGGCCCTGCTCGTGCACGAACTTCTTCTCGCCCTGATCGACGCTGCGGATGCCGATCTGCCGGATCGTCTTCGGCGCAACCGCCGGCGTGACGCCGCTCAGGCCGGTCAACTCGCGCGGGCCGAACCCGCACAGGCACGCGACCGGCATGCCGTGAATGTTGCCGCTCGGCGAAAGCTGCGACGTATTGAAGTCGGCGTGCGCGTCGAGCCAGAGCACGCGCAGCTTTTTCTTCGTGTCGCGACAGTGACGCGCAATGGCGCTGATCGAGCCGATGGCGAGACAGTGATCGCCGCCGAGCAGGATCGGCAGGCGCCGCCCGCCGAGCTCCGCACGGATCGCTTCGTAGATCAGGCGATTCCAGTCGGTGACTTGTGCAAGGTGTCGATAGCCTTCGGTCGCGGGCTGCCACGGGTTGGCGGGACCGGTGAGATTGCCGCGGTCGACGACATCGAGGCCGCGGTTGCGCAGCGCTTCGGCGAGACCCGCGACGCGCAGTGCCTCGGGTCCCATCGACGCGCCGCGATCGCTGGCGCCGATGTCGGTGGGTGCACCGATCAGAACTGCAGCGCGACCGGTAGTCATCAGCGCGCGACCTTGAGCGACGCGCGTGCCGCGAGCCGGCCCGCGAGCTCGCCGAACAGGTCTTTCGGATCCGCAAGCCGGGGCAGCAAGTCAATCTCGCGCTTCGTACCGCGCTCTTCCTGATGCAGGCGATGCAGGTAACGCAGCGCAGAGAAGTCTTCGAGCGCGAAGCCGACGGAATCGAAAATCGTGACGTCGCTGTCCGAGGTGCGGGCCTGCGCCTTGCCGGTCAGCACATCGACGAACTCCACGACGGGGAACGTCGGCTCGAGCTGCTGGATTTCGCCCTCGATGCGCGACTGCGGCTCGAACTCGACGACGACGCGCGCGTCGGGCCGGCGCAGGATGTCGCCGTGCAGCTCGGTCTTGCCCGGGCAGTCGCCGCCGATCGCATTCAGGTGCATGCCCGGCTCGATCATGTGCGGCAACAGAATCGTCGCGTTGCGCTTGTCCGCCGTCGCAGTGGTGACGATGTCGACGCCCTGCACTGCTTCAGCGGCCGAACCACAGCGAGTGACGCGCAGTGCCGGCAGTTGGAGCAGCGCGAGATTGCGCTCGAGCTTTTCGGTGGCCGCGACATCGGTATCGAACAGGCGCAGCTCGCGGATGCCGAGCATGTGATAGAAGGCCAGCGACTGGAACTCAGCCTGCGCGCCATTGCCGATCAGCGCCATCGTGCCACTCGAAGGCCGCGCCATGTAACGCGCGGCGAGCGCCGACATCGCAGCAGTACGCAGCGCAGTGGTGAACGTGAGCTCGGAAAGCAGCACGGGATAGCCGGTCGCAACTTCGGCGAGGACGCCGAACGCGGTGACCGTGAGCAGACCCTGCGAGGTGTTCTGTGGGTGGCCGTTGACGTACTTGAATGAGTACAGCTTGCCATCGCTGATCGGCATCAGCTCGATCACGCCCACGGGCGAATGCGTCGCGTGGCGCGGCGATTTGTCGAAGTCGCGCCAGCGGCGATAGTCCGCCTCGATCTCGCTCGCGAGACCTTCGATGAAGCGGGCGGCGCCCAACCGGGCCACCAGTTCCTGCACGCGTTCCAGTCCGATGTAATCGACCATGGGAATAGATCTCCGGAAGACCGGCCCATGTTCCGGGCGCACAGGGTCAACGAATAGCCAGAAAACTGATCAAAATGAGAGTAATATTGCGCATAATGTCAGCCCGCGCTGGCGATTTGACTTGTAGGTCGGGCTTCAGCCCGGCTCCGATATGGATGACATCGACCGCCAACTCATCGCCCTGCTCCGGGACGACGCTCGCACCCCCATCGCGACGCTCGCCAAGAAGCTGCGAGTCGCCCGCGGCACCGTTCAAAACCGGCTCGCCAAGCTGGAAGCCGACGGCACCGTCATGGGCTACACCGTGCGCCTCCGCCCGCAGGTGGAAGAGCAGCGCATTCGCGCGCTGATGAGCGTTGCCGTCGAGGGCAACAAGGCCGAGGCCGTGCTCAAAGCCCTGCGCGGCGATCCCGCAGTGGGCGCCCTCCACAGCACGAACGGTCGCTGGGACATCGTCGCCGAATTGCGCGCTGACAGCCTCCAAGCATTCGATCGCGTGCTCGGCCGCATCCGGCTGATCGAAGGCATCTCGAGCACCGAAACCAGCCTGCTGCTCTCCACGCACAAGTTATGACGGGGTCGCCAGATCGAGCGCGGTCTGACGCTCCTTCGGCGTCGGCGGCGTCCACTGATACATCCACGTCTCGGTCAACGGCTGGTTCCGATGCCGCAGGAATAACCGCACGTCGATCGGCTCGACGCTGTCATCGGGGGGCTTCAAATCGAACATCACCCGAAAGCCGCCGGTCGATTGCAAGGGTCGTGCGGATGGAGTCTCGACCGTACCGCCCGACACGGTGACGACGGGTTCGACCTCCGTGCTCTTCGCGAGCGCCGCGAGCTCACCACCGGCGAAGTCGACCGCGAAGCGCCACGAGAAATACTCGCGGTTGTGTCCAACGACACCGCCGAGTCCGGTGCGCGTTGCGACCGTCTGCGCGAGCGTTGGTCCGGCCGGCAACTGCGTCCCCCAATACATCCGATAGCCATACAGCAGTTCGTCGCCGGGTTGCGGCGGCACTGCGGGATTCCAATACGCGACGATGTTGTCGAACGTCTCGTTCGGCGCGGTCAGCTCGACGAGCTGGATCGCGCCTCGTGCCCAATCGCCCTTCGGCTCGACCCACGCGCTCGGCCGTCGATCGTAGAAGACGCCGTCGTCCTGGTAGTGCTCGAAATTCCGATCCCGCTGCAGCAGCCCGAAACCGCGCGGGCTCTCGTCGAGATACGAGCTGATGCGCGCCGCGCTCGGATTGTTGAGGGGCCGCCACAACCACTCGCCTTTGCCCGTGCAGATCGCGAGCCCGTCGGAGTCGTGGATCTCGGGCCGCCAATCGTTCGCCATGCGTCGATCGTTCTCGCCGCACTGATACATGCTGGTCAGCGGCGCGAGCCCCAAGCGGCGGATCGCTTTGCGCGGGTAGACAGCAGCGTCCACTTCCATCGCTTGCGGCACGCCCGGAGTCAGCGCGAAGCGATAAGCGCCGGTTGCACTCACCGAGTCGAGCAGTCCGTAGAACACGAGCGTGCGCGATTCGGGCGACGGCCGCTCGAACCAGAACGCGACGAAGCGCGGAAATTCCTCGATGTCCAGCGCGGTGTCGATCGCGAGACCGCGCGAGGAAAGACCGAACTGCCGCGAGTCGCTGGCGCGCGCGCGGAAGTAGCTCGCGCCGAGAAAGACTGCGACGTCGTCCCGCCAGTTCGTCGCGGTATGCACGCGAAAGCCGGCGAACGGCAGGTCCGCGGGCAGCTGGCGCGGGTCGATGCCGCTGCCGTCGAACTTGAACATGTCGGGGCGGTAACGTATCGCGCGCGCTTCGCCGCCGACGAGCTCGAACAGCTCGACCGGCTCTTTGAAGCCGCGGCCGCAATGGAAAAATTCCAGGCGAAACGCGCTCTGCGTCTGCGCCCAGAGCGCGTGATCGTGCCGAAAGCCGATCGACTGATACTGGTCGTACGTCAGCTCGCGCAGGAATTGCGGTGCGAGCTTTTCCGGCGGAGCGTACGCCGCGCCGGCCAGCGCACGCGCACGCCCCTTCAACGTGGCGAAATTGAACGCGTCAGCGCCAGTAGCCAGCCCCGCAGTCGAGAGTGCCGAAAACACCAGGGCGGATTGCAAAAAGTCGCGGCGTCGCATTGAAGACGCATAACCACCGAGACCGCGATTTAGATCCTCGCCCTGTTCAAAATCACCAAGGCAATCCCACCCAAAATCGCGACGGATGCGATCACGATCCGCGTCGTCACGTGCTCCCCGAGCAGCAGCACGCCGCCGATCGTCGCAATCACCGGCACGCTCAGTTGCACCGTCGCGGCGCTCGTCGCTTTCAGTCCCTTCAACGCCGTGTACCAAATGGCGTAGCCAACACCCGACGTCAGCGCACCCGACGCGATTGCGTAACTCGCGCCCGCGACGTCGACAGAGAACCGCGAAAGCATGACCAGACTGAGCGCCGCGGCGAACGGCACGGCGCGTACGAAATTGCCTGCAGTCGCCGAAGTCGGATCGCCCGCGCCACGACCGCGCAGCGAATAGATGCCCCACGCGACGCCCGCACCAACCATCAGCGCGGCACTATGCAACGGCGGTGCAGACAACCCGGGCAACAACAGCGCGACCAGACCCAGCACTGCGCACACGAATCCGACGATCTGCCAACCGCGCAAGCGATCGCCGTTCCAGAAGCCGTAGCTGATCATCGTCGCCTGGACAGCGCCGAACAGCAGCAGCGCTCCGGTTGCAGCGGAGAGATTGATGTATGCGAGCGAGAAGCCTGCGGCGTACGCGAACAGCGCAGCGGCCGAAGCCCAAGTGCCAGCGAGCCCGCGTGTCCCGCTGCGAAGCTGAACGATGATCCACAACGTCAGTGCGCCCGAGACGATGCGCACCGCGGTGAAGGTGCCCGCGTCGATTGTCGTGCCGGCGAGCGCCAAGCGGCATAAGAGTGAGTTGCCGGCGAAGGCGAGCATGGCGAGCGCGGTGAGGAGGAGGATCTGGGAGCGAGACATGTGGAGCAATATTGTAGAAAGATTGTCGGGCTAAAGCTGCTGCGCATGGATGCGCGAATGGCGCGGCCGCAGGATGCGCTGGAGCGGCCCGACCTACAGGGTGCTAACCGGCCTTGCGGCGACGTCGGACCGGCGCGCGAGCGGCGTCGCTGCCGCGAATCGGCAGTGCGTGCGTCGACTTCACTTCTTCCAGCACGAAATACGTCTGCGTGTGGCGCACGCCGCGCAGGGCCGCGATCTTGTCGCCGAGCACGCGCCGGTACTCCTCCATGTCCTGCACGCGTGTCTTGAGCAGGTAATCGAAACCGCCGGCCACCATGTGACACTCCATGATCTCGTCGATGACCTGCACCGTGTCCTTGAAGCGCTGGAACACGTCCGGGTTCGCGTGATCGAGCGTGACCTCGGTGAACGCCAGCAGCTGCAGCCCGAGCCGGCGCGGATTGAGACGCGCGAAGTAGCCTTCGATGAATCCATCGCGCTCCAGCCGCCGGACCCGCTCGATGCATGGCGTGAGCGTGAGATTGACCGTGCGGGCGAGCTCCGCGACCGTGAGTCGTCCATCCGCCTGCAGCAGCGCGAGGATCTGGCGGTCGACGCGATCCAGCTCACGGCTGGACTCGCGCCTCTGCGGCTCGGCAGTCATAGCAGTTTCCACTCCAAAGTGGCCCTCGTTTAGAAGAATCTGCTAGCTAGCAGGCGCTAATGTAGCACGTTCTTCTTAAACTCCAGGTCTAGACCGATGTTCGACAACCCGTCTTTCGACGCGCATGAGCGCGTCGTCTTCGCCGAGGACAAGGAGTCCGGCCTGCGCGCCATCGTCGCCGTGCATTCGACGCGCCGCGGCCCCGGCGCCGGCGGCTGCCGCTTCTGGCACTACCGTTCGAGCGCCGACGCTCTGACCGACGCGCTGCGCCTGTCGCGCGGCATGAGCTACAAGAATGCGATGGCCGGACTGCCGCTCGGCGGCGGCAAGGCTGTCGTGATGGTCGACGGCGGACACCCTAAATCGCCGCGTTTGCTCGAAGCATTCGGCCGCCTGGTCGACTCGCTCGAGGGTCGTTACATAACTGCCGAGGACGTCGGCGCCACGGTCTCGGACATGGAAGTCGTCGCGACGCAGACTCCTTACGTGAGCGGCTTGCCGCGCACCGCGGTCGACGCCGACGGCAACCCCGCGCCGAAGACTGCCCTGGGTGTATACCTCGGCATCAAGGCGGCCGTGCAATTTCAACTCGGTCGCAGCAGCCTGCGCGGCGTCACGGTCGGCGTGCAGGGTCTTGGCGGCGTCGGCTATGCCCTGTGCGGCCTGCTCGCTGCCGAAGGCGCCAGCCTGCGCGTGGCCGATATCCGCCCGGAGACTGTGCAGCGCGCCTGCAAGGAATTTTCGGCTCTTGCATCGCAGCCGCACGAAATCCTGTTCGAGCGCGTTGATGTCCTGTCGCCCTGCGCGCTCGGCGCCGTGTTCGACAGCAACACCATCCCGCGAGTGCAGGCGACTATCATTGCGGGCGCCGCCAACAACCAGCTGGCGACGGCCGCGGACGGGGCACGCCTGCACGCGGCCGGCGTGTTGTATGCACCGGACTATGTGATCAACGCGGGAGGTATCATCAGCGTCGGGCGCGAATACCTGGGCGGCGCGAGCGTTGCCTCCATCGAAGCGGAGATCAGCAGGATTCCCGAGCGCCTGACCGAGATCTTCGCGCGCTCGCGTGCGGAGAACCGCCCGACCAGCGACATCGCCGACGAGATGGCGAAGCGGCTGATCACACAAGCGTAGGAAAAACGAATGAGCGCCATCCGAACCCGACTGCACGTTCCGCAAGCACCCGCCCGCCCGGGCGACAAGCCGGACTTCAGCTACGTGAAGCTCTCGCCGGCAGGTAGTGCGGGACGGCCGGACCCGGCCGCGCCGCTCGCCCAGACCGAATCTCTCGCGAACGACCTGGTGCGCGTGCTCGGCGACGATCATCGCGCGGTCGGGCCGTGGGACCCGCACCTCGCGCCCTCGGATCTCGAGCTCGGCTTGCGCCACATGATGCTGACGCGCGCGTACGACGACCGCATGCATCGTGCGCAGCGCCAGGGACGGACGACCTTCTATATCAAGTCGACCGGCGAAGAGGCGGTGTCCGTTGCGGCAGGCATGGCGCTGCGCCCCACCGACATGCTGTTCCCCGGATATCGCAATCAGGGACTGCAGATCGTGCGCGGGCAGAAGCTCGTCGACCTGATGTGTCAGATCCTCTCCAACTCGCGCGACATGTGCAAAGGGCGCCAGCTGCCGGTCATGTACCACTCGAAGGAAGCGCGGTTGTTCTCGATCTCCGGCAATCTCGCGACGCAGTTCCCGCAGGCCGTAGGCTGGGCCATGGCTGCGGCCATCAAGAACGAGGACGACATCGCTGCCACGTGGCTCGGCGACGGCAGCACTGCCGAAGCCGACTTCCACTACGCCCTGTTGTTCGCACAGGTGTATCGCGCGCCTGTCATCCTCAACGTCGTCAACAATCAGTGGGCGATCTCCACCTTCCAGGCCTTCGCGGGGGGCGAGCTCAAATCGTTTGCAGCGCGCGGGCCGGGCTATGGCATTCCCGGCATTCGTGTCGACGGCAACGATTTCCTCGCGGTGTATGCAGTCACGCAATGGGCAGCGGAGCGCGCACGCATGGGCGCCGGGCCGACGCTGATCGAGCATGTGACCTACCGGGTGGCGCCGCATTCGACCAGTGACGATCCGTCGCGCTACCGGCCGAAGGACGATGCCGAAGCGTGGCCGTTAGGCGATCCGATCGAGCGGTTGAAGTCGCACCTGATGGCTCTCGGCGAGTGGTCGGAGGAGCGCGAGGCGACATTGGCGAAACAGTGCGAAGAGCAAGTGAGCGCGGCGTGGCGCGAAGCAATGACCTACGGCACGCTGACGGATGGGCCGCAGCTCGCGCCGGACACGATGTTCGACGACATCTTCAAGGAGCTGACGCCGCATCTCGCCAAGCAGCGCCAGCAGCTGGCAGCGGAGCGTGCCGAGCAGAAGAACAAGGCGGAGAAGAAAACCAAATGACGCAGATGAACATGATCCAGGCGCTCAACTCGGCCATGGACGTGATGATGGGGCGGGACGCGAGCGTCGTGACGATGGGCGAGGACGTCGGCTACTTCGGCGGCGTGTTCCGCGTCACCGACGGCTTGCAGCGCAAGTATGGCCAGCACCGCGTGCTCGACTCGCCGATCGCCGAGGGCGGCATCGTCGCGACTGCAATCGGCATGAGCGTGAACGGCCTGCGGCCGGTGGCCGAGATTCAATTCGCCGACTATATCTACCCGGCGTACGACCAGATCGTCAGCGAGCTGGCGCGCATCCGCTATCGCACCGGCGGCGAGTTCAACGCGCCGGTCACGATCCGCACGCCATGCGGCGGCGGCATCCGCGGCGGCCAGACCCACTCGCAGAGTCCGGAAGCGCTGTTCGCGCACGTTTGCGGCATCAAGGTGGTGATGCCGTCGAATCCGTACGACGCCAAGGGTCTGCTGATCTCCTCGATCGAGGACGACGACCCGGTCGTGTTCTTCGAGCCGAAGCGCCTGTACAACGGGCCGTTCGACGGCGACCCGAACAAGCCCGCGGTCGCGTGGAGCTCGCATCCGAAAGGCGACGTGCCGGACGGCCACTATCGTGTGCCGATCGGCAGCGCGGAGATCGTGAAGCCGGGCAAGCAGGTCACGATCATTACCTATGGCACGATGGTGCATGTCTGCATGGCGGCTGCGCAGTCGCTGGGCATCGATGCGGAAGTGATCGACATCCGCACGATCGTGCCGCTCGACGAAGAGACGATCGTCCGTTCGGTGAAGAAGACCGGCCGCTGCGTCGTCGCGCACGAAGCCACGCGCTTCGCCGGTTTCGGCGCCGAGATCCTCGCGACCATCCAGGAAGAATGCTTCTGGCACCTGGAAGCGCCGATCGCGCGCGTCGCGGGTTGGGACACTCCGTACCCGCACGCATTCGAATGGGAATACTTTCCTGGCCAGGCGCGCGTCGCCGCCGCATTGAAAGCAACGATGGAGGCGAAATGAGCCGCCATGTGGTGAAGCTCCCGGACCTCGGCGAAGGCACTGTCTCGTCCGAAATCGTCGCGTGGCACGTCAAGGTCGGCGATCGCGTCGCCGAGGACCAGCCGATGGTCGAGATGTCGACCGACAAGGCCGTGGTCGAGATGCCCGCGCCGGTGTCGGGGCGCGTCGTGTCGCTCGGCGGCGAGCCCGGCGATCACATCGCCGTGGGCGCCGAGCTCATCGTCTTGGAGACGGCCGAAGGCGCTGCAGCTGAGAAAGTCGAGGAAAAGAAGGAAGCGCCGGCGGCTCCGAAGGAGAAGGCTGCGGGCTCGCATCTCACTCTGGTTCCTCCGCCAGCACAGACTCCGCCTGCTCAGGCTGCTCCTCGCTCGGGCCGCGTGCTCGCGTCGCCCGCGACGCGCCGGCGCGCGCGCGAATCCGGCATCGATCTCACCACAGTCGTCGGCAGCGGGCGCGACGGTCGCATCCAGCGGCAGGATCTCGATGCGGCGATCAATCAGGCTCAGCAAGGCGCTCCCGGCGTCGCTGCACGCGGCAACGGCAGCGCGCGACGCCAGCCGCGCACCGAGACCGAGGAGATCCGCATTCTGGGCGTGCGCCGGGTCAGCGCACAGCGCGTGGCCGAGTCGAAGCGCAACATCCCGCACTTCGCATACGTCGAGGAAGTGGACATCACCGAGCTGGAGCGTCTGCGCAAGCACCTCAACTCGAAGCTGCCGAAGGGCACGCCGAGCTACACGTACCTGCCGTTTCTCGGCATGGCGTTGATCCGCGTCATCGAGCGCTTCCCGAAGTGCAACGCGCGCTACGACGCCGAGCGCAACGTGCTGGTCCAGCACCGCGGCGTGAACCTCGGCGTTGCGACGCAGACGAGCGACGGCCTCAAAGTACCGGTCGTGCATCACGCCGAAGCGTTGTCCCTGGGCGAGCTGGCGGCGCAGATCCGCCGTGTCGCGCAAGCGGCACGCGACGGCACGGCGAGCCGCAACGAGCTGGGCGGCTCGACGATCACGATCACGAGTCTCGGCAAGCTGGGCGGCATCGTGTCGACGCCGATCATCAATGCGCCGGAAGTCGCGATCATCGGCGTCAACAAGGCGATCGAGCGGCCGGTGGTGCTGCACGGCCAGATCGCCGTGCGCTTGATGATGAACCTCTCCTCCTCGTTCGATCACCGCTTCGTCGACGGTTACGACGCGGCGGAAATCGTCCAGGCGCTGAAGGAAATGCTGGAGCAGCCGGCGACTATTTTCATCGAGTGAGCCGCTGACGCGCTCATTTGATCGAGCCGCTGAGCCTGCCCATGATGCAGTCGGGTGCGCCCATGCCGTTCGGCAGGCGCGTTCCCGTGCAGGTGAAGAATGGGCCGACACGCACCACGCCGCGGCCTTCGGCCGTCGAGCCCGCTTCCATCATCAACTTGCCGTCGTTCGACAGAATCACCTGTCCGCCGTCACCATCCCGTGACCAGGGTCGCGGCCTCGGTGCCAGCAGCATCGAATACGTTCACTCCCCTCCAGCCGAAGAGGCTGCGGGCTTTTCCCTTTGTAGGATCGTAGGCCAGCATGAAGCCCTCTCCCGCCGGGGTCATGCCGAGATCCAGCGCCTCGGCTCCCGCTGCGGAGCGCAGGCGCAACCAGTAATTGCCACTGTTCGGCATCTTGGCAATGAGGATCGGCGCACTGTCTGTGCGCTCTTTGTCCGCAGTGTTTGCGGTGACACGGAAGATGGCTTTGCCGGATGGATCCAGCACTTCAAACGGCGCCGACACGCCGGACAGCAGCCGGGGAATCGCTGAATTGGGACTCATCTTTGCCTGCTGGCTGACCAGACTCAGTCCGGCCCCCAAACACGCCATCGTGTTGACCTGTCATCGCTGCAGTGCGTCTTGTGATGCAAGTCACACCTTTGCGGTTTCGCAGCGGCTCCACGCCGCCCCGCGGCAACAAATGCGTATTCCTTTGCGACTGGTCTCTCATCAATCTGCGGGCATTCCTCTTACGCTGTTTTCCCGGCCGGCGCACTCATGCAAAGTTGCAGTCCTGACGCTACCGGTGTCCGAACCATGTCAGCGTCCGCAGCGATCCGGCAATTTCTCTTCGAGGCGCAGCAGCGCGTGCCGTGCCACGCGATCGCGTTCACGCCGCCGTCGCGCGATCATTTCGAATTCCAGTGCTCCGCCGCCGATGCCGCGCAGGTGCGCCACATCCTCGAGAACGTCGCGGATTCCTTCCTGCTCGAATGCCGCAACCGGCCCGAGCCGGTGGTGAGCAACAAAGTGCGCTTCGAAGCGAGCGGGCCGCTGCTCGGCCGCTTCCTCGCGATCGCGATCCAGGACGACAAGGCGCAGCTTGCCGGCGTCGCGCTGATCTTCCGCACGATGGAGCAAAAGGCGTTCAGCAAGGAGGACGCGCGCGCTATCGGCCTGCTCTCGCACCAGCTCTCCAAGATCATCTCGCAGCCGAGCGATCCCATGACCGGCCTGCTGACGCGCAACGGCGTCGAAAAACTCATCGAGTGGCGGCTGGGCTCGCGCGATGCGCGCACGGTTGCGACGGTTCTGTACGGCGACATCGACCAGCTGCACGTCGTCAACGATCTGCTCGGCTTCGAGGCCGGCGACCAGGTGATCGCCGCGGTGGCGCATGCGCTGCAGCAGCAGCTCGCGAGCCGCGATGCCGTGCTGAGCCGCCTGTCGGGCGACCGCTTCACTATCTTCTTCCCCGACTGTCCGCTCGAGCGCGCCCGCGCGATCGGCGACGAGCTGCGCGATGCCGTGAGTGCAGTGCCGTTTACCATCGGCACCGATTCGATCCCGCTGTCGATCTCCTTCGGTGCCGCGACGGTACGCGGCGGCGAACGCAGCTTCGACCACGCGCTCGCCGCGGCCGAGGTCGCCTGCAAGGCCGCCAAGGATCGCGGCCGCAATCGCGTCGAGTCATACGAGGTCCACGATTCGAGCATCAACCGCCGCATCGACGACATCGCGATCGTAGGCCGGCTGCGCGTGGCGCTCGAGAAGGGCAACTTCCAGATGTTCGGCCAGCCGATCGCGCCGCTCCTGCAACCGGAGGAGGTGCGTCGCTACGAAATGCTGCTGCGTCTGGTCGACGAAAAGGGCCGGCTGGTGTTGCCAGGTCAATTCATGTCGTCCGCGACGCGTTACCAGCTGCTGCCGCAGCTCGATCGTTGCGTCATCAGCAACGTGCTGACGCGGCTCGCAACCGCGAAGCGCGAGCCGGGCTTCGAGCCGATGCACCTCTCGATCAACCTGTCGGGCCCGACGCTCAGCGATCCGACGTTCCTCGACTGGCTGGTAGTGCAGATCGACAGCAGCGGCGTGCCCGGCGATTGGCTGGAGTTCGAGCTGACCGAGACTGCCGCGGTGAGCAATCTCGAGCATGCGCAGCGCCTGATGGCGCGGCTCACGGAGTGTGGCTGCCGCTTCGCCCTCGATGACTTCGGCACCGGCCTGTCCTCGCTCGCGCACCTGAAGGCACTGCACTTCTCGGTGCTGAAGATCGACGGCTCGTTCATTCGCGACATCCTGCACAACGAGCGCTCGGACTCGCTGGTACGCGCTGTCACGCAGCTGGCGCACGGCATGGGCATGGAGACTGTGGCGGAGTATGTCGAGACGCCCGAGATCTGCATGCGGCTCATCGAGCTGGGGGTGCAGTTCGGGCAAGGGTATGCGATCGGGCGGCCGCGGCCGCTCGACAAGATATTGCAGCCGGATATGCAGCTCGCGAACGCGAGCTGAAGCTGTCGGGCTGAAGCCCGACCTACAGCGCAATAGCAAGGGGAACTCTCAGCCCGGCTCGGCTCTTGAACTGAAGTGTTCAAGGGAGCGCTGCGATGGAACCCAATCCCCGATCCGCCACGCGCCCGACCCGCGGGTTTACCCAACGCTTGAAGGAAGACGGCCGCCGCACGCTCGAGCAGCGCAAGCGCTCGGCCGCGGAACGGGTCGATGGGATTGCGCAAGCCCTGGAACGCAGCGGCGCGCAATTCAGCGAATCCGAGCCCACGCTCGCAGATCTCGCCAGCCGCCTCGCAGGGACCGTCGGCAATCTTGCGACACGACTGCGCGAGGGCAGCATCGAAGAGCTCGTCGACGAAACGCGTGGGCTCGCGCGCCGCAACCCGGGCTTGTTCATCGCCGGCGGCGTCCTGGTCGGATTCGTGCTCGCACGCTTCGCGAAAGCCTCGGCGCACCGTGCGCCCACGCTGACCGAGGAAGTCGACGAGATCACCTGACATGGCACGAACCGCGCCCACCGAATTTGCCGATGAGAGCGAGCTGGAGCACGAGTCCGCCACGACGCTGTTGGGTCGCCTCATCAGTGCTTTCACTGAGCTGGTGCGCAACGAAGTCGCCCTCGCGAAGGCTGAGCTGTCCGATTCCACGACGCGCGCCAGGTCAGGCATCGTCGCGCTGATCGGTGCCGTGTCGACGCTGCTGGCCGGGTCGCTGGCGCTCATTGCAGCAATCATTCTGGGCCTCGCAAAAGTGATGGAGCCGTGGCTCGCCGCACTCATCGTCGGCGCGGTGATCAGCGTCGTCGGGCTCTTGCTGCTGCAGGGTGCGCGCAGGAAATTGGTGCCGCCGCATCTGGAAATCGAACGCACGCGCACCGCGGTCCGCCAGGACGTGGATGTGCTCGCGAGGAGAACGTGATGAATGCGTCGTCTGAACATCCGGGGGAACACCCCGGCTCGAGCCGCGATCCGGAGCAGCTGGAGCGCGCGGCAGAGCGTCTGCGCGCCGATCTCGACCGTACGCTCGACGCGCTGGAGCGCAAGCTGCAGCCGAGCCAGCTGCTCGATCGTTCGCTTGCCTACCTGCGCGAGCATGGCGGCGAAATGGCAGACGCGGTCGGCGACTCGGTGCGACGCCATCCCGTGCCCGTCCTGCTGACGGTCGCCGGCCTCGGCTGGCTCATCGTCGCCGCGGTCCGCCCGCGCGAACCGGTCAGCATCACGATAGGCGACGAATATCCCGGCGAGGACGACGATGACTCGCCGCTCGACGACGAATTTCTCGACGACGAATCGCTCGACGACGAAGCGCTGTCCGCCGAAGCGAGCTCGCCGCGCGGCAGATTCTACGATCGCGTGCGGACCGTGCGCGCTCGGACTCGTCGCGCGCAGTATCGGGTGATGTCGGCGCTCGAAGAGCGGCCCTTGCTGTTCGGCGGCCTCGCGGTGGCGATCGGTGCGCTACTCGGCGCGCTGGTTCCCTCGACCCAGTACGAAGACCAGGTAGTGGGCGAATTGCGCGATCGCGCGGTAGAGCGCGCCAAACAGATGGGCGAGCGTCAATATCAGAACCTGCGCAACCGCCTCGACACTCAGGACTTAGAGGTGAGCGGCCAGGCTCACTGAGGACGCAGCATGAGCAGATGGACCGATGCACCTACGGTAATCATCCCCACTTTCCTTCTGCTCGCAGCGTGCGCCGGCTCGCGCAGCGATCTGCCTATCGACGCCGGCAGCGGACCGAATCCCTCGCTGCCGCAGCCGGAAAAAAAGGCGATTCCGACCGTCAACGTCGCGCCCGCGAAAGGCTGGAGCGGCGCTCAGACGCCCGCCGCGGCCGCGGGCTTCGCAGTAGCGAGTTATGCCGCCGATCTCGACCATCCGCGCTGGCTCTACGTCTTGCCGAACGGTGATGTGCTGGTCGCCGAGACCAACGCGCCGGCGGATCGCCCCGAGGACAAGAAGGGCATCAAAGGCTTCTTCATGAAGAAGGCGCAGGCGAAAGCTGGCGCCGGCGTGCCGAGCCCGAATCGCATCACCTTGCTGCGCGACGCCGACGGCGATGGCAAGGCCGAGACCCGCAGCGTATTCCTCAAGGACCTCAATTCGCCGTTCGGCATGGCGCTGGTGCATAACACCTTTTACGTCGCGAACACCGACGCAGTCATGCGCTTCGAATATCGCGACGGCGCGGAAAGCATCAGCGGGCTGGGCACGAAGGTCGCCGACCTGCCGGCCGGGCCGATCAACCATCACTGGACCAAGAACCTCATCGCGAGCGCCGATGGCAAGCACCTGTACGTCACGGTCGGCTCGAACAGCAACGTCGCCGAGAACGGCATGGAGAATGAGGAGCGGCGCGCCGCGATCCTGGAGATCGATACCGCAACTGGGGCGTCGCGCGTGTTCGCCACCGGCCTGCGCAATCCGAACGGCCTCGATTGGCAACCGCAAAGCGGCGCGCTGTGGACTGCCGTCAACGAGCGCGACGAGTTCGGCAACGATCTCGTGCCCGACTACATTACTTCGGTGAAAGACGGCGGGTTCTACGGCTGGCCCTACAGCTACTACGGCAGCCATGTGGATGAGCGCCCGCAGCCGCCCCGGCCCGATCTCGTCGCGAAAGCGCTCGTGCCCGACTACGCGCTCGGCTCGCATACAGCGTCGCTCGGGCTGGTGTTCTATCGCGGCGACCTGCTGCCGCAGCGCTATCGCGGCGGCGCGTTCGTCGGCCAGCACGGCTCGTGGAATCGCCAG
Organism: Steroidobacteraceae bacterium; assembly: GCA_035606615.1. Classification (GTDB taxonomy): domain Bacteria; phylum Pseudomonadota; class Gammaproteobacteria; order Steroidobacterales; family Steroidobacteraceae; genus Steroidobacter. The sequence continues at coordinate 216,527 of DATNFA010000116.1, forward strand.
CCGCTGGCGGGCTATCGAGTGATCTTCGTGCCGTTCGCCAACGGCCGTCCGACGGGCGCGAAGCCCGAAGAGATCCTGACCGGCTTCGTCGACAAGGACGAGAATGCGCTCGGCCGGCCGGTCGGCGTCGCCGTCGATGCCCGCGGCGCGCTGCTCGTGGCGGATGACGTCGGCAATCGCATCTGGCGTGTGACATCGACGCAAGAGGCGATAAGCTCCCGGCAATGAGTGCAGATCAAGCTGCCGCGAGCGAGCCCGTTCACCTGGTGTGCGGACACTGCGATACCGTCGTGCGCGTGCCGCGCGATCGCTTCGCCGCAGGTCCGCGCTGCGCGAAGTGTCACAACCCGCTGTTCGAAGATCATCCGCTCGAGCTGAAGACTGCGAGCTTCGACAAGCACATCACGCGCAGCGATCTGCCGGTGATCGTCGACTTCTGGGCGCCATGGTGCGGTCCATGCCGCACGATGGCACCGCACTACGAAGAGGCAGCGCGGCGCCTGAAACACCAGGCGCGCTTCGCGAAAGTGAATTCGGATGAAGAACCGACCGTGGCGGGCCGGTACAACATTCGCGGTATCCCGACCCTGATCGCGTTCAAGCAAGGCCGCGAGGTCGCGCGCCAGATCGGCGGCCTGGACCTCAACGGCCTGCTGCGCTGGGTCAGCGGTATTTGAGCCCCGTGCCGGTGTTGAACACGATCACGCGATCGCTCGGACGAACGAACCCGCTCTGACGCAGTTGAGCGAGCGCTGCCCAGGCTGCGCCGCCTTCCGGACACACATCGATGCCGGATCGTGAAGCGAGCTCGACCGTCGCCCGCTGCATGTCCGCTTCCTCGATAGCGATCGCCGTGCCGTGCGTCTCGCGCAACGCGCGCAGGCAAATGAAACCGCCGAGCGGCGCCGGGACTCGCAGACCGTAGGCGCGAGTCTGCGCATTCTCCCACGCCTCAGTGCGCTCCGCGCCTGCGTGGAAAGCCTTCGCGACGGGCGCGCACCCTGCTGCTTGCACCGAGACGAAGCGCGGTCGCCGGTCGCGCGGGATCCAACCGAGCGCCGCCATCTCGTCGAACGCCTTCCACATGCCGACCAGTCCAGTGCCGCCGCCGGTCGGATACAGCACGACATCGGGCACGGCGCCGTCGAGCTGCTCGACCAGCTCATACGCCATCGTCTTCTTGCCTTCGATGCGATAAGGCTCACGCAACGTCGAAACGTCGTAGGCGTCTTTCGGACCGTGCTGGCGCAGATATTTTCCGGCGTCGGCAATCGTCCCGTGCACCCGATGGATCGTGGCACCGTACAACTCGCATTCGTCGAAGAACGGCTTCGGCGTGTCGTCCGGCATCGCCACGACGACGGGCAGCCCGGCCCGCGCGCCGTAGGCAGCCAGTGCCCCGGCCGCGTTTCCGGCCGACGGCGCCGAGAACTTCTTCGCGCCGAGATGCTTCGCCATCGAAACGGCCAGCGCCATACCGCGAGCCTTGAAAGATCCGGTCGGATTGCGCGCTTCATCCTTCACCCAGACGTTCTCTGCGACGGCGAGCAACGGCGTGAAGCCCTCGCCGAGCGAGGTCTCATCGCCCTCCTCCAGCGGCAACAGCTCGCGATAGCGCCACAACGTCGGAGCACGTCCGGCAAGATCGGAGCGCTGCAGCCGGATCGCGCCGAGATCGTAGTCGACGCGCAGCGGCATGCCGCAGCGCTGACAGACGCCGAGCAGCGTGCGTGGGTCGTGGCTCGTTTCGCAGGCGAAGCAGTGGATCCCGCGCAGGAACTTCGACAGTCGGGGAGTAGCAGTCATTGTCGAATGATAGCGCACGGTCGATGGAACCACGGCAGCTGGTGGATGCTTAGAGCACGACGCTCGCCGCCGACACATCACCGAGGACATTCCAATGGCCCGCGCTCGCCCCGCTTCCCTCGACGAAGATTCCGACGACATCGCGCCCGATGCGCTGAGCCTGCTTCGGCGCGACCACCGCCTCGCCGAAGAATTGTTCGCCGAGTTCGCCCGCTCCGCACCCCAGCAGCTCGATCCCCTCGCCCGCCGCATCTGCAAGATGCTGCGCGTCCATGCGCAGATCGAAGAGGAATTGTTCTACCCCGCCGTCAGCAGAGCCCTGACGAGCGAGGACAGGAGGCTGGTGGACCACGCGCAGGTCGAGCACCAGCAGGCCCGGGAAGCCATCGTGCGCATCGAGTCGATGACGTCCGAGGATCCGTCGTTCCGCAACGAGGTCGACCTGCTCGACAGGCGCGTCGCGCAGCACGTCGCCAGCGAGGAGCAGGAGCTGTTCCCGAAAGTCAGCGCCTCGAGCCTGGACCTGACCGCGCTCGGCATCGCGCTGGCGGAGCGCCGCGACACGCTGCTGGATGTGCTCGGGTTGCATGGGGATGACGAGGAAGGGGCTGCGAATCAGAGAGAGACGCGGCCGGATGATCGGGGTGCGACCCGACCGGAGTCAGGCTGAAGCCCGACCTACAGCCCTCGTACTGGCGTTAGATATTTTTCGACCACGTAGCCGCCGACCTTGTGGCCGAGCTCGTTGCCGGCCACCGAGTCGTAGCGGAAGTGGATGCCGAGGTAGACGCGCGACATCGCGCATTCGAGCGCAGCGGCCGCAAAGCTCTCGAAACTGCGCGTCGGCGGATTCATCGCGATCTTGCCGGACATCGGACCGGCCTTGTCAACCTCGCGCGTTTCCATCCAGATCTCGCGCTTCTCGCCGAATGTGGCCGCCATCACCGTCATGGCAGCGCCGCAGACGGTGCCGTGCGCGGATGGGTACGAAGGAAACGCGTAAGTGTGCTTGTGCAAGTTGTCCCACTGCGCATCCAGCTCCGTGGCCGGGTTGCCGTCCTTGTCTGCCCAATGGATCGCCGTGTACGGGCGCCAGTGGTTATAGAAGAACTTGCTGTCGAACGAGCTCACGTAGCCGTCGAAGATGCTCATGTTGAGCAACGCGAACAGCCGCGCGGCGCGAGTCAGCTCCAAGCGATCGCGCACGACCAGATCGCGCGCCAGGCGATTGTGCGAGGCTTCCACGAACTCCTTCCACCACATCGCCAGGTGAGTCTGATTGGCGGTGCGCGTGCGGCTCGCGAAGGCGCCGACATCCTTCACTTCGTCGAACGCCGCCGCGTACTCCTTGCTGTCGATCGCTGGCGGCGGGCCGACGCGAAATTGATCCGGACGCAACAGAGCGAACGGCTTGACCGTCGCCCAGCCCGCGCCGAACACGAAGCCCTCAGGCGTGCCGCTGTGCTCGCGGAATTCCGCGTAGACGCCCGGACCCATCGGATGAAATCGATACTCGGCCTGGCTGTCCCACTTGTCGCTCTTGCGGCTGTCGAGAACCGCAGTTGCCGCGGCCTTGCCCAGCTCGACCGATCGCTGCCACGCGGCGCCGCTCGCATGTGCGGTACTGGCGAGCAGCATCTGCCACTGCACCGACTGCTTCGGATACTGACTGAGTGCGATCTCATACGCGGCCTGCGATGCCGCGAAGATCGGATCTGCATCCGGAGCGTCCGCCTGCAACGCGTACGGAGCATATTCGTGGCGGATGGCGCTGAGCGCGTCATGCATTGCCAGATGCATCATCGCGGCGGTACGCACGCCCTTCAGGGTCATGAATCCGTCTTCTGCTTCCGCCGCGGCGAGCAGCTGCTTGTTCCACTCCACGACGAAGTTAGCCGGCGCTTCCGCCGACCAGGCAACGCCCTGCAGGAGCAGGCCGAACGCGAGCGCCATCTTCATCATCGCAATCACCTTGCATGTTGACCTCGGGCGGCAGCAATCTAGCTCCGCTGCCACTCGCGCCACTACTTGCCGTTTTGTACTGGTTGCGGCCGCGCGCCGCGAGGACAATCGAGTCATGGCACATCAATACGGTCAATATTGTCCGCTCGCGCTCGCTGTCGAGTTGCTGTGCGAGCGCTGGACGTTGCTCGTCGTCAGCCGGCTCATCGACGGCTGCACGCAGTTCAACGAGATCCACCGCGGCGTGCCGCGCATTTCGCCCTCGCTCCTGTCGCGTCGTCTCAGTCAGCTCGAGCGCGCCGGACTGGTGAAGCGCGGCCCGGCAAGAAAAGGCTTGCCGCGCAGCTGCACGCTGACTCCCGCGGGCCAGGAGCTGGCTCCGATCATCGATACGCTGGCAGTGTGGGGACAGCGCTGGAGCCGTGACATGAACGAGGACGATCTCGATATCGCATTCCTCGCCTGGAGCATGCATCGGAACATCGACAGCGCGCGCATGCCGGCCGGCCGCACCGTCATCGAGTTCCAGTTCCGCAACGCGCCGCCCGATGGACGACAGTTCTGGCTCGTGCACGAGCGCGGCAACACGGACATGTGCCTCAAGTCGCCCGGCTACGAAGTGGACTTGCAAGTGCGCGCCGACCTGCGCTTGTTCATCGAAGCCTGGCGCGGCATTCGCGATCTGCGCCGCGAGATCCAGCTCGGCCACGTGCAACTGCTCGGCCCGCCCGCGCTCCGCAAGCAATTTCCGAGCTGGCTGTTGCTGAGCGGTCTCGCTCCGCATCCACGCTTGCGTCCCGGGCGCGAGCAGCGACTCGCCGCGGCCTGCAACGCCTGAATCGCATAAAGCTGGTATACGCACAGGCTCTGCCGCGCACCAGTGCGCCTCTGCTAGAGTCGCCCGACGTCCATCCCCTTCGATGGCCCAGGGAGACACCATGATTTACAAACGTCGAGTCGTCATCGCGGCGGCAACGTCCGCGCTCGCACTCGTGGCACAGGCGCAGGATGCGGGCAACGAGCCGCTCGAACAGGTCGTCGTGACCGGCACGCGCGTCGCGAATCGCTCCGCGCTGGATACTGCGGTGCCCGTCGACGTCGTTAGCAGCGAGCAGCTGCAGAACGTCGGCGTCGCCGAGCTCAACCAATCGCTCGCAGTCGCGCTGCCCTCGTTCAACTTCCCGCGTCCCGGACTCGCGGACGGCACCGACACGATCCGCCCGGCCGCCCTGCGCGGACTTGCGCCGGATCAGACACTGGTACTCGTCAACGGCAAGCGGCGCCACGCCGCGTCGCTCGTAAACGTCAACGGCACGATCGGCCGTGGCTCCTCGGCAGTCGACCTCAACACGATTCCGGCCGCCATGGTGCAATCGATCGAAGTGCTGCGCGACGGCGCCTCGGCACAATACGGCTCCGACGCGATCGCCGGAGTCCTCAACCTGCGCATGCGCGAAGCGCACGACGGCGGCGACGCCACCGTCAGCTACGGTTGGCGCGATTCGAGCTACGACACGCTCACGGCCCCGGCGGACGATCGGTTCGCCGGTGCCGTACTGCCGCCGACCTGGACCGCGCCGCCGAAGTTGTCACGCAGCGTTTCCGACGGCGAGACGCTGGTGGCCTCGGCATGGAAAGGACTGTCGCTCGGCGAATCCGGCTTCGTGACGATCGCTGCGGAATACAAGGACCAGGAGCACACCGAGCGCGGCGGCTACGACATGCGTCGGCAGTACCCGCTGCTGCCCGGCAATACGCTGGATCCTCGCGAGGCGACCTTCAATCGCTTCAACTCGTGGTACGGCGAGCCGGAGCTCGACCAGAAGACCGTGTTCGTCAACGCCGGCTACGATTTCGCGGCCGGCGCGCACATGTACGGCTGGGCGAGCTGGCAGGACCGCGACGCCAAGGCGCCCGGCTTCTATCGTCTCGCCGACGATCCGTCGAACCGCAATGTGATCGAGATCTATCCGAACGGCTTCCTGCCGTTCATCGCGCCGGAGGTCACCGACTACTCGGCGGCGTACGGCGTGCGCTGGAAGCTCGGCGACTGGGATATGGACTCCTCGCTGGTGTACGGCAAGAACAAGATGGAGTTCACGATCGAGAACACGCTGAACCGCTCGCTCGGGCCCGCCAGCCCGACGGTGTTCGACGCCGGCGGCTTCGACTACGACCAGATCGTGCTGAACCTGTCGGGCGTGCGGCCCGTCGAGATGAGCGCGTTCGCCTCGCCGCTCAACGTCGCAGTCGGCATCGAAGCGCGGCGCGAGGAGTACTCGATCTTCGCCGGCGAGCCGGACTCATACCGCAACGGCGGCGTGCAGTTGAACGGCCAGCCGACAGCGTCGGGCGCGCAGGTGTTCGCGGGCTTTCGGCCGGAAAACGCCGGCAGCGAGGACCGCACTGCCGTCGGCGCCTACGTCGACCTGGAAGCGAACGTCACCGACAAGTTCCTCGCGTCGGTCGCAGTACGCGGCGAGCACTACTCGGACTTCGGCGAGAACCTGTCGGGCAAGCTCGCCGGGCGCTACGACTTCACGGAGAGCTTTGCCTTGCGCGCGTCCGTGCAGAACGGCTTCCGTGCACCGTCGCTCCAGCAGCAGTTCTTCGAGACGACCTCGACGAACTTCATCGGCGGCTTGCCGTTCGACGTGACCACGTTCCCGGCGACCGACCCGATCGCAGTGGCGCTCGGCGCGAAAAAGCTGGACGCGGAGGAGTCGCTGAACTACTCGATCGGCGCAGTGATCCGGCTCGGCGAAGTCGACATCACGATCGACGCGTATCGCATCGACATCGACGACCGCATCGTGCTGTCGGAGAACCTGACCTCGGCGGCGGTGCGCACGTACCTCGCCGGCCAGGGCTTCATCGGCGCGGGCGGCGGGCGATTCTTCATCAACGGCGTCGACACGGAAACTCAGGGCGTCGACGTGGTCTTGAACTGGCCGGTCGCGACCGGCGCCGGCCGCTTCGACTTCACCTTCACCGCGAACTTCAACGAGACGGATGTGACCAGCGTGCCGAGCACTCCGCAGCTCGCGGCGCTGAGTCCGCCGCCGGTGTTGTTCGACCGCTTCAACATCCTGACCTTCGAGGAAGGCACCCCCGACAACAAGTTCACCGCGCAAGCGAACTGGACCCTCGATCGCTGGGGCGGGACGCTGCGCGCGACGCGTTACGGCAAGGTGTTGTCGCCCGACAGCGCCGCGACATTCGCGACGGTTGCAGCCGGAACAGTGCCCAACGACATCGAGCTGGGCGCGAAGACGCTGATCGATCTCGAGGGTCGCTTCGACATCACGGACAGCATCCGCGTCGCGCTCGGCGCGGAAAACCTGCTGGACGAGTATCCGGACCCGAACACGCAGCTCGCGAACCCGACGGGCACGACGTCGTTCTCGAACTACTCACCGTTCGGGAGATCGGGGAGGTTCGTGTACGGGAGGTTGAGCTACAAGTTCTAGAGTTGAAGGGGACCGGAGAAACTCTCGCAAAGACGCCAGATCGCCAAGGGTCGGAATTCAGATTGATGGATCTATGATCCTCGAATTCGAATCTCTGGTTCTTCTTTGCGGTCTTGGCGATCTTGGCGAGAGAATTTCTCTTCTTATCTCGTCGCGACGGCGACAGCGGCGCACGCCATCGCCGCGCCAGTGCTGCGATTAATCGTGCGCACTGCGCGTTCGCTCTTGAACATGCGGCGCGCACGCGCGGCGAGGAACACGTAGCCGCCGAGCACGAGCGGCAGCACGATCGAGATCACGGCGACGATTTCCAGGAAGCCGACCACCGTGAGTTCTTCCAGCCGCACGACGGTCGGCAGCAGCGCGAGGAAGAAAATCGCGGTCTTCGGATTCGCCATCGTCAACGCAAGGCTGCCGAGGAACAGCTGCATTGGCTTCTGCCCGGTATCGACCGCCTGCTGCTCAGTCGCTGCTGCGGGCGGCGCCGTCCACAGGCGATACGCCAGATAGAGCAGGTACACAGCACCTGCGTACTTGATCACGACGAACACCACACGCGCGGTCTGCGCGAGCGCGGCCAGGCCGGTTGCGGCTACGGAGAACCAGATCAGGTCGCCGATCCAGAAGCCGGCGATGAACGCCACCGCACCCTGCGAGCCGCGCGCCAGCGAGCGCGCAACGATGGCCGCGATGCCGGGACCGGGCGTGGCGACCGCAAGCAGGTAAACGGAAGAAAAAATCAGCAGGCCGTAGATAGACACGACAGCTCCAGCACATCCGCGGGGAGTGCTGGAGCTTACCCCATTCCGCCGGCTACTTGATCGCCCAAGTGCCGTCGCCGGTGCGACAGGCACGTCCATCCGACGTACGGGCGCGCCCGTCGAGCGTCGCCTGAAGCGTGTAGCGCCGGCAGCCGCTCGGATCGCCTTTGACGGCGGCGAGCGGGGTCAGCACATAGGCGACACGCGTCTGCTCGTTGGACCAGCGCACCCTCTGGCCGAGCTTGACCAGCTCCAGCGAATGGCCGACGCAGGCGCGATCGCGCTCGTCGAGGTCGCGGCCGATCTCGCGCCCGACGACGGCGCCGAGCACGGAGCCGACGACGATAGCGACGGTCCGGTTGGATCCCTCGCCCACCTTCGAGCCGATCGCGCCGCCGACCACTGCGCCGATGACGGTGCCGATGTCATCGCGGTTGCAGTGGCCTTCGACGATGCCGTAGTCGCGCTCCCATTCCCTGCCGGTATAGCCGACGTATGCCGGATCGTGTTTCTTGCGCCAGCCGTGCGCCGGCGCATGATCCGGGGGATCCGCGAGCACCGGCAGGCATGCCAGTGTCGCTACGAGAGCGACGACGCGCGCAGCAGTGAAGGACAATCGAGTACGCATGAGGGCTTCCCGGATACGCGTGCATCTGGCGCACGAAGGCGCATATGTTTAGTCGCGCGGCCCCGCGGTTCTTCGACGCAAGTCGCAGTTCACGCCGCGAGCGAAGCGGGTGGAACCTTTTTTACTGCAGCTGCGTGTTGAGGCGATCGACCATCGCCTGCGCCGCGTCACCCGGATAGAGCTTGCTGAAGTCCTGCAGCAGCAGCCGCGCCGTCGGACGGTCTCCGGCCGTCCGCGCCAGATGGACCAGCGTCAACAAGTCGGCGCTGCCGGCTGGCCTGAAACGCGCATCCTTCTTGAGGCGTTCACGCACGAGGTCGAGCGCCTCGCCGGTGCTGCGCTGGACCAGCAGCCGCGGCAACAATTCGCGCGCCAGACGATCGGCGAGACGGCCATCGGGCCACTGCGCTGCGCGTTGATAGAGCCAGCGCAACTCGGCGATCGGATCGCTGCTCTTGCCGACGAGAGCGAGCACTGTATTCCAGGCGTTCGCATGAGCACCGCCGCGCCATTCCGCGTAGATGCGATCGATCTCGCGATCCCGCATGCGCTCATCCGGCGCGTCGTCGTCGTCCGTGACGCCTTCAGGCGTGTGGACGTCGTCGAGGCCGATGTCGAAACGGCGCTCGAACAACACGCCGCCGATCAGCGAGAACATCGCCAGCCACGCGTACATCAGCAATGCGATGCGCACCACGAGCGGCAGCGCATCGCCGATCGAGGACGCGACGACCCAGCGCGCGAACAACCAGACGAGCGCGACGAATCCGAGGATCAGCAGATAGTCGCCGCGCAATCGCCCGATGAGCCCGAGCACGCGGCGGGGATTCAGCGATTGCACGACTGTGCCGGTCGCGCCCTGCACGGCGACGACGGCCGGCAAGGTCGCGGCGACCGCGATGAACAACACGAGCGAGCCGCCATTGCCCACCCAGTAGCTTGCCGCGTTCGAGCCGTAGAACAGCCCGATCGTCATCACCAGCAGGATCAGCGGGCGCTGCTCGTCGAGCGGGTTGACCATCTCGGTCGACAGCACCGGCGGCTCCACGACGCCCTCGGCGAGACGATCCATCAGCACGAACGAATACTTGCTGAACCAGGACAGCACGATCAGGGCGAGCGGGATGCCCAGGAAACGGGCGTAGACGGCGAGCACCAGCAGTACGCTGAACGTGCCGATCAAGAGCAACGGCGCCATCCGCAGCGGGACGGCAAGATACCGGAGAATCGCGGCCGCACCCATGCAGCGACTGTAGCGCATCCATCGCCTACAATTCTTGTTTGTCAGGACACGCGCGCGCGCCTGTAATAGCCCAACTCCATCGCGGGGGAGATAGAAGAATGATCGTCAGAGCTTCGCACGTACTCGTCGCCGCCCTCCTGCTCGGGGCATGCGCGCAACCGCAGCCTGCGCAGACGCCGCCGACGTCGCCATCGAAAGCGCCTTCGATCGGCAACCCTCAAGCAATGGCCGCGGCGCAAGCCGCCATGGGCGTGCAAACCGCCGAGCATCCGGGCAAGGCGGTCTACGATCGCGTGTGCGCCGCGTGCCACAACAGTCCCGAAGCGACGCGCTCGCCTTCGCTCGACACGCTCAAAGGCATGCGTTACCAGACGATCAGCTACGCGCTGACGCAGGGCAAGATGCAGACGCAGGCGTCGGCCCTGAGCGCGCAGGAGCGCTCGGACGTGATCGACTTCCTGGCCGGCCGCGAAGCGACGCGCGACGACTGGGTAGCGCAGGCGATGTGCCCGGCGAGCCGCGGCAAACTCGACCTCAGTGCCACACCGACCGTTATGGGATTCGGCTTCGACAAGCGCAGCTATCGCCACCTGAGCGCCGAGCAGGCTGGCCTGCGCACGCAGGACATGCGCAACCTGGAGCTCGCCTGGGCGTTCGCCTTCCCGAAAGCGACCGCGATGCGCTCGCAGCCCGCGATCGTCGGCAAGACGCTGTTCCTGCCAGTGCCGGATGCGGCGCGGCTGTACGCAATCGACATCGACGGACCGCCATGCGTGCGCTGGGTCTACGAGAACCAAGTGCCGCTGCGCACGAGCGCGGGCTACGGCGAACTGCCCGGCTCGAAGCGCAAGGTGCTGGTGTTCGGCGATCTCGGCGCGAACGTGCACATGGTCGATGCGCTGACCGGCAAGCAGATCTGGGTCCAGGCCGTCGGCCTGCATCCGCTGTCGCTGACGACCGGCACGCCGGTCCTGCATGAAGATCGCGTCTACGTGCCGATCTCGCAGTATGAGATCTCGCTCGGCGGCAACGACGATCACGAGTGCTGCAAGAGTCACGGCGCAGTGAAAGCGCTCGACGCACGCACCGGCAAGACGATCTGGACGGCGCATACGATGGAAGATGCGAAGCCGGTGCGCGATCGCGGCGACGGCAAGATGCTGTGGGGTCCGTCCGGTGCGCCGATCTGGAGCTCGCCGACGATCGATGCGAAGCGCGGTGTGCTCTACGTCGGCACCGGCGAATCGACGTCCGAGCCCGCGGCCCCGACGACCGACGCAGTGCTCGCGATCGACCTCAAGGACGGGACGTTGCGCTGGGCCTTTCAGGCGACCGCGAACGACATCTTCCTGAGCGGCTGCGGACGCAATCGCAAAGGGCTCAATTGCCCGAAGGAAACCGTGTTCCGCGACGTCGACTTTGGCGCGTCCATGATCCTCGCGCAGCGCTCCGACGGCCACGACATCCTGCTCGCCGGCCAGAAGGCCGGCACGGTCTGGGCGCTCGATCCTGACAGCGGCAAGCTCGTGTGGCGCCAGGACTTCGGCGAAGGCTCGCCGCTCGGCGGTATTCACTGGGGCATCGCTTCCGACGGCGAGCGCGTGTTCGCGCCGATCAATCGCCCGTACGGGTTCGCACCGCCGAAGGACGGCGGCGCGACGCAGAAGCCGGGCATGCATGCAGTGAAGATCGACACGGGCGAAGTGCTATGGACCTACACCGCGCAGCCCGACTGCAACGGCGATCGCGCGACGCGAGTGAAGAGCTGCGCGACGAACATCGGCCTGTCCGCGGCGCCCGCGGTGATCGATGGCGCGGTCATCGAAGGCAGCCTCGACGGGTTCCTGCGCGCGTTCGACGCGAAGACCGGCGAAGTGCTGTTTCAGTTCGACACGGCGCGGACGTTCGAAGCGGTCAATGGTGTAGAGGCGCGCGGTGGCTCGATCGACGCAGCGTCGATCACGGCAGCGAACGGGTATCTGTTCGTGAACTCGGGCTACGGGATGTTCGGGCAGCTGGCGGGGAACGTGCTGCTGGCGTTCAAGGTGAAGGCAACGCCATAAGAGTCGGGCTGAAGCCCGACCTACAGGTCAACCACAACCGACATCGGAGACTTGTAGGTCGAGCTTTAGCCCGACTCTGTTCACTTGTACGAAACGACCGCCTTCAAATAGTCGTAGAAGAAATCCACAGCGTTGTAAAACGCCTGCACCCCCAGCCGCTCGTCCTGCCCATGCGCGCGGAAGTCTTCGCGCGGCAGCGCCGTGCCGCTGACCATGTACGTCGGCAGGCCGGCTGCGTTCGTGTAAATGCTGTCCGAGGCCCCGACCGCCATGGCCGGCACGACTGACGCATTCGGCCACATCTTCGCGGCGATTCGCTCCAGCGGCTTCAGCACGTCGGCGCGCAGCGGCGGCGGTGCGTAGCCGCGCACGTTCGGTGCAACTTCGTCGAGCTGCTCTGTCAGGAAGTTGTAGTAGCGCACTTTGACCGTCTGATCGGCGATGACCTGCACCAGCTCTTGTCGCACCTCTTCCGGCGAATGGCCGGGCAGGATGCGGCAATTCACGTTGGCACGCGCCGTCTGCGGCAGAGCGTTGTTCGCGTGGCCGCCGGACAGACGCGTCGCGACGCACGTCGTGCGCACGACTGCGTTGTAGATCGGATCCTCGGAGATCTGTTTCAGCGCGTCCGCATCCGGCGGCGACTGCAAAATGCCGTGCAGGATTGCAGCGCGCGGAGCATCCGTGTGCTTCGCCATGTGCTCGAAATACGCGCGTGTCACGTTGTTGAGCTCGAACGCGAAGTCGTGGCTCGACACACGATCGAGTGCTCGCGCGAGACTGTAGATCGCGTTTTCGCGCGGCGGCACCGAGCTGTGACCGCCGGGGTTCGTGACGGTGAGATCGAAGTCCGCGTAGACCTTCTCGCTGGCCGTCAGATCCACTTGCACCGCGCGGCCGTCCTCCAGCATCACGCCGCCGCCGTCGTGATTCAGCACGAACTCGGCGTCGACCAGCTCGCGCCGGTTCTTGAGCAGCCAATCGACGCCGTT